>DAHUXZ010000001.1 GCA_027315455.1 Thermoplasmata archaeon | reverse complement strand
AAACACGACAGTCTCCATGCGCATCACTCCTGGGAAGGGGACGTATAGGGGAAGGGTGGGGGTTAAGGGGGGCTTATCCGATGCCCGATGCATCGCCACCCGACCCTCACGGGGCCCGTCCGTCCACCCCGGCTGTGCCAGCGTAGCAACCAGTGGTCGATATACTGATACTTAGTAATCTATAGTCTACATGGAGAAAGTATATAGTCACTCGGAAGGTGGGACGGACGATGAACGGAGCCGAGGGCGGATGCGCCCCGACCGCGCATCTCCCGTCGCGAACGACGGGACCTTCGGGAGGGAATCAAGAGAGATGAGCGGCCAAGCGAGCACGTCTTCGACGAACGACGACCTGGGGTCCGCTCCGGCCCGACGGCGCCGCGCCAGCTACGGTGCGACGATCGTCATCGTGGTCGGGGTGGTCCTGCTCCTCGCGGGGCTGGGCGCGGGGATCGTGGTGCAGAAGTACGCCCTCGGCGGGGGCAGCACCGGTCCCTCCTCGGTGACGATCACCGAGACCGGTTCGAGCCTGATCTTCCCGCTCTTCCAGCTGTGGGGCCCGGCCTACGAGAAGCTCTACCCGAACGTGAACATCACGGCGACCTCTACGGGTAGCGGCGCCGGGATCAGCGGGGCCGAGGCGGGGACCGTGGACATCGGCGGGACCGACGCGTTCATCAACTCGAGCGTCGCGAGCCAGTACCATCTTCTGGACCTCGCGACGGCGATCTCCGCCCAGCTCGTCTTCTACAACCTGCCGGGCGTCTCGCAGCACCTCAATCTCAACGGAACGGTGCTCGCGATGATCTACGCCGGGAAGATCACGGCGTGGAACGACCCGCTCATCCAGGCGGCGAACCCGGGCGTGAACCTGCCGTCGAACCCCATCGTGCCGATCCACCGGAGCGACGGCAGCGGGGACACGTTCATGTTCACCTCGCTCTGCTACCTGTCCTGGGGCGGATGGCCGTACAAGTACGGCACGACGGTCAGCTGGCTGTCCACCTCGCCGGGGGCCAACGGCAACAGCGGCATGGTGACGACGCTGCAGAACACCCACTACGGGATCGCGTACATCGGGATCAGCTACGAGGACCAGGCGGTCTCGGCGGGCCTCGGCTACGCCGCGCTCGGGACCCAGGCCGCGAACCTGAACGGGACGAACCCGGCGAACTACGTCCTGCCGACCCCGCAGAACATCAGCCAGGACGCGAACCTCGGGCTTCAGTACCTTACCCCGCCGAGCCTCGCGGTGAGCCTGATCCTCGGGGGAAGCCCGAACGCGGCCACCTCCGCGCTCCGGCTCGGCGCGGGCGGTACGCTCCCAACGGCGCAGTTCCCGACCCCGTACCCGGACGTGAACCTGGAGAACCTGCTCATCTCGACGAACCCGTCGAGCCTGGCCCACTCGAAGCAGGTCGTCCAGTTCATGTGGTGGGCGCTCTCCTACGGCAACAGCGCCCAGCAGTTCATGACCCCGGTCCACTTCCTGCCGCTCACGCCCGCGGTGATCGGGTACGACATGGCGGCGCTGGAGAACGTCCCGGTGGGCTCCTAGGGCGTCCCAACGGGAGGAAGGTGGGATTGGAGCCCGCGTGACGACCTCGCCCACGGATGGCTCCACCATCCCCCCCGCCTCCGAAGCGTCAAGCGAACCCGTTCCACCGCCGGCCCGCCGTCCCCCGACGGGGCGCAAGCGGGCCGGCGCCGTCTTGACCGCGCCCCTGAGCTGGCTCCCTCTGCTGTTCCTCGCCGCGATCGTCGCCGTGCTCCTCTACGCCTCCGACTTCCACAACTTCGGCCTTTCCTTCTGGGGACCGAACTGGTTCCCGGATCCGCTCGACCCCGCCTCCGCCTCCTACGGGGTCCTCGTCTTCGCCGTCGGCACCGTCCTCACGTCGGCGCTCGCCGTCTTCCTCGCGGGCGTGCTCAGCATCGGGCTCGCGATCAGCCTCGTGATGTTCCTTCCCGGCCCCCTCGCCCGGGTTCTCGCGCTCTTCGTCGATCTCCTCGCCGGCATTCCGAGCGTCGTCTACGGCATCTGGGGCTACGTTGTCCTGGCGCCGTACTTCGCGAACGACCTCGAGCCGGCGCTGCAGAGCCACCTCGGCTTCCTCCCCGGCCTCGGCGGCTCGTCGGTGGAGATCGCCGGTGGGACGGGCCTCCTGCTCGCCGTCCTGGTCCTGACGTTGATGGTCGTTCCGCTCACCACCGCCCTCGTCCGGGACAGCCTGCGCAGCGTCCCGCGGGCGCTCGAAGAGAGCGGGCTCGCCCTCGGAGCGACCCGGTGGGAGGTCGTCCGTCGTGTCCACCTGCGCTATGCGCGCCGGGGGATCTTCAGCGCGGTCCTCCTCGGGCTGGGGCGCGCCCTGGGCGAGACCGTCGCCGTGTTCATGGTGATCGGCAACCAGGTGCGCTTCCCCCCGACGCTCTACTCCGGCACCAGCACGATCGCGACCCTGCTCGTCGGACAGTTCGATTCGGCCTTCATCTACCCGGACCTACTGCGGGCCCTGGTCGAGATCGCGCTCGTCCTGTTCCTGATCACTCTCGCGGTGAACGTCATCGGCCGCCGGTTCCTCACCGATGGCGGACTCGGCCGGATCGCCCTCGAGGCTGGGCCCGAGAAGGCGGCCTCATGACGGCGACGGTCGACCCTGTGTGGGGGACCGACTCCCCTCGCTGGCGGCGACGGGTGGCGGCAGACCGCTACGTGAGCTACCTCCTGCCCCTGCTCTTCCTCGCGGTCCTCTATCCGCTCCTCGACCTCATCTACTGGATCGGGGCGGAGGCGCTGCCGACCCTCTCGTGGCGAACCCTCACGACGAATCCCTCGGGGTTCGGGGGCGGCCTCCTCGCGCCGATCACGGGGACGCTCTACCTCATCGCGATCTCCACCGCCCTCGCCGGGACGGTCGGGATCGTGGCGGGGATGTACACCGCCGAGTTCGCCTCGCCGCGGGTCGCCTCCCTCGGCCGGCTCGGGGGCAACCTTCTCGCCGGGGTCCCGGCGATCGTCATCGGCTACTTCGGCTACTTCGCGCTGGTCCTCTACACCCACTGGGGGATGACGCTCGTCGCGGGAGGGATCACCCTGTCGATCTTCATGATCCCGTACATCTATCGCACCGCGGACCTCGCCTTCGGGTCGGTCCCGGCCGATCAGCGGGAGGCGGCGTTCGGGATGGGGGCCAGCCGGGGTCAGTACCTGCGGCGGGTCGCCTGGCCGATCGCGTTCCCGCGGATCCTCACCGGCATCTTCATCGCCATGGCGATCGGCCTCGGGGAGACCGCCCCGCTCCTGTTCACCGCCGGCTGGAACTTCGTCCCCGCCACGGGGCTCTCCTCCCAGACGAGCTACCTCACCGGGCTGATCTGGCTGTACTACAGCGCCCCGACCGACTTCGGGACGGAGCTCGCCCTGGCGTTCCAGGCCGCGTTCCTCCTCATCGTGATCGTGATCGCGCTCAACGTGATCGTGCAGCTGATCGCCGAACGCTACCGCCGCCGCCTCCGGGGGCTCTTCCGATGAGCGAACCCGCCGCCCCGGAACCGGCGCCGGTCCTCTCGACCGAGGGGCTCAGCGTCTTCGCCGGGTCCCGCGAGATCCTGCGCCGCGTCAGCCTCGCGGTCCCGGAGAAGAAGATCACCGCGGTCATCGGCCCGAGCGGCTGCGGCAAGACGACGCTCATCCGCGCGATGAACCGGATGGTCGAGCTCTCCCCGGAGCTCCGCATCGAAGGCACGGTGCGCTACCGGGGTCGGGACATTTACGCGCCGGAGGTGTCGCCCGTCGTCGTGCGTCGTCGCATCGGGATGGTCTTCCAGCGGCCCACGGTGTTCCCCCAGTCGATCTACGAGAACGTCGCGTTCGGCCTCCGTCTCGACCGGGAGGAGGAGGACGCGGTCGAACGGACCGTCGTCACCTCGCTGCGCCGCGCCGGCCTCTACGAGGAGGTCAAGGAAGACCTCGACCGTCCCGCGCTCTCCCTCTCCGGGGGACAGCAGCAGCGCCTGTGCATCGCCCGGGCCCTCGCGGTCAACCCGAGCGTGCTCCTGCTCGACGAGGCCACCGCGAGCCTCGACCCTATCGCGACGCAGAAGATCGAGGAGATGCTCCGCGAGCTCAAGGGGGAGGTGTCGATCGTGCTCGTCACCCACAATATCGCCCAGGCCGCCCGCACGAGCGACGTCACCGCCTATCTGCACCAGGGCCGGTTGATCGAGATGGGCGCGACGTCCGAACTGTTCGAGGCTCCGCGGGAGAAGCTCACGGAAGCGTACATCACGGGGAGGTTCGGCTGATGCCGATCGCAGAGAAGACACCCATCGAGGAGGGCCTGGGCCAGCTGAACGAGCACATGCGGACGATCGCGGAGCTCGCCGAGCTCGCGATCCGCAAGGCCGTGGAGTCCTACGAGGGCACGAACGGCTCCGGGGCGGCGGAGGTCTTCACGCTCGACCAGGAGATCTTCGGCCTGAAGTTGGAGATCACGCACCGGTGCGTCGAACTGATCGCCCGCTACGCTCCCGTCGCGCGCGACCTTCGCACGATCACCGCGTCGCTCGAGATCACCACCGACCTCGACCGGATCGGCCGCTACGCCCGCGACATCGCGCAGATCGCGCGCGAGCTGACCCCGGAGAACAAAGCGACGATCGGGCAGCTACGGCGGCTGACCCGGATGGGCGAGTACACGATCCGCATGATCGATGTCGCCATCGACGCGTTCCGGGCGCGCGATGCCGAGCCGGTGCGGAACATCATCGAGGAGGACGACGCCGTCGACCTGCTCCACGACCAGCTGTTCCACGAGATCGTGGGCCGCATGGCGGACCGGTCGCTGACCCCGGAGGTCGGCGCTTCGCTCATCCTGATCAACCGCTACTTCGAGCGTCTCGCCGACCACGCGGTCAACATCGGCGACCACGTGGCCTACATGGTCACCGGCCAGCGGCTCACGCGCGTCAAACGGCCGAAGTCCGGCCTGCGCTTCGCGGAGGAGGTCACCGGCCGGTCCGACGGCCCCTGACCCCGCCGGCCGCGGCCGCCCCGGGTCGTCCGGGCGGGCCGGACGCGGGGTCACCGCGGCACGTGCCGCTCGACGAAGCGATCGAGGACCGAGGCCATCCGACCGTCGATATCGCGGTAGTCGTAGCGGACGGAGAGGATCGGGGGCGTCACATGGACGAGCCGTTTGAGATCGACCGGGCTCCCGTCCACGACGATCTCCGGGGCGGCGCGCTCGATGGTCGTCTCGAGCTCGCGGACCTGGGCGACGCCGTAGCCCATCGCCGGCAGGACCGCGGCGAGGTGCGGGTAGGCTTCGTAGACCTTGGCGATCGACCCGACCGCGAACGGCCGCGGGTCGATGATCGTCGCCCCGTGCGCCCGGGCGAGGAGCACCCCCGCGCCGAACGCCATCCCGCCGTGGGTCACCGTCGGGCCGTCCTCGATCACCAGGACCCGCCGGCCCGAGAGGCGGTCCGCGCCATCCGCAGAGATGTCGAGAGCGGCCCGGAGGAGCTCGGCCCTCGGGTTGACCCGAGCCGCGTTCTCTTCCACGGTGCGGATCCCTTCCGGCGGAGCGGAATCGGTCTTGCTCACGACGAGGACATCGGCGGCCCGGAAGTTGGCCTCCCCGGGGTAGTAGGCGAGCTCCTGGCCGGCGCGGTGCGGGTCCGCCACGACGATCTGCAGGTCCGGTGCATAGAACGGCTGGTCGTTGTTCCCCCCGTCCCACAGGATCAGGTCGGCCTCGGCCTCGGCCCGGCGCAGGATCGCTTCGTAGTCGACCCCGGCAAAGACCACCGCCCCTTCGCGCAGGTGGGGCTCGTACTCCTCCCGTTCCTCGATCGTGCAGTGGGCACGGTCGAGGTCGTCGAAGGTCGCGAAGCGCTGGACCGCCTGGGCCGCGAGGTCGCCGTACGGCATCGGATGGCGGACGATCGCGACCCGGAGCCCCTTCGACCGAAGGTGGCGAGAGACGAACCGGGTGAGGGGACTCTTCCCGGCGCCGGTGCGGACCGCACAGACGCTGACGACGGGCTTGGTCGACCGGACCCAGGTGTCCCGGGGCCCGGCGAGAAGGAAGCTCGCCCCGGCCGCGAGGGCGATCGACGCCTTGTGCATGACCTCGAGGTGGGGGAGGTCGGAGTAGGCGAGGAGGACCAGGTCGATCTTCTCCCGGCGGACGAGGTCGGGGAGGTCGGATTCGGGCACGATCGGAATCCCGTCCGGATACCCGGTTCCGGCGAGGGACGGAGGGTAGGCCCGGCCGGCGATGTTCGGGATCTGGGCCGCGGTGAACGCGACCACCTCGTACTCCGGACGGTTCCGGTAGAGGACGTTGAAGTTGTGGAAGTCCCGTCCCGCCGCCCCCACGATGACGACCCGTCGCCGCGTCATGGTCCTCGGTTGCTCCGGGAATGGTATAGTCTCCCCGTCAAATAGCCCATCCGGCGCCGCGTGGTCCCGACGCTCGTGCGCCGACGGGGCACCCCCCGGCGGTGGGACGCGTTCCCCGTGACAACCTGCCGCGCGCTTTCGTCAAGCGCGGTTGACGGCCAGGCTAAAAGCCCGGGCCTGCTCGCGATGCCTCGAGGTAGGCCCATGTCGTCGAGCCCAGCCCACCGGCACTCCCTATTGGACGAAGCCCCACCCCCGGCGTACCGATCCCGGAACGGGAAGCCGAGGGGCCTCCTGCCGCGCGGCGTGTTCGCGGTGCTCATCGGAGCCTCGCTCATCTGGATGGCGGTCGCGGCGGTCCTCGGGCTCGGCCTGTCGGTACCCTCCCTGCCGTCCTCGTCGGGCTCGGGTGGAGGGAGCTCCGGGGTCGACTACCTCTACCTGACGATCGCGTTCAACCCGAACAACGGGATGGACCAGTACTTCCCCGCGAACTTCACCGTCCCGGCGCACAGCACCGTGGTCGTGACGATCCTCAACTACGACAACGGCACCAACGCGGTCCCGGCCGTGTACGCGCAGGTCCTCGGGACCGTGGGCGGCAGCGCCCAGGTATCCGTCCCGTCGACAGGCCAGGTCTCCACGGTGACCAGCGTTCCGATCGACCGCATCTCCCACACCTTCACCGTCCCCACGCTGGGAGGCTCCAGTGCGAGCGGCACCCCGGCGGTCAACGTCCCGATCCCGGCCTCGGCCTCGATGCTCGACCCCGTCCAGGTGACCTTCACCCTGCACGTGGGCGCCAGCGGGTCGTACACGTGGATGTGCATGGCCCCGTGCGACCCGGGTTCGATGACGACCCCGGGCCTGATGACGGGCACGCTCGTCGTGGAGTAGACGGGTCATCCTCCGCATGGTGCGGAGCCGGTCCGGGGCAGCCCAGGCGGCTCACCGCCCGGCCGCCGTCCGGGGCCAGTCGAGGGAGCTACCGTCGCGCGCGGCGGCCCCGCGGCCGCACCGGTGGGCGTCGGGGGTCCGCCCGGCGCCGCGCGCCTTGAGCGAGCTCGATGTTCACCGGCGAGGCGAAGCGGGTGATGTACCCCACGAACCGACCGTCCTCGTAGACCCGCCAGCGCTGCGGCTCCGGCTCGCAGACGACGCGGTGATTCCCCGCCGGTCCGAGCAGCTCCTCGATCGGCAGCGCGGAGGACGGCATACCCTGCGGCCGGACCGGCAGGTCGGTCATCGGGACCGGAAGCCTAAGGAACGCGTCGCCGCCAGGGCCAGGGGAGAAGCCGGCGCCCTTACGTCGCGGAAGCAGCGTGGCTGCATGGGTCGCCATGCGCCGTTCGAGCCGGGATAGGGTATATGATGGGACGGTCAAACGGACTTCACCGGCGGGGAGGCGGGTCGCCACCCTCATACCCGAGGGGGGCGTAATCCTCTACCATGGCGGACCGGCCGACGGACCCCGCCCTCCTCGAGGAGATCCACCGGCGCGTGCCCGTCGGGATCTTCACCATGGGGCCCGACGGGCGTCTCACCTCGGCCAATCCGAACGCACAGCGATGCCTCGCGCTCCCGGACCCCGCCGACGGGCTCGACCTTCTCGCCGACCCGAGGGTGAGGGCCGCGGGGCTGGACGGGCCGCTGCGAGCGGCGATCGAGGGCACGCCCGCGTCGATCCGCGCGGTCCCGTTCGCGCCGGAGCCGGGCCGGGCGGCCACGCTCGACATCGAGCTCGTCCCGATGCCCGGCACGCCCGGCTGGCACCAGGTGCTCGCCATCGTGTCGGACGTCACGGAGCGCCTCAAGGTCCAGCGGCGGGCCGAGCTGTTCTACCAGTCGTTCCTCCACAGCCACGACGTCATCGAGGTGACCGACCGGCAGGGGGTTCTCGTGGACGTCAACCCGGCGTTCGAGCGGGTCTACGGCTACTCGCGCGACGAGGTCGTGGGCTTGAAGCCCCGCATCGTCCGGAGCCCCAAGACCCCGGACGAGATCCACCGGCGCATGTGGGCCGACCTTCTCGACCCGAAAAAGGGGCGCTGGGCGGGCGAGATCATCAACCTCGACCGCCAGGGACGGGAGCACCCGATCCTCCTGTCGATCGACGCCATCCGCAACGCATCGGGCGAGATCACCCATTTCATCGGCGTCGCGACGGACCTCTCCGAACAGAAGTCGTTCGAGCGCCAGGTCGCCCGGGCGGACCGCCTCGCCTCGATCGGGCAGCTCGCCGCCGGCGTCGCCCACGAGCTCAACACCCCCCTCGCCAATGTCATGCTCATCGCCGAGAGCCTGCATCGGCGCGCCCCCAATGCCTGGGTCGAGGGGCGGGCGGACGCCCTCACCAAGCAGGTCGATGCCGCGAGCCGCATCGTCCACGGCCTGCTCGACTTTTCCCGCAGCTACCCTCCTCGCGTCGACGAGTTCGACCTCGCCTCCGTCGCGGCCGAGGCGGTCTCGTTCGCCCGGGGCAAGCAATCGATGGACATCGAGGTCGTGGAGCACTTCGAGGTCGCCCCGCTGCCGGTGCGCGGGGACCGTCTCGAGCTGCTCCAGGTGTTCGTCAACCTCATCAACAACGCCTACGACGCCATGGAGGGCAAGGGCACGCTCACGATCTCGTCGGGCGTCACCGAGGGGCTCGCCGAGGTGGCCGTGGCCGATACGGGTCCGGGGATCCCGCCGTCGATCCTTCCACGGATCTTCGAGCCGTTCTTCACCACCAAGACCGACGGGAAGGGCACCGGGCTCGGCCTGGCGATCTGCCACGGCATCGTCCGGGCGCATGGCGGGGTCATCGACGTCGCGACCGATCTCGGACGGGGGGCCCGCTTCACCGTCCGCCTTCCGCTCGTCCCCGGTCACGCCCCATCGGAGCCGGGGGACCGGGCGACGGGTCGCTCACCCGTCGCCGTCGACCCGATCGGGTAGGGCGGCGGTCTTGCGCTCGGGGGCGGCGCGCGCGAGCTCCCGCGTGACGTCGCGGTGCCGCAGGACCCCGACCAGCTGGCCGCCCTCCATGACCGGCAGCCACTCCGCATCGCACGCGTGGAAGAGGCGCTCCGCGTCGCCGAGCGGGGCCTCCGGGTCCAGGGCGGGGGGCGGAGCGCGCATGAGCCGGCGGACGCGGACTGCCTCCTGACCCGGGTCGGCTCCCGTCCCCCCGGTGACCCGGGCGACCACCCCGGCCCTCAGCAGCCCCGAGATGAAGGCGTCGGCTTCGCCACCGGTCTCCGCGTGGACCACGCTCCGTCGTGGCAGGGAGGGGTACTTGAAGCCGTAGTCAAGACGGACTGACATGAGGCCTCTTAAATCCCGGCTTCCCCGTAACGGTGGCATGCGGATCCTCGTAGTGGATGACGACGCCACGTTCCGCGAGGAGGTCTCGGACTTCCTGGCCGAGCAGGGTCACACGGTCGCGATGGCGCCGTCGGTCCATCGGGCCCTCGACTTCCTCCAGACCGAGGAGCGCGACGTCGTCTTCACCGACCTCAAGATGCCGCGGCAGAGCGGCCTGGATCTCCTCAAGGAGGTCCGGCGGCAATGGCCGCGGACCTACGTCGTGGTCGTGACGGGATTCGCCACGGTCCCGACCGCCGTCGAAGCGATGAAGCTCGGGGCCTTCGAGTACATCCAGAAGCCGTTCCGCTCCGAGCAGGTCCTGACCGTCCTGCGGCTGATCGAGGAGGAGCAGCGGTACGCCGGGGGAGCGCTCCCGCCCCGCGAGGCGCTCGCGCTCGCCCATACGCTCCACCGCGAGCAGGGGGTGCCGATCCTTCTGCTCACCTCCCCGCCGGTCGCCGCCGACGACGGCATCGAAGTTCGCCCGTTCGATGGGAGCCAACCGGCGCAGGCCCGGGACGAGATCGAGGCGTTCCTCCGCGACCACGAGCGCGGCGGGGTGGTCATCGCCCACGCGGAGCGGATGCTCGAGAACCACCGGCTCGAGGACATCCTCGAGCTCCTTGCGGACCTGCGCGAGCGCCTGCGCGGCCACGGCCCCTTCGCCCTCGGTCTCGACCCCGCCCGCCTCTCCAACGTCCAGGCCGAGGCGCTGCGGGCCGTGATGGTCGCCGAGGAGGTCCACGGCGCCATCGAGGCCCTCTCGAGCCCGATCCGCCGGCGCGTCCTCCTCCGCCTGCACGACGGCCCCGCCCCGTTCAGCGACGTGATGCACGCCGCCGAGCTCGACGACTCGCCGAAGATGTCGTTCCACCTTCACCGCCTCGTCGACGAGGGGCTGATCGCCCACTCCGCCGAGGTCTACCGCCTCACCCCGAAGGGGCAGGGGGCCGTCAACGTCCTCCGCTCGATGGAGGAGCTGGCCGCCGGTCGCACCGGGGCCGCCCTCGTCTTCCAGCCGCCGGCGCGCGTCGGTTCGCGCGCCTGACCGACCGGGCCGCCGTACGGGCGGCGGCCGAGCGCGCACGGCGCACCCTTGATTAGCCGGTGTGCCGATGGAGCGCCGTGACCCATCGCGGAGCGCCGGGGTCGGCCCCGACGCTCCTCGCCGCCCTCGCGGAGACCGGGGCGATCGGCTCGACGGCGCGCCAGCTCGCCGGCCGGCTGTCCCGTCCCCTGCCCCGGGTCTCGCACGACCTCAACACCCTGCGCGCCGCGGGCGACGTCGTGCGGATGGGGCGGGGGCTGTGGATCCTCCGTGACTTCGAGCGGCTCGAGCGGCGGGACGACTTCGTCGACCCGGCCGAGTACGTCGAGCGGTTCCACCGCGATCACGGCATCGCCCTCGGCCGCTACCGCGGCCCGATCACCTTCTCCTCGAACGACGACCTCCCCGTGCACCGCTGGTGGCCGTACGTCCAGGGCTACTCCGCCGAGTTCGTTGGGGGACTGCTCGATGCCTCCGACCTCGCGGGTGGCGCCACCGTCTTCGACCCGTTCGCGGGCAGCGGCACCACGCTGGTCGAGGCGCGGCGCGCGGGCCATCGGGCGATCGGCATCGAGATCCTTCCGCCGGCGGCGCTCGCGGCCCGGGTGAAGACCCGCTTCGAGCTCAACGGGGCGGCGCTCGTCCGGGCCGGCGGGGAGCTGCGGGGACGGGCCGGGGCGCGATCGGCGGGGGCCCTCCCGTTCCTGCGGGAGACCCCCCGGCAGTTCGCCCCCCGGGTCCTCGCCGACCTCACCCGGCTGCGCGACGTCCTTCCCCCCGAGGGACGGCCGCACGACGAGGCGCTCCGTCTCGCGTTCGGCCGGATCCTCATCCCGGTGAGCCGGCTCCGCCGCTCGCCCTGCCTCGGCTACGGGGGGCCGGAGCGGCCCGAGCGGGAGGTCTTCCTCGAGTTCGCGCGGGCGCTCGACGTGATGCGGGACGACCTCGATGCCCTGCGCGCATCGCGCACCCGCTGGGGGCCCGCGGCCCGCGTGATCACCGGCGACGCGCGGACGGTGCGGCTGCCCCCGGCCTCGGTGGACCTCGCGATCACGAGCCCCCCGTACGTCAACGGCATGGACTACGTCACGAACTACAAGCTCGACCTCGCCTGGCTCGGGCACGCGTCGGGCTACCCCGACCTCATCGCGTTCCGCCGGGCGATGGTCGCCTGCGACAACCTTCCGCGCGGGGACACCGCCTCGGTCCTCGCCCTTCCGGACGTGCCGGACCCCTGGCTTCCGGAGATGCTCGGGCGGATCCGGCGGAACGTGGAGCGCAAGGGCACCTACCGGCGTGGCGACGTCGACGGGATCGTCCTCCGCTACTTCCTCGACCTCCTTCCCGTGCTCGCGGGGACGTTCCGGGCGCTCCGTCCCGGCGGCCGCTTCGTGCTCGTCGTCGGCGACTCCCTGCTCGCCGGGACCTACGTACCCGGCGACCTCCTGGCCGCGCGCCTCGGAGCCCGCGCCGGCTTCGAGATCGAGTCGGTCGAGGTCGCGCGCGAGCGGCGGTCGGGCCAGCGGCGGTCGTTCCGCCTGCGCGAGTCGATCGTCACCCTGCGCCGGCCCCGCCGCTGACCGGGAGGAAGGTTCTTCCGCGACCGCCCGTTCGCCCGGGGCGGATGTTCTGCCCGGTCTGCGGCCGAGCGATGACGGGTCCGTCGAACCCGGCCGTCCCCTACCCGGTCTTCGTCTGCGCCGCCGACGGGGTCATCTTCGACCAGCGGCGGGCGGAGTGGCACGGGATGCCCGAGGTCCGCGAACGGCTCTGCTGCCCGGCGTGCGGGGCCTCGATGGAGGCCGAGCCGAAGGAGCCCCCGGTCCGCATGTTCCTCTGCTACCAGTGCGGGACGACGTACGACCGCGGCCGCGCGGTCTGGTACGGGCTCGCCTACCACGCGCCCGGGCGGACCTGAGCCGCCCGTTCGACTGGACGCAAACCCTTACCTAATCGCGGTCCGATGATTCGGACGCGGATATCCATGCCGTCGAGCGGCGAACCCGACTTCGTCGATCCGATCCTCGGGGTCGTTTTCGACCTCGACGGAACGCTCGTCCTGAGCCGGCACGACTTCGCCCGGATGCGCCGGGAGGTCCGGGCCGTCGCGGTCCGCCACGGCGCGGATGCGGCCGGCCTCGCCCCGGAGGCTCCGGTCGCGCATCTGTTCGAGGCGGCCCGCACGGACCTTCTCTCCCGCGGCGTCCCCGAGGGGGAGGTCTACCGCTTCGAGACCGACGCGAACCGGGCCATCGACGCGATCGAGATGGAGGCGCTGCCGCGGACGACGGCACGCGATGGGGCCGCGCCCCTCCTTCGGCTCCTGACGGACCGGGGCTACCGCCTCGGCCTCCTCACCCGCAGTGCGGAGCCGTTCGTGCGGGCGGCGCTCGCCCGGACCGCGCTCGCCGACTTCTTCCCCTACCTCCGCACCCGCAGCGCGCCCGGGCCGGCGAAGCCGTCGCCCGAGGCGCTCCACCTCCTGCTCCGCGAGATGGAGGTCCCCCCGGACCGGGCGCTCTTCGTCGGCGACCACCGCATCGATGCCGAATGCGCGACCCGGGCCCGGGTCCACTTCTACGCCCTCCTGCCGGCGCCGGGCGACGACAACGGGATGACGCGCGAGCGGTTCCTGGCGGCGGGGGCGAAGGCGATCGCCGAGGACCTCGGCGAGCTCGGCCGCATGCTGGGCCTGCCCTCACCGGGCCCGTCCGCCCGAACGGCCTGACCCCGGTCCGTTATATCCCGGCGGCCCCGCCGGGCCGGCGGTGGAGCTGGTCCTCGTCCGTCACGCCCCGGCCGAGCCTCGCGACCCCGAGCGGTGGCCGGACGATGACCGCCGTCGGCTCTCCCGCGAGGGACGGAAGCTGGCCCTCGCCGCGGCCCGGGGGCTTCGGCGGGCCGGGGTCGAGCGCCCGCGCATCGCGACGAGCCCGCTCGCGCGGGCCCGGGCGACGGCGGAGATCCTGGCCGGGGCGGTGGAGGCCCGGGGCCCGCTCGAGACCTGGCCCGAGCTCCGCCCCGAGGGCGCCGGGGAGGCCGTCGTCCGCCGCCTCGTCGCCGCCGGCGCCCGGTCGGGCCCGAGGGTCCTCGTCGGGCACGAGCCGAACCTCGGCCTGCTCGCCGGGCTGCTGATCTCCGGGGAGGAGGTCCGCCCGTTCCGCCTCGCGAAGTTCGGCGCCGCCCGCCTCACCGTGCCGGGGCGTGTCGGCCCCGCCTCCGCGAGCCTCGACTGGCTCCTCACCCGGAAGCAGCTCGTGCGCCTCGGCGCGTAACGGGCTCGCGCAAGGAGCGCTCCTCCCCGGTCTCTTCGCGGAGGTTGCGCCCGTAGAGCGGCTGGACCAGGGCGCGGACGTCGCGGTGGACGAGCGCCGGCGGGCGATTGCCGTCGACGGTCCGAAACCGGTACTCGTGCCCCATCCACTCGAACTCCTTCTTGAGGAGGTTCTGGTAGAGGAAGAAGCTCTCGAAGCGGTCCCGCGACAGGGAGAGGTCCATCCCGCTCTCCCAGTAGTCGAGCGAGCCGTACTTCCCGATCGCCCGGTGAAGGAGGATCTCGGGCCGGGCATCGAGGTAGATCGTGAGGTCCGGGACGATCGCGAAGCCGTAGAGCCGCTGCGCCCAGCCGCGCGAGGCGCCGCGCACGACGGCCCGCGCCATGAGCGTGTAGATGTAGCGGTCGGCGAGGACCGTCGAGCCGGCCGCGAGCGACGGGAGGATCTTGTTCTCCAGCTGGTCGGCGAAGTCGGCGGCGTACATGAGCGCCATCGTCGTGGCGGCGAGGGTGTGGCCCTGCTTCGCCCGGGCGATCTGCTCGCCGACGAGCGTCGAGCGGCGCAGCCCGGTGTCGACGACCGGATGGCCGCGGATCTCGAGCCATTCGCGCAGCAGCTCGACCTCGGTCGTCCGTCCGGACCCGTCGGCCCCCTCGAGGACGATGAGCCGCCCGCGGTAGTGCTCCTTCGACAGGCCCGGGAGCGGGGTGCCGTAGGTCCTACGCATGGACGAGCGCCTCCGTCCGGGGCAGACCGGCGAGGAGCGGGCGGATCTCGCGGCGGACGACATGGAGGACCTCCTCGATCGGACGGTCCGCCGGGATCACCACGAGGGGGTCGGTGTCGGCGAGGCGGTCGTAGGCCCGCTTGAGGCGCCCCTGGAACCGCTCGTAGCTCTCGATGAGGTCGTCGGCGAGGCCGAGGTCCATGCCGGCCTCGTAGTAGGAGATCTTCTGACGGGAGGCGATCTTCCTCTTCAGGGACGTCTCGACGGTCACCCGGAAGTAGAACGTCTTGTCCGCCAGCGGGGCGAAGCTGTAGAGGTTCCTCACCCATCCCGGATCGCAGCCGCGGACCGTGTCGCGCGCGAACGCGGTGTAGACGTAGCGGTCGCAGACGACGATGTACCCGGCCCGGAGCGGCGGGAGGATGTGGCGCTCGAAGCGGTCGGCGAAGTCCGTGGCGTGGAGGAGCGAGAAGGTGGTCGGGGTGAGCAGCCCCTTCTTCTTGCCCTTGCGGATCGTCTCCGAGACGAGCTCGGACGAGTTCCATTCGGTGAAGAAGACCCGGTATCCCCTCGACTGGAGCCACTTGACGACCAGACGCGCCTGGGTCGACTTGCCGCTGCCATCGAGCCCTTCGAAGACGACGAGTCGGCCCAAGCCCGTGGGCTTCGGGACCGGGGAGGGGGGCGCGCCGCGGCGTGCGGCGCCGGAAGGTTCAGCGTTCGTGGTAGACCACCCGGTAGCGGAACGTGCGGCGGAGGAGGCGGGCGATGCGCTCGATGACGCGGGGCGGCAGACCCTCGGCCGCGCGGTGGGTGGCGCGCAGGTGCACGGTGCGCTCCCGCACCGTGACGCCCACCGGTGTCCCGTCGAGGAGTTCGGCGACCGACAGGATCGCCCCGAGCTCAAGCGCCGTCCGGAACCCCGCCCGGTCGAGCACCGGTCGCCACTGCCGGCGCAGGTCGGGCGAGAGCTCCGACCCCTCGTGCTGCAGGACCGCCAGGGTCGCGAGCGCGATCTGGCGGTGGTCGATGCCGAGGAAGGGGAAGTTGCTGAGGAGGTAGGCGGAATGCTCCTCGTGCGCCCAACCGGCGACGGACATCCCCGCGTCGTGCATCCCCGCGGCGACCTCGAGGGCCAGCGCGTCCGCATCGGTCCAACCGAACCGGGGCCGGAGCCGGGCGAACAACGTCAACGCGGTCCGTCCGACGGCATCGCCGTGCTCCAGGGAGAAGCCGAAGGAGCGGTGGGCGACGGTGATCGACCGCCGCGCCAGCGCCCGGGCGGTGGCGGGGACCGCGATCCCGGCGGCGTCCACCGCGGCGCCTTCCCGAATGCCGGTCCCGCTCACCACGAGCGGGTCGCGGCCGGCGGCCCGGAGGACCTCCTGCACCACGACGATACCGGCGACGATCACGTCGGCACGGTGGCCGGTCATTCCGGGGAGCTGCCGGCGGGCCGCGGCGGGCACGGAGGCCATCAGCTCCTCGAGCTCGCGGGTCGTGGCCCGTGTGAGCTCGTAGCCGTGGGTCTGGTGGAGGGGGTATCGGCTCGACTCGATCGCCACCCGCGCCAGGCACCGGATCGTCCCACCGACCCCGAACAGGCGACCGGGCCGACGCCCGCCGGACCGGCGAGGAAGTCCTGCCAGGGTCTTCCGGACGTGGGTGCGGAGCGCCCGGATCTCCCGCCGCTTCGGCGGGTCGTGCCGGAGGAACTGCTGGGTCAGCCGGAGCGCCCCGAGAGGGAGGCTCACGACCCGGGCGGGCCGACCCCGGCGCGTCAGGACCGCCTGGAGCGACCCTCCGCCAAGGTCGATGATCAGGTCGTCCCGCAGTTCCCAGGCCGTCGCGACCCCGAGGTAGGCGAGCCGCCCCTCCTCCTCGCCGCTGATCACCCGCAGCCGCAGGCCGGTATCCTTCTCCACCCGGGCGACGAACTCCGCACCGTTCGGCGCGTCGCGGATGGCGCTCGTCGCGACCGCCTCAAGGGGGGGATTTCCCAGGCGGTCCAGATGCAGCGCGAACCGGCGCAGGGTCGCCCGCCCGCGCTGCACCGCCTCCGGGGAGAGGTCGCCCTCCGGACCGAGGCCCTTGCCGAGGCGAGGCACCTCCTTGGACTCGAACATCGACCGAAGGCCCCCCTCAGCGGTCCGCTCGAACACGACCAGGCGGGCCGTGTTGGAGCCGACATCGATGACGCCGACGCGGCCGACCGGAGCCCCGGGCTGGACCATGGGCCGCAGGATGCGGTCCGGACGGTCCAGCTCGTACCCCTCGGCTGCCCGGGCCACGGTAGGAAGGGTCATCGGACGCGCGACACCCCCCGGTGCGCGGCCGCCAGGCAAAAGCGGCGCCCCCGCATCCCCGGCTGACCTGGACGGCCATCGGGTGGGGGAGGCCGCCGGCGCGCTGCGACCGCTCCTACCATCTACGACGGTCCCGGGAGGCCCGCGGAAGAGGGAGGAGGGGTCCGCCTAAAGTGGGTTTCGCCCGAACCGAAGGGGCGCCCGCGTCCTCGCGCCTCACTGCCCCAAGCGGAGCGTCCGGCGGACGGCGCGCCTCCATCGGTCCCAGCGTCCGCCCTTCCGCGTGCGGCGCGGAGCGCCGGCCCTCCGGCCGGGCCGACCCATCGGCCAGTCCGGGTCCTCGTTCGGGAACTCGAGTCGGGCCCAATCTCCGACGGCCCGCGGCGACCGCGCCGCCGCCTCTTGGAACCTCCGCCGCCGGCCGCCGCGCTCCCGCTTCGCCTCGAGGTTCGTCCACTCGATCTCCATGGCACATACATAGATAGCTCCAAACTATATATCTAATCACTGCCACGGGACTCCGACTTCTCCTCGAGCGAGATGACGGGCGCCGAGATCGACCGGGTCGGTTCGCGTCCCCATTTCCCATCGAGAATGGACCGACGACCGGAGTGGACCGACCTGTATAGAGTTGACTATATTCTAAATTGAAAAGCTATATATTCCTACTCTGGCCTGACGGGACCATGATGGGAACGATGGAGACCCCGGACGGCGACGAGGGCCGGTCCGCACCGCGACGACGAACCGAGATCGAGGAAGAGCCGTTCCGACGGCTCCAGCGGATGGGAGCGGTCACGATCGGCGTGTCGCTGCCGAAGCGTTGGGTGGCGCGGCACCGGCTGGGGGTCGGCAGTCCGATCACGATGCGGGCCCTGGCCGATGATTCGATCCTTCTGCGCGCCGAGGTTCCCCACCTGGACGGGTGGGGGGCGATCGTGCCGGTGAACCGGTCCTCCTCCCCCGAGCACCTCTTCCGTGACCTGGTCGGGGCGTACATCTCCGGGGCCCACGGGTTCGAGATCCTCGAGGACGGCGGGCTTCGGCCGGAGACCCGGCAGATCGTGCGGACCTTCGCGCGGCGCACGTTCCAGATCGAGATCGTCTCCGAGGACCCGGATCGTCTCGTTCTGCGGGACGTCTCGCGGGGGGGAGACCTCGACCTGGGGGCGGTCCTTAACCGGATGTTCCAGGTCGTCCTCGACCTCCAGCGTCAGGCCGCGGCGGCCTGGAAGAGGGCGGAGCCGACGGAGGAGGTCCCGCTGGGGGTCCGGGACGATGAGGTCGACCGCTACGGCTGGCTCGTCGAGCGGGTCCTGACGCTCCGGCTCGCCCCGGAGACGCTCGGGGAGTATCCAAAGTCGGTCGGGGACCATCCGCTGTACTACCTGCTCCTGTCGCGCTACCTCGAGCGGGTCGCGGACCATGCCGTCAAGATCGCCGACGTGCACGAACGCCTCGCCGGGGTACGACTGCCCGCGCGGTTCACGTCGGCCCTCGCGGACCTGCACGGCCAGATCCTCCGCGCGCTCGAAGCGGCCGTCGACGTCGCGGAGCACCCGGACTCGGCCCGGGCGAACGAGGTGATCGACACGACCGAGGCCCTCCACCAGACCCAGGAGACGCTGAGGGAAGGGCTCCTCGCCCGCGCCCGCCCCGCGGACCTCACGCCCGCCGCCGCCGCCGGCCTCGGCTTTGTCCTGGAGTCGCTCGATCGCACCGTCGCCTACGCCCAGGACATCGCCGAGATCGGCCTCGACCGGGCCGCCCGTGGGGGGCTCGTCCCCGTGCGGCCGTTCGTCGCGCCGCGGCCCCTTCCCCCGCCGACGGCCCGTCCCTCGGCTCCCCGGGGGACGGCCTCGTCGCCGAACGGTGCGCCGCCCCCTCCCCCGCCGAGCGCCCGGGCTCGCGGGTCGCCTACAGGTAGCTCGCGTAGGCGTGGATGACCGCCCGCTCGGCGGTCGCCCATGCCTCGGGGATCGAGTTCCACCCGTTCCGGAGATCCCCCGCGCAGTAGAGGCCGGGGATCGGCTCTCCGGTACTGGCCGACAGGGCCCGTCCGTCCTCATCGGTGACGACGTACCCGTCCGCATCGAACCGGCAGCCCAGCGATCTCGGGATCTCCGAGTGCATGGAGTACCAGCCGAGGCCGGAGAACCCCCGGTCGAACGCGCGCTCGACGCCATCCCTGAAGAGGACGCGGAACTCCTTCTCCCGCAGGCCGCCGAGCCCCGAGATCTCCGTGGCCGTGACGGGGATACCGCGCGCCGCGAGCGCCGCGCGCAGGTCGGCGGCCTCCGTCGGCTCCACGCCCTCGAGGAACGGACGGCCGTGGGTGAGGATCTCCACCGAGCGGGGTTCCCAGTGGAGAAGCTCGAGGGCGAGGCGGGCGGTGTAGGCGTCGTGGCCGACGACGGCGACCGAGCGCCCGGTCATGTCGTGCGCGTCGCAGAAGAGGCAGAAGTCGAAGAGCGCGAAGTTCGCCCACGGGAAGATCGGGTCGATCTTCCCGCTGACCTCGGGCATCCGGTCGACGACCCCCATCGCGAGCACGACGGCCCGCCCGGTGACCTTCCGGGGCTGCTTGAGCCAGTCGAAGGCGACCTCGAACCCCCGGTCGCGCGGCTTTACCCGGGTGACGAGAGCCGGCGAGAAGTAGCCGACCCGATCGGCGACCCGGCGGAGCGCGGCGACCTGGTGGTCGAGGAGGGCATGGCCACTGATCCCGTCCGGGAACCCCGGGATGTTGTCCATGCGAGGGGCGTAGAACGACCGCGAGTACTTCGGCCCGCGATCCAGCACGGCCGCGGAGTGGTGAAGGAGGCCGGCCTTGAGGCCCGCCTGCAGGCCGGCATGGCCCCCGCCGACAACGACCAGGTCGTACGATTCCTGGAGGCGCGGGAACCCCGGCATCGCACCCCGGTGAGACGACGGGGGATTTGAGGCTCGACCCCGGCCCCGGAGCGCCGAACCCGCGGCCGGGGCGACGGCCGGAGCCGAGTTCGTCCTTCTCCCAACGCAAATGTTAAGGCCCGAAGGTATCCTCGGACGCGTTGGGTTACCTCGACCGTGGCGTCCGACCGTGCGCGACCTGCGCTCGGGGGGACTCTATTTCTCGAGGACGGGACCCGGTTCGACGGCGCCGGCTTCGGTGCCGAGACGAGCCACGTCGGCGAGGTCGTCTTCACCACCGGGATGGTCGGCTACCCGGAGTCGCTGACCGACCCTTCCTACCGAGGGCAGATCCTCACCTTCACCTATCCCCTCCTCGGCAACTACGGGGTCCCGTCGCGGAAGGCCCGGGATGCCTTCGGCCTTCCCGCCTTCGTCGAGTCGGACGGGATCCAGGTCCGCGGCGTCGTCGTCCGCGGCCTCACCGAGCCGCACCACTGGGCGTCCGAGACCCGCCTCGAGAGCTGGATGACGGACGAGGGGGTTCCCGGTATCGCGGGGATCGACACCCGCCGGCTCACCGAGCACCTGCGCTCCTTCGGCGTCGTCCGCGGGATCCTCGATGTCGGCCCCAGCGAGGTCCGTCCCTCGGACGAGGAGCTCCGGGCGCGGCTCGGCCGTGCTCCGGGCTACGCGGAGGAGGCGCTCGTTCCGGAGGTCTCCGTCGCGAAGCCGACCCTCTACTCGGTGAACGGCGGACCCCTGGTCGCCGTCCTCGACTGCGGGGTCAAGGCCAGCATCCTCCGGGCGCTCCTCGTGCGCGGCGCCTCCGTGCTCCGCCTCCCCGCCACGCACGAGGTGCCCGACCGCTTCGAGGGCCGGCGGGTCCGCGGTCTCGTGGTCGGCAATGGACCGGGCGACCCCTCCACGCTCACCGCGACCATCGCGGAGCTTCGGCGCCCGACGACCCGATCGCTCCCGACGCTGGGGATCTGCCTCGGCCACCAGCTCCTCGCCCTCTCCCGCGGAGGGTCGACCTACAAGCTCAAGTTCGGCCACCGGGGCCAGAACAAGACCGTCTGCTTCGACGACGGGCGCGCGATCATCGCGAGCGAGAACCACGGGTACGCCGTCGAGCCCCGCTCCCTGAAGGGAAGCGGGCTCCGGCCGTGGGCCGTCAACCCGGATGACGGCACCCTGGAAGGGCTCCGCGACGCTCGGGGCCGCCTGTGGGCCCTCCAGGGCCATCCGGAGGGCCACCCGGGCCCGCAGGAGGCCGGATTCGTCTTCGACCGGTTCCTCGAGCGCGTGCGGAAGGAGGCCCCGTGAAGACGTACCGCAAGATCCTCGTGCTCGGAAGCGGGGCGCTCAAGATCGGGGAGGCCGGCGAGTTCGACTACTCCGGCAGCCAGTGCCTCAAGGCGCTGCAGGAGGAGGGGATCTACGTCGTGGTAGTCAACCCGAACATCGCGACGCTCCAGACCGACCCGCCGAAGAACGGACGCGTCTACTTCCAGCCGCTCACGGCCGACTTCGTCGAGCCGATCCTGGCGGCCGAGCGGCCCGATGGCGTCCTGTTGAGCTTCGGGGGGCAGACCGCCCTCAATTGCGGCATCGCCCTCGCCGACCGCGGGGCGTTCCGCCGCTACGGCATCGAGGTCCTCGGCACCCCCCTTTCGGGGATCCGCGCGACGGAGGACCGGGCGAAGTTCGTCAAGGCGATGGAGCGCGCCGGGGTCCCGACGCTGCCGAGCCGGGCGGTCTACTCCGTCGAGGAGGCGCTCGCGGCGGCGGAGGACCTCCACTACCCGGTGATGGTCCGCGTCGCCTACACCCTCGGGGGGAAGGGCGGGGGGATGGCCCGCACTCCCGGGGAGCTGCGGGAGGTCGCGCAGCGGGGCCTGCGGGCGAGCCCGCTCGGCCAGATCCTCCTCGAACGGTATGTCGGGGAGTTCAAGCAGCTCGAGTACGAGGTCGTCCGCGACCGGGCGGGCAACGCGCTCACCGTCTGCAACATGGAGAACGTGCTGTCGATGCGCGTCCACACCGGCGACAACATCGTGGTCGCCCCCAGCCAGACGCTCACCGACCACGAGTACCAGATGCTCCGCCAGGCGGCGTTACGCGCCGTCGAGGTCTGCGGGATCGTCGGCGAGTGCAACATCCAGTTCTGCCTCGACCCGAACAGCGACGAGTACTACGCGATCGAGATCAACGCCCGGCTCTCCCGCTCGAGCGCGCTCGCGAGCAAGGCGACGGGCTATCCGCTCGCCTACGTCGCGGCGAAGCTTGCGCTCGGAAAGACGCTCCCCGAGCTCAAGAACCGGGTCACCGGCGTGACGAGCGCCTGCTTCGAACCGGCGCTCGACTACGTCGTCGTCAAGCTCCCGCGCTGGGACCTCGACAAGTTCGCCCGGGCGAACCGCAAGCTCGGGCCGTCGATGAAGTCGGTCGGGGAGGTCATGGGCATCGGGGCGTCGTTCCCCGAGGCGATGCTCAAGGCCGTGCGCATGGGCGACCCGCGCGCCGAGCTCGTCCCGCCCGCGGAGTGCCGGCCCCTCAGCGAGCTGCTCGCGGAGCTCTCCGAGCCGGAGCCGACGGTCCTGGTTCGGGTGCTCGAGGCGATCCGCGCGGGGGCCTCGCTCGACGAGCTCGCCCGGGTGACGTACATCGACCGCTGGTTCCTCCAGTCGCTCGCCGAGGTCGAGGAGACCCACCGCGCCCTCCAGGCGGGGGCCGGCCGGGAGCTCCCGGTGCCCACCCTCCGCCGGGCGAAGGAGCTCGGCCTGTCGGACCGGGCGATCGCCCGGGCCGCCCGCCTGGACGAGGAGGAGGTCCGGACCCGACGCCTCGCCGCCGGCATCCGCCCGCACCTTCGGATGATCGACACCCTCGCCGGCGAATGGCCGTCGCCGACGAACTATCTCTACATGACCTACCGCGCCGATGCCGACGACGTCGCCCCGACGCCCGCCGGGAGCGTCCTCGTCCTCGGCGCCGGGCCGTACCGGATCGGGTCGAGCGTGGAGTTCGACTGGTCCACGATGAACCTCGTCAGCGGGCTCAAGTCCGAGGGGATACCCTGCGTGGCCCTCCTCAACTCGAACCCCGAGACGGTCTCGACGGACTACGACCGCTCCGACCGCCTCTACTTCGAGGAGATCACCCTCGAGCGGGTGCGGGACCTGCACGAGTTCGAGAAGTTCCGCGGAGTGGTGACGTGCGTCGGGAGCCAGCTCGCGCAGAACCTGACCCCGCTGCTCCACGCCTGCGGCATCCCGGTCCTCGGCACGGCCGCGGAGTCGATCGACACGGCCGAGGACCGGGCGCGCTTCAGCCATCTCCTCGAGCGGCTCGCGATCCCCCAGCCGGCGTGGCGGGCGTTCACGACGATCGAGGCGGCGGCGGCGTTCGCCGACGAGGTCGGCTACCCGGTGCTCGTCCGACCGTCCTACGTCCTATCGGGGGCGGCGATGCGCGTCATCCACGGCCGCCACGACCTCGCCCGCTTCCTCTCCGAGGCGGCGGCGCTCTCGCCCGAGTACCCGGTCGTCCTGACGAAGTTCATCGAGGGGGCGAGCGAGGTCGAGCTCGACGCGATCTCCGATGGCCAGGGGGTCCTCGTCGCGGGGATCCTCGAGCACGTCGAGCGCGCGGGCGTCCACTCCGGCGATGCGATCTTCTGCCTCCCCCCGCGCCACACCCCGTCCGGGGTCCAGGGCCAGCTCGTCGAGGCCGCGGGCAAGCTCGCGCGATCGCTCGCGATCCGGGGTCCCTTCAACGTCCAGTTCCTCGTCAAGGACGGCGCCTTCCAGATCATCGAGCTCAACCTCCGGGCGAGCCGCTCGCTCCCGTTCCTCCAGAAGGCGACCGGCGCTCCGCTGTTGACCGAGGCCGCCCGCGCGATGCTCGGCCGCCCGCTGACGCGGACCGGGATCGCGCCGCTGCCCCCCGGCCGCTGGGGGGTCAAGGTCCCCCAGTTCTCGTTCCTCCAGCTCACCGGCTCGGACCCGCTGCTCGGGGTCGAGATGCAGTCGACGGGCGAGGTGGCGTGCTTCGGACCGACGTTCGCCGACGCCCTGGTCAAGGCGCTGGTCGCGACGGGCGTCCGGCTCGTCCCCAAGGGCGGGACCGCGTTCCTCTCCGTGGGGGGACCCCAGTTCAAGGAGGCGCTCGAGGCCCCGGCGCGCGAGCTGGCGCGGATCGGCTTCGGCCTCGCCGCGACGGAGGACACCGCGGCGTTCCTCTCCGCCCGGGGGTTCCGCGGCGTCAAGGTCCTCCACAAGGTGAGCGAGCCCGACCGGCACCCGAACGTCCTCGAGGAGGTCGACCGGGGCGGGATCGACCTCATGCTCAACATCCCCTCCTCGCTCACCCAGGAGAAGCTCGAGCGGATGCTCGAGGACGAGTACGTCCTTCGGCGGCGGGCGGTCGAGCTCGGGATCCCGCTGTTCACGAGCCTCGAGGGGTTCACCGCCTACATCGAGGGGCTCGCCTGGCTCGACGAGCACCCCGTGACCGTCGAGCCGCTCTACGGCACGCCCGAGGAGGGCAGCGCGCCGGCGACCCGGGAGCCGCTGCGCGTGCCGGTCCCGCGCGCCCCGAGGACGCGCCGCCGGGCGCGCCGCCCGCCCCCGCGCTAGAACGGGAACTTCGTCACCGTGTACTCGGGGACGACGGTGCTCGTGTCGAGCACCTCGGCGATCGAGCGGATGCGCTCGGTGACGAAGTCAAGAACGGCCCGCTTGCGGCCGCGGGAGATCTCGAACTCGAGGACCATGAACACGTCCCAGTCGCCGGTGAGGAAGTGCATCTCGCGCACCTCGGGCAGGCCGAGGAGGATCTCGCGGATCCGCTCGAGGTCCCCGCCCCGCACCTTGAGATAGGTGTACGCCCGCTGCGCCTGCAGCTCGGCGGGCATCATGTCGCAGATGTGCTCTTCAGTGAACCGCTCGCAGCCCTCGAGCCGCTGGTCGCCCGTACCCACGAGGACGGGGAAGTTCTGCACGCCCCGCAGCCGCTCGGTGACGAGCCGCTCGAAGCGGCCGACGCGCGCGACGTCGACCACCTTGAGCGCGTAGCCGCGCTTCGCCGCCAGCTCCTCGGTGAGCGCGACGCACCGGGCCTGGTCGTCCGAGAGGAAGTACGTCTCCTCCGTCGCCCGGGACGCTTCCGAGTCCATGTGCGGCGGCGTGCGGTACTCCGTCACGCCCCCCTCCTCCGGATGGGAGGTTGCCCCCGTCGGGCTCGGGGGGCGGTAGAAGCTGGTGACGGCCTTCCGGCTCTGGACGTAGAGGCTGAGCTCGCGCCGCTGTTCTTCGGGCATGGAACGGTCGGCGGAGAGGGTGGGCGTGATATTTAACGAATGACGCCGACGAGGGAAAAGGTAGGGACGGGCCGCGGAGCGGCCCGTCCCGTGCCGGTCGGTTCGCCGGGCGGCCTAGTAGCGCTTGTACGAGTCGGAGCGCTCGCGGCCACCGCCGCCACCGCCCCCACCGCCGCCGCCACCGCCACCGCCGCCACCGTAGCCGCGCCCGCCACCGCCACCACCGTAGCCGCCGCCACCCTGCCGGTCGCGGTAGCCACCACCGCCCCCGAAGGAGCGGCGCTCGGACTCGAACTCCTGCTGGCTCATGTCGAGGGTCTGGTTGACCTCACCGATCGGGTCCGTCGACTTCGTGAGGTTGCCGTAGCGGCCCACGTTGAGGCGCATGTGCCCCCGGACGAGGGAGACGTAGCCGTTGTCCACCAGGATGATGTCGTCCTTCGCGATCGTCCCGATCTGCTCGTTCCACAGCGACAGGGTGATCGTGGCGGTGTCGTCGCCGATGACCGCCTCAGCCACCTTGCGGGGGTCGCCGTACTTGCCCATGACCTCCTTCGACTCGCCCACGTTGATCACCTTCGCGTGGACGTTCACTTGCTTCGAGCTCGGGGTCAGGTCGCGCACTTTCGTCAGGGGTTTCTCCATGTCGATTCCTCTTCGCGTTTCGCGGGGGTCCGAACCCTATAGTCCGAACTCAATCCAAGCATCTCGGGTCAGAAGTAAGGTCTGACGGGGCGCTCGAACCGGGTCGGGCTTTCGGGTTCTACTGATTCCGAGGATTCGGGGGGCCTATTTAAGGCCTTTCCCGGCGTGAGCCGGCGTCGCTCGCCGACGCGGGCCGGGGCGGCCACGGGCCGCGCCGGGGACACGGCAGGCTTTTTTCCCGGGGTCGGCTTGCGCGCAGCGAGGTACCGTGAGCCAGCGCTTCGACCTGGGCGTTCATTACTTCCTCAAGGGGGAGTACGACCGGGCCGTCCGGGCGTTCCAGGACGTCCTCATGGACGACCCCAACAACGCCCGTGCGCTCACCTATCTCGGCGTGTCGCTCGCGCACCTCGGCCGGGCGGCGGAGTCGGAGGCGACCCTTTCGCGGGCGATCGCGATCGGCCCCCAGAACGGGGAGGCGTGGTTCCATCTCGGCGTCGCGCGGTCGCTGCGCAGCGAGTGGCCCGAGGCGGTCTCGGCCTACCGCCACGCCGTCGCGCTGCTTCCCGGTGACCTGGTCGCGTGGCACCGCCTCGGCGTCGCCCTCGCCGAGAGCGGGGACGAGGACGCGGCCTCGGCCGCCTTCGAGCGCGCCCTCGTCCTCTCCCGGGAGACGACGACCGCGCCCCTCGAGGAGCCCGTCCCGCTTCGGACCGACCCCCACATCGCCGAGGTCGGCGAGAAGGAGGGGATGCGCGAGGCGCAGAGCTGGATCGACCTCTCGCTGTCGTTGCTGAGCCTCGGGGAGGAGGAGGAGGCGATGGCGGCGTACGATCGGGCGCTGAGCCTCGACCCCGAGCGCGCCCGCCGCTCGCTGTTCTCGCCGATGCTCCGCCTCCTCACGGCCGTCGCCGGTCAGCCGATCGACGACGAACCGGAGGAGGAGCACGAGCCCCCGCCGCGCACCGTCTACCGGCCCACGGACGATTCCGACGAGCGCCCAGAGGTCGCCTGAACCGCCCGCCCCCGCCGGGGATGCGCCACGGTTATCACGAACATCGATATTCCGATATCGGTATTCCGATGTCCGCATGGGGCGAACCCTGGATCTCGAAGAAGCGTCGCGGTCTGCGGACCTGGGTCCTCCTCACCCTCCAGCGCGCACCGAAGAACGGTGCGGAGATCATGGATGAGATGGAGCGGATGAGCGCCGGGTGGTGGCGGCCGTCCCCCGGCTCGGTCTACCCGCTGCTCGAGGAGCTCGTCCGGGACGGGCTCGCCCGTCGGCGGGACGACGGACGCTACGAGCTCGCGGGCTCGGCGCGCGAAGCGCTCGCCTGGCCGTTCTTCCCGGCCGCCCCCCGCTCCGCCGAGGAGGCGACCCGCGGGCTCGGGAACCTCGTCTCGTACCTCGAGGACATCCGGCGGACGGACGCGAAGGGGTTCGCTTCGGCCCGGCCGTCGATCCGGGAGATCGCGCACCGCCTCGAGCAGCTCGCGAACCAGGACGGACGATGACCGAGGCGATCGTGGCGAAGGGGCTCGCGAAGACCTACGTCGGCGGCGTCCGTGCCGTGGACGGAGTGTCCTTCACCGTGGAGGAGGGCGAGGCGTTCGGCTTCCTCGGACCGAACGGCGCGGGGAAGACGACGACGGTCTCGATGCTGACCGCCGGTCTGCGCCCGACCGCCGGCGAGGCGATCGTCGACGGGGTCGACGTCTTCGCGCATCCGTCCCAGATCAAGCAACGCATCGGGCTCGTCTTCCAGGAGTCGACCTCCGACAACGACCTCACCGGCCGCGAGCACGTCGAGTTGGCAGCGGCCCTCTACGGGGTCCCGCGCCGGGAGACCCGGTCGCGCGTCGACTCCCTGCTCGAACGGATGCAGCTCGCCGAGGCGGCCGACCGGCTCGTCAAGACCTACTCCGGCGGGATGCGGCGACGCCTCGAGCTGGCCGTCGGGATCGTCCACGACCCGCGCGTCCTGTTCCTCGACGAGCCCACCCTCGGCCTCGACCCGCAGGGGCGCTCGGGGTTCTGGCGCTACGTCAAGGACCTCCAGAAGGACCACGGGCTCACGGTGTTCGTCACGACGCACTACCTGGACGAGGCCGACACCTCCTGCGACCGCCTCGCGATCATCGACCACGGTCGCATCGTCGCCCTCGGCTCGCCTTCCGAGCTCAAGGACCGGCTCGGCGGCGACGTGGTGACGGTCCGTCCCGCCCGCGAGGACCCGCGGATCGCTGCTACGCTCCAGTCGGTGCCGGGCGTGCTCGAGGTCACGGCGCAGGACGGCGGCTACCGGGTCAAGTGCGGCCGCGGCGAGGAGCTCGTCCCGATCCTGGTCGAGACGTGCGCCCGCGAGGGCTTCGGCCTCACCGGCGTCTCCCTCAAGCGGCCGAGCCTGGACGAGGTGTTCCTCGAGCTCACCGGGCGCGAGTACCGCGAGGACGAGGGGATGACGGCGACGGACCGGGCGGTGCGCCTCGCCCAGGTCCGCAACACCTTCCGCGGGGGCCGTCGATGATCCGGGAGCTCGGCGCCCTCACGCGCCGCGAGCTGCTGCGCCTCGCCCGGAACCCGCAGGCGCTGTTCACCTCGCTGCTCCTCCCGGTCCTGTACCTGGTCCTCTTCGGCCAGGCGTTCAACCTCCAGAACCTCGGGAGCGGCCGGATCCCTCCGGCCTACTTCCTCGCCGCGTTCCGCGGCGCCCCGAGCTACTTCTCCTACTTCGCCCCGGGAATGGCCGGGTTCGTCGCGGTCACGGCGACGCTCTTCATCGGGGCGAACGTGATCTTCGACCGGCTCTTCGGCAGCCTCAAGCGGATCTCGGCCTCGCCGGCCGGCGCGACGGCGATCTTCGGCTCCCGCCTCCTCGCCGGCTCGATCCTCCCCCTCGGTCTCGCCTTCCTCGTCCTGGGCCTCTCCGACCTCCTCGGCCACCTCGGACTGAGCGGGCTCGAGGTGACGGCGAGCGTCACCGTCGTCGGCGCCGTCGAGATCGTCCTCGCGATCGTGATCCTGTCGATGATGTTCGCCTCGATCTTCCTCGCGATCGGCTTCGGCCTCGAGCAGCCGCAGACCTACTTCGCCGTCGTCAACACCATCAACCTGCCGGTCCTGCTCACCTCGGCGGCCCTCTATCCGTGGGGCACGATGCCCGCCTGGCTGCAGACCGTCGCGTCGTACAATCCGGTGACCCTGGCCGTCAACATCCTGCGGGAGAACCTCTTCGCGGGCGCGGCGGCCTACTACCCCTACGATCCGGCCATCTACCTCCTCGGCCTCCTGGCCTGGGGGCTCGCGATGTTCGGCGTCGCCGTCGCGCTCGCCCGCCGCGCGCTCGGGCCCCGCCGCTAGGCGTCGCCCTTCGTCGGGCCCGGCGCACCGTCCCGCGCCTCGGGCGGGAACGGGGCCTCGGCTCCCTCCGGGGGTCGGTCGATGATGAGCGAGGCGGCGTACTCGCGGGCCTTCTCCCGCCGCTCGCGGTGCTCCTCGAGGAACCCCTGCACCCGCTCGATCAGCCGGCCCTTGCACTCGCCGCAGAGCAGGGAGCCGTCGCGGCAGCCGTCCGTGATCCGGGTGAACTCGCCCTCATCGGGGGCGAACTTCGAGCGCCAGGCGGCCCAGACCGAGCAGATCTCGGGGTTGGCCCCGAGCCGCCGCTGCTCCTCGACGGTCGCGCGGCCCCCCGTGAAGGCGTGACGGATCTTCCGGGCGATCTCCTTCGGCGGGTCGTTGAGAAAGAGCGCGTTGTCCCGCCCGTCGCCCGTCGTCGACATCACCCGGCCCCCCAAAAGACCGGGGAGCATCTGGGAGAGGAGGAGCGCCGGCTTCGGGTAGCCGAGCCCCTCGGCGATGTCGCGCGTGACCCGGAAGTGCGGGTCCTGGTCGATGCCGCAGGGGATGAGGCAGGGGACGGCCCGCTTCGCGACCCACGACGGGTAGAAGCAGGGGACGGTCTGGAGGGCGGTGTAGAAGACGAGCCCGACGTTCTGGCTCGGGGGGAAGCCGAAGACGGCCCGCACCGTCGAGTAGGGGACCTTCTTCGCCACGTCGACGGCGAGCGGGTAGAGCGCCGCGATCGAGCGGGTGTCGAAGAAGACGTGCGTCCGCTTCGGGTCGAATCCGACGGCGAGCAGGTCGAGGAGGTTCTCCCAGCCCCAGTGGACCGTCTCGGCCCGGGTGAGGTGCGGGCGGAACCAGAACTTCTCGTCGTCGGTGATCTGGATGTACATCGGTACATCGAACTTCTCCTGGACCCATCGGCACAGGTCGAACGGGACGAGGTGCGCCGTGTGGAGGGGGCCGGAGGGGCCCCGGCCGGAGTAGAGGAAGAACCGCCGGCCCCGGGCGTAGTCGGTAAGGAGCGGGGCGAGGTCCCGGTGGGAGTAGTAGACCCCGCGGCGAAGCAGCGGGTGGAGATCGCCGGCGACCGCGCCGATCTGCTTCAGGAGATCCGGCGTCAGCCGCTCGGCGCCGAACTTCTCCCGGATGCGGTCGTGGTCAATGGGCCCCCGGACCTCGTAGGGGGTGACGACGAACTCCTCCTCGGCCACGGGCGTCCGCTACGCCTCCGGGAAGGTGATCTTCGACAGGAGCGCCTCGCGCTCCTGGAGCGGGACGCCGGCCGACGCGAGGGCCTCCGCGACGCAGGAGCGGCTGTGGTTGTGGTGGACCGTGTGCCCGCAGCCCGGGCACGACGCCCAGCCCTGGATGATCCGCCGAAGCCCCTCCCGGCTGGACGAGGAGTCCCGGCGGGCGAACCGGTCGACGAGGATCGCCGCGCCGCTCGAGCTCTCCAGATTCGTGAGCCCGACCCGGACGGGGGTGTTGCAGACCGGGCACCGGGCGGGGGCCCGGCAGGTGCACCGCATCGATATCCCTTGACCCGCATACGAGTTAAAACGTACCTACGGCGGACCGAGCCCCCGGGAGCGCCCCCGGCCGCGGTCGCCCCCGCCGCCTCCGGGGGTTTAAGGGGGGGTAGGCGCTCGCCCTCGGCAGTGGCGACGCTCGGCCCGGCCTCCTCGGCATGGGCCCTCCACGAGACCCTCCTCGAGGCCCTCCGCCGGCTCAACCAGGCCGAGGGGCGGGAGCTCGACGTCCCCGGTCTCGAGTACGTGGAGCTCGAGCGGGCGATGCGGGCGTTCTGGGCGGCGCAGACCGGCGAGGTCGACCTCGACTTCGCGCTGCGCCTCCTTCTCGAGAACGGCCTCATCGGCCAGCTCGACGCGCCCGCCTACTCCTGGGAGCGGCGCCGGCTCGTCGGAGAGCGCTTTTGCATCACGACGCTCGGCAAGGCCTACCTCGTGCGGCAGATCGCGGAGTCCGACCGCATCCGTTGAGCGCCGCGATGGGGACGGCGCGCGAGGCTCCATATACCCCTTCCCCGCGTAATCTTTCGATACGATGGTCCCTCCCGCGGCGACGCAGGATCCGGTCCGCGCCACCCTGGTCGCGATCCTCAAGCAGCTCAACCAGGCGACGACCCAGCACGAGGGGAACGCCGAGGAGCAGGCGCTCGAGCTGCCCGAGATCGAGCGGCGGCTCGGCGACTTCTGGGCCGTGAGCCAGGGGGCGATCAAGGTCTCCCTGGCCCTCGGCCTCCTGCTCCGGAACGGCCTCGTGGCGGTCCAGGACCCGGGCAACTACTCCTGGCAGCGGCAGCGGGCCCCCCGCCAGCGCTTCGCGATCACGGCGGAAGGGAAGAAGTTCCTCGTCGACGCGCTCGAGACCTCCGACCGCATCGCCTGACGCCCCTCGGGGCGCCGCGGGGAGCGGGCGCCGTATAGGCCCAAGTAGCCCCGGCCGCACGCCACGACCCGGGCGGGGCCCCACGGAGCCCGGCCGCAGGCGCCCGACGAGACCTCGTCCCGGGCGCGATCGAAGCGGCGGGGAGAAGGTTCGTGTCGCGGGGAGTGGGCGGAAGCGATCTGGGCGACGGTCGCGTGATGGTTCGAGGAGCACGGTCCGTCCGTGCGGGCGGAGGTCCCCGGTCTGGGGACGGTGATCCGAAGCACCGTGGCGCTCGAACGGGACCACGGAGCGGATCGGCGACGGATCCGGCATCGGACGGGGAGAGCGCCGAGGAGATGGACGCCCATGGGGCACTCTTGGCGTTCTGGAGCAACGTGCGGTGTCCGTGGTTCGTGGAGCAGGTGCTCCCGGGGGGAATCTCTGGGAGGGGCCTGCCCGGCAGGATCCTGGGGAGGTGGCCCGTCGGTTGAGGGCGCTGCCGAGGGAGGCGCGGCGCCCTCGAGTGGAACTCCGACGAGGAAGGGAGAAGGAACAACTCGAGGGTCTACTTCAGGTGCTGCGAGGCCCGGAACCGTTGGAACCATGTCTCACGGCGTGGGGGCTGTCGATCGGCTGCTCCTCTCCGTCCACCCCCTCGCCTTCATGACGGTTCATGGATACGAGAGGCGGCCGGATAGTCGCGGAGCGACACTTCTAAGTAGCCGCGCGCCTCCGCTGCATCCGGCGGAGGCGTCCGCCCTCCGGCGCGTGCGCCGGTGAACTGCCCCCACGGGCCAATGACGCCTGCTCCCCAGCGGAGTGGACGAAGTGGATCCGAGCGCGCAGATCGTCAACGTCCTGCAGGCGGCGACCGTCCTGCTGCTGTCGCCGCTGATCGCCGGGATTGCCGCTCGCGGGAAGGCGTGGACGGAGTCCCGTAGGGGCCCATCGATCTTCCAGCCGTACCGAGACCTCCGCAAGCTCCTGCGCAAGGAGACCCTCCGGCCGATCGGAAGTTCGATCGTCTTCGTGCTGCCGCTGTTCGTCGCCTTCGGGACGTACCTCGTCATCGCGATCATCGTCCCCGTCATCACCGCCTATCCCCTGCCGTACGGATCGGCCGCCGACTTCCTGGGCGGCGGCCTGCTTTTCGGCCTCGCCGGGACCGTCACGCTCCTGGCCGCGCTCGACTCCGGCAGCAACTACGCGGCGCTCGGGGCCAGCCGGACGGTCTCGTTCGCCGCGTTCGCGGAACCGACGCTCATCGTCGTCTTCTTCGCGGTTGCGGTGATCGACGGCACCAACAACCCGTACGTCACCACCAATCTGCTCGCCGGGTCGACCGCGACGTACCTCGCGCCGACGCACCTCCTGGTGACGGCGGCGTTCCTGCTCCTGCTGCTCGCCGAGACCGGGAAGCTTCCGGTGGAGAGCGCGGGCCTCATGGAGCTCGGGATGCTCGAGGAGGGGCGCGCCTTCGAGCACTCCGGCCGCCTCCTCGCCCTGTTCCGGTGGAACGGCTGGATGAAGCAGTTCCTCCTCTACGCCGTGTTCCTGAACGTCTTCCTTCTCCCGTGGGGCTTCGTTCCCGGCTCCACGGTCCTCGCCGCGGTCGCGAACATCGGCGTCCTGCTCGCGAAGCAGGTCGCGCTCGTCGGAGGGCTCGTCCTCCTCGAGGCGACGCTGGCGAAGGTCCGCCTGTTCAAGATCCGGGATTTCCTCGCAGTATCGTTCTCCCTGGCGGTCCTCTCGGTCTTCGTCTTCGTCGTCCTGGGGGTTCCGTAGATGGACCTCTCGGGCGATGTCACGGCGCTGGTCGGTGCGGGGATCCTCCTCACGGCCCTCTACCTCCAGGCCGAGTCGTTCGTCAATCCGGTGATCGACGGCATCGCGCTCCAGTCGCTCCTGCTCGCCGGACTCCTGGCCTGGCTTGCCTACCGAGAGGGGAGCCTCGACCTCGCGCTGCTCGCCGCGATCACTCTCGCCGTGCGGGGGCTGCTGATTCCCTACGTCCTCCGGCATCAGATCCGCTCGTACCGCTGGCGGGTACGCGAGCGCCTCGCCGCCCACCGGGTCACCGGCCACGCCCTCGCGGCCGTCGCGGTGGCGATCGGGGCCTGGTTCATCTTTCAGGAGACGCTCGCCGCCGCGTTCCCGCAGCCGGGCGCCGGCCTCGCCTTCGTCCTCCTCGCGGAGGGGCTGCTGATGCTGGCGACCCGCACCAATACCCTCGTCCAGGTCGTCGGCTACCTCGAGGAGGAGAACGCGATCGTCTACGCGGGGGCGCTGTTCGCGAAAGGCCTCCCGCTCTTCGTCGAGGTCGTCGTCTTCCTGGACGTCCTGGGCGTCGTCCTCGTCTCCGTGATCCTCTCCGCCCAACGGACCGTGATCGGCTCGCCGGAGGAGACCCACCTGGAGGAGCTCGCCGGATGATCGACCCCTCGACCCCATTCTGGATCTTCCTCCTCCTCGTCTTTCCCGCCTCCGCCGGGATCCTCGCGATGGTCCCGAACGCCCGCGCGAGCGAGGTCGTCGCCCGCGTCGGCGCCGTCGGCGCCGTCGTCGCGGCGCTCGCCCTGCGCGTCTCGCACGGATCGGGGACGTTCGGGCCGTACCTCGGGATCGATACGATCAGCGGGGTGTTCCTTGTCCCGGTGACGGCGATCTACGCCACGTCCGTCTGGTACTCCCGGGAATACCTCCGGTCGGTCCGCCGTCCGTTCCTTTCCCCCCCGATCTACTACGCCCTCCTGAGCGCCTTCGCGTTCGCGATGATCGCGACCCTGGTCGTCCGCGATCTCGGGCTGATGTGGATCGGGGTCGAGGGGACGACGGTCGCGAGCGCCCTGCTCCTCGTCCTCGAGCGGCGCCCAACGAGCGTCGAAGCCGCCTGGCGGTACACCCTCATCGCGTCGGCCGGCCTCACCATCGCCCTCTTCGCCCTCCTCCTCCTCTACGCCTCGACCGGCACCCTCGACGCGTTCGCCCTCGCCGCCCATCCGCCCGCCGCGACCCTCGCCGTCACGATGGCGGTCGCCCTGGCCCTGGTCGGCTACGGGACGAAGATCGGGCTGTTCCCGATGCACACCTGGCTGCCGGACGCCCACGCGGAGGCCCCGTCCCCCGTGTCCGCGATGTTCTCCGGGGTCCTCCTTCCGACGGCGCTCTACGCGTTCCTGCGCATCTACCGGATACTCCCCTCCCCGACCCCCGCGACCCTCTCGACCCTCGTGCTGGGCTTCGGGGTCGCGACCGCCCTCGTCGCGGCGTTGCTGCTGCAGGGCCAGCGGTCGTACAAGCGGCTCCTCGCCTACTCGAGCATGGAGGTGATGGGACTCGCGGTGGCCGGGGTCGGGCTCGGCGGGATCGCGCTCTACGGGGCGCTCCTCCTCCTCGTCGCCCACGCGTTCGCGAAGTCCTCGGCGTTCTACGGCGCCGGCAACGTCCTCCAGAAGACCGGCACGACCCGGATGGCCGACGTGCGGGACTTGCGCCACACGATGCCCCGCACCGCAGGCGCGTGGGTCCTCGCCGCCGCCGGCGTCACCGGCGCGCCCCCGTTCGGGACGTTCGTCGGCGAGGTGCTCATCGTGGTGGGCGCGCTCGCGCTCGGCAACCTCCTCGCCGCGGCGGCGATCGTCGTGGCGATCCTCCTCGCCTTCCTCGGGATCAACGGTCAGATCGGCCGGATGGTCTTCGGCGCCCGAGCGGGGGCGGAGGCGCCGTCACCGGGGGAGCCCCCGACCGCGATCCTCTACCTCAACCTCGGGGTGGCGTTGCTGCTGGGGATCGTGGCGATCCCGTATCTCACGGACGCGGTGCGAAACGCGGCGGTCGCGCTCGGCGGGGGGCTTCCGTGACGCGGCCGGTGTGGCGCGAGGCGTCCCCCGGCCCAACCGGGGAATGGCCCGAGGAGCGGGCTCCCGCCTACGCGGCGCCGGACGGGGCGTTTGTCCTGTGGAACGACCTCCGAGAGGGGGTCTCCGTCTTGGTCCGGGGGCCGGTCGGACCGGAGCGGGCCGCCGTCGTCGCGCCGTGGACGCGAACCGCTCCGGGTCCGCACCCGCTCGCGACGACCGACGCGATCGACGGCTACGGCGTCTTCACGTTCCCGTACGGACCGGTCTCGATGGGGGTGCCCGACGCGGGCCGCTTCGACCTGCGCACCTACGGGGAGCGGATCTTGGAGGCGACCCCCGTCGGGGGGTTCAAGTCCCGGCGGGTGCTCTCGTCGATCGTCGGCCAACGACCGGAGGACGCCGCCCTCCGGATCGAGCGGATCGCCGGACCGTTCTCCGCCGCGCATGCCACGGCGTTCCTCGCCGCCGTCGAGAGCGCGCGCGGACAGCCGGTCCCGATCTCCGAGCTCCGGGTCCGGGCGGTCGCCCAGGAGCTCCAGCGCCTGCACAACCACGCGCGGCAGATCGCGCGCGTCGCGGAGGCGGCGTCGCAGAACGTCGGCCACGCGCAGATGGCGGCGCTCGCGGAGGAGATGCTGCGGCTCTCCGCTCGCCTGTTCGGCCACCGGGGGCTGTTCGGGGCCCTCCTCCCCGGCGGTCCGCCGCGCCGCCTCGACCCGGCGGACCGGAAGGAGGCGGGCGAGCGGCTCCGACGGTTCGCCCGGGCGTTCGATGAGCTCTGGACCCTCTTCCTCGGGTCCCGGACCTTCCTCGACCGGATCCAGACGACCGGGACCGTCCGGCGGGCCGACGCGGTCCGGTACGGGGCCGTCGGTCCGACGCTCCGCGCCGCCGGCGTCCCGTGGGACGACCGGCTCCGGGTTCCGACACCCCCGTACGACGATCTCTTTCTCTCCCTGCCGCAGGAGACGGAAGGGGACGGGCTAGCCCGCCTGCTCGTCCGCGCCGGCGAGGTCCATTCCTCCCTCCTCCTGCTGGAGCAACTCTTCGATCGCTGGGACCAGTGGCGGGCCGAGGAGGTAGCGCCGGCCCCGGCGGTCGCCGACGGCCGGGGCCTCGCCCGGACCGAGGCGCCGAGCGGCGACCTCGTCTACGACGTGCGGCTCGACGGCGGCCGGCTCGGGGCGGTCGGCCTGCGATCGCCGAGCCACGCGAACTGGCCGCTCCTGGCGCTGGGCCTCCATAACGCCGTCTTCACGGACTTCCACTTCGCGTTCGAGACGTTCGGGTTCTCGTTCGCGGAAACGGACGGGTGAGCCGCATGGGTTCGTGGATCGGGCAGTCGTACCGGCGCGGGATCCTTACGAGCCGGTTCCCGGCGGCGCCGCCCTCGGACGAGGAGCGGCCGGTCACCGCGCGCGCCGTCCGCGCCGCTGACCCCCGCGCCTACGCCGCGAACATCGACCGGTGCCCGGTCGGGGCGATCGCCGCACCGGGCGTCGATGCGGGTCGGTGCATCCGGTGCGCGCGCTGCCTCGCCGGGGGGCTCCTCTTCGTCGGCCCCGAGTCGCCGTCACGGGCGGAGCGCGCGGCGCTCGGTCCGGAGCCGGATCCTCGCCCTACCTCGGCCGAACCGGCCCCGCTTCGGGGCCTCGGCCGCTCGCTCCACCTCTACCTGATCGACGTCGGCAGCTGCGATGCCTGCACCCGGGAAGTCCTCGCACTCGCGAACCCGTACTACGACGCGAGCCGTCTCGGGATCTTCTTCACGAACTCGCCCCGGCACGCGGACGTCCTCCTGGTGGTCGGGGTCCCGACCCCCGAGATGACCGAGCCGCTCCGCCGTACCTACGACGCGCTCCCCGCCCCCAAGGCGGTCGTCGCGGTCGGCGTCTGCCCGATCGGGGGCGGCGCCTTCGCCGGCACGCCCGGGCTCGACCGGAACCTCGCGGAGCTCGTGCCCGTCGACCGGTTCGTCCCCGGATGCCCGCCGACCCCGGTCGCGGTCCTGGAGGCGCTCGAGCGGTTAATCGGCCGCCCGCCGGCGCCGGAGGGGGGGTAACGTGGAGCCGCTCGGGATCATCCTGAGCTCCGCGGTCGTGGGGCTCTTCCTCGCCGCCGCCCTCGCCGCGGTCGATCGTCGCCTCGCCTACGGGACCGCGACGGCCGCGGCCGGCCTCTTCGCCCTCGCGGCGGCCGGGACGCTCGCGACAGGCACGGTCCACGGCCTCGTCTGGTCCGGCCCGCTCGGCGATCCGGAGGGACTCGCCTTGGACGGGCTCTCGGCCGTCTTCGCCCTCGGGGCGTCGCTGGTCTGGATCGCGACGTCGATCTACTCGGTCGGCTACGATCGCGGGCCGTCGGGGCTGCTCGCCGGCTGCTTCGCGCTGACCCTCGCCGCGATCGCCCTCTTGGTCGCGTCGACGTCGTTCCTGCTGTTCGTCATCGGCTGGGAGGTGATGACCCTCGCCTCCTACGGGATGATCCTCCAGGCCCACGGCCGCGCCGACCGGATCTACCACGCCGCGTTCGTCTTCCTGGCGTTCGGGGAGGGGAGCACGCTTTTGGTGATCGTGGCGGTCGCCGCGCTCCGGGTCGGCACGGGCACGTTCCTCTTCGCCGCGCTTCCGGCGGGGAGCGCGCTCGCTCTCGTCGCCTTCCTCGCCGGCCTCGTCGGCTTCGGGCTCAAGATGGGCGTCGCGCCGTTCCACATGAGCGAGTGGCTGCCGATCGCCCATTCCTCCGCGCCGTCGAACGCGTCGGCGGTCCTCAGCGCGACCCTCACGCTCGCCGGGGTCTACGGACTGTTCCGCCTCCTAAGCCTCCTGCCGGGGCCCCCGGTCTGGTGGGGCGGGCTCGTCCTCGGGATCGGCGCGGTCTCGGCGCTGCTCGGCGCCTTGTTCGCGACGGTCAGCGAGCACGCGAAGGGGCTCCCGGCGTACAGCACGATCGAGAACAACGGGCTCATCCTGGTCGCCCTCGGAGTCGCCCTCGTCGCCCGGGCCGACGGGCTCGTCTATCTCGCCGGCTTCGCCCTCTTCGCGGCCCTCTACCAAGCGCTGGTCCACGCGATCGCGAAGACCGGCCTCTTCCTCACGGCCGGGATCGTCGAGCGCGGCGCCGGAAGCCTCGACCTGAACGCCGTCGCGGGTGGAGGGAAGGGCGGGGAGGCGTCGGGGGGGACCGGCGGGATCCTCGCGGCGCTCAGCCTGGCGGCGGCACCGCCGCTGGCCGGCTTCGTCAGCGAGTGGATGATCCTGGAAGCGCTGTTCCAGTCGTACCGCTTCGCCCCGACGGCCGCCCAGTTCGTCGGCCTCCTCGCCGGCGCGGCGGTCGCCCTCGCCGCCGGCCTCATCGTGGTCGCGATGGTGAAGTTTGTCGGCTTCGGGTTCCTCTGGCGGCCCGGGAGCGCCCGTCGGGGCTCCGGGGACGCGCGCCTCGGGCTCCCCGTGGCCGGCTTGGGCGGGCTCCTGCTCGCCCTCGGCATCGGGGCGCCGTGGCTGCTCCGCGCGCTCGCCCCCGGTGTCTCGGTGTTCCTCGGCCGTCCGATTGCGGCCCCGATAGGGGCGGTGGCGGGCCTCGGCATCCCGATGGGCTGGACGATCCTCTCCGGCTCGCCGCTGTTCGGGGTGCTCTCCCCCACGGTCGTGCCGATCGCGATGGCGCTCGGGGCGTCCGTGGCGGTCGGCTACTGGGCGCTCGGCCGACGGGGGGCGAGCCGCCGGGTCGAACCGTGGATGGCCGGCAGCCCCCCCGCCCGTCCGGGAGAGACGTACACCTCGTTCGGGTTCAGCACCGGGATCCGGCTGATGATGGGATCGACACTGCGGACGCGCGAGGTCCGCGCGCGGACCGGGGCGGTCGTGGAAGCGCAGGTCGCGACGCCGGTCGCCTACAACGTCGACCTCGAGGTCCTCGACGTTTTCAAGGTCGTCTACGACACCTTGGTCGACGTCGTCGCGGCGACCGCGCTCGCCCTCCAGCGGGGACTGATGCCCGGCCGGCTCGGGAGGTACATCGCCTACCTGCTGATCGTGACCCTCTTCGTCGTGGTCGCGGTCGCCGCGGCGTCGTAGGGCCCGTCGGGATCGTCTGCCTACGGCACGACCAGCACCGGGCGTCGGGCCGACGCGACCACATGGACCGCGACCGACCCGAGGGTGCGCGGCGTGCCGTCGGCGCGGCGGCCCCGCGTTCCGACCACGATCAGGTCGGCGCCGACCTCGTCCGCGATCCGGACGATCGTCGGGGCCGGCGGCCCTTCCTCGAGGCGGAGGTCCAGCGCGACCTGTCGTGCGGCGGCGACCGGTCCCCACCCTCGGAGCGCCTCTTCCACGGCCCCCCGCTCGCGATCGTCCTGCTCGTCGGTCAGCGGCTCGGCAACCCCGGGCGACGGGCCGGTCGCGTGAACGACCCAGAGGTGGGCGGAGAGCCGGACGGCGAGTCCGAGGGCGGTCCGGAGCGCCCGCACGGCCGGTTCCGAGCCGTCGAACCCGACCACGATGCGGCGCGGGGCGGCGAGCCCGTCCGGCAAGGGATGGGCGGTCATCGCTTCACCCGGAGGTAACGGTCGGCCGACGCGCCGTCCCCCGAGGGATCCGCGCCGGCAACCCGGCTCGTCACGGCCCGGCGGGCGGTCTCGATCTCCGCCTCGAGCGCCCTCCCCCGTCGGGCGAGCGCCGCGTTGTCGCGGTAGTCCCCCTCCGCCGCCACCGTGAGGCGGGCCCGTTCGCGGGCGCACTCGACCAGGTCGCGCGCCAGTTCCCCGATCCTCTCCCATGGGGTGGGGCCGGCGCGAAACCCCTCGCCGACCGACGCGGGGAGGGGCCGGAGCACGGTCGCCGGCCAGAGCCAGAGGCCGTCCGTCCCGACCTCGTCGACGTCGATCCACGGCCGGAGCCGCTCGCGGAGATCCGCAGGGATCCTCGTCGCGACGACGACCGTCCGCCCCGCCCGACTCCCCTTCCCGAGCATCGCCACCGATCCCAGGGGTCATCGGCAGCGTGCTGCGGTTCCCGGGCGGCGCTCCGCCGTCCGGAGGCTGACCCCACAGCCGCCGGGGGAACGCCCTCCGCGCTATTTGACCCCGCCCCGGCCGCCTCTCGTATCCATGAACCGTCATGAAGGCGAGGGGGTGGACGGAGAGGAGCGGGCCGTCCGCCTGACGATCTACGTCGGCGAGTCCGACATGTTCGGGGGCCGTCCCGCCTACAAGGCCGTCATCCACTTCCTCCGGAGGAAGGGGATCTGGGGGGCCACCGCGACCCGGGGCGTCTACGGCTTCGGCAAGGTGAGCCGGCTCCACGCCGCGGCACCGCTGCACCTCAGCGAGGACCTCCCGATCCTCCTCGAGGCCGTCGACACCGAGGAGAAGCTGCGGCCGCTCCTGCCCGAGCTGAGCGCAATGGTCAAGGGCGGCCTCCTTATGTTCGAGGACGTCCGGGTCCTCCGCCACCTGGGCTAGCCGGCCCCGCCCCACTGGGCGGGAGACGAACCGTTTAATAGCGAACCGATGTGGCCGCGGCGTGTCCCGCATCCATTCGGGTCGGAAGGGCCGCTCCGGCTCCCACCGCCCGTACCCCCCGGCCAAGCCCGCGTGGGTCACGCTCGAGCGGGCCGAGATCGTGGAGGAGGCCGTCAAGCTCGCGAAGAGCGGGCTCAACTCCGCGCAGGTCGGCACCACCCTGCGCGATGGCTTCGGGATCCCCTCCGTCCGGGCCGTCACCGGTACCCGTCTCACGACGCTCCTCGCGGAGAACGGGGTCAAGCCGGACCTCCCGGAGGACCTCCAGGCGCTCCTGAAGCGCGTCGTCCACCTCCAGCGCCACCTGGAGACCCATCCGAAGGACCTCTCCAACCACCGCGGCCTCAACCTGATGGAGTCGCGGATCCGGCGCCTCGCCCACTACTACCGGCAACGGAAGCTGCTCCCCGAGAACTGGAGCTATACCGCGGCCACCGCGGTGCTCCAGGTGGAGTGATGGCCTCGGGGCCGGAACGGTTCGTCTCCCAGCCGACCTATTCCAGCGAGTTCACGCGCGCCCGAGAGCTGCTCCTGGCCCACCCCGGCCGCTGGCGGATCGTCTACCATTACGACGGGGACGGCATCGCGAGCGCCTCGGCCCTCGTCCGCGCCCTCCGCCGGTTGGGCTACGGCGTGCAGGCGACCCCCCTGGTCGGGGTCGAGCGCCCGACGATGGCGAAGATCGTGACGGCGACGGACGGCCCGCTCCTCGTCGCCGACACCGGGGCGAGCTGGCTCGACCTGTTCGCCGCCCACGCGCATCCCGTGGTCATCCTCGATCACCACCGCTACCCGGGGTCCCCGGTCCCCCCCGACCTCCCCCGGCACGTGGCGTTCGTCAACCCGCTCGACTGGGGCGTCGACGGGATGAGCGAGATGTGCGCCTCGACCCTCTGCTGGCTCTACACGATCTTCCTCGACCCCCGCAACTGGGACAACGCCCCCTGGGGGCTCTCCGGGGCGATCGCCGACCGCCAGCACCAGGGCGGCTACCGGGGGCTCAACGCCCGCCTTCTCGAGGAGGCCGCCGCGCGCTCGCTCGTCCAGCGGCACCGGCGCCTCGCGCTGTTCGGCGAGCGGCTCGCCGACGCGATCGAGCGCAGCATCGATCCGTTCCTGCGCGGCCTCTCCGGTCGCCCCGAGGAGGTCCGCACCTTCCTCGCCGGCCTCCACCTCGACCCCGTGAAGCCCCCCGACCAGCTCGACCGCGCCGAGGAGCAGCGGTTGTCCTCGGCCCTCCTCAACCGCCTCGTCCAGCAGGGGGTCCGTCCGGAGTTCTGCGAGCTCCTCACCCAGGACGGCTGGTCGGTCCCCGCCGTCGGGATGGACGCCCAGGAGCTGTCGAACCTCCAGAACGCCGCCGGCCGCGCCGGCGAGCCGTCGATCGGGGTGGCGCTCGCCCTCGGCGACGCGGGCGCGCTCGAGCGGGCGCGGACGCACGAGGCCTCCTGGCGCACGGGGATCTTGACCGGCCTGCGCCGCATCGAGGACGCCGGCGTTAACTCCCGGACCGCGCTACAGTGGTTCGAGAGCCCGGAGACGACCCTTGCCGGGACCCAGGCAGGCCTCGCGATGAACTACCTCCTCGACCCCCGCCGGCCGGTCTTCGTCTTCTCCCGCGAGGGCGATCTCCTCAAGGTCTCCGCCCGGGGCACCCTCTGGCTCGTCGGACAGGGCCTCGACCTCGCGACGGTCTGCCGCGAGGCGGCCGACCACGTCCACGGCGAGGGCGGAGGGCACCCCGTCGCGAGCGGGGCGACGATCCCCGCGTCCGCGCGGGACGCGTTCCTTGACGAGGCCGACCGCCATGTCGCGGGGCAGATCGCCGCATTGCTGGCCGGAGGTGCGCGATGAGCACGCCGCCGGAGGCCTCCCCGCCCGTCGTCCCGCCGGACGCCGCCGACCGCGCGCGCGACCAGAGCGTCGAGCGCGAGATGCACAAGAGCTACCTCGACTACGCGATGAGCGTCATCGTCGGGCGCGCCCTGCCCGACGGGCGCGACGGGCTCAAACCGGTCCACCGGCGCATCCTCTGGTCGATGTGGGAGTCCGGCGCGACCCACGACCGGCCCTACCGCAAGTCGGCGCGCACCGTCGGGGACGTCCTCGGCAAGTACCATCCCCACGGCGAGCTCGCGGTCTACGACGCGCTCGTCCGCATGGCCCAGCCGTTCTCGCTCCGCTACCTGTTCATCGACGGCCAGGGGAACTTCGGGTCGATCGACGGCGACTCGCCCGCCGCCATGCGCTACACCGAGGCGCGCCTCTCGGCGATCTCCGAGGAGATGCTCGTCGACATCGAGAAGGAGACCGTCGACTGGTCCGACAACTTCGACGGGTCGCTCAAGGAGCCGCTCGTCCTCCCGTCGAAGGTCCCGAGCCTGCTCGTGAACGGCTCGGCCGGGATCGCCGTCGGCATGGCGACCAACATGCCGCCGCACAACCTCGGCGAGATCGTCGACGCCCTCCTCCTCCTGCTCGACCAGCCCCACGCGACGCTGGACGATCTCCTCGCGAAGGTCCCGGGGCCGGACTTTCCCACCGGCGGCGTCCTCGCCGCGTCCGAGGGGATCCGCGAGGCCTACGCGACGGGGCGCGGCACGCTGCGCCTGCGCGGGAAGGCCGCGATCCGCGAGCGCGACGGCCGCGACGAGATCGTCATCACCGAGATCCCCTACGAGGTCAACAAGACCGCGCTCCTCCAGCTCATCGCCGACCTGGTCAAGTCCAAGCGCCTCGACGGCGTCACGGACCTCCGGGACGAGTCCGACCGCGACGGGACGAGCGTCGTCATCGAGCTGCGGCGGGACGCCCCGGCGGAGATCGTCCTCAACCGCATCTACGAGCACACGCCGCTCGAAACGTCGTTCGGCGTGATCAACCTCTGCCTCGTCGACGGCCGGCCGAAGGTCCTCCCGCTCAAGGACCTCCTCGAGGTGCACCTTGCGCACCGCCGCGTGACGCTCACCCGGCGGACCTCCTTCGACCTCCGGAAGGCCGAGGAGCGCCTCCACCTCCTCGAAGGGTTCCTCACCGCCATCGACCACATCGACGAGGTCATCCGCATCATCCGCCGCAGCCGCGACGTCGGGGCGGCCGAGCTGCAGCTGATGGGGAAGTTCCTGCTCTCGTCCGAGCAGGCGAAGGCGATCCTCGACATGCGCCTCGCGCGCCTCACCGCCCTCGAGCGCGAGTCGGTCCTCAAGGAGAAGCAGGAGAAGGAGGCGCTGATCCAGCACCTCAAGCGGATCCTCGACTCCCCGAAGGAGCTCGACGGGCTCATCCGCGAGGAGCTCCGCGAGCTCCGGTCGACGTACGGCGACGCCCGGCGCACCCAGCTCGTCCCGGCGTTCACCGAGCGGACGCTCGAGGACCTCATCCCCGACACGGACGTGGTCGTGCTCGTCACCCGGGACGGCTACATCAAGCGCCTCCCCCTCGACCAGTACCGCCGCCAGCGGCGGGGCGGACGCGGCCTCGTCCAGATGGAGACGAAGGAGGAGGACTACGTCATCCGCACCTTCCTCACGCGCACCCACGACAACGTGCTGTTCTTCACGACCCTCGGCCGGGTCTACCGGCTCAAGGCCTACGAGCTGCCGGAGGGCAGCCGTCACTCCAAGGGAAAGGCGGTGATCAACCTCCTTCCGAGGCTCAAGCCGGGCGAGAAGGTCCAGACCCTGCTCGCGCTGCGCGACCTCTCCACCGAGGGCTCGCTCCTCTTTGCGAGTCGCCGCGGGATCGTCAAGCGCACGACCCTCGACCAGTTCCAGAACATCCGCACGAGCGGCATCCAGGCGGTCCTCCTCGAGGAGGGCGACGAGCTCGTCGACGTCGCGCACGTCGGGAGCGAGGAGACCGAGGTCATCCTCGCGACCCGCGCCGGCCAGCTCGTCCGCTTCCCGGTCCGGGAGGTCCGGGCCATGGGTCGCGCGACCTACGGGGTCTACGGCGTCAAGCTCTCCGCCGAGCGGGGCGACCAGGTCGTCGCGATGGCCCCCGTGACCTCGGACCTCCCCCAGCTGCTCACGATCACCTCCGCCGGCTTCGGCAAGCGCAGCCCCACGACGGACTACCGCCGGACCCGTCGCGGCGCGAAGGGGGTCCGCACGATCCGCACGGGCGGGCGCAACGGCTCCGTCGTCGCCGTCCTCCCGGTCCGCGACGACCTCGAGCTGCTCGTGACGACCCAGAACGGTATCACGATCCGCATGGCCGTCCAGGGCATCCGCCTGCAGGGCCGCAACACGATGGGCGTGCGGATCATCCGCCTGGACGACGGCGACCAGGTGCGGGACGCCGTGGTGCTCGCCCCCGTGCTCGAGGAGGGGGAGGCCACGGCGACCGGCCCCGTTCCCCCGGCGCCGCCGACGGCCCCCGACGAGGAGACCGGGGACGCCGAGGACGACGACGGGGACGGCGCGGACGAGGGGTCGGAGGACGATGCGGCACCGCCGTCCGAGGGGTAGGACGGTCCGCCGCTGCCCCCAGTGCCGGAGCGACCGGCTCGTCTACGACGCGGCGCTGATCACGGGCCAGGTCTATCACTGCCTCGACTGCGACTACGTCGGGTCGTTCGTCATCGAGACCGACGAACCCGACGCCCCGGCCCCCTAGCGCCGGCCGCGATCGCCGGCCCGCGGCGGGGCCGTCGCGACACCGGCGAGGCCGCGGACGGTCGCGGCGACGTCGTGGACCCGGACGATCTCCGCGCCCGCGCGCGCGGCGAAGACCGCCGCGGCGACGCTCGCCGTCTCGCGCGCACCGACGTCGACCCCGCCCAGGACCCAGCCGAGGAACGACTTTCGGCTCGCGCCGACGAGGACCGGGAACCCGAGGGAGCGCAGCTCGCCGACATGGGCGAGCAGCTCGAGCGACTGGGCCGGGGTCTTCGCGAAGCCGAGCCCGGGGTCGACGATCAGGCGGTCCGGCTCGACGCCCTCGGCGATCGCCGTGCGGGTGGCCGCGTCGAGGGCCGCCGCGACCTCCCCCCGGAGGTCCCCGTACTCCGTGAGCGCCGCCATCGTGGCGGGGGTCCCGCGCCGGTGCATCACGACGGCGGCCGCGCCCGTCGCCGCGACGACCCGGCGCATCGCCGAATCCGCTAGCCCGCTCACGTCGTTGACGAGGTCGGCGCCGGCGGCGATCGCCCGGCGCGCGACCTCGCTGTGGCGGGTGTCGATCGAGATCGGGAGCCCCAGCGTGCCCGCGACCCCTTCGATCACCGGCCCGACCCGCCGCCACTCCGTCTCGACGTCGACCTGGTGGGCGCCGGGCCGCGTCGACTCCCCCCCGATGTCGATCAGGTCCGCGCCGTCCGCCGCGAGCGTCTCGGCCCGGTGGACCGCCGCGCCGGCGTCGAGGAAGCGGCCGCCGTCGCTGAAGGAGTCCGGGGTCACGTTGACGACCCCCATCACGAGCGTCCCCGTCCCGACGACCAGCCGTCCGTGCGCGGTCGGGACCGTGCGGGGCCCCGCGCGCCCCCGGGCCGCGAGCGCCCGTTCGATCGCCCGTCCCGCTCCCTCGAGCGCCCCGGGGGCGTCCCGGAGCCGGTCGGCGAGCGCCGCCAACGAGGAATCCGACCCGGTGAAGAGCCACCCGGACCCCGTCCCACTCGGCCCCGGTGCCGCCTCGACCCCGCCGGTCCGGGCCGCCGCCAGGAGGGCCGGCACCCCCTCCGGGTCGACCCCGGTCAGGGCGAGGCCGAGGGCCCCCGCCGCGGCGGCGGGCGGGGCGCGGGCGGCCGCCTCGGGCCCCGCGCGCAGGATCTCGTGAAGGGCCGCGGGCGGCCACCGGGCATCGAGAAGGCGGGCGAGCGGTGCGGTCGCCCCGTCCCCCCTCCCGGACGCGCCCGGCACGCCCAAGCGAGGGTCGGGCCGCCTTAAGACCCGCCGGGCGACTCGGCCGAGACCTTTACCTAACGGGACCGCTCCTACGGTGGGCATCATGGCCGATGACGCCGAGCCTCCCTGGCTGGTCGCGCTCGAGGGACCGTCGGCGTCCGGCAAGACGAGCATCGCTGCGGCCCTCGGCCGGCGGCTCGATGCCGAGGTCCTCGCCGAGGCCTACGAGCGCCTCGGCCGCGCCCCGAACCTCGACGTGGGCTCCGCCGCGGAGCTCACCGACACGGAGCGGACCTTGCTCGAGGAGGAGGCGCGGCGCTGGGGCGAGGCCCGGCGGCACCGGGAGGCGGGACGGGCCGTCGTGCTGGACACCGGAGTGCTCGGACCGCTCACCTACACCTACGGGCTGCGCGAGCTCGGACTCGCCCCGGACGATCTGCCGGCGCGCCTCGCCGCCGAGGCGGACGCCCGCCTCGCGGACGGTCGCTTCGGGCTCCCCGACCTGACCGTCTACCTCGACGTCGACGAGGCCACGGCCGACTGGCGGGCCGCGCAGGACCCCGACGGGCACCCCGCGGCCCTCCGCCCCCGCCACCGCCGGGTCGCCCGCGTCGAACGCCATCTCTACCTGCACGGCTTCCCCCGCTACCTCCCCGGCCGGGTCGCCTCGGCGGACGGCGAGGGGGCGATCGACCGGGTCACCGAGCGGATCGTCGAGCTCCTCGAGCTCGCCCGGCCCGCGACCCCGGCCGAGCCCGAGGAGGCGCGCCGCCTCCTCCTCCTCTTCGAGGAGCGGGCGCCGGCCGGCACCGGGGCGTTCGCGGACACCGCCGATAGCAACCTTTAAGGCAGGTCCCCGGTCTCCCCGCCTCCCGCGACGATGAAGCCGCTCGACGTGCTCCAGCAGAGCCTGCACAAGCGGGTGCTCGTCGAGATGAAGGGCGGGCAGTCGTTCCGCGGCACGCTCGACGGGTTCGACCAGCACCTCAACCTCGTCCTTTCGGGGGCGGAGGAGGTCCGGAGCGACACGGTCGCGGCGCGCCCGGGACTCACGCTGCTGCGCGGCGACTCGATCGTGTACATCTCACCGTAGGACTCGGGAGGGCGAACATGGGAAAGGGAACACCGGCGCGGCGCGGCGGCAAGATCGTCCACATCATCTGCCGACGGTGCGGCCGCCACTCCTTCCACCGCCAGAAGGGCGTCTGCGCCTCGTGCGGGTTCGGCTCGACCGCGCGCCGGCGCGGCTACTCCTGGGCGAAGCTCCGCTAGCGCGACGCGGCGCCGGGCCGGTCGGCCGCGGCGGGGAGACCCATCGGCTGGCGATCTCGGCGTACCGCAGGGGCCACGCGAGCGCCCGGCGGATCCCGACCCGGGGCCCGGCGGCGATCGCGCCGACGGGCGCGGTGCCGCGGACGAGGCGGACCGGACCGGTCCTCACGTCCCCCCCATCGTGCGACCGGTCGAGGCCGAAGGCGCGGCAGAGCCGGCCCGGCCCCCGCGGCGGGTGGGGCAGCGGCGTGAGCGGCTCGGCGGCCCGCAGGAGGACCGCCTCCCCCCGGAGCGTCGCGACGTTGGCGCAGTAAACCTGGTGGATGCGGTAGACGTAGAGGGTCCCCGGTCCGGCGAACATCGACCGGTTGCGCTCGGTGGGTCCGCGGAACGCGTGGCTCGCGGGGTCCCCGGCGACGTACGCCTCGGTCTCGACGAGGCGCGCCGCGGCCCATCCGCGGCCCCGCCGCGAAAGGAGGACCGCGCCGAGGAGCTCGCGCGCGACGCGCCGCGTCGGCCGCGCGAAGAAATCGCGCGGGAGGGGTCGGGCGAACCGCGCGGCCCAGTCCGTGCGGCGACCGGCGCGCCCCGGGACGTCGGCCACGGTCCCCGCCCTCAGGCGAGGAGCTTGCCGCGGTCGACGAGCGGCGCCCCATCGACGGCCACCGTCGCCTCGCCGACGACGATCCAGGAGGAGAACGACGAGCGGTTCGTCCCGCCGTAGAAGGCGTTGCTGCCGAGCCCGAGGGTGACGGCGCCCAGCTCCTGGTCCTCGACCTGGGGGACACCGGGGGCGAGGGCGGGATTGATCCCGAGGGAGAAGATGCCGAGGACCTCCTTGCCCCGGGCGGGGGCGGCGAAGGCCCGGTCGAACGCCTCCTGGCCGTCCGTGTACCAGTGGTTGGCGAGGTGGCCGCCCGCGAGCTCCCACTGCCCGCCCTCGAGCCGGCGGCGGTGCACGAACGACGGTCGGCTCGCGATCGCCACCCCTTCGGCGCTGCGCTCGTCCACGGCGACGGCGACGGTCCCGGGGGGGCTCACCGTCATGTTGCGGCCGGCGGAGAGGTCGAGCGGGCCGACGACGCCGTCATCGACGTACGGGGCGCGGCCCCGCAGGCGGACGGTCAGGTCGGTGCCGTTCGCCGCCGTGATGCGCAGCACCTTGCCGCGGCGCAGGCGCTCGGCGGCGCGCCGGGCGTCCTGGACGATCGCGGAGAGGTCGGGCTCGACGCTCGCCCGCACCAGCTGGCTGCGCCACGTCGCGGCCGACACCCCCCACTGCGCGGCGCGGGCGTCGGAGGCGTAGCCGAGGACGCTGCGGACCCCGCGCAGGCGCGCCGCCCGCGCCCGGCGGTACCAGTCCGTGTTGTACTGGGTCAGCGCGCCGCGGACCGCCTCCGGGAGCCCGGCGAACCGCGCCGCGTCGGCCGGGCCGGGGAAGAAGACGTAGGTGTTCGCCTTGGCGAGCGCCGCCCACTCATGGGCGCCGACCCCGCTCCAGCGCCGGACCGCAGGGGCGACGTCGATGCTCCGCCAGTAGGCGGCCTCGTCCTCGAGAAGGAGCATCGGGTGGGCGCCGCGCCGGCGCGCCTCGACGACGCAGGCGGTGGCGTAGGGAAGGGTATGGTTCCACGTCTCGATGACGACGCTCTCCCCGCGCTTGACGCCGAGCGCCCCCCCGAGAAGCGATTGCGCGAGCTCCGGCGGGCCCGGCTCGGCGGCCATCACCGGGACATGGCCGGCGAGGCTTAAACCTTCGAAGCGGCGCCGGAGGCCCTGGCCTCCCGCCGGAGCGCCGCGACCACGGCGCGCGCCGACGCGGCCCGGCCCCCGAGCGCGAGGCGTCGGGCCGCCTCGAGGACGACCGCGCCGGCGTCGTCGAACGGGGGGACGAACCCCCAGACGGGCCCGCCCCGGGGGAAGCCGCGCCGCCAGCGAGCGTCGGTGAGCGCCCGGCGGACGATCGGGCCGACGCGCCGGCCGCGCGCGAAGTCCGCGAGGTCGCGCAGCGGGCCCGGCAGCGCCCCGGCGCGGCGCCACGCGGCGAGCAGCGCGTCGATCTTCTCGGGGCGGTGCCGGCGGCGCGAGCGCCCGCTCCCCAGGATCCCGTTGAAGTAGAGGAACGGCAATCCGCGGGCGATCGCCTCGAGGAGGCTCCGGCTCCCGGTCACGATCGCGAGGTCCGCCCGGTCCCAGCGGCGCGCCCAGGCCCGGGGCGCGAGGGGAGGGAGGCGGACGAGGCGGACCCCGGCCGCGGGCCGCGCCGGCATCGCGTGCGGGGAACGGATCTCGAACCGGACCCCACCGGGGACTCCGCCCAATCCCGCGACGATGGCGTCGACGACCCGCGCCGATGACGACGGGCTCGCGTACCAGAGGACCCGGCGCGGCGTTCCCGGTCGGCCCCGGTGGCGCCGCGCAGGGGGAGGACGCCGGTCCGGCCAGAGCGGCCCGGTCGCGACCGCTTCCGGAAACTCGCGGGCGAACGCCCGCGAGGGGCCGAAGGAGGTGAACAGGTGGAGGACGTCGGGGCGGTCGAAGGCGCGGAACGTGCGGTACGCCCGGCGGAACCCCTCCGTCTCGCGGCCGGTCGCCGCGGCGCCGGCGCGCCGCCGGATCTCGCGCAGCGGCACCCCGCCCTCGCGCAGCCGCTCCCGGCCCTGGGCCGCGCTCGTGAGGGTCCGCGCGAACTCCTCGAAGCTCACGTGGAGGACCCGGTCGGGTCCGTGCGCCGCCTCGATCTCCGCCCGCTCCTCCGACCACGGCCCGGCCCGCCCGTACGGTTCGTCGCGGCCCGGGGCCGCGGCGATCCCCCAGCCGGCCGACAGGGTCAGCGCGGCGGCCGTTGGATGTACGGGGCGGCGGACCCGCCGGTGGGGCGGCCACGCGAACGGGCCGTTGACAAACGGCGGGAGGGGGCGGCCGGGGCGCCGGAAGAGCACGAGGGGCACGCCGGCGCGGGCGAGCCTCCTCCCCGCCGCGAGGACCTCCTCGATGTCGCCGAGGCCGCCCCCGACGACCGCCGGGAGGAGGTAGGCGACGACCGGGACCTCACGCCGCGGGCGCGTCAAGGGGCGCATAGAGGGTCTCGACCGCGAGCTCCTCGTGGAACCCCACCTCCGTGAGCGCGCGGGCCGCCGCGGATTCCCCGCGGGGGACCAGCGTGACGACCCGGACGCGCGCGCGCGACGCGATCCAGGCGACGGCCGTCGCGACCAGGGCGCGAGCGCTGCCTTCGGGCACCGACGGGGCGAGGAGCGGCGACGAGAGGTTCGCGGCCTCGGTCACCGCGGGGACGGTGGCGCGGACGAAGCCGGCCGGGCCCGCCCCCGCGTCGACGACCCACGCCTGGCTCTCGGAGCGGAACCCCCGCGGCCCTCCCTCCCCGGCGACGAACTGGCCCCGCGTCGCGGGGAGGACCTCGGCGACCGCGGGCGCGAGCTGGCCCGCGGCGATCGGAAGGAGCGCGGCGCTGTCGCGGCGGAGGAACGGCCGCACGACCCGGGACGCGCCGGCGTCCAGGGCCGGGGGCGGCCCCTCGGGTCGAAGGTAGTAGGACTGGGCCCGGAGCGGACGGTACCCGAGGTTCGCGTAGAGCGCGCGGGCCGGGGCGTTGTCCGAGAAGACCTCGAGCGCGAGGTACGGCCGCCTCGCCCGGAGCGTCTCCGCCCGGCACCGATCCATCAGGGCGCGGGCATATCCCCGGCGGCGGAACGGCGCGTCGACCATCAGGGTCGAGACGAACCCGGCACGGGCGGAGAACGACAGGATCACCGCCGCCGCAAGGGTCCCGTCGACGTCGACGGCGAGCGCCTTGACCACGGGGCGGTGGACCCTCTCCAGAAGACGAAGCAGGAGGCGGAGGTCCCAACGGAGCAGCCGTCGCGCGACGCGCCGGTACGGCTCGGAGCGGAAGCCCACGAGCCGGGCCTCTTCCGGGAAGCAGCGGAGCAGCATGCCGTAGAAGCGGTCGACGTCGGCGCCTCGGAGGTCCCTCAGCACCCGAGATCGTCCTCCTCGCCCGACGCGGGGAGCGCGGCCTCGAACAGCTGGCCCAGCGTGGGGAGGGGATGGCCCGGCGGGCTCTCGGGGTAGGGGAGGCGGGCCGCGCGCTCCAGCTCCTCGTCGCCCGAGCGCGCGAGCGCCTCCCACAGGGCCCGCTGGACCCCGCGGTCGGGGTCGGTGTCGTGCAGGCGTCCGAGGGCCTGGATCGTGGTGTCGAAGAGCCGGCTGTCGGCGTCGGAGATCAGGCGGACGGCCCCGTCGCTCTCGGCGAGGGTCCGGTCGGCGGCCGACGACGGCGAGAGGCGGCGCAGCAGCGAGATCAGCGCGTCGCGGGCCCCGTCGTCCCCCAGGCGCCCGAGGGCCCAGACCGCCGCGAGGCGGACCTCGGCGGTGGGATGGTGGAGCTCCTCCCGGATGCGGGGGGCCCCGGCCGCAAGGCCCAGCTGCCCGAGGGCGTAGAGGGCGCCCCGGCGGGGCCAGGGGTGGTCGTCCTCCAGCCGCGCCAGGAGCGCGCCGAGATCCTCGGGGGCGCCGATGCGGCCCAGCATCTCCGCGGCGGCGCCGCGGACCGACCACGCCGGGTCCTCCAGGTGGGCCAGGGCCGGGGCGCGCCCCTCGGGAGCGCGCATCTCGCCGAGGGCGCGGACGGCGCAGACGCGCACCCAGCTCGCCGTGTCCGCGCAGGCGCTCACGAGGTACGGCACCGCCCGCTCGTCCCCGATGCGACCGAGCGCGATGAGCGCCGCCGGTCGCACCCAGCTCTCGTCCCGGACGACGCGCTCGAGGAGGGGCACCACGCTCTCCCGGTCGTGGTGTCGGCCGAGGACGACGCACGTCGCGATGCGCACCCGGCGCGCCGGGTCGCCGAGGAACGGCCGGACGAGGTCCGCCGTCCCGGGGTCGGGGTCCTCCCCGAGGGCGAGGACCGCCTGGCGCCGGACCCGGTCGTGCGGGTCGGACAGGGCCCCCACGAGGAGGGTCCGCACTTCGGGCCCGCGCACGCGCCCGAGTGCGCTCACGGCGGCCCAGCGGACCTGGGGGTCGGCGTCGTTCAGGAGCGGGCGGAGCGCCGGGAGCGACCGCCCGTCGGCGACGGACCACAGCGCCCACGCCGCCTGGGCCCGGACGCGCTCGACCGGGTCGGCCAGGACCCGCTCGAGCGCCTCCCGGCTCTCGCTGCGGCCGAGGAGTCCGAGCGCTTCGGCGGCCGTGCCGCGCACGGCCGCGTCCGGGTCGTGGAGCGACGCCTCGAGGGCGCTGCGGCCCCGCGTGTCCTTGAGCGTACCGAGGCTCCAGGCCGCCGCCCGCCGGACCCGGGGATCGGGGTCGACGAGGGAGCGCAAAAGGAGGTCCGACGCGACCGGAACGCCCGCCGCGGCGATCCGCCGGATCTCCTCGAGGCGGACGGAGAGCGGGCGCCGGTCCCGGGTCCCGCGGCCGTGGGCCGGCCGGCCCCGCCGAAGGTGCGTGGCCACGGTCCCCCAAGGCGACCGACCCGCTTTAAGCCGTCCCCGCGGGCGACCCGGCGGCGACGACCGGCCGCTGGCCCGGCCGCTCGGGGGACCGGTACCGCCCGAGCCGGCGCTCGGCGACCTCCCAGCGGGCGTGGAGCCCGGCCCGCGTCACGCCGAACGGGGCGAGGAGGGTCTCGGCCGCCCGGGCGAGGCCGTCGACGTACGCCTCCGCATCGTACGGCTCGTCCCCGGCGAGGAGCTCGGCCGCGACGACCCGGTCGCGCCACGAGCGGGCCGACCGGTCGCGCCAGAGGAAGCGGACCGTCTCGCCCGGGACCCGCTCGATCCCCGCCGCCGCGAGCTGGCGCAGCGCGGCGACGGAGTCGGTGAACGTGACGTAGCCGTCGGCCGGCTGGGCGATGCGGTGGGCGATGAGGAGCTCCTCGCGCGGCCAGGCGCCCCGGCGGATCTCGGCGGCGAAGAGGTCCGCGCGCGCGAGCGCCCGCGGGATCGATGCGCGGACCTCGTCGGCGGACCGGGCCCGTCCCAGGAGCTCCAGGACCTCCCCCTCGAAGCGGCGGTAGAGGATCGGGGTGTCGTGCCGGCGCGAGCCGATCCCGCGCAGCTTGAACTCCCCGCTCTCGTAGCGGCCGAAGTAGCGGTTCGGGACCCCGAGGCCGTGGGTCACCGCCGGCAGAAAGACGATCCAGCGGTACCGGCCCTCGTAGCCGAGCGGCAGGTCGAACGCCCGGCCCATCGCGCGGGCGAACGATTCGGGGTCGGGCGGTGCGGCACCCGCCCGCGGGGCCAGCCACAGCGAGTCGACGAGCCCGTGGAGGATCCGGTACCCCTCGGCCTCGGCGCGGCGGACGAACCGCTCGATGAGGGCGCGGGCGTAGGCGTTGATCGCCTCGTGGCACTCGATCCGGCCGAAGCGCGCGTTGCGGTAGCCCTGGTAGCCGAAGGCGGTGACGAGCACCCACTTGAGCATCCGCGCGCGGCGCTCGAGGCGGTCCCGCTCCGCCCTCGGAAGGTGGGGGTCCTTCAGGCGCGACTTGTACGCGAGGCGGCGTTCGAGGAGCGGGGCCAGGGTCCGCGGGATGAGCCCGACATGGCGGACGCAGGAGCGGTAGCCGAGCCCCGGCGCGATGCGCGGGCTCCGCGGGCAGCAGGCGCAGTCGAGGGTCTCCGTCGAGAGGTTGTGCCGCACCATGAGGTGCGGGAACAGGCTCACGAAGTCGAACTCGTCGACGGTGTCGTGGACGCCGACCGGTGGGAGGAACAGCACGCCGCCCCGGTCGGCGGCGACGAGGGCGCGCGCCGACTTGAACTCCTCGGGGCGGTTCTTCTTCCAGGGGACGTGGACCCCGTCGGCGAGGGCATGGGCCATCTCCATCGCGGTAAAGCACGTCCCCGGCGACTGCCGGACCACGGTCTGCAGCGACAGCCGCGAGAGCCGCGCCGCGTCGAGGAGGCCCTCGACGGCGGCGTCGCCGAACAGGAAGGAGTCGGCGCGGTCGATGTGGAAGCGGCCGGGAAGCGTGAACGCCGCGTCCCGGTGGTGGAGGCGGCCGTACGACTCGAACGTGCGGGCCGGCCGCGACGGGGCGAGGGGGGCCGGCATCCGGCCGAGGTAGAAGTCGTCGGCCCCGAGCCCGTTCGCCCGGGCCCGGCGGTAGAGCCACGGAAGGTCGAACGCGTCGCCCCCGTCGGTCAGCAATAGGTCCGGGTCCTGCCGGTGCATCTCCCGGACGAGCTCGGCGAGGACGGCGGCCTCGTCGCCCTCGAGGGTCGCCGCGCCGAGCCGGACCGACGCGAGCCGCCCGTCCGCCGGCACGGGGCCGCCCCGCCGGTGGTCCTGGAGGCGGACCTCGAGGACCGACGAGGTGAGCGGCGGGGGGGCGTAGTCGATCGTCTCGGCCGGTTCGGTGGCCCGAAGGCCGGCCCCCTCCCCCTCGACCGGGGCGAACGGGTAGAGGCCGTGCGTCAGGTGGTAGAGCTGCGGGGGCGCGAGGTCCACGTCGTAGAGGGTGAGGTCATGGTAGCCGCCGAGGGCGTCGACCTCGTGGGCGAGCCTCCGGCGCGCGGGGTTGCGCCGGGCCGTCACCGCGAGGACCCGGCGCCGCCGGCGGTCGAAGAGCGACGGGCGCTCGACGCGCTCCTCGACGCCCGCGACGGTCGACCAGGCGGCGACCGTCCGGGCGACGTCCGCGAGGAGCGGCCGCGGCCCGACGACCAGGAACGGCGGGCGGTACGGGACCCGCCGGCCGCGGACGCGCCCGTCGGCGCGGTCCTTGACCCAGAGGACGACGCCCGTCCCGTCCGGGTCATCGGTGACGTCGAGCAGCCAGCCGGCGCCCATCGCCTGCCGGGTCGGGGGACCCGCTCACCCCGGCCGCGCCGTGGCGCGGCCGTCCCCCGGGAGCTGCCGGGCGAGGTCGAGGAGGACCGAGAGCAGGAGCGATTCGAGCAGGTCCGGGCTTCCGACGTACGTCGCCTGGGCGATGTAGCGCCGGGCTCCGCGGATCAGCGCGTCGAACGCGGCCCGCTCCTCGGGCGTCGTGAGGAGGCGGCCGAACTCCTCCCAGCGCCTCAGCCGCTCCTCGAGCGCCTGGCGGTAGGTCGGTACCGTGCGGCCCACGCGATCACCTCCGCTTCCCCGGGCTCCGCGAGCTCCTCGAGGCCGCGCTGGCCCGACGCGCGCGAGACCAGCCGCACCCGCTCGGGCGGATGGAACGCCTCGAGGGCGAGGCCGCCGGGGCGCGGCGCGAGCGCGACCACGTCGTAGAGCGACGGGCCGTCCTCGGCGAGGCCGGGGAACCCGCCGAGGCCGCCGGTGCTCGTGACGAGGAGCGGCAGGCCGGTCTCCCGGAGGAGGACGCGCAGGCGGCCCGCGACGTGCGCGAGAAGCGGGCGGCGCTCCTCCTCGGGAAAGTCGGGGTCGTAGAACAGGGCGGGGATCTCGTGGGCGACGAGCAGCGTCGCCCGGTGGCGGCGGACCTCGCGCGCCCACCCGTCGACGAGCGCGACCAGCTGGTAGGCGGTGAACGCCCGGGCGAGCCGCACCCGCTCGAGGACCTCGCCGGGATCGACCCCGAGCGCCCGCCCCCGCTCCCCGATGCGGAACGGATGGAAGCGGTTCGCGCCCTCGAGGAGCGAGACCCGGCCGCCGACGCGGGCGCTCCCCGCGTAGACCAGCTCGAGGAGGGGCTCGACCGCCGCCGCGGGCCCGGTCAGGAGCGTCGCCTCGCCCGGAGCGAGGCGGCGGGCGATCCAGGGAAAGAGGCTCGGCGCCGCGGGCAACAGGGGTCCCGCCGGCCTCCGGGGCCGTGCCCGCACCCGCGGCGGCCGCGGCCCGGCGCTCCGGCGCGTGCGGGGGAGCGGGAGGGGCTCGACCTCGAGCCCGGGGGCGATCCCCGGGTCGACCGGGCCAAGGGCCTCCAGCATCGAATCCATCGGGCCTCGGGCGCCATGACCGCGCCGGGAGGCCTTAAGGCGACGACGGGAGAGGGAGAAACGGGTCGGCGGGGGCCGTTTCCGGCCCGCGAGGCACGCTCAGCTGCCGCGGAGCTTGTCGAGCGCCTCGGGGTCCGCGAGGAAGAGATCGGCGTGGCCGCACCGGCGGCAGATGTGCGCCTCGAACCGCCCGACGGAGGAGATCTCCCCCCACCGCAGCGCGAGGAACGTCCGCCCCGTCGCCCCTCCGCCGGTCATCACGCGGGGAACGCGGCGGACGTCCTCGCTGCCGCAGAGCGGGCAGGGACGGAGCGCACCCGGGGGCGACGGGGAGGTGGGAGGAGCACCGGCCATGGCGGGACCGCCCGGAGCTATGCGAGGTCCCCTCCCATAAGGGGCTCGGTCGGGGGGGTCACCGACCGGCAGCGCCGGAATCTTTAACCTCGGAACGGGGCCATCCTCGTGGCGGGGGGACTTTTCGCCATGCCCAACTGCCCGAACTGCGGCAAGCCGATGGCCCCGGGGTTCCTGGGGTCGGAGAGCTTCATCGGTGGCTCGAAGTGGTTCCTGGAGAGGACGCGCCTCGCCTTCGGCGGGGAGGAGCTCGCCAAGCCGAACACCTTCGGCATGGTCTACATCCCCGGCTTCCGCTGCCGGGAGTGCCGGACGCTCCTGCTCCAGTACTAGCCCGGGGACACCCGGGCTCACCGGTCCAGCCGGTGGCTCCACGGCGGGGGCGGGAGCGCCAGCATCTCGGAGATCGACCGCGCGTTCGTCGGGGCGTCGGCGCGGAAGTGGTTGTTGAAGAACCCGAGAAGGAGCTCGGTCCGCGCGGCGAGCGCCTGGACCCGCGGGACCCACGCCCGTAGCTCCGGCTCCGTGTAGGTGTAGTCGTACCAGAGCGGCTGGCCGTGCCCGTGCCATCGGACGTAGGTGAACGGTGCCGTCACCTCGAGACGGATCGGCAGGTGCGGCTCGTCGACGATCACGTAGGCGAGCCCGTGCTCCTTGAGGAGCGCGAACGACTCGTCGTCGAGCCAGGAGCGCTCGCGGAACTCGACGGCGACGGGGAGGTCGCCGGGGAGCTGCTCGTAGAACGCCCGCACCGTCCTCGGCTCGAACGGGAGCGACGGCGGCAGCTGGAGGAGCGCGGCCGCGAGCTTGCCGGCCTCGCGCAACGGCCGAAGGACCTCGAGGAACCGGTGAAGCTCCTCCTCGACGCCGACGAGGCGGAGGTCGTGGGTGATCGTCTGGGGGAACTTCGCGGCGAAGCGGAAGCGGGCGGGGGTCCGTTCGGCCCAGGAGCGGGCGACGCCGACCGGAGGGAGCCGGTAGAACGTCGTGTTGATCTCGACGACGGGGAACAGGCCGGCATAGTAGCGCAACCGGTCCGTGACGCCCCGCTTCGGGTAGACACGGCCGACCCACTCGGGGTAGTCCCAGCCGCTCGTCCCGAGGAGGACCTCCCCCATGCCCGACCCCAACGACCGGCGTCCTATCTAGCCGCGCCGCCCCGAGGGCGCGACCGGCCGGTGCGCATCGGCAGAAACCCTAAATAAAATCACAGCTCCCCGTGCAAATACTCCAGAGGCGGATCCGATGGTTCAGGTCGACATCGAGCTCGGGAAGTGTACCGGATGCGCGCATTGCCGGGACGTCTGCCCGGTCAACGTCTTCGAGCTGAAGCCGCGAGACCAGTTCCCGGACGTGGTCGACGACGCGGCCGTGGGCGCGAAGTTCCAGTTCCGCGGCGAAAAGTCGGTGGCCATCAACGGGCCGGAATGCATCGTCTGCGAGGCGTGCCTGTTCGAGTGCGAGGGCGAGTGCATCCTCATCACCGATGACGAGGGCCACGTCCACCACTCGACGTACAAGTAACGGGGCCGCCCGCGGGCCTCCGGCCCGCCCGGTGGCCGCCGGTCGGCGGCCTCGGGGCAGGGGTTAAATAGGCTCGTCCTCCGCCGGGAACGCCGTGCCCGATGGACTCGTCGACCCTGGCCGGACGGTGGTGCTCGGCGAGCGCGAGCTCGCGATCGGGTTCCGCCTCATCGGCCTCAAGGACGTCATCGAGGTGACGGCCGAGACCGCGGCCGACGAGTTCAAGCGGGCGATGGAGGCGGGGACGTTCAGCCTCGTGATCGCGAGCCAGTCGGTCCGTCGCGGGCTCACCGAGGCCCAGCGGGCCGCGGCCGAGGCTTCCCTCCGCCCGCTCGTCGTCTTCGTCCCGCCCCCGAGCGGGGAGTACGAGGTCGAGAGCATCGGGGAGCTCGCCAAGCGGGTCCTCGGCGTTTCCCTGGCGATGCCAGGGTGAGAGGGGAAGGTCCATGGGAGTGATCGCGCGCGTCAGTGGTCCGGTCGTCATCGCCGAGGGTCTCGAGGGCGCCAAGATGTACGACGTCGTGCGCGTCGGCCAGCTCGGGCTCGTCGGGGAGATCATCCGCCTGGTCGAGGGCGCCGCGACGGTCCAGGTCTACGAGGACACCACGGGCGTCCGGCCGGGCGATCCCGTCGAGAACACCGGCCAGGCGCTCAGCGTCGAGCTCGGCCCCGGCCTCCTCACCTCGATCTACGACGGGGTCCAGCGCCCGCTCGACGTCCTCAAGAAGAGCCTCGGCGACTTCATCACGCGAGGGTTCGTCGCGCCCCCGCTCGACGAGAAGAAGGTCTGGGAGTTCACGGCGACGGCGAAACCCGGGAGCGCGGTCACCCCGGGAGCCATCCTCGGGACCGTCCAGGAGACCCCCCTCATCCTCCACAAGATCATGGTCCCGCCGGGCGTCTCGGGCACCGTCGAGCGCCTCGCGAGCGGCCGCTACACGATCCGCGACCCGATCGGCACCCTCCGGACCGCCACCGGCAGCCAGCCGCTCACCCTCACGCAGCGCTGGGTGGTCCGCATCCCGCGGCCGGTCACGCAGAAGCTCGCCCCGGGGATCCCCCTCTTGACGGGACAGCGCGTCATCGACACCTTCTTCCCCGTCGCGAAGGGCGGCACGGCCTGCATCCCCGGACCGTTCGGCTCGGGCAAGACCGTGACGCAGCAGCAGCTCGCGAAGTGGGCCGACAGTGACGTCGTCGTCTACGTCGGCTGCGGCGAGCGCGGCAACGAGATGACGGAAGTGCTCGCGACGTTCCCGAACCTGACCGATCCGAAGAGCGGGCGGCCGCTCATGGAGCGGACGATCCTCATCGCCAACACCTCGAACATGCCCGTCGCGGCGCGCGAGGCGAGCGTCTACACGGGGATCACGATCGCCGAGTACTACCGCGACATGGGCTACGATGTCGCGCTGATGGCCGATTCCACCTCGCGCTGGGCCGAGGCGATGCGCGAGATCTCCGGCCGCCTCGAGGAGATGCCGGGCGAGGAGGGCTACCCCGCCTACCTCGGCCGCCGCGTCGCGGAGTTCTACGAGCGCGCCGGGCGGGTCGTCACCCTCTCCCCCGAGGGCCGCCCCGGCTCCGTCACCGTCGTCGGCGCGGTCTCGCCCCCCGGCGGGGACTTCTCCGAGCCGGTCTCGCAGAACACGCTGCGCGTCGCGCGGGTCTTCTGGGCGCTGGACGCCTCGCTCGCGTCGCGCCGGCACTTCCCCTCGATCAACTGGCTCCAGAGCTACTCGCTCTACGTCGGCGACATCGAGCCCTGGTACCGCGAGCAGATCGCGAAGGACTGGGTCGGCCTCCGCCAGAAGGCGCTCGAGGTCCTCCAGAAGGAGTCCGAGCTCCAGGAGATCGTCCAGCTCGTCGGCGTCGATGCGCTGCCCGAGCGCGAGAAGGGCGTCCTCGACGTCGCCCGGATGCTCCGCGAGGACTACCTCCAGCAGAGCGCGTACGACGACGTCGACACCTACACCTCGATCGCCAAGCAGTACCGGATGCTGCGGGCGATCCTCGCCTTCGGCGACCGCGAGCAGGAGGCGATCGGGAAGGGAACGACCGTCGCCGAGTTGCAGAAGCTGCCGGTGCGCTCGAAGCTCTCCCGGATGAAGTGGGTGCCCGAGAAGGACCTCCCCCAGTTCGACGCGATCGAGACGGAGATGAACCAGTCCGTCGCCGCCCTCGCGGGAGGGGCCTGACGATGGCCGGCGCCAAGACCCCCGCGGCCCCGGGCGTCCCCGTCGACTACCGGACGATCGACCGGATCAGCGGGCCGCTGCTGTTCGTGCGCGAAGTGGCGAACGCCGCCTACGGCGAGATGGTCGAGATCTCGCTCCCCGACGGCTCCCGCCGCCAGGGCCAGGTGCTCGACTCGCGGAAGGGCCTCGCCATCGTCCAGGTCTTCGGGCCGACGATGAGCATGAACCTCACGTCGACCTCGGTCAAGTTCCTGGGCGAGGTCGCCCGCCTCCCGGTCTCCGACGAGATGCTCGGGCGCGTCTTCAACGGGCTCGGGGAGCCGCGCGACGGCGGCCCCCGCATCCTCAGCGAGACGCAGCTCGAGATCGTCGGCAATGCGATGAACCCCTACTCGCGCGAGGAGCCGAGCGAGTTCATCCAGACCGGGCTGTCGAACATCGACGTGATGAACACGCTCGTGCGGGGGCAGAAGCTCCCGATCTTCTCCGGCGCCGGTCTCCCGCACAACCAGCTCGCGGCGCAGATCGTCCGCCAGGCGAAGCTCAAGGACTCGTCCGAGAACTTCGCCGTCGTCTTCGCCGCGATGGGGATCACGAGCGAGGAGGCGAACTACTTCCTGCGCGAGTTCGAGAGCACGGGGGCCCTCGAGCGGACCGTCGTGTTCCTCAATCTCTCCTCGGACCCCTCGATGGAGCGGGTCGTGACGCCGCGGATGGCGCTCACGACGGCCGAGTTCCTCGCCTACGAGCGCGACATGCATATCCTGGTCGTGCTCACGGACATGACCAACTACTGCGAGGCGCTGCGCGAGATCGCGAGCGCGCGGGAGGAGGTGCCGGGACGCCGCGGCTACCCGGGATACCTCTACACCGACCTCGCGACGCTCTACGAGCGGGCCGGGAAGATCCACGGCCGGAAGGGGTCGATCACGCAGCTGCCCATCCTGACGATGCCGGCCGACGACATCACCCACCCCATCCCGGACCTGACCGGCTACATCACCGAGGGCCAGATCGTCGCGAGCCGCGACCTCCAGCGCCGGGGCGTCTACCCCCCGATCGATGTCCTGGTGTCGCTCTCGCGCCTGATGAACCAGGGGATCGGCAAGGGCCGCACCCGGGAGGACCACCGGGGCCTCGCCGACCAGCTCTACGCGAGCTACGCCACGGGCAAGGACCAGCGGGCGCTCTCGGCGATCGTCGGGGAGGAGGCGCTGAGCGCCACCGACCGGATCTACCTCAAGATCGCCGAGCGGTTCGAGAACGAGTTCGTCAACCAGCGGCCCGACGAGGATCGGACGATCGAGGCGAGCCTCGACCTCGGCTGGGACATCCTCTCCGACCTCCCCGAGTCCGAGCTCAAGCGGATCAAGCCCGAGTTCATCGCGAAGTACCGGGTCAAGCGCGCGGCGTAGCCGGCGGGGAAGGGGCGATGGCGGTGGAGAACGTCCGGCCGACGCGGCTCGAGCTGCTGCGCACGCGCCGGCGGATCGTCCTCGCCAAGAAGGGGCTCAACCTCCTCAAGCTCAAGCGCTCGGCGCTGATCGCGGAGTTCTTCGCGCTGTCGCGCCAGGCGCTCCAGCTCCGCGGCGACCTCCAGAAGCGGATCGCCCGCGGCTACGCGTCGATCCGCATGGCCGAGATGATGGAGGGGCCGACGCGGCTCGAGAACGTCGCGATGCTCCTGCCCGACCTCCTTCCCGTGACCGTCGCGACCAAGAACGTGATGGGCGTCAAGACGCCCCGCGTCGACGCCGGGACGTTCGTCCCCGTCGCCGCCCCGGCGCTGCTCGACCTGCCCACCTCGATCGACGAGTCGATCCGGCATTTCCAGGGGATCTACCGGGTCGTCCTCGACATCGCCGAGAAGGAGAACGCGCTCCGCCGCCTCCTCAAGGAGATCGAGAAGACCAAGCGCCGGGCGAGCGCCATCGAGAACGTCCTCATCCCCCGCCTCCAGGAGATCGTCCGCTACATCAAGTTCCGATTCGACGAGCTCGAGCGCGACGCGTTCAGCATGCTCAAGACCGTCAAGCGCAAGATGGAGGCGGCGGAGGCCCATGGCGCTGCGTGAGGCCCCCGTCCGCCGCTTCGCCCTCGCGATGCGGCTGAGCCTCCTCGCGAAGCTGGCCGCCGTCGCGCTCGCGGCCGTCCTCATCGTCCGTTTCCTCGGAGGGTTCTGAACCGTGACCGCATCCACCGAAGCTCCCGGCTCCGTCGACACCGCGGCCGTCGAGTCGCTGCGCCGGGTCCGCGCCGCCGAAACGACCTGGGAGGCGCGGCTGACCGAGGCGCGCGCGCGCACCGACACGCTCCTGCGCGAGGTCGCCGCCGAGACCGAGACGGCCATCGCCGAGGCGCGCCGCACCGCGGAGGCCGAGCGCGACGGCGTGATCCAGGCCGCCCGCGCGACGGCCGACCGGGAGGCCTCGGAGATCCTCGCGACGGCGAGGGCCGAGGCGGGGCGCATCCTCGCGGCCCCCGCCACCGACCTCGGCTCGCGCGCCGAGAAGCTCCTCGGGGCGATCCTCGCCGAGTTCCGGAGCCCCCGGAAGGGACGGGAGTAGGCGGTCGTGTCGATCCTGCGCCCCGTCGCGATGGCCAAGGTCGGCCTGGTCGGCCTCAAGGACGACCGGGAGGCGCTCGTCAGCGTCCTCCACGACCTCGGCGTCGTCCAGGTCGAGCCGCTGGGGAAGGAGGCCGCCGGCCTATTCGAGGCCGAGCACGGCGGAGAGTCGCAGCGGGCCGTCGCCGACGAGCTGCTGCGCTTCCGCGGCCTCAAGAGCGCGCTCCCCCCGGTCCCCGACGGGCGCACCCGCGCCTTCCCGACGCTCGGCGACGTCCTCGCCGAGACGCGGCGGGTCCCGATCGACGAGGAGGTCCGCGCGCTCAAGGTCGAGGAGGACCGCCTCCTCTCCGAGCGCAAGGCGCTCGCGGACACCATCGAACTCCTGCGGCGGTTCCCGTTCTACACCGACCGGCTCGAGTACCTGAGCGGCCGCAACCTCCTCGCGTTCTTCGGCGAGGCCAAGCCCGAGACCTATGCCCGCCTCAAGACCGAGGTCCCCGAGATGTCCGACGCCCTGTTCCTCGAGGAGATCCGCCCGGAGCTCGCCCGGTTCGTCCTCGCGGTGCGGACCGAGCACGCCGACACGGTCAGCCGGCTCGCCCAGTCCCGGGGGACGACCCTCACCGCCGCCCCGCGTCTCACCGGCACCCCCGCCGAGGTCCTCCCGAAGCTCGACGCCGAGCGCGCGGCAATCGAGACCCGGCTGGGGGAGATCCGCGCGCGGCTCGCCGCGATCGCGAAGGACTGGTACCCCACCGTCGCCCAGCTCGAGGAGGCCCTCGCGATCGAGTCGCGCAAGCTCGAGGCCTGGACGCGGATGGGCGCGGGGACGCGGACGTTCGCGATCGAGGGCTGGGCCCCGCGGCGCGAGCTTCCGGCGCTCGAGGCGGCCGTCGCCCGCGCGAGCGGGGGCCGCGCCCACCTCTACGAGATCCTGACCCGGGAGCGCGGTCCGACGCTGATGGACAACCCGCCCGGCATCCGCTGGTACGAGTTCTTCATCAAGTTCTACGCCCTCCCGCAGCCGGACGAGTGGGACCCGACGCTCCTCTTCGCCCTCGTCTTCCCGATCTTCTTCGGCCTCATGCTCGGGGACATGGGCTACGGCCTCGTGATCCTCGTCATCTCCCTGTGGATGATCGCCGGGTTCCCCGGCGCCGCCCGCCTCCCGCGCGCGCTCAAGTCGGTCCCGAGATCGGTGATGAGCCCCTGGGGGATGCGCTCGCTCGCCTTCACGCTCGTCCCGGGCTGCGCCGTCGCGATCGGGATCGGGTTCGTCTTCAACGAGTTCTTCGGCTTCCACGTGCTCCCGTTCACGCTCTTCGAGCCGCGCGCCGGGCCGGGGATCGCCTTCCTCCTGAAGCTCGCCGGCTTCATCGGCCTCGCTCTCGTCTCCATCGGGTTCGCCCTCGGGGCCCTCAAGGAGTACTTCCACGGCCACCTGCGCCCGGCGGCGGGGAAGGTCGCCGGGATCGCCTTCGCCTGGGGCGTCGGGCTCGCCGGGCTGTCGCTCCTGCAGCACGGCACGGGGAGCCTCGTGCCGTCCGGCGCGAACCCGGTCGCCGGCGTCTACTGGGCCCTCGCGATCGGCGGGATCGTCGGCCTGTTCGTCGGGGAGGGCGGCCAGGGCGCGATGGCGATCATGGAGGTCGTCAGCCACATCCTCTCGCACACCCGGCTCGTGGGGATCCTCCTCGCCTCCGTCATCTTCGCCCTCGTGATCAACACCGTCTTCCTCGCGAACATCGGGAGCGGCAACGTCGTCAACGTGGTCATCGCCATCGTCATCCTGATCGCCGGCCAGCTGTTCAACATCGTCATCGGCGTCTTCGAGCCGGGGATCCAGGGGCTGCGGCTCATGTTCGTCGAGAACTTCTCGAAGTACTACGAGGGGAACGGCCGGCCGTTCCGACCGTTCGGCTCGCGCCGCACGTTCACGACCCCGGTCCCGATCCCCGCCTCGGCGTCGCCGGCCGCACCCCCGGCGCCCTCCCGCGCCTGAGCGCGGGGCCGTCGCGGGCTACCGCCGGACTACAGCCGCGGCACGATGAGCGTCGGCTCGACCGACGCCGCGGGGATGCCGTAGACCTTCGCGTAGATGATCCGACGCAGGTCCGTGCGCTCGAGCTCCGCGACGAGCATCGACGCGAAGAGGATGGCGAGGCTGAGCGGGTAGGTCCGCAACCGCTTGAGCTCGCGCATCGCGCGCTCGCGGGTGAGGACCGTCTCGAACCCGACCAGGCTGCGGCTCTCCTCGTAGCGGGGGAGGCCCTCGGCGAGGTGGGGAAAGCGCGCCTCGAGGACCGGGACGATCTCGAGGAGACCGCGGGCGGTGAACGCGTCCCCGGCCTGGACCCGCGTGAACGGGCCGCCGTCCAAGAACCGCGCCAGGACCTCGTCGAGCGGGAGGCCGGCGTCCTTGCCCTTGAGGACGAGGAGGGCGTTCTTGAGGTCGATCTCGCTCTGGACGAACTGGCGGACGACCCACTCGTCCCCCTGGAAGTGGTGGATCGCCTCGAGGAGCCGGGCGTAGTAGTCCCGGTCGAGCGCCTGGAGGAGCGGGAAGATGTCGTGGGTCCGCTGGTAGCCGTCCAGGAGCGGGAGGAGCGCCGCGCCGTAGCCGTAGCGCACGAGCGCCGCGGCGATCGCCTCGAGCGTCGGCTGGGCGAGGAGCTGGCGGAAGTCGTCCAGCGTCATGGCCCCGCCGATGAGGCCGGCCGGGATGTCCCGGCTCGAGACGAGGAACGTCTCGACGGCGGTCATCAGGCGGTTCTGGGCCTTCGACGAGAGGATGAGGCCGATGTTCTGCACGTCCCAGCGGCGCAGGTAGGCCGCCACGACGGGCTTGCCGGCGAACGGGGCCGCCTCGAGCGCCATGCGGTTGCGGCGGACGAAGAGACGGTTGACCGCGACCTCCAGCAGCTCGACGCCCTTGTACTGGGCCGAGGCGGCGGCGAGCTCGCTGCCGTAGGCCGTCGGCTCGAGAAGCTTCGTGACCTCGGCCAGGTCCTTCGCGGCGAGCAGGGGACCAAGGCTGTCCTTCGAAAGGAGATGCGTCGCGACGGCCTTGAACCGGCCCAGGGCGGCCGCGTACGGCGAGCTCGACATCGACCCCGTCCCGGCCTAGCGCCCGAGGAGGTCGCGGACCTTGTCCTCGCGCAGGCGGAGCAGCTCGTCGAAGGTGAGGTTGAGCCGGCGGGCCCCGTCGGACGTCTCGGCGACGAGCCCGCCGAGGACCTCGACGGGCGTCGCGACGTAGGCCCGGCCGGCGACGCTCTTGAGGACGGCGGCATCCTCCGACCGCCCGCTGACCTTGAGGTCCTTGCCGAGCTGGGACTGCGCCGCGGCGAGCATGCGCTTGAGGAGCTCTTTGTACTCGTCGGACTCCGTGAACTCCTCGAGGAGCTGGCGCGTCGCCCCGAGCGACTCGACCATCCGCTTCTCCCGGGCCTCGTAGAGGAGCTTGCGCGCCTGGAGCTTCGCCGCCGCGACCCGCTGCGCGCGCTCGCGCGCCGCGTCGGCGCTCGCGCTCTGGGCGAGGTCGTGGCGGAGCTGGCCGATCCGCCGCTCGCGTTCCGCGAGGTGCCCCGCCTTCTCGGAGCCGGCGCGGGACTCCTCGCGGGCGAGCTCCTCCTTCCCGCGGGCTTCGATCTCCGCGACGAGGCGCTCGAGGCTCATGGCGGGCGGTCCTACAGGATGTTGAGCAAGAGGACGATGCCCAGCACGAACCCGAGGATCCAGAGCGTTTCGGGAATGACGAAGAAGATCAGCACCTGGCCGAACTTCTCGGGCTTCTCGGCGATGATCCCCATGCCCGCGGCCCCGATCCCGGACTGGGCCATGCCCGTCCCGATCAGCCCGCCGGCGATCGCGATCCCCGCTCCGATGGCCTCTGCAGCCGTGACGATGTCCGCCGGCATTTCCCGGTTCCCGGGCCGCCGAGCAAGGTCGGGTATATAACGCGAAGCGCTCGGGCCACCGGCGGTGGACGGGGGGGGCCGCGGCCGCCCCCGGCACCCCCCCGGGCCCCGCCGACGCTTTCCGTTCGGAAATCCTCTATACGCGCGGAGACTGGGCGACCCCATCCATGCCCGTGAACCTGGCCGACCTCGCACGCGACCTCACCCGGGACCTCGCCCTCACCAGCCCGCCGATGCAGATCTCCTACCTCGAGGCACCGCCGCACGGCGTGCCGCTTCACCCGGGGGGAGCGCCGTCGGTCTGCACCTTCTTCTCCGAGGGGCGGAGTCGGGCGTTCTACGCGGACCTCCACGCCCACGAGGCGTGCGAGATCGGCGCCTTCGTCCACGGGATCGCCCCCGAGGGCGAGGTCGGCGCCCGCCTCATGGCGACGGTCGGTCAGATGCAGAAGGACGGCTACCTGGCGCCCGGGGACGAGGCGAAGATCCCGCGGAACGCGAAGCCCCCTCGCTTCGTGGCCTACGGTCCGCTCGGCTCCCTGCCGGTCCCGCCGACGAACGTCCTTCTGTTCGCGAGCCCGAAGTCGGCGATGCTCGCCGCCGAGGCGGCGAAGGGCCCCGTCCCGATGAACGGCCGGCCGATGTGCGCCATCGTGCCGACCCTCAACCAGGGGGCCCCCGTCGCGCTGTCCCTCGGGTGCGTCGGCTCCCGCCTCTACACGGGCATGGGCGACGCGGCCCTCGTGGTCGGGGTCCGCGGGGACCACCTCGAGGCGTTCGCGCGCACGGTGCGCGCGATCCGCGTGGCCAACGACGCCGTCGAGCGCGAGGACGCCCGCCGGAAGGCAGGCTACTCTCCAACGCCGTAGGGCTCAGGTCGGCTCCGGCCCGGCCGGGGCCGCGGCCTCCTCGCGGGAGGTGCGGCCGCTCCGGATCAAGTAGAGGGCCCCCGCGAGGACCACGGCGTCGGCCAGATAGGCGGAGAAGCAGACGAGGCAGAACGCGTGGATGATCGCGAGCTCGATGTAGGCGAAGTAGACGCTCGTCGCGATGCCGAGCCCCGCGAACCCCGTGACCGCCAGCAGCCACGGTCGCTTCCACGTGCGGTAGAGGGGGATGTCGAGGGCGATGAGGAGGACGAATCCCCCGATGCCGATCGCCCAGTCGGGAACCCCGAGGGTGGTCGTGTGCCCGCTCGTGTCGACGGCGGCGCAGGAGACGAACGCGTTCACCGTGCACGTCCCCTGGACCGCCGGATGGGTCGATTCGTAGGCCGCCCAGCCGCTGACGAGGAGGCCGGCGAACGCGGCGAGCAGGATGATGGTGTGGACGGTCGCGGCGCGCATCCGGCTTCCGCTAGGTGATCTGAGCGAGGTCCGCGGCGACGGTCGGGTCGGTCGCGATGCTGGTCGGCTGACCCCCGTTCGCCTTGACCAGATAGGCGAGCAGGAAGTACCCCTGGGACTGCACCGCGTTCCACGCCACCCCCTGGTGCTGGGCGATCTGGCCCTGGATGGTGGTCGCGTTGAGGCCGGCCAGCTGGCTCGGGTCGACGAGCGTGCCGGCGTGGATGTACTGGCCGTTCACGACGACGAACGGGATGCCGGTGGAGTCGTAGGCGGAGACGTACGCCTGCTCGGTGCAGGAGGGGAAGGCCGGGTAGGTGATGTGGGTGTTGTCGGTCGTCTCAAGGATGTTGAGCGAGACCCACTGGCTCTGGAGCGTGGCCGACGCGAGGACCACCTCGGGAGTACCGGGGTAGGTGTCGGTGAGGGAGGAATGGTCGTAGTAGGTGCCGGAGAGGGTCCCGAGCTTGGACAGGGCGAACTCCACGGCCCAGCTCGACGCCGAGCAGAACGGGCAGGCGATCGACCCGTAGAAGAAGAACACCGGGGCGCCGTTGGACTGCCAGGAAGGGTTCGCGGCCTTCTCCCACTGGGCGGGCTCCGGACCGAGGTTCGACGAGAGGGTCGGGCAGCCGCCCAGGACCGCGGAAAGCCCGAGGCTGCCCGCGAGCACGAACCCGAGCACGACGCCGACGACGACCCCGTTGCGCAGGGTGGTGTTCCACCGCTCGGACGCACGAAGGAGTCCGAAGGCGAGGACGAACACCGCCGCGAGGAACAGGACGACGAGCACGGGGAACGCCGGGAGGTAGGTACCGACCGGGGACGGCAGAAGAAGGGCCAGGCCGAGCCAGATGCCGAAGGCGGGAGCGATGATCATCCCCACCCGCGCGAGGGTCCACTTGGGCCGGTCCGACAGGTCGCCGGACTTCCGGGAGCCGCCCCCCGGACCCGGGCGGCGCTGCTGCCGGGACCGACGCTGGTAGTACAGGGCGCGCAGGGCCCGTCCCGCCTCGCCCATCCCCTCTTCCGCGTGAAACTCCGCGCGGGGGTCCGCAGCGATACGATCCCAGTCCCAGCCCTTCGAGCGGAGCCGCTCGACGGCCTCCCAGTCGACCATGCGCTCAGGCGGAGAACGGCGGCCTACTTCTCCTTGACCCTCCCCGTTCGCCCCCTCCCCTAATAGAGGGGAACCGGCTGGCGGCCGCCGATGCGGGTGACCTTCCTCGGCACCGCCGGGTCCTGGCCGACGAAGGACCGCTCCGCGAGCGCCATCGCCGTCGATCTCGAGCGGGAGCTGGTCCTCCTGGACTGCGGCGAGGGCACCCAGCGGCAGTTCTTCCAATCGTCGGCGTCGTTCATGCGGGTGCGCCGCATCTTCCTCACCCACTTCCACGGCGACCACTTCCTCGGCCTCCCGGGCCTCATCCAGAGCATGGGGCTCAACAACCGGAGCGAGCCGCTCGACATCTACGGGCCCCCGGACGCGAAGGAGATGATCGACCGGGTCCTCGGCATGGGCTACTTCACCCTGCGGTTCCCCGTCTCGGTCCATCCGCTGGCCCCGGGTGCCTCGCTCGACCTTCCCGGCTACACGGTCCGGACCGTCGCGGCCGACCACCCCGTCCCCGCGCTCGCCTACCGCCTCGAGGAGGACGCGCGGCGGGGCCGCTTCGACGGCCCGCGCGCCCGGGCCCTCGGCATCCGCGGCCCCGACTTCGCCCGGCTCGAGGCGGGGGAGTCCGTGCGCGTCGGGAGCGGCGTCGTCCGGCCGGAGGACGTCATGGGCCCGCCGCGCGCGGGGCGGTCCGTCGTCTACTCCGGCGACTCCGCGCCCTCCGAGGAGATCCGCCGGCTGGCCGACCGGGCGACACTGCTCATCCACGAGTCGACGACCGCTACCGACCTCGAGGTCGAGGGGAACCGGTGGGGGCACTCCTCCGCCCGCCAGGCCGCCGAGATCGCGACGGCCGCGGGCGTGGAGTCGCTCTACCTCACGCACTTCTCCTCCCGCTACAAGGAGATCGAGCCCCTCGAGACCGAGGCCCGGCAGGTCTTCCTCCACAGCCACGCGGCGCGGGACCTCCTCGATTACCTGGTCCGCCAACCATGATCCGAGCCGACCTGGTGCTCTCGGGGTTCCGGGAGGTCGCGACGCTCGCGGCGGGTCCCGTGCCCCGCCTCGGGCCGGCCATGGAAGAGCTCGGGCGGGTCGAGGACGGCGCGGTCGCGATCGACGCCGGCCGGTTCGTCTTCGTGGGGACGTCCCGGGCGGCGGCCCGCGAGGTCCGCCTGCGCTCGGGCGGCCGCCGGATCGAGATGGACGGGAGCTGCGCGGTACCCGGGTTCGTCGACCCCCACACCCACCTCCTGTTCGCCGGGGATCGTTCCGGCGAGGTCGCCGCCAAGGTCCGCGGCGCCTCCTATCTCGAGATCGCCCGCCGCGGCGGCGGCATCTTTTCCACCGTGCGCGCGACGCGGCGCGCGTCGACGGCGGCGCTCTTCGACGCCGCGGAGGCGCGACTTCGGCGGATGGCCGCCTGGGGGACGACGACGGCCGAGGTCAAGAGCGGCTACGCCCTCACGCACGCCGGGGAGCTGCGGCTCCTCTCGCTCGTGCCGCGTCTCGCCCGCCGCACCGGCCTACGGCTCGTCCCGACCTACCTCGGCGCCCACGCGGTCCCCCCCGAGTTCGCCGGGCGCCCGGGAGCCTATGTCGAGGAAATCGTCGGCCGCACGCTGCCCGAGGTCGCCCACGGGCGACGGGCACGGTTCGCGGACGTCTTCTGCGAGCCGGGGTTCTTCTCCCCGACCCAGGCCTCCCGCATCCTCACGGCCGCGCGCGAGCTCGGTCTCGGCCTGCGGGTGCACGCCGAGGAGTTCCGCCACAGCGGCGGCGCCCGCCTCGCCGCCCGGCTCGGGGCGGCGAGCGCCGACCACCTGCTCGCGGCGACGGACGACGACCTCGCGCGACTCGCCGAGCGGGGGGTGACCGCGACCCTCCTGCCCGTGACCCCGTTCGCCTCCCTCGCGCCGGCACCGCCCAGGGGACGCGACTTCGTCGAGGCGGGGGTCCCGGTCGCCCTCGGGAGCGACCTCTCGCCGAACTCGTGGGTCGAGGGGATGCCGGTCGTCCTGGCCCACGCGGTCTACGCCGCCCGGCTCACCCCGGCCGAGGCGCTGACGGCGGCGACGGTCAACGCCGCCCACTCCCTCGGGCTCGGCGGGGCCGCCGGCACCATCGCCGTCGGCCGCGACGCCGACCTCGCCGTGTTCCCGGTCCGGGCGGTCGAGGAGATCCCGGACCGGATCGGGGTCGCTCCGACGGCCGTTTACCGGCAGGGAATCTGCCTTTCTTCGAGGTGAGTCCGACCTTACATTCAAATAGGAGGGCTTTCCTTCTCGCCGGCGAGGTCGCCCAACATGGCGGAGAAGGTCGGCAAGGAACAGATCAAGCGAGAGAAGGGATACCTGTACTACCTCGGCAAGGACGGGTACCTGTGGAAGACCCCGACCAAGCTCAACAAGAGCGGCAAGAAGGCTCGTGTCGGGACCGAGAAGATCACGCGGCAGGACGGATACATGTACTTCCTCGACAAGAAGGGATTCGTCTCCCGCGCCCGGATGAAGAACGCCTGATCCGGTTCTCCCTTCTTTCCGGGGCCCCTCCGTTACGGAGGGGTTCCCCCCTTTTTTTTCCGACGGCGCCCTCTCCTTCAGCGCGGGCTCTTTGTAGTCGAGGGCCGGTCCCTCCGGCATGGTCTGCCGCAACGACCCGGACGACCCGCGCAAGTGCGATCGGTGCGGCCAGTTCCTCTGGGTCGCCGACGAGGGGCTCTACTGCGGGGACTGCGGCGTGACGATGCCGTGCACGATGCGGGTGCTGCCGGTCCCGGCGGCCATGTCGCGTTCCGACGTCCGACGCTAGCGAAGAAAGCGGACGGAGGAAAGCAAGCGGGGCAAAATGGCGGGAGCCCAACCCTAACCAGATATAGCCCGACATGCTCCGCCCCCCCGGAGGATCCGCGACGGGTGTCCGGAGCGACGCCGCCCGTGAACCGGAGCGCTCCGCTCGGCATGAAACACGTCTCCCTCGAGACGGTTTCCCGGCCTGGGCGCAAGCGCCAAGGGGTACCGGCGGCCTAGCGGTTCCGGCAGCGTCCGATCGACGTGTCGATCGACCCGACCGCCCTCCTCCCACGGAGTGAACCTCAATGGCCGTAGCGAAGAAGCGCACCGCACCCGTCAACGACGAGGCCCCCCGGCCGCCCTCGCGGCTCGGACGCGAACCGATCCCCGTTCCCCGGCTGGTCCCCCGGGGCAAGACCGCGTTCGACACCGTCGGCTGGAAGACCCACGACGCGGTGATCAAGAACGCCGAGGGGGCGGTCATCTTCGAGCTCAAGGGGATCCACGCCCCGGAGAGCTGGAGCGCCAACGCGATCAACATCGCCGCGTCGAAGTACTTCCGCGTCATCCAGGGTCGCCGCGAGACCTCGATCGACGGGATGATCCGGCGCGTCTGCCACTGGATCGCGCAGCGCGGGCTCGAGCTCGGCTACTACGACACCGCCGACGAGGCGACGCAGCTCGAGGAGAGCCTCTCCTACCTCATGGTCCAGCAGATGGCGGCGTTCAACAGCCCCGTCTGGTTCAACGTCGGCGTCCGCGAGCCGCCGCAGTGCTCGGCGTGCTTCATCCAGTCCGTCGCCGACGACATGGACTCGATCCTCGCCCTCGCGACGAGCGAGGGACGCCTGTTCAAGGGCGGCAGCGGCACCGGCACGAACCTCTCCTCGCTCCGCGGCAGCCACGAACGGCTGTCGGGCGGGGGCATCGCGTCCGGCCCCGTGTCGTTCATGCGGGCGTTCGACGCCCTCGCCGGCGTCATCAAGTCCGGCGGGACGACGCGCCGCGCGGCGAAGATGGTGATCCTCAACCTCGATCACCCCGACGTCGTCGACTTCATCGAGTGCAAGGTCCGGGAGGAGGACAAGGCGCTCGCCCTGATCCGCGAGGGCTATTCGTCGAACTTCGACGGGACCGCGCCGGACAGCGCCTACGCCTCGATCGCCTACCAGAACGCGAACCACTCCGTCCGCATCCCGGACGCCTTCATGGACGCGGTCGTCAAGGACGGGGAGTGGAAGACGTACAATCGGACCGACCACTCCGTCGCCCAGGCCTACCGGGCCCGCGACCTCTGGCGGAAGCTCGCCTACGCGGCGTGGCGATGCGGCGACCCCGGCGTCCAGTTCGACGACATCACCAACGACTGGCACACGAGCCCGATGTCGGGGCGGATCAACGCCTCGAACCCGTGCAGCGAGTACCTCTTCCTGGACGACTCGGCGTGCAACCTCGCGTCGATCAACCTGATGAAGTTCCTCCGCGGGGACGGCTCCTTCGACCTCGAGCTGTACCGGGATGCGATCCGGGCGATCATCCTCGCGATGGAGATCGTCGTCGACGCGTCGAGCTACCCGACGGCGTCGATCGCGCAGAACTCCCACGACTTCCGGCCGCTCGGGCTCGGCTACGCCAACCTGGGCGCGCTGCTCATGCACTACGGATTCGCCTACGATTCCGACGCCGGCCGCACCCTGGCCGCGGCGATCTCGGCGTACCTCTCCGCCGAGGGCTACCACATGTCCGCGGAGATCGCGAAGCGGGTGGGGCCGTTCCCCGCCTTTGACAAGAACCGCGCGCCGATGCTCCGCGTGATGGGCAAGCACTCGCACGCGGCCGACGTCCTCGCGGGGAAGGACCGCCGTCTCGACCCCTACGTCCGCGCCGCGCAGGACCGCTGGCACGACACGGTCAAGGCCGGCGAGCTCTGGGGCTACCGCAACGCCCAGATCTCCGTCATCGCCCCCACGGGGACGATCGGCCTGCTCATGGGGTGCGACACCCTCGGTCTCGAACCGGAGCTCTCGCTCGTCAAGACGAAGAACCTGGTCGGCGGCGGGGTGATGCGGCTCGTGAACCGCACCGTCGGCGACGCGCTCGCGAGCCTGGGCTATCCGCCGGCCGAGGGGGCCGCGATCGTCGCCCACCTCGAGGCGAACGGGACGCTCGAGGGCGCCCCCGGGATCAAGACGGAGCACCTTTCCGTCTTCGACACGGCCCTCGCCCCCGCCGGCGGGACCCGGACGATCTCGCCGATGGGCCACCTCAAGATGCTCGGCGCGGTCCAGCCGTTCCTCTCGGGGGGGGCGTCCAAGACGATCAACCTCCCCCACGAGGCGACCGTCGAGGACATCGAGAAGATCTACCTCGAGGCGTGGCGCCTCGGGATCAAGTCCGTGGCCCTCTACCGCGACGGGTGCAAGGCCTCGCAGCCGTACGAGACCGGCAAGGGCCGCGGCCCGGTCACCGGCCCCCGGGGTCCGGTCCGCGAGCGCCTGCCCGACGAGCGCAAGGCCGTGACGCACCACTTCCAGGTGGGTGGGCACGACGGCTACGTCACCGTGGGTCTCTACCCCGACGGGCGCCCCGGAGAGGTCTTCTTCCGGGTCACGAAGGAAGGCTCGACCGTCAACGGGCTGATGGATTCCCTCGGCATCTCGATGTCGATGGCGCTGCAGCACGGGGTCCCGCTCAAGGACCTCGTGCGCAAGCTCGCGCACCTTCGGTTCGAGCCGGCCGGCGCGACGAACAACCCGAAGGTCCGCTTCGCGAAGTCGATCCCGGACTACGTGGCGCGCTGGCTCGCGATCGAGTTCCTCTCCGAGGAGGACCGCCGCGCGATCGGCCTCGAGGGGCCGGCGGGCGAGAGCAACGGGGGCGGGGCCGCGAAGCCGGCGGCCGCCACCGCCGTGAAGTTCGAGACCAAGCCGCTCGATGCGTTCGGCGAGGGCGCCCTCACCGGTGGCGTCAGCGAGGACGCACCCTCCTGCCATATCTGCGGCGGGATCATGGTCCGATCGGGCACCTGCTACGCGTGCACGGTCTGCGGGGCAACGAGCGGCTGCTCCTAGGCCAGATCGCGTCCGCGGGACGGTCGGAGGTGGAGCCGGCGACATCCCTCACGGACCTCGGGCTGATCGGCAACCTCCACACCGCCGCGCTCGTCGACAGGGACGGGACGATCGCCTGGGCGTGCCTGCCCCGGTTCGCCTCGCCGAGCGTCTTCGCGAGCCTGCTCGACCCCGAGCGCGGGGGGTTCGCCCGGGTCGCCCCCGAGCCCGCGGTGCGGGGCGATCAGCGCTACCTCCCGTCGACGAACCTGCTCGAGACCCGCTTCACCCTCCCCGACGGCGGCCGCCTCCACCTGATCGACCTGTTCCTCCTCGACCCGGACCGGGAGTCCTCCCCGTCCATCCTGCGCCTGCTCGAGTCCGAGGGGTCCACGGTCGCGGTCACGGTGACGTTCGCCCCCCGATTCGGCTATGGCGCCCGGGTCCCGGCGCTCGCGACCCGCGGCCGCGAGGTCATCGCGACGGACGGGGACGACCGGCTCGTGCAGACGGCGCCGTGGCCGAGCGAACGCCAAGGGGACCGCGCCATCGCCCGGGGGCGCGTCGCGCCCGGCACGGCGCAGTGGGTCCACCTCGGCTTCAACGGCGCCCGTCCTCCGCGGGACCCCGTCGGCGCGGCGGCCAACGCGGTCGCGTTCTGGCGGACGTGGGTCCACGGCGCGGCGGCGCCGATCCACCGGCTCGCCGGAGCCTGGCACACCGCCGTCGAGCGCAGCGAGCTCGTGCTCAAGCTGCTGTCGCACGCGGACACGGGGGCGTTCGTCGCGGCCCCCACGACCTCGCTGCCGGAATGGCCGGGCGGCGGGCGCAACTGGGACTACCGCTACGTCTGGATCCGGGACGCCGCGTTCGCGGCCCAGGCGATGCTGCTCCTCGACCACCGCAGCGAAGCCGCGGCGTTCCTGGGCTGGGTCGTCGACCGCATCGAGGCCGCCCCGGACGGACCGGCGGGCCTGCGGGTCGTCTACGGGGCCCACGGCGAGAGCGACCTCACCGAGCGCGAGATCCCCGGGCTCCGCGGCTACCTCGACTCGCGGCCGGTGCGGGTGGGCAACGGCGCCGCGGCCCAGTTCCAGCTCGACATCTTCGGCGAGCTCCTCGCCTGCGCGCGGCTGATGGTCGACCTCGACCCCATCGCGCTCAGCCGCCGGTGGCGCCGCCTCGTCCCGCTCGCCGACCGGGTCGCGACGGCGTGGCGCCGACCGGATCGCGGGATCTGGGAGGTCCGGGGACCGCCCCGCCACTTCGTCCACTCGAAGCTGATGGCGTGGGTCGCGCTCGACGCGGCCGCCGGGATCGCCGACCGCTACGGCGACAGCGCCGCGGCCCGCGGGTGGCGGCGGACGGCGGACCGGATCCACGCGACGATCCTCCGCCGCGGGTGGGACCCGGACCGTCGGACGTTCGTCCGGTCGTTCGGCGAGCATGCCGTCGATGCCGCGAACCTGCGCATCCCGCTCGTCGGGTTCCTCCCGTTCGACGACCCGAAGGTCCTCGCCACGATCGACCGGGTCGCCTCTGACCTCGCCGTCGGCCCGTTCGTCTACCGCTACCGCGCCGACGACGGCCTCGCGGGCCCCGAGGGGGCGTTCCTGCCCTGCTCGTTCTGGCTCGTCGAGGCCCGCGCCCGCGCCGGTGCCGAGCGGCTGGCGCGGAAAAGTTTCGACCGCCTCCTTAGGGCGGGGGGGACGCTCGGACTGTTCTCCGAGGAGTACGACCCGGTCCGCCGGCGCCCGCTCGGCAACTACCCCCAGGCGCTCACCCACATCGCCCTCTTGCGCGCCGCGCTCGCCCTCGGCTACGCGAGCGCTCCCGCGATCCTGCGTCGCGAGCTCACCCGGGTCTGGCCCGGGGCCGGTCCGGCCGGCCCGGCCCGTCCGATGGGGCGCGGGTGATCCTCGACCCGCTCGCCATCGTCCTTCTGGGCCTCGCGGTCGGGTTCGCGGCGGGCAGGGGCGCCCAGTACACCGGCGCGTGCATGGGGATGGCCTACGCGGGCGGAGCGCTCCGCGCGCCCACCGCCCTGCGCCTCATGGCCCCCCTCACCTTCGCGGGGGCGCTCCTCGCCTCCGGGGCCGTCCCGGCCCCCGTCGGCACGGGGATCCTCTCCCCGGGCCGCGTCGGGATCGCCGGCGCGGGGCTCGCCCGCGGGCGGGCGAGCCTCGATACCGGCGTCCTCCGATCGATCCGGCTCGGCTGGGCCGCGGGACCGGCGTCCGGTGCGGCCGTGGGCTTCGCGAGCGCCCTCGCGCTCCGCGCGGCCGGTCTTTCCTAGTTCGCCGACGCAAAGCTCTTTCTGTTTCGGTGCCATCGTGCTTTCGCCGAAGAGTTCTCCGAACGGCGATCGGGGCCGGGCTTAACCCGGCGTCTCTCCGCAAACCGCACGGGGGGCCGGGCGCGTTTCGATGCCGATCCGACTCTGCGTGAGCACTCAGACCCCGCCCGTCCGGCCGATCCCCGGCCGGACCGCGCCGGCCGGCGAGCGCTGGGTGCTCGGCCGCGACTACGTGCCCCAGATCGGCGGCGTCGTGCCGATGATGCGTGCGCTCCTCTCGAGCGGCCGGGGCTCCTGGCTCCGCGGCACCCCCACCTGGGTCGCGCTCGGCGCGAGCGGCATCCCCGAGCGGCTCGTGACCGACGAGGGCTACCTCCTCGAGAGCGTTCCGCTGAGCGCCGAGGAGCGGACCCGCTACGGCCGCTTCAAGGAGGAGATCTGGCGATCCTTCCACGGCCCGTCGGGCTTTCGCCCCTCGCTCGAGGACTACCCGGCGTTCGTGACGTACCAGTACCGGACCGTGCAGCGCCTGCTCGCCCACGCGGCGGACCACGACGTCTTCTACGTCAACGACTTCCAGCAGATCCTGGTCGGCGGGATCATCGGCTCGGCGGCCCCGACGGTCCTGCACTGGCACATTCCCCTCGACTTCCGCGGCTACCCGGAGCCGGTCCGGCGCTTCTTCCTCAAGTCGATGGAGGGGTTCGACGGGATCGTCGTGAGCACCCGCGCCGGGCTCGAGGACCTCATCCGCGCCGGGTTCCACGGCCGCGCGTTCCAGGTCTATCCGTACTTCGACCCCCGCGAGCAGCGGCGCGCGAGCCCGCGGGAGGTCGCGGCGTTCCGTGCGCGCTACGGCCTCGGGGACGCGCCCACGGTCCTCTCCGTCGCGCGGATGGACCCGGTGAAGCGCCAGGACCTCCTCATCGAGGCGTTCGCGCGCCTGCTCCGGCGCCACCCCGACGCCCGCCTCGTCCTGGTCGGCGGGGAGAGCTTCTCCACGCGGCCGGAGGCGCTCGGCGAGAACAAGGCGACGAGCTGGCGCGCCCGCCTGGACGCCCGCGTGCGCGAGCTCAAGCTCACCGGGTCCGTCGTCTTCACCGGCGGGCTGAGCGCGGACGCGCTGCGCGCCGCCTACGGCGCGGCCGACGTCTTCGCCCATCCGGCGCCGTGGGAGGGCTTCGGCCTGGTCGTCGTCGAGGCGTGGACGCACCACCTGCCCGTCGTCGTCAGTCGCGGCGCCGGCGTGGCCGAGCTCGTCAACGACGGGGTCAACGGCTACGCCGTGCCGCCCGGGCGCTCCGAGGCGCTCGCGGACCGGCTCGGCATGCTCTTGAGCCGCCCCGCGCGGGCCGAGAGCATCGGCATCGCCGGGGCCCAGACCGCCCGACGCTGCCACGTCAGCCGGGCCGCCCCGAGGCTCCGGGAGGTCTTCGACCGGACCATCGGCCTCTACGACGAGCACCGCCACCGGGGCTGGCGGACGTGAATGCCGGAGCCGGGCGCGCGCCGGCGCGGCCCGTGGCCATCACGCTGGATCTGTGGTACACCCTCGCCTACCTCGATCCCGCGGGGCGGACCCGGTACGAATCCGAACGCCGCGCGAGCTGGCAGGGGCCGCTGGCCGACGGGGGCCTTTCCCCGGCGGCCGCCGCGGCGGCCGTCCTCGACCTAGAGCGGGCCGGCGCCGCCCGCGAGCGCCGCGGCCGGTCGTTCCCGATCCCGGCGCAGGTGCGCTGGATCGCCGGGCGCACCGGGGTCGCCGTCGCGCCCGAAACCGTCGCCCGCGGGATCGCGCGGGCGGTACAGCGGGCGACGGTCCGCCTCGGCCCGGGGGTCCTCCCCGCCCTTGCGGCGCTCGGCGACGCGGGGATCCGCCTCGGCCTGGTCTCGAACATCCTCTACGAGCCCCCCCACGCGATCCGCGCGCTCCTCGGACGGCTCGGGATCGCCCCGCGGCTCCACGCCACGATCCTCTCCTGCGAGATCGCCTCGGCGAAGCCGTCGGCGCGCCCGTTCCGCCTCGCCCTGCGGCTTCTTTGCGCACGGCCCCGCGACGCGCTGCACGTCGGGGACCTCGGGAGCGACCTGCTCGGGGCCCGCCGTGCCGGGATGGGGGCGGTCCGCATGGTCGGGCTCGCGCGGTACCGGCCCCGGCCGCGCTTTCCGGTGCCGGCCCCGCCCGGCCCGATCCCGCGGGTGCGCTCGCTCCCCGAGCTCGTCCGGCGGCTCGGCGTCGCGTAGCCCCCCGTCCGCCCGGTCAGCCCAGGGCGTAGCGGGCCAGCGCGACGAGGTCCGCGATGGCGAGGCCCGGCCCCTCGGCGGGGTCCCCGCCCCACTCCGCCTCGATCGCCCCCTGGCCGAACGCCGGGATCTCGTGGGCGGCGTGCGCGACGAGGCGGCCCGGCGGGCCGAGACGGTCGGCCTCGAGAAGGATCACGAGGGCGCCCACCGGTCCCGAGTCGACGACGAGGCGCCGGCGACCCGCGCGCGTGGTCTCCTCGATGCGGGCCTCCTCGTCGTGGAGGTGGGCGATGCGCGCGGTCACCGCCGGCCCGGGCCGGCGGCCCCGACGCTCGGGCGCTCCCGGGGGAGCGGGCCGCCACGCGATCCGGGTGCCGGCGGCACGGAAGCGGCCGAGGAGACCGGGGTCGATGGGGAGCGGGGCCACCGTCGGGGGAGGGCTCATGCGGCGGCCCTCCCCCGCCAGAGGCGGCAGTCCGCGCGGACCGAGCAGGGTCCGCAGACCGCGAGGTCCCGGCGCTTCGGGCAGTCGCCGGAGATGCCGGTGTGGCACAGGACGAAGTCGTAGCGCGTGGGGTCGAGGGGGTCGATGCGCCGCAGCGCCTCGGTGACCTCCTCGACGGCGGCCCAGGAGCGGGTGCGGCGACGCGTCAGGCCGAGATGGTAGGCGATCCAGTAGACATGCTGGTCGAGGGGGACGCGCAGCTCCCCGGCCGGGACGTGGGACCACAGGCCGAGGTCGGGGAAGCGCGGTCGGACCATCCAGCGGACGTAGAGCGTGAGCCGCTTGCAGGGACTCCGCGGAGCCCCGAGCGGCGTGGGGAAGAGGGCGGCGTAGCCGGGGGGCGACGGCGGGTCGCCGGCGCCCCCCCTCAGTCCCCGGGCGAGGGCGTCGATCCCGTGGGCGAAATCCCCGGCGTCGAGCCCCTCGAGGAAGAGCGCCTCCAGCGACGGGTAGGAGGCGTAGAGGGTCCTCAGCCGGAGCGCGAGGTACCCCATCTGGTCGCCCCGGATCCACCGGTGCTGGAACGGCGAGAGGAGGCGGCCGTGGTTGGCCGCCGTCGCGTGGCGGACCGCGGTCGCGAGGTCCCCCCCGGCGCGCTCGGTCAGGCGGGCGAACGCCCCGCGGATCGCCGCGGTCTGCCCGACGGCCAGGGTCGCGAGGAAGACCCCGCTCGCCTCGGCGGACCGCGGGTCCGTGGCGAGCGGCCGGAGGCACGAGACCGGGTCGTCGGCGAACGAACGGGCGAACGGAAACTCCCGGTAGAGCGTCTCGAGATGGGCCGGGAACTCCGCGCTCGGGCGGTGGGCCCGCGGCACGCCGTGCGGAGGGCGACCCGGGGTTAAGGGTTGCCCCCGGGGCGACCCCGTAAGTACGGTCCGCCGCTATCGGACGACATGCCCGGCGGTCCCGCCCGTATCGAGGAGGGGATCGACCGCGGGTGGCTGCGGGCCCAGGCCCAGCGGGACCCGTTCACCCACGCCTTCTCCGTCTGGGACCTCGAGCACGCCCCGGACCGCGTTCGGTTCGTCCGTCTTATCGAGGACGGGGCGCCGCGGGCCTACCTCCTCGTCTGGCTCGGGAACCCGCGCAGCCCGGTCGTCCACTGGATCGGGCGAGGGGACGGCGACGACCTCCTCGCCGGGGCGCTCCCCCCGCGCCCGTTCGTCGCCGTCGTGCCGGCCGGGGCGGAGGCTGCGGTCGGGCGCGCGCGCGGGCCGATCGCGACCTACCCTCTCCTCGGGATGCGGCGCGAACCGGGGCCGGTCCCCGCGACCGCGAGGGGCTGCCGCCGGCTGCGCGCCGCCGACACCGACGCGCTCCGGGACCTCGCCCGGGAGTACATCGGGCCCCTCACGTCGAGCTACGCCACCGCCGACCCGGAGCGCGAGCCCATCTGGGGCGTCTTCGAGGGGCTGCGGCTGGTGGGCGTCGCCCGGGCCCAGGTCACGCTGCCCGGGATCTGGGTGATCGGGGGCGTCTTCACCGCCCCCGACGCCCGCAACCGGGGGGTTGCCGGCGCCACGACCGCGGCGCTCGTCCGGACCGCCGCCGCGACCGGCGCCGCCGCGGGGCTCTGGGTCCGCGCGGAGAACACCCCCGCGCGCCGCGTGTACGAACGGCTCGGCTTCCGGGTCGCGGCGCACCGGCTCTGGGTCGACGCCGGCGCGGCCGCCGCGCCGTAGCCGGCGGGGTTTTGCCCCGGAGGGCCTACCTCGGGGCGATGCCGGGGACGACCGAGCTCGTCGCGATCTTCCGCGAGATCGGCGACCTCCTCGACCTTCAGGGGGTCCGCTTCAAGCCCGAGGCGTACCGCCGGGCCGCCCGGTCGCTCGAAGCGCTCACCGAGGACCTCGCGGGCGTCGCCGCCCGCGGCGAGCTGCGGGCGATCCCCGGGGTGGGGGAGGCGCTCGCCGAGAAGATCGAGGAGTACCTCCGGACCGGGGCGGTCCCGTTCCTCGACCGGATCCGCTCGGAGGTCCCGCCCGGCCTCCTCGAGATCATGCGCCTCCCCGGTTTCGGCCCCAAGACCGCGCGCCGCCTCTGGGTCGAGCTCGGGATCGAGGGCCCCGGCGAGCTTGCGGCGGCGCTCGCCGCGCACCGTCTCGACGGGCTCGCCGGGTTCGGCCCACGGAAGATCGCGCTCCTCTCCGCGGCGCTCGCACAGGTGGGCGGCGGGCCGAAGCGGCGTCCGCTCGTCGACGCCTGGCGGGTCGCCGAGGGGCTGCTCGCGGCGATCCGGACCGGCGCCCCGGTCGATCGGGTCGAGGTCGCGGGCAGCCTGCGCCGCCGCCGGGAGACCGTCGGGGACCTCGACATCCTCGCGACCTCGACGCGGCCCGAGCGCGTCTTCGAGGTGTTCAGCGCCCTTCCCGAGGTCCGGACGGTGAGGATGCGCGGTCCGACGAAGGAGACGGTCGAGCTGTCCGACGGGCTCCAGGTCGACCTGCGCGTCGTCGAGCCGGCGGCGTTCGGGGCCGCGCTGCAGTACTTCACCGGGTCGAAGGACCACAACGTCCATCTCCGTTCTCGGGCCCGCGACCGGGGCCTCAAGGTCAACGAGTACGGCGTCTTCCGCGGCGAGGAACGCGTCGCGGGGGCCACGGAGGACGACGTCTACGCCGCCCTCGGTCTCCCGACGATACCGGCGGAGATCCGGGAGGACCACGGCGAGATCGAGGCGGCCGAGGCGGGCCGCCTCCCGACGCTCGTCGACGCGCCCGACGTGCGCGGATTGCTCCACGTCCACCTCGAGCGCCTCGGAGGGACCGGGGGGCTGCCCGATGCCGCCCGGGCCGCGCGCCGCCTGGGGTTCGAGTACCTCGGGGTCGTCGTGCCCGAGGCCGACGGGGAGGTACCGGCACTCCCGCGCCCGTCCTCCGGTGCGCCTCGCATCTTCCTCGGCATCGAGACCGCGCGCTTCCCGACCGGCCCGCCGCCGGGCGCGGACTTCTGGGTCCTCCGGCCGGCCGCCGGGCTCGCCGTCCCGCCGGCGTCCGCCCCGGGGGACGCCGCCGGCCCCCTCCTCGTCGCCCACCTGGCCGCCGGGGTCGACTCGGGTGCCGAGCCGGACCGCCTGCGGCCGTGGCTTGCCCTCGCGGCGGCGCGCCCGGTGGCGTTCGAGGTCACGGCCGGGGCCGGCTCTGAAGGGCTCGACAGCACGTTCGCCCGGCAGGCGGTGGAGGCGGGAGCCCAGCTCGCCCTCGGGCCCGGCGACGTTCCGGTGGCCGCGTGGGAGCGCTACCGCCTCGCGGTCGGTCTCGCGCGCCGCGCTTGGGCCGCGCCCGAGACCGTGCTCAACGCCCGCCCGGCGGAGGAGCTGGCCCGCTCGTGGGCCGCCCGCCGGGGACGGGGCTGATCCCGGAGCGCCCTCCGGAGAGGCCCGTCACCGGGTCGCCCGCGCCCCCGGACGCCTTCGCGAGGCAGTCGGGGCATCGATGGAGACCGGGACCGGGGCCGTAGCGCCAGAAGCACCCCGCGCAGAGCGCGCGGCCGCACCCCCAGCAGAGGAGAGGAGCGCGGGCGGTCGGGAGACCCTGCCCGCAGCCGGCGCAGCCGCGCGCGCCGATCGACGGCCGGTTCGAGGGGGCGGGCGGCTCGGCCCCGGGCCGGGGCAGGGCCGTCACGGCTCCGGACCGAGCGACGGAAGTGCCGGCCGGGAACGGCGACCCCGCGGGCCGGGGCGACTCGAGCTCCCGGACCCGCGCGCGCAACCGGGCGAGCTCGAGCTCGAGCACCGCCTCGGAGCCGGGGGCACGACCCGACCCTTCCCCCGCCCCCTCCGGCCCGCTGCGCGGGACCCCCGCCGAGAACGGCAGGGCCGCGACGACCGGCGGGGGAGCCTCCGGCCAGGGGGAGAGGTCGAGCCCGGGGGAGATCGACTGGAGGTAGGCGCCGGGGATCGAGGTGGAGACGGACCGCGGGGCGCTGGGTGGCCGACCGACGGCCGCGGCGCGTTGTACGGCGCGCGGGGCGGCGAGCGCCCCGCGCGAGGCCGCGGGGGCCGACGCCGCCGCGGGGACCGCGGCCGGCAGGACCAAAGTCGGGGCGGCCGCTGCGGGCGGGACGGGCGACGGCCGAGAGACGGCGGCGCGCGCGCCGGCGCGCCGGCGCTGGACGAGCACGATCGCGAGGCCGCTCGCGAGAACCAGCCCTCCGAGAAGGAGGACCCACACGCTGAAGGCGAGCGGCGAGCCCGCGAAGACGACGGCCCCGAGGAGGAGGAAGGCGGCCCCGACAAGGAGGAGGAGCGCGCCGGTGCCGATCGCGGGGAGGAGGTCGTTGGTTACGTTCACGTTCGGGGGGCTCGGCGCGGCGGATCGGGACCCCCGCCCGCGCCCTCCGCGACGCGGGGTCGATGGCCGCCCGGCGTATCTACCTTCGGTCCCGCGCCCGGCGGCCGACCCCCGGCACCGATGGAGCGACCAGTTCATGTACCCGGGCGGGGAGGAAAGGGTCGTGCATCAGCGGTCGGCCCACCGGCTCGCCCGCCCGCGCCACCGGGTCGAGGCGCCCGTCGTGGCGCGTCGCTCCCACGCGGCCGCCCCGGTCGGCGTCGTGGTCCTGTTCCTCGGTCTCCTCCTCGGGACCGTCTCGGTGCTCCTCCCGGTGGCGTTCGGGGTCTTCCTGCTCCTGTCGGCGTTCTCGTTCCTCGGCACCCGCGTCAACCCCCTGTCGATCGGGTTCTACCTCCACACGAAGCCGAGCTGGACCGCGATCGGAGTGCTGTTCCTCTCCGCGGTACTGCTGTTCGTCTCGGCCTACGCCTACTACGTCCACGGCCTCGGCCCGATCCTTCCGGGGCTCCGGGGCTAGGCCCGGCCCCTACGCGGCGATCATCCGCTCGAGCGACCGGCGCGCCCGGTCGGCCGTCGCCGGCGGGACGTCGATGACCCATCGACCGAGGCGGAGGGAGTCGCGGATGTCCGCAAGGTCGGTCTCCTTCATGTACGGGCAGATCGCCCCCGGCTCGAGCGGCAGAAAGCGCGTCGTCGGGTTGAGGCGGCGCATCCGATGGAGGATCCCGACCTCCGTCGCGACGAGGACCTCGGGCGCGCGCGTCTCCTCCGCGAAGCGAAGCATCCCGTCCGTCGAGAGGATCCGGTCGACGCTCTCGAGGACCCGGCTCGTGCACCCGCACTCCGGGTGCGCGACGATCGGCGCGCCCGGATGCTCGATCCGCGCGTGGTCGACCTGCTCCGGGCGCATCTTGGTGTGCACGGGGCAGTCCCCGACCCACAGGTGCATCGCGCGACCGGTCCGCCGGCGGACGTAGTCGCCGAGGAACATGTCCGGCAGGAACAGGATCTCCCGGTCGGCGGGGATCTGGCTGACGATCTTCACCGCGTTCGAGCTCGTACAGCAGTAGTCGGACTCGGCCTTCACCTCGGCCGAGGTGTTGATGTAGGCGACGACCACCGCGCCGGGATGGGCCTCCTTCCACGTGCGGAGCTGCTCGGCAGTGATGGAGTCGGCGAGGCCGCACCCCGCCCGGAGGTCGGGGAGGAGGACGGTCTTGTTCGGGTTGAGGATCTTCGCGGTCTCGGCCATGAAGCGGACCCCGGCAAAGACGATCACCGGGCGGTCGTCCTCGACGGCCTTCCGCGACAGATACAGGGAGTCGCCCACGAAATCGGCGAGGTCCTGGACCTCGGGCCGCTGGTAGTTGTGGGCGAGCAGCACGGCCCGGCGCTCCTCCTTGAGCTGCCGGATCTCGTCCTCGAGCGACATGCGCGCCCCTCCGCGACGTACGAGGAGGACACCGCTCTTAAGCCGTCCGTCGGCGCCCGCCGGCCGGCGCGGGGCGGACGACGAGGTGGAAGGCGAGGGCCGGAGCGGAGTGGGTGAGGGCCCCGAGGCTCGCCGCGTCGGCGCCGCAGGCCCGGTAGCGCGCGACGCTCCGGGGCGTGATGCCTCCGGAGACCTCGACCCAGACGCGTCGGCGCAGGCCGGCGGCCGCGAGCGCGACGACGATCGCTCGGGCGCGGCGGGGTCCCACGTTGTCGAGGAGGAGCGCGTCGGCCCCGGCGCGGGCGGCGGCCAGCGCCTCGGCGACGGAACCGACCTCGACCTCGAGTCGCCGGTGGCCCCGCCGCGCGGCCCGCCGCGCCCGGGGGAGCGCCTCGGCGTTCGGGACGAGGGCGAGGTGGTTTCCCTTGACGAGGAGCGCGCTCGAGAGGTCGCGGCGATGGGGCCATCCGCCGCCGTGGAGGACGGCCGACTTCTCCAGGTCGCGCAGGCCGGGCAGCGTCTTGCGCGTCGCGTAGACGCGCAGCGACGGCCCGGCCGCCGCCACGGCGCGCGCCGTCGCGCTCGCGACGCCGGAAAGGTGCATCACGAAGTTCAACAGCGTCCGCTCGACGGACAGGAGGCGCCGGGCGTTCCCCTCGAGCCGGGCGACCTCGCTCCCCGGCGCCACCCGGGCCCCGTCCGGCGCGAGGTCACGGACGGCGAGGCCGGCGGCGTGGGCGACGGCCCGCACGACGGCGGCGCCGGAGAAGACCCCACGGGCCTGCGACTCGAGGATCCCCTCGGCGCGCCGGTCCCCGCGCACGAGCGCGCGGGAGGTCACGTCGCGACCGGCCCGGTCCTCGGCGAGCGCCCGGCGCACGAGGGCGGCGACCTCGCGCGGGGAGGGGGGCGGCGTGGGGGGCGGAGGCCTACCCACGTTCCCCGTCCCCCATCGTCAGCCCCCCGAGGAGCCGGCGGTACTCCGGCGCGAGATCCGGCCGCAGCCGCTCGATCCCCTGCCGTTCCAGCTCCTCGACCCGGGCGCGGGCGCCGGCGAGGTCCCCCCGGGCGCGCGCGAGCTCGGCGAGACGGAGGACGACCTCCATCTCATCGACCGTCGTGCGCAGCTCGCGGACGAGACGGTACGCCTCGAGCAGCGGCACCTCGGCCTCCGCGAGCTCGCCCGAGTCGAGGAGGATCTTCCCGGCGATGATCTCGGCCTGGGCGAGGCCGAAGCGGTCGCCGACCCGCGCGAGGATCTCGCGGGAGGCGGCGTTCGCCGTGCGGGCCTCCGAAAGACGGCCCTCCTCGCGCTCGAGGTCGGCGATGTTGAACAGCGCCCAGCCGAGGCGGCGGAGGTCGTGGGACCGGTCGGCGAGGTCGCGGGCCTCCGTCAGCGCGGCGAGGCCGTCCGCGTTGCGTCCGTGCTGGCTGAGGACGACGCCGAGGAACAGCATCGCGAACGACGCCTCGCCGAGGTCCCCCCGCTCGATGAGCGCCTCGCTCGCCCGCCGGTAGCCGTCGAGCGCCTCGTCAAGGCGGCCGGGGATCATCCCGAGGACGTTGGCCCTCCGGACCGTCTCGAGGGCGATCTCCCGGGGATCGCCGTGCTCCCGGGCGAGCGCGAGGGCGATGTCGTGCTGGACGAGCGACTCCGGGTAGCGGCCCCGGTAGTACTCGAGCTCACCGCGCAGGCGGTACAGGGCGAGCCGGGCCGCGAGCCCGAGGGCCGCCGGTGGCGCGCTCCGCAGCTCGGCGGTCAGGCGGTCCACCTCCTCCCAGCGTCCCTGGTCACCCAGGATCCGCCCCAGATAGACGACGGCGGCGGCCCGCAGGGACGGGGGGATCGCCGGGTCGTCCGGGGGCGGGATGGCCGCCGCGAGGGTCCGCTCGGCCGCCTCGAGCTCGCCCAGGCGGTCGAGCTGGACGGCCAGGTCAAGGGTCGTCTCGAGCTCGGCGACGGGGTCGCGGACCGCGAGCCGGCGCTGGCAGTCGAGCGCGCGCTCGAAGTGGGGGCGCGCGACGAGCGGCGTGAACGCCCGGGCGGCGAACTCCGCCGCGAGCCGGTTGTAGTGGGCCGCCTTCTCGTCGAGCCGACCGAGGTAGAAGTGCCGGGCGAGCGCGTAGACCGTCGCGGGGTCGGCGGCGCCGGTCGACTCGATCGCCTCACCGGCCCGGCGGTGGAGGAGCCGGCGCCGCGCCTCCGTCATCGCCGAGTAGAGGTGGGTGCGCAGGTCGTCGCGCCGGAACTCGAGGTCCTCGTTCGGATGCTCGCGCAGCAGCCCCCGCGCGACGAGCTCCTGGACGGCCTCGGCGAGACGCTCCTCGTCCTCGCCGCTCGCCGCGAGGAGCAGGGCGAAGGGGAACTCCCGGCCGAGGACGGCCGCGACGGCCAGGGCGCGGGCCGCCCCCTCCCCGAGGGCGGCGACCTGCCGGTCGAGGTAGGCGGCGTACTCGCCGACGCCGAGCTCGGGGGTCGGTGCGGGGGGGCTGCCGCGCTCGCGGTGGACCCGCACGATCTGCTCGAGGAACAATGGATTGCCCCCGCTCTGGCTGTGCCAGCGCGTCACGTCCTCGTCCCGGGCGCTCTCGCCCCCCGGCTCGCCGTGGACGAACTCGGCCGCCTCGCTGGGGGTGAACGGCCGGAGCCGGACGACCTCGGCATCGGTGCCGTGCTCGAGGCGCTCGAGGAGGGGACGCCGGCCGGGGACGAGGAGGTGAAGCGGCAGCCGCGTCCCGACCAGCCAGATCGGGTGCGTCGCGGTCTGGGGGATGAGCTGGGCGAGGCAGTCGAGCGACGCCTCGTCCGCGTGGTGAAGGTCCTCGAATATCGCGAGGACCGGGCCGCCTTCGGCGAGGCGCAGGAACTCCGCGGTGAACGCGGCGACGAGCGGGCCGCGGCCCGCCCCGCCCCCGGCCGGACCGGCGAACGGTTCGAGGAGCGACTCCTCGAACAGCGCCCCGCTCCGCGCGGCGGTCCCCGTCCTCTCCTCGGCGAGGTCCTCGACGACCGCCGACGGGGCGAAGGCGATCGAACCGACCGCCTCCCGGGCGTCCCCGGCCGCCGGGCGGGCCCCCCGGCTGGCGAGCGCCTCGCGGACGAGCAGGAACGGCGGCGGGTCGTCGAGCGCGATGGCGCGAGCGACAAGGACCCGCATCCCCTTGCCCCGGCCCTCGGCGGCGAGCTCGGCGACGAGGACGGACTTGCCGACGCCGGCCTCCCCCTCGACGACGGTGAACCCGCCGCGCCCCGACCGGGCGGCGTCGCCGCGGCGACGCAGCGCGTCGACGGCCTCGGGGCGGCCGATGAACGGCCGCTCCGCCCCGGCTCCGGCGGCCATCGGTGGGGGAGGGGGTCCGCCGTCTATATCAGCGTCGCGCGGACGCCGCCGTGAGGAACGGGAGCTTCGCGACCCGCGCCGGCACCTTCCGCCCCCGGATCTCCACCTCGAGAGGGGTCCCCGGTTCGGTGAGCGCCCGCGGAAGGTAGGCGAGGGCGATCCCGTAGTGGAGCGACGGCGACAGGCCGCCGCTCGTCACCGTGGCGACCGGCCGATCGCCCGCGAACACGGCCGTCCCGTGGCGGGGGATCGCCCCGGCGGCCTCGACGGTGAGACCGGCGAGGCGAACGGCCACGCCCTCCTCGCGCTGCCGCTCGAGCGTCTCGCGCCCGACGAACGGGTGGTCGAGGTCGACGAACCGGTCCTGGCCGGCCTCGAGCGGCGTCCGGTCGTGGTTGAAGTCCTGCCCCGAGAGGAGGTAGCCTTTCTCGAGCCGGAGCGTGTCGCGCGCCCCGAGCCCGCAGGGACGCGCGCCGGCGCCGACGAGCGCCTCGGCGATCGCCACGGCGCGGTCCCCGGCGACGAACAACTCGTAGCCGGCCTCGCCGGTGTAGCCCGTGCGGCTGACGAGGACCCCGTCCTTCAGGGTCGAGGGCACCGCCACGTCGAGCGCTCCGTCGGAGGGCGTCGCGCTCTCCAGCGGGAAGCGGCGCAGGTGGTACGGGGCGAGGTCGGCGAGGCGCCAGGGGAACTGGCGCTCGAGGGTCGCGCGGGCCGCGGGGCCCTGCACCGCCAGGATCGCCACGGCACCGTTGTGCCGTGCGATTTCGGTGTCGGGGCGCCGATGCTCGCGCAGGAGGTCGAAGATGAGCGGGGTCCGACCCGCATTGGGGACGACGAGGTACGACCGCGCGGGGTCCGCGCCGGTGTCGAGGCGGCTGATGAGGAGGTCGTCCACGATCGCGCCGTTGGAGTCGAGGAGGAACGAGTAGCGCACCTGGCCGGGGACCAATCGGTCCACGTTCGCGGTCGTCCGACGGGACAGAAGCTCCGTGGCGTGGCCGCCCCGTACCGACAGGATACCCATGTGGGAGACGTCGAACAGGCCGAGGTGACCCCGGACCGCGGCGTGCTCGGGGAGGATCCCCTCGTAGTAGAGCGGCATCTCCCATCCGGCGAACGGCACGAGGTGGGCGTTCCGCGCGACGTGGAAGGGGTAGAGGGCGGTCCGGTTTAGGGGCCCGGGCGACGGCTCTTCGCTCATGTGACGATCTCCCGAAGGCGGCCCAGGGCGAGCGCCCGGCGGATCTCGACGGCGAGCCGACGCCCGGAGCTCATCGGGGTCCGCCAGAGGGCGTTCGCATAGGGGTGGCCCATCGCGAGATGGATATTCGTCCCGCCGCCAAGGCGGGCCGCGACATCGAAGACCCACGGCCGCCCGTCCGGGTCGATGCAGGTCTGCAGGCAGAACGGGCCGATGATCCCCGGAGGGTAGCGCTCCCGTGCGGCATCCACGAAGCGTTCGCCGATCCGGAAGACCTCCTCGAGGATCGACTCGCGGACGGTGAGCGTGCCGTGTCCCACGACGGTGTAGTCCGGCGTCCGGCCCGCCGCTCCCAGCTCGAGCTGCTCGGCCGCCGGCAGGCGGACGAGACCGTCGAGCGAGCTCTCCCGGCGCTCGTCGACGCCCAGGAGCTCGAGACCGTCGGCGCGGGGCACGAGCGGCGAGAAGAAGAAGTTGAAGTTGAACACGGGCCCGAGGACGTAGCGCTCGATCCGGGCCGCGGCGAGGTCCCCGGAGCTGATCGCGCCCGCGGCGAGCAGCGCCGCGCTCTTCGTTGCGAACTCCGCGGGGCTCGCCGCGGTGAAGAAGCCGCGCTCGAGCCGGCGCCGCGCATGCGGGAGCTTCGCGATCGCGAGGCCGTCGATCGCCGAGGGTCCGTCGAGCCGCTCCGGGGTCGGGATGCCCGCCCGGCCGAGGAGGGTGTAGTAGTTCTCCCGCTCCGTCCGCTCCTCGATCCGCAAAAGCGCGCGCGAGCCGACGATCGGCACCCGGAGGTCCTGCTCGATGACGTCGAGGGGAACGTAGCTGCTCAGGGCCCGGTTCGGGACGAGGAGGACGTGCGTTCGCCGCAGGCGTTCCTGCTCCTCGGGCCGGGCGATGTCGGCGAACGCCCGGTACGTCCAGACCTCGTCGACGCACCCCCGCTCGAGTTCGCCCGTCGGCGAGCGACGGGTCCGGTAGTACCGGGCGTACGTCGCCTCGCGTCCCGCCTGGGCGAGGACGAGGGTGCGGAACCCTTCCGCCGCGGCCCCGTCGGCCGTGTCGAGCGCGGAGTGGGAGCCGACGACCCCGACGACCGGCGCGGGGCCGTAGGTCCCGAGGACCCGTTCGACCTCCGAGCGCGGCAGGAGCATGGCGCCGTCCTACCCTAGAGGAGCTTAAGCGCTCGGGCGACGCGCTCCGGGGTCAGGGGAAGCTCGGTGACCTGGGCGCCGGTCGCGTCGAGGACGGCGTTCGCGATCGCCGCGGGAACGGGGATGATCGGCGGCTCGCCCACGCCCTTCGCCCCGAACGGACCCGCGCCGGGGAACCCTTCGACGATCACGGTCTCGATGGGCGGGATGTCCCCGAGCGTTGGGATCCGGTAGTCGAGCAGCCCGGGGTTCGCGAGACGGCCCGCGGACGTCCAGAGGGTCTCCTCGGTCAGGGCGGTCCCGAGCCCCATCGCGATGCCCCCCTCCATCTGGGTCCGGACCATCTCGGGGTCGAGCGCGACCCCGACGTCGAGGAACTCGGCGACCCGCTCCGGTCGGACCGCCCCGGTCTCGCGGTCGACGGCGGCCTGGGCGAGAACGACCGATGCGGTGAAGTCCGTGTAGGCGTAGAACTCCCCTTCCCGGACCCGGGATTCCTCGAGCGTTCCGCTGCGGCCGTAATGTCGACCCCCGATGGCGAGGTGACCCAGCGCCCGTTCGGCCGGGGTGAGCAGCGACGTGAGCGACCGCTTGTGCCCCCGCGTCACGACCCACAGCTCACCCCCGTCGAAGGCGAGGCGGACCTCGGGCACCTTCGCCCGCGCCGCGAGCGTACCCATCCCCTTGCGGACGGCCTTCTCGACGGCCTGCCCGAGCGCCCCCACGGTCCGGCTGCCGAAGACGCCGGAGTCGAACGGCGCCGAGCGGGTGTCCCGATAGTCGACCCGCACGGCGGCCGGCGGCAGCCCGGTCACGCGCTCCACGACCGCGACGAGCCCCCGGATGACGGACCCGCTCCCGATCTCGCGCTCCCCCTCGATGATGTGCAGCCCGTCGCGGGCGAACTCGACGATCGCCTCACCGCCCGCCCCGGTGCCGGTCGACCAGAAGCCGCAGGCGACCCCGATCCCGCCGGACCCATGGCCGTCGGCCCGCCACGCCTCCCGCTGCCGATGGGCGCGCTCGAGCGCCTCCCGCAGCCCGAAGGGTCCGACCCGCTGGCCGAGCGGGGTCGTGTCCCCTTCCCGCCAGGCGTGGGCGAGGCGGAGGTCGAAGGGGTCGATCCCGGCCCGGCGGGCGATCGCGTCCATGTGGGATTCGGCGACGAAGGCGCATTGCGCGGCGAACGGGGCGCGATGGGCGCCGAACGGGGGCTTGTGCGTTCGCACCGCGTAGCCCTCGAGCTCGACGGCCTCGATACGGTACGGACCGGCGAGGAACCCGATGGCGTAGCCGGTCGCGAAGTCGCGCCCCGGCAGCATCGCCCCCGCATCGAGCAGGAGGCGCACGCGGCGGCCGGTGATCGTCCCCTTGAGGAGGCTCGAGTCGATCCGCACGACCGCCGGCAGCGTCGAGCGGCCGAGGAGGAACTCCTCCCGGTAGGTCAGGGCGAGCTTCACCGGGCGGCCGGACGCGATGGCGAGGACGAGCGCGTACGGTTCGACGAGGGACGACGCCTTCCCCCCGAAGCCGCCCCCGACCCAGCTCCCCTCCACCACCACGCGGGACTCCGCCAGCCCGAGGATCTCGGCCGTGTCGGAGCGGACCGCGAACGGCGCCTGCGTGGAGGTGCGGATGCGATAGCTCCCGTCCTCGACGCTGGCGAGGCAGGCATGGGGCTCGAGCGCGACCTGGGCGACCCCCGAGGTGCGGAACGTCTGGGACACCACGAGCTCGGCGGAGGCGAAGGCGGCGTCGAGGTCCCCGTGGAGCGCGTGGACGTGCGCGACGACCTGCGGCGAACCCGGACCCTCGGCCCCCGGCCAGTCCGGGAAGACCTCCTCGATATCGTCGACGGACGGGAGGGCCTCCGTCGCCACGCGCACTGCGGCGGCGGCCGCGCGGGCCACGGCCCGGCTGTCGGCCGCGATCACGGCGACCGGCTGGTGGCGGTAGGTCACCTCCTCCGTCGGAAGCAGGCGGCGCTCGGGATCCCCCCCGCCCTTGGGAAGGAGCCGGTCGAGGTCGGCCCCCGTGACCACGGCGCGGACCCCCGCCATGCCGCGGGCGACGGAGGCATCGATCGCGACGATCCGGCCGTGGGCGACCGGCGCCGGAACGAGCGCGCCCCAGAGCATCCCCGGCGCCTCGAGGTCCATCCCGTACTCGACACGTCCGCGGACCTTCGCGGGGGCGTCGGTCCGCATCAGCCGACCTCCCGGCAGACCGCTTCCGTGGCTCGACGGATCGCGGCGTAACCGGTGCATCGGCAGAGATTCCCCCCGAGGTCCTCGAGAAGCCGCTCGGGCGGGAGCTTTGGACCCCGCTCGCGGAGAAGCCCCGTGAGCGCCACGACGAATCCCGGGGTGCAGTAGCCGCACTGGACCGCGTTCTCGCGGGCGAACGCGGCCTGGACCCGGCGGCCGACCGGGTCGCGTCCGATCCCCTCGACGGTCGTGACCGTCGCCCCCGCGACCTCGTGCGTGAGCGTGAGGCAGGAGAGCGTGCTGCGGCCGTCCACCAGGACCGTGCAGGCGCCGCACCCGCCGGAGCGGCACCCTTCCTTCGTCCCTTTGAGCCCGAGGCGCCAACGGAGGGTGTCGAGGAGCCGCTCCGCGTCGGGGGCCCGGATGCGACGGCGCCGTCCGTTGACGGTCAGGGCGAGGGCGGCGTTCCCGGTCCCCTCCCCACCGGTCATGGGACGGTCACCTCCCGGAGCGCCCGCCGCAGGAGCGTCGCGACGAGCCGGCGCCGGTACGCCTCCGTCGCGCGCTTGTCGGTGACGAACGGGGCGCACCGGGCCGCCTCCTGCGCCGCGAGCTCGACGGCGATGTCGCCGGGGTCCGGGGAGTCGAGGATCGCCTCGACGCTCGAAAGACGCGCCGGGACGGGCCAGACGCCTCCGAGCGCCACGCGCCAATAGGGCGGACGCTCGCGCCGCGCGACGGCGACCCCCACCTGCGAGATGTCGTTCGAGGGCCGGACCCGCTGCCAGAGGTACGCCGACGGCCGCCGGGCCGGGACCACGATCGCGGCGATCAACTCGCCCGGCACCCGCGTCGTCTCGCGTGGCCCCTTGAGGAGCTCGGGCAGCGGCAGCTCGCGGGGCCCGGACGGACCGACCAGACGCACGCGGGCCTCGAGCGCGAGGAGGATCGGGAGCAGATCGGAGGAGGGGGACGAGCGGGCGATGTTCCCGCCCATCGTGGCCCGGTGGCGCAGGGCGACGCTGCCCACGGCCCGGACCGCGCGATAGAGGCCGGGCAGGTCCCGGGGCAGCCGAGGGTCGCGCTCGAGGTCCCGGAGCGGGAGCGTCGCACCGATGACGAGGTCCCCTCCGGAGCGCCGCAGCGTGCGCCAGGGCAGCCGTCCGAGGGAGATCAGCCGGGACGGCGCGACCCGGCCCGCGTCGATGTCCAAAAGAAGGTCGGTTCCGCCGGCGAGGGCCTCGGCGCCGCCCGGGGGAGCGTCGGCGAGCAGGCGGACCGCCTCGGCCGGCGACCGGGGAACGGCGAGCGAGAACGCCACGCGCCCCGGACCCACCCGTGGGACAAATCGTTTCCCGGCGCACGACGCCGGCGCCCGCCCTTTTTATCCACGCAGGGATTGAGACCCCTCCACGCGATGCCCTTCGAGCTGACCCTGCGCTACACCACTCCCCTCACCTCGGTCTCCGACCTCGACGAGGCGCTCCAGGAGTTCCTGCGCATGGTCGGCTACCTTCCGGAGGCCGAGGACCACCGGGGGGGCGCAGGACCGGTCGGAGAGACCCTCGCCTACCGGCTCGTACGGGAGTGCTTCCTGCGGGACCTCTCGCGTCCCTGGTACGCGGAGGAGCTCTCGGCGGTCCTCCGCACATCGAAGCCGACGATCTACCGGCACATCAACAAGCTCAAGTCTCTCGACATGCTCGAGGAGGTGGGCGGGAGCACGGACGGCAAGGGCCGCAAGGGCTACCGGCTCCGCTACGGGAATCTTGCGCGCGCGTGGGACTTCACCGAGGCCAACGCCCAGAACGCGCTGCGTCGGTACCGGGAGACCGTGAACCATCTCCAGACCCTCATCGAGACGGCGCCACCGCCCCCGGCGGCCCGGGCGCCGGCCCGTGAGGCCACCCCTAAAGGAACGAAGCGATGAAGAGCGAGCAGACCAGTGCCGAGGCGAAGCGGCCGACGATCACCCTCACCACCGGTTCCCGGATCCGCGTGCGATCGGCCGGAACGCGGGACGAGGCGCTCCTCTCGACGGGGCTGTTCCGCGGGCTCGTCTCCGTCGGCGGGGACAACTCGCTCGCCATCGAGCTCGAGGAAGGGACCAAGGAGGAGCGGGGCCTCGTCCGACTGATCCCGATCAATGCGCTGCTCGCCGTCGATGTCCTCGAGGCGGTCAAGCCGGCGGAGGAGAAGCGTCCCGACACCGCCGCGGCTCCGGGGTACTTCCGCTAGGGCGGGCGGACGGGCTTGCTGGGAGTCTCGCCGCCGGCGCAGGCGCCCGCGGATTCGAACCCAGGTCTTTGGCTTCGAAGGCCAAAAGGATAGTCCAAACTACCCCACAAGCCCGCAACCGGGCCGAGCCCCCTCGCGGTATTTGGCCGTTATGCCAGCGTTCTCTGCCTACGCCGCGTCGTCGGCCGGCGGCGGCTCGTCGGCGGTGTAGCTCTCGAGGGTCGTCTGCGACGGCGCTCCCGGGAAGAGGGTCGCGAGGGAGGTCTCGAGGATCTGGATGCGCTGGCGCAGGTACGGCGTCACTCCTTCCGTCGACGCGAGGCGCTGGGAGAGGCCGAGGTACTTGCGCACCGCCCCCTCGAACACCGTCGGGAGGAGCTCGCCCGCGCACACGCCGCGCCCCTCCGTTTTCGTACAACGGCCGGCGAGCGGCGGCCGCCGGTACGAGGTCCCGCACGTCTTGCAGCGGAACCGCTGGGTCGCGTAGCTCTTGAGGTTCCCCATCAGGTCCGGCAGGAAGTGGGTGTTGAGGACGAGCCCCACCGCATCGGCGACGTCCACGGCGCGGATCTGTGCGGTGAGGGTGAGCGACTGCTCGACGCCCCGGGCCATCGAGCCGGCCTCGCGGTACGCCGAACGGACCGGGCCGCCGGCGATGTCGGTGGTGTCGTGCGTGAACGCGAACCCTTCCAGGGGTGACGGGCGCGTGAGGCGACGGCCCAGGGTCGGCACGAGGGCCTCGACCTCCTTCGCCGGGCGGCCGGCGGCCGCGGCCCGGTAGAACGCGAGCGGGTAGCGCGCGGCCACGTCGACGTTGTGCGCCTCCTTGTCGACCTCCGTCGCATCGAGCCGCGTCGTCAGCACGAGCGGCTTGTCCATCAGCGCCCCGCGGTTCTGCGGGAGGTACGACCGCGAGAAGTTGAGCAGCGTGTCCAGAAGGAGCGTCACCGAGTCCTCGTCCCCATCGCAGTTCCGTCGCTTCGCCGCGTGGAAGACCGGATGGGCGAAGCACGCCTCGGCCGACGTGTAGCCGATGACCCGCCCGGCCACCCCGCCCGAGGTGTGGGGGGCGAGCGCGACGACGATGTGGCCGATCAGGTCCTCGATGCGGACGGCCCGATAGAACGGCTCGAGATTGTACAGGCGCACGAGCTCGGCATCGACGAACTGGGCGAGGCGCAGGAGGTACTCGCCGCAGGCCGTCGCCACGATGAGGTCCTGGGGCCGCAGCTCGACGAGCTGCTCGGGGTCCGTGAGCGGCTCCCCGCTCCAGTCGGTGGTATAGCCGAGGTGGTGGGCGGCCTCCACGGCGAGGCCGATCTCCCGCGGCCGGAAGTGCGTGAGCGGCATGTCGGTGAGATCGAAGCGCGCGGTCCCGTCCTGGTAGACCGAGAGACCGTTCGCCGCCCGGAGGATCCCCTTCTCGAGCATCTCCGGGACCTTCCCCGGAGAGGTGAGCCCCTTGACGCCCTTGACCTCGGGAACGCGGCGGAGCCCGAGCCGGCCGACGGCGTCGGCCCAGAGCCGCGCGACGGGCAGCGGCTCGGCGACGACCCGGCCCGTCGGCTCGGTGTGGGACCCGCAGCCGCACCGCAACCAGACCGTGGATCGGTGGCAGGCCGGACACTCCCGCAGCCCGAGCGGCACCGCGACGCCCGTGCGCATCGTCCGCCGAGCGGCCTCCGACACGGAGCGATGGGTCCCGCCGGCCTCCCCGACCGGGAAGAGGGCGTGGACGTTCGGGCTCATCCGCCGTTGGCGGGCCTTCTCCGGCCGGCCGACCCGGGCCCCGATCCGGGAGGGAGCCCGCGCTCGGATCGGCACCCCCGCGAGACGGCTCACGTAGGTGAGCGGGTCGTCGGCGGTCGGGTCGAGCGGCTCGCGCCGGACGATTCGGCCGTCGACGACATCGAGGCCAAGCCCTCCCAGAAGGGCCGCCGACACGTCGGCCTCGCCGACGAGCCGACCGTCCGAGCCCGGGGCGTGGAGGAATCCCAGACGAACGAGGAGTTCCCGATACTCCGCATCCCACGGCACCACGAGGTGGCCATCGGCGACCCGTCCGAGTCCCTCGACGAACTCGCCCAGGCGGCGGATCTCGGCCGAGGTGAGGTCGTGCCAGAAAAGGAGGAAGCGCGGGTGAAGCGGCACGGCTAGGCGCCGCGACTCCTCGATCGCGCCGGCGTAGGACGGCGTCGCGGACCCCGGGCCGGGGACCACGCCCTGCTCGCGGAGCTCCTCGAGGTGCCAGTCGAGGGAGTAGGCGCCGGGGACGAGCGCCCGGTTGTTCTCGAGGAACTCTCCGAACGGGACCAGCAGCTCGCCGAGGTCGACGAGCCGGCGGACGCGGGGCAGGACGGTCCGGGCGCGGTCGGCGTCGTGCACCGCGGTGAGCGTTCCATCGTCGAGCTCGACGATCGGGCCCTCGACGGCATCGCACAGGGCCATCGCCGTCGCCTTGCCGGGATATTCCAGCTTGACCTGGGTGCCCACCGCGACGAAGTTCCGCAACAGGATCATCGTGGCCGGGTTCACCGCGCACGAGGCGAGGCCCGCCGTCCGCGCTCGGCCGTAGACGAGGCGGAACCCGCCGGGCCGGTGCGGGTAGGCGAGCACCGGCCGACCTCCGACCGCCTCGGCCAGATACTTCGGCGCGTGGCCGTCCTCGGCATCGGCCGCCTTGTGGCGTCCCAGGCGCTCGAGGAACTCCCAGCCGGGGATGCCGAGCTTGTCGACGACCTTGCGCAGCTTCGCGGCCTTCTGGCAGAGGCCCTCGGCGATGACGAGGCAGGCGCCCCCGCGGATCCCGTTGGTGTTGACCCGGAGGAGGTTGCGAAAGGCGCTCACCTCCGCGTCCCCTTCCGTGGCCTCCCCCGAGATGCAGACCGGAACGCTCCGAGCGACGAGCTCGATCTCCTCGGCCGAGGGCACGTACTGCAGATGCTGGAGGTGTTTGTAGAGCGGGATCTCCTCCTTGTACCGGCCGACCTCCGCCTCGTCGGGTCGGTACGCCTCCAGCCCGAGATCCCGCCGGACGATGTCGGCGAGCAGAACGCTCAGGGCCTGGGCCGTTCCGCCCGCGGCACGGATCGGTCCGGCGTAGTACAGCTCCACGTACTGGCCGCCGGTCCGCCCGTCCCGGAGGTGGACCTCGGCCAGCCCCTCGAGCGGGGCGACCAGGATCCCCTCCGTTAAGATCGCGAGGCCGACGCGGAGCGCCGCATCGAGCCGCGCCTCGACGTTCGACCCCCGGGCCGGATCGGCCACGATCCGCCGGGCCATCGTGAGGGCGACCTCCTCCCGGGGGAGGCGACCGCAGAGTTCCCGGATCTCGCGCGAGATCCCTTCGAGGTGGAGGTGCCCGAGAAGCTTCTCGACGCGCATCGCCATGTCCTGGGCGCGCGGCACCTCGGGCGTGAGCTCCGGGTCGAGGCCTTCCGCCCGGGCGCGACCGGCGATCTCGTACGCCCGCTCGACCTCGGATTCGATCGCGCGGAAATACGATTCCACGGCCCGACACGTCCGGGTCCAAGGATAAACTCTCGCTGCCCTCCTCGCCATTCGCGGGGGCCATGGCCCCGGGGTCGGTGAGCCGGGGCCCCGACCGGGCCGCCGCGGGGCTCGAGACTCAGCGCGGGGGCGAGCGGCGCCGGCCGGAGAGGGAACGGCGGGACCCCGTGGGGTTCGCCTCCGTATCCAAGGTCACATTCCCCCCTGCCGAGGCTCCCCCGCTCTCGCCTCGGCTAGCGACGGCCGGTCCGCTAGTGACGACTTCCCCTGTGAGCCAACGTTTAAGTAGGAATCCCCGGGATTGCTCCTGCCAGAGCGTATGACGCTCGTCCGACAAACGTAGCGGAGAAGGAATCGATGAAATCCATCATCCAGGAAGCGATTGCCAAGCACCAGGAGAACCAGTCCCTGGTGGAGGAGAAGAAGGCCGCACCGACGTACGTCAACGCGGACGACGCCGAGCTCGCGAAACTGGCAGAGACGCTGAAGGTCAACATCCGCATCGTCGGGTGCGGCGGCGGCGGCTCGAACACGATCAACCGCTGCGTCGAGGAGGGCATCCAGGGCGCGGAGATGTGCGCCATCAACACGGACGCTAAGCACCTCCTGACGGTCCACGCCCCACGGAAGATCCTCATCGGACGCCGCGCGACGAAGGGCCTCGGCGCGGGAGCCCGCCCCGAGATCGGGGAGGAGGCGGCCCGCGAGAACGAGGAGGAGCTGCGCGCGTTCCTCAATGGCGCGCACATCGTCTTCGTCACGGCGGGGATGGGCGGAGGGACCGGTACCGGTTCCGCCCACCTCGTCGCCCGGCTCGCCAAGGAGGCCGGTGCGCTCACGATGGGCGTCGTCACCCTGCCGTTCGCCGGCGAGGGGGCTGCGCGCATGGAGCAGGCCCGCGACGGCCTGGAGCGCCTGCGCCGGGTCTGCGACACCACCATCGTCATCCAGAACGACCGGCTCCTCGAGCTCGTCCCGCGGATGCCCCTCGACTCGGCGTTCAAGCTCGCCGACGCGGTCCTCATGACGGGGATCAAGGGGATCACCGAGATCGTGACGAAGCCCGGCCTCGTGAACCTCGATTACGCCGACATCCTGACCGTCATGAAGGACGGCGGGGTCGCGCTCATCGGCCTCGGCGAGAGCGAGAGCGCGACGGACCGCGTCACCGAGGCGGTCACCGAGGCGCTGACCTCCCCGCTCCTGGGGAGCGTCGAGCTCAAGGACGCCACCGGCGCCCTCGTCCGCGTGATCGGCGGTCCGACGATGACCGTCTCCGAGGCCGAGAAGGCCGCGGCGCTCGTCGGCGGCAAGATCTCCAAGCGGGCCCGGATCATCTGGGGCTGCTCGGTCGAGAACACCCCGGACCTCGAGAACACCATCAAGGTGCTGCTCATCATCACCGGGGTCCGGGCGACGAGCCTGCTCGGCCAGAAGGGAGGCTACGCCGCCGGTGAGTCCGAGGAAGTCATCGACCTCGTCCGGTAACCCTTCCCCCCGCCCCCGCTACCTCGGCGTCGAGGTGGTGGGGGTCCCCACCTTTTCCCCGCGCGGGCTCGAAAGGGAGCTCGCCCGCTCGCTCGCGGAGGCGATCCGAGCCCCGGCCGATCTCAAGCTGATCCGGTTCTCGGGTCCCCGGGTGCTCGTGCGGGTCACGAACCGGACGATGATCGCCGCCCGCACGGCCTGGAACGGCCCCCTGTCGGGTCCCTCGGGGGAGGGGATCCGCGTCGCCACCCGTCGTACCTTCGGCACCCTCCGCAAGGGGAAGGAATGGCTGGGGGGCCGGGCCCCGTCCGGTTCGCGCCCGGCGCTGTCGCGTGAGACGGGCGCGGCGCGGACCCGAAGGGACGATTAAATACCGGCCCCACGCGTACATTTCTCTCCGGAGCCGGTGGCGTGCGGCGTTTTCGTACGATCCGTCAGCGTAGCCGCCGGGCCCGGGCGGGCCAGGTGGCGGCCGTCGCGACGATCTTCGGGCTCCTCCTGGTCGTCTCCTTCCTCTCGACGTTCGTCCTCGAGAGCCTTCCCGGGCAGATGGCGGCGCTCGAGGACCAGCACATCCTCCAGGTCGAGAACCAGCTCGAGCGGCTCCAGGCGACGATCCTCGCCGAGGCCGCCCACCCCACGATCTCGATGAGCCTCGCCTCGCCCGTGACCCTGGGCTCCCAGGCCCAGCCGCCGTTCGGGGCCCCGTCGCCCGGGGCGATCCAGCCCGAGGGGGTCGGCGTCAAGACGCTCACGAAGTACTTCGTCTCGAAGGTCGCCTACTCCCCGCCCCAGTGGAACTTCGGCTCGAGCTGCCTCACCAACGGCAGCGGCAAGTGCACCAGCAACGGGAACATCGACTCCTGGAACGTCACGAACGCCAACAACAGCGCGTTCACCCTGACCGTCAACGGCAACAGCAACAGTGTCGCCTACAACATCACCGGCAACAACGACACGATCACGATCGACTGGACCGGAGGGGACACGGGCTTCGTTCGGTTCACGATCAACGGCTCGAACGACCAGGTCATCTACAACAAGGGCGGCTCGGACTCGACGTACCCGATCGCCCAGTTCTTCTATTTCGGCCAGAACGACACGTTCAGCTTCAACCCCGCCGGGTCCCACTCTTCGAAGGGGGGCATGACCCTGTTCGTCGAGTTCGTCGGCTCGCTCGGACGGATCTGCCCGGAGGCGAACCTCTCGTCATCGGACCGGGTCGGTACCCTCGCCGCCGGCGGAAGCAACCTCAACATGACGGTCGTCTGGTGGAACTCCGTCGGGTACGTGACGGCGCCCCGCACGGTGACCTACCCGGGCGGCGCCGGGGCCAACGAGACGCTCACCTGGGTCAACCAGACCGGCGTCATCGCCTGCGCGTTCAGCGCCGTCGCCTCCTCGACCTACACGACCCAGTACCAGAGCGGGATCGTCGTCCACCTCCTCAACCGCTACGTGCCGGTCACCGATGTCGCGTACGACCAGGGGGCGGTCATCCTGGACCAGCAGGGCGGGCTTCCGATCATGGAGAGCCCCCCGGCGATCTCCTGGAAGACCAATCCGAACGGGCTGACCGCCGCCGTGACGCTCGTGAACCTCGTGGGGAACTACTCGGCCAGCGGGGGGATCACCACGTCGGCGATCCTCACGCGCGTGCTCGCCGTCGCCTCGTTCACGATCGTCAACGGGGCGACGTCGTTCTATCTCACCTCTCCCCTCTACCTCAACGTCACGACGCCCTACCCGTCCGCGTGGATGGGCTACTTCGCGACGCTCCCGAAGATCTTCCCGTACGGCTCTGCCTGCCAGAGCCCCACGGCGCTCCCCGCCCCGTACACCTGCGCCGACCCGCCGCCGGGGACCATCGTCACGGTCTCGGCCCGCCTCATCGTCAACGTGCTCACCGTGACCACCGTCTCGGTCGAAGCGTCCCTCACCTGATCCCGCGCGGGGGGCCCGGGGGGCGCACGACGGCCGGCCCCTTCGTCCGGCGGCCGGCTTCGACACACTTATCTATCGTCCACCCTCCCCATCGGGGGTACCGACGGTGGCACCGGACGGCGACGGGATCGTCCCGGTCCGCCGCGCCCTTCTCTCGACCTTCGACCCGACGGGGCTCGTGGAGTTCGCGCGGAGCCTTACGGCGCTCTCCGTCGACATCGTGGCGACCTCCGGGACCGCGGCCGCGCTCGCGCGGGGCGGCGTCCCGAGCCGCCCGGCGGAGGAGCTCACCGGTATCGGCGACTGGTTCGGGGGCCGGATCAAGACGCTCCACCCGGGTCTTCTGGGGGGCCTCCTCGCTCCCCGGACCCCCGAGGGCGCCCAGGAGCTCGCCGACCACCGGCTCCTCCCGATCGACCTCGTGGCGGTGAATTTCTATCCGTTCGCCCGGCGCTACGCCGAGGACCCGACGGCGGCCGATCTCGTCGAGATGATCGACGTCGGAGGCGTCACCCTCGCGCGCGCCGCGGCGAAGAACCACGCCTGGGTCGCCGTGCTGACCGACCCCGCCGACTACCCCTCGGTCGCGGCGGAGCTGGCCGAACGCTCGGGGGGGCTCGCCGCGGCGACACGGCGGGCCCTCGCCCTGCGTACGTTCGACCGGGTGGCCGCCTACGACGCCGAGATCGCCCGCGGCCTTGCCGGGCCGCCGGCGTCGGGCGGGGGATTCCCCCCGGAGATCCGGTTCGTCCGGGAGCCGCTCGTGCTCCGCTACGGGGAGAACCCCCACCAGGCCGCGGCCGCCTACCGCCGGGCCCCCTCCTCGGAGGGCCGGATCGACCCGAGCGCGGTCGAGCTCGTGAAGGGCGACGGGCTCTCGTTCAACAACCTCCTCGACCTCGACACCGCGCTCGCGACGGTCGCGGAGTTCCCCGGGCCGGCCGTCGCGGTGGTCAAGCACGCGACGCCCGTCGGGGCGAGCACCGCCCCGACGATCGAGGAGGCGCTCACCCACGCCCTCGAGACGGACCCCGTCGCCCGCTACGGGGGCATCATCGCCGCGAACCGCCCGATCGGGGCGGCCGCACCTCCGGCGCTGCGGGGGGTGTTCGTCGACCTGCTCGCGGCGACCGGGTTCGACCCCGCCGCCCGGCCGGCCCTCGACCGCCGGTCGAAGCTCAAGCTCGTCCGCGTGGACCTCCCCCGCGCGGTCGGCCCGTCGTGGGAGGCCCGGGGCGCCCTGGGCCGTCTCCTTCTCCAGGAGGTCGACCGCCGACCGCTCGTCCCCGGGGAGCTCGTTCGGATGACGTCGCACACCGCGACCCCGGAGGAGCTCGCCAGCCTCGACTTCGCCTGGCGGGTCGTCCGGCACGCGAAGTCGAACGCCGTCGTCCTCGCCCGGGGAACCTCGACCGTCGGGATCGGCTCGGGCCAGGCGGCCCGGGTGACGGCCGTCGAGATCGCGACGCGCGTCGCGGGCGACCTCGCCCGCGGGTCGGTCCTCGCGTCGGACGCCTTCTTTCCCTTCGCGGACGGCGTCGAACTGGCGGCCCGCGCGGGGGTGCGCGCGATCGTCCAGCCCGGCGGGAGCGTCCGGGACGCGGAGGTCATCGCCGCGGCCGAGGCGGCCGGGATCGCGATGTACCGCACCGGCTGGCGGGTCTTCCGCCACTAGGCGCCGGGGCGCGCCGGCCTCACGCGAAGTCGAAGTAACGCTGCAGGATCGAGCGGAACTCGACGGGGCCGACCGGGCCGATCTCGCGGCCCCGCTCGCGGCCCTGGGCGACGAACAGGTACGTGGGGATCGAGTGGATGCCGAAGGACCGGGTCACGAGGTCGGACTCGTCCACGTTGAGCTTCGTGAACTTGACCCGGCCCGCGAGGTCCGAGGAGAGCGCCTCGAGGACCGGCTCGACGGTGCGGCACGGGCCGCACCAGTCCGCGTAGAAGTCGACGACGACCGGCAGGGGAGAACGGATCACTTCGGCCTCGAACGTCTCGTCCGTGACCACGACCATCGAGGACATGGGAGGCTCCCGGGGTTCGACCTCGAAGGCGCTTTTAAACCTATAGCTCGTCCGGCGGTGAAGGTGGCCGCGACCCCGCGACGCAGGGACCGCCCCCGGGGCTCCGCGCGCGGACGGCGGCTCGTCCGCTGGTTCCGCCGCCACGCGCGCCCGCTCCCGTGGCGGCGCGACCCCTCGCCCTACCGGACGTGGGTCGCCGAGGCCCTCCTCCAGCAGACGCGCGTCGCCCAGGCGCTGCCCTACTTCGAGCGGTTCGTCCGGCGCTTCCCGACGGTCCGCGCCCTCGCCTGCGCGACGGAGGCGGAGGTCCTCAAGGCCTGGGAGGGGGCCGGCTACTACGCCCGCGCCCGCCACCTCCACGCCGCGGCCCGCCGGCTCTCTGCCCGGTCGGACGGCGAGCTCCCGCGACGGGTCGACGAGCTCGAATCGCTCCCCGGGGTCGGGCCGTACATCGCCCGGGCGATCGCGAGCTGCGCGTTCGGCGTCCCCGTCGTGGCGCTCGAGGCCAACGGCCTCCGGGTCGCGGCCCGCCTCACCCGCGAGGAGGGCGACCTCCGCCGAGGTGAGGTGCGTCGTCGGCTCGAGCGACGGCTCGCGGCCGACCTCCCGCCGGAGTCCCCCGGCCCCTTCAACGAGGCGCTGATGGAGCTCGGCGAGACGATCTGCCGGCCGCGCACGACCGACTGCGGGCGCTGCCCGCTCGCGGACGGCTGCCGCGCCCACCGCGAGCTCGACGACCCGGCCGCGATCCCCCGGGCCCGCCGGAGGGCGCCGGTCCCGCTCGTGCGCGCCGCCGTCGTCGCCCTCGAGTCGCAGGGCCGCTGGCTCGTGCAGCCGCGGCCCCGCCGGGGCCTTCTCGGCGGTCTCTGGGAGTTCCCGGGCGGCAAGGTCGCATCCCGCGAGGGGTACCGCGCGGCGGCGGTCCGGGAGCTCCGGGAGGAGACCGGTCTTACCGCACCTGAGCTCACCGAGGCCGGGGTGGTCCGCCACGCCTACAGCCACGTCCGCGTCGAGCTCCACGTCTTCCGTGGCCGCCTCCCCCGGATGACGCCCCCCCGCGGCTCCCGCGCCCGGTGGCTGAGCGCCGAGGCGTTCGCCCGGCGTCCGCGCCCCCGCGCGACGGAGAAGGTGGTCGCTCTCCTCGAGTCTACGGCGCGGCCTCGCCGGAAAGCAGCGTACCCGGGTTCAGGATCCCGTCCGGGTCGCACGCGCGCTTGAGCGCCCGAAGGAGCCGGACCCCGCCGTCGCCGATCTCCCCGGGGAGGAACGGGGCCTTGACCCGACCGATGCCGTGCTCGCCGCTCACCGTCCCGCCGAGGCGGAGCGCCGCGCGGAGGACCGCCTCCCGTAGCCGCGCGGCCGTAGGCCGTGCCGGATCGATCGCGAAGTTCGGGTGCAGGCTTCCCTGCCCGAGGTGGGCGTAGAGGTAGAGCGGCACCCCGGCCTCCCGGGCGGCCGCGGCGATCGCCTCCAGCATCGGGTCGAGGCGCGAGAGCGGGACGCAGACGTCCTCGCGGACCCGGGGGCCGAGGGTGCGGTCGAGCGCCGTGCCGCTCTGCCCGCGCAGGGTCCAGAGTCGGTCCGCCTCGGGGTACACCGACGCCGCCTCGGGGATCCCGAGCCCGATGAGGGTCGCCCCGATCGCCTCGAGGTGCCGGGTCTCCTCGGCCTCGTCCGCCGACTCGACCTCGAGCAGGAGGAGGGCTCGGTCCGCGGGAAGGCGCGCGTTCTCGACCCGCGCGAGCGCCTCCGCGCAGCCGCGGTCCAGGTACTCGACCGCCGACAGACCGAGCCCGGTTGCGGTGGCGAGGGCTCGGGCGACCGGTGCGAGGGGCCGGCCATCGGGCAGCGGAACCGCGAGCCCCGCGCGGCGGGCCGGGAGGGGAGCGAGGGCGAGCGTGAGCTCGGTGAAGAGCCCGAGCGTTCCCTCGCTGCCGACGAACATCGACACGAGGTCCGGGCCCGTCGACCGCTTGGCGGCCCGCCCGCCGATCGTGAGCCGCTCCCCGGTCCCGAGGACGACCTCGGCGCCCCGGACCCAGGCGCGGGTCGGGCCGTACCGGAACGAGCGGGGGCCGCTCGCGTTCGTCGCGACGTTGCCGCCGAGCGTCGACGTCGTCCACGACCCGGGGTTCGGGGGGAAGAACAGCCCGTGGGGCCTCAGGGCCGCCTGGAGGTCGGCGTTGACGACTCCGGGGCCGACGCGGACGAGGCGGTCGACGGGGTCGATCTCCAGGACCCCGCTCCAGCCCGAGAGGTCGACGACCACCCCGCCCGGTACCGGTACGGACTCGCCGTCGAGCGAGGTCCCCGCGCCCCGCGCGGTGAGGGGGATGTGCTCCCGTCGGGCCCAGCGGACCAGGCGGACGACCTCCTCCGGGTCGGCGGGGCGGCAGACGGCCGCGGCGGTGGCGGAGAGGTGGGAGGCGTCGTGCGCGACCGCCGCGAGCGCCCCCGGGTCGGTCGTGACGCGCCCGGGAAGCTCGCGCGCGAGGGCTTCGATTGCCTTCGCCGGGTCGGGCACACCGTCGCCCAGCGCGAAAGGTCCCTTACCCTTTCGCCGAGGACGAGCCGTCGCCGTCGGACCCGCCCGCCGTGGCCTTTGCCGACGCGCCACCGGGGGAGAGCACCTGGACCAGCTGGTGGACGGCGAACGGACGACGGAGCACCGTCGGGATCCCGAGGAGGCGGGCCTGCTCCTCGATGCGCGGGGACCAGCGGGCGGTGATGAGGACCAGCTTGAGGTCCGGACGGGACCGGAGGAGTTCGGTGAGGCGCTGGGACGTCCCGGACTCATCGAGGTCGGCCTCCAAGAGGACGACGGCGCCGTTCGGGAGGCGGGGGAGGGCGTCGAGCGTCTCGGGGACCGCCCCCTCCGCCACGACCTGGTGACGGTGGAGACGCGCGAGTCCCCGGAGGAGCAGGCGGATGTCCTCGGTGCCCCCGACGATCGCGACGCTCGCCATAGCTCGTCCGCCCGGTCGACCCGACCCTGCTGTCGCCCCCCGGACCCCCACCCGGAGGGGGCCTCCCCGGGACCCGACCCGGGGATCGAGGGGCCGCACTGGCCAAGCCGTCGGGCGTTCTCTCTGGCTACGCCACTCGGCCGCCGGATTATGAACCTAGGCTTCGAGTTCCCGGCGAGTCTCGGGCGGGGGCGTCGTTCGCGACCGCGGGACGCCATCGTTCATCCTCCGCGGTTGAGGTTAACTATATAGTCGGGCGTGGAGTTACAGACTTCGGCCTCGGGCACCGGTGATCCGAACGGGGTGGCTCCGTCCACCAGACCCCGAACGGACCCCCGGTGCCTTCCCTCTCCCGCCTCCCCGGGCGCCGGGCTTCGGATGCGCCGACAGGTTCTTGCCTACCTCTCTCAAATCGCCGGAACGATGGGCTGGTTCTCCTCGGGATCCCGCCACGAGCGCGAGCAGATCCTCTCCACGGTCCGCTCGCTGGGCGCGACGTCGATCCCCGGCCTCTCCGCGGCCCTCGCCTGGCCCGAGCGACGCACCCAGAAGGTCCTCGAGGAGGCGCTCCGCGAGGGGACGGCCGACGTGCGCTACGACCCCGTGACCCGCGCGGTGCGCTACGTCCCGCCACCGGCGGCGACCGCGGCGGCCCCGCCGCCCACTGCGCCCGAGGCCCCGGCGCCGGTCGCCCTCCCCCGTTCCTGGACCGTCGCCCCCCGATGCACCTCGTGCTCGACGCCCCTCGTGCCCACGGGCACGGGAGCGACCCTCTACTGCCCGTCGTGCGGCCGCCTACGGTCCGCCCCGGTCGCCCGCGCCGCCGCCGCGCCGCCCGTGCCCCAGCCCGCGACGGGGAACGCCGCCCCTCCCGCGGTCCCGGCCCCCGTGCCGGCGCCCCCGCGCGCGGTGCCGCCCCCCCTTCCGAACGGCCCCCCGTCCCACGACCGCCGCGCCCAGGAGCTGCTCGCCGCGTGGGTGACCGCGCGGCCGATCCCGTGCCCGCGCTGCCGCACGACCCTGCGCCACCGGGGCGTCGCGGAGTACGCCTGCCCCGCCTGCGGGGAGACGGTCCGTTTCGAGGGGGGGTCGGTGCGCGTGTCGACGGAGGCCCCCACCGGGCCCGCCCCGGCTCCCGCGCCCGTCCTCGGCCGCCCGTAGCCCTAGAAGGCGACGTCCCGCCGGACCCGACGGACCGCCGACCCGTCGCGGAGGGCCGTCGTGAGCCGGTCGATGTCCGGAGCCGGCGGCCGGTCCTCCGACCACGGCGCGACGATCTCGCGCAGGAACCGCAGCGCGGACTCGCTGCCGGCCCCCCCGACCTCGGGCCGGCGCAGCTCGAGCGCCTGGCCGGCGACCATCCACTCGATCGCGACGACCGTCGACACGTTCGCGAGGACCCGGCGCAGCTTCGCCCCGGCCCACGGTCCCATGCTCACGAAGTCCTCCTGGTCCGCCGACGTCGGCAGGCTCCCGGCGCTCGCGGGGTGGACGAGCGTCGCGTTCTCGTTGACGAGGGCCGCCGCGAGGTACTGCGGGATCATGAATCCCGAGGAGAGGCCCGCCGGGACCGCGAGGAACGGCGGGAGGCCGCGGTTGAGGGCCGGGTGGAGGAGGCGCGAGATCCGCCGCTCGCTGAACGCGGCCAGGTACTGCGCGGCGAGCGCGAGGGTGTCGAGGGCGAGGGCGAGCGGCTGGCCGTGGAAGTTCCCGCCGCTCACGAACTCGTCGCCCTCGAAGACGACCGGGTTGTCCGTGACGGCGTTGAGCTCGCCGTCCAGCACCCGGCGCGCGAACCCGAGGGCCAGCCGCACCGAGGCGAACACCTGGGGCAGGCAGCGGAGCGTGTACGGGTCCTGCCCACGGTAGGCGCCCTCGACGGCGAGGCGGCTTCCCGCGAGGAGCGCGCGGAGGATCCGGGCCTCCTCGCGCTGCTCGGGGAGGTGGCGGATCTCCCCCAGGCGGTCGTCCAGCGCTCCGGGATGGCCCCTTAGGGCGTCGAACGACAGCGCGCCGGCGATCTCGGCGGCCGACAGGAGGAGGCCGAGCTCCTCGACGGCGAGCGCGAGGTACGATGCCATGAGGGCGGTCCCGTTGACGAGGGAGACCCCCTCCTTCTCGGCGAGGAGGAGCGGGGGGATCCCCTCGCGGGCGAGCACGACCCCCGCGGGCTCGGACCGTCCCTGCCCGTCAAGGAACGCCCCTTCCCCCAGGAGGGCGAGGGCGAGGTGCGCGAGCGGGGCGAGGTCGCCGGACGCCCCGACGGAGCCCTGCTCCGGCACGAAGGGGACCAGCCGCCGGTTGAGCACGGCCGCGAGCCGCTCGACGACCTCCGGGCGCACCCCGGAGTGGCCCGCGACGAGCGAGTTGAGCCGGAGCAGGACCATCCCCCGGACGACCTCGGGCGGAAGCGCGGGCCCGGCCCCGCTCGAGTGGCTGCGCACGAGCGCCGTCTGCAGCCGGCGGGCGTCGCCGGGCGCGATCGCCCGGTCGGAGAGGCTCCCGAACCCCGTCGTCACCCCGTAGACGGCGCGTCCCGCCGCCACCGCGCGCTCGACGGCGCGGCGGCTCGCCGCGACACGGGCCATCGCCTCCGGCGGGATGGAGACCTCGCAGCCGCCCCGGACGACGGCGAGGAACTGCTCGAGCGTGAGCGAGGACCCGTCAACGGGAAGGGTCTCCGTCATCCGAACCGCCCGGCCGCCGTTCACGCCGCGCCGACCGCGGGCGCCCTACGCGGGGTAGACGATCTCGCCGCCGGACTTCTGGAGCGAGGGCGCGCGGCGCGGCGTCGCGCCCTTCGTCTTCCAGAAGATCTCGGCGATCTGCTGGACATGGCCGACGAGCGCCTGGGCGTCCGCGAGCCCCGTGCCCTGCCGCGCCTTGGAGGCGAGCTTCATCGCGTTCCAGAACGACTCGTGGAGCGTCGGGTGCTGCTTGACGTGGTCGGCGGTGAAGTAGTCGCCCCAGATCACCCGGAGCTCGTGCTTGACCCGCTCGGCGTGGGATTCCTTGACCGCCAGGTAGCGGGAGAGCTTCGCGTGGTACGCCTCGAGCTCCTCGGGCGTGGACGTCGCCGACGGCTTCGGCAGCTCCCCGATCAGCTGGTCCATCCTCAGGACGGTGAGGGCCGAGATCTGGGCCTCATGGGGGTCATAAATCCCGCACGGTATGTCGCAGTGGGCGTAGACCGGACGGGGGGGAGACACGATGTCCGCGATCGCGAGCAGACCCGTGGCGAGCGCACGTCGAGCCGACATGGCGCGTCCACGGCCCTCGGTCGGATAAAGATGCCGGCCGCCGGGGACCCTCGGGCGCCAGGCGGCCCGGCGGACCGGGACGACGCCCGCCGCGCGCGCAGCCTCCGGGTCGTCGTCCACGACCGCAGCATGTCCCCCGGGCTCGCGCCCGGCGACCGGCTCCTCGTCGACCCGGCGGCGTTCGTCGCCGACCCCCCCCGCCGCGGGGACGTCATCGTGCTCCACGACCCCGCCGACACCGAACGGCTCCTCATCAAGCGGATCATCGGCGTCCCCGGCGACCTCGTCCGGGCGACCCGCACCGGCGCGGTACGTCCCGCGGCCCCGTCGGCAGGTCCCCCCGACGACCCCGACGCGCTCGAGGAGCTCGAGGTCCCGCCGGGCCACGTCTTCGTCCTCTCCGACCGCTCGGCCCGCGCCCGGGACAGCCGGCAGTTCGGCCCGGTCCCGCTCGCGAGCGTCGTCGGCCGCGCCTGGTACCGCTACGGGCCGTTCGGCCGGCGCGGCGCGCTCTGAGGGTCGGAGGGGGTCCCTTTATCCGTTGTGGGAATCTCCCACAACGGTGGCTCCGCCGGTTCCGCGCCCGTGGGTGATCGCGATCGCCGTGCTGGCCGTCGCCGCCGGGGCCGTGGGGGGCTACCTTCTCCGCGGCCCCACCCTCGCCCCTCCGGCGCCGGGGTCGGGTTCCCCGGTGCTGTCGATCACCGCGGCCGGGACGCTCGGGACCGTCTTTCCCTCGCTCGCCGACCTCCTTGCCAACGAGTCGCCGGGGGTCGAGAGCCCGTTCGCGGCCCAGCTCTATGAGGGGAGCCTCGCCGCGCTCGGCGCGGTCGCCCAGCTGCACCAGGCCTACGACGTGGCGGCGGCCGCCGACTTCCGCCTGATCCCCGAGCTGCTCTACCCGAACTACGCCGCCTGGCAGGTCGTCTTCGCCTCGGACCCCGAGGTGCTCGTCTACGACCCGACGGCCAGCGCGCTCGCCGGGATCAACGCGACGAACTGGGCGGAGAAGATCGTCGCCCCGGGGGTCGTGCTGGGCGTCGCGAACGCGTCGATCGACCCCAACGGCTACAACGGCATCTTCGTCCTCGAGCTCGAGGGCCTCGAGACGATGGGCTCGCTCGGCGCCCTCTACGGCCACTTCTACTCGGGCGGGCCGGGGACCCTCGCCCAGGTCGATCCGGCCACGGCGCGCGAGGAGCCGGAGACGGCGATCGCCACGCTGCTGTCGACCCACGTCGTCCAGGCGGCGTTCACCTACCGGTCCTTCGCCGTCGCCCACGGGCTGGCCTACGTCCCGCTCCCGGCGGGGGTCGACCTCGGGGCGATGGACCCCGCGAGCGTGGCGACCTACGCCCAGGCGTCGACCGGGATCCTCGCGGCCAACGGCTCGCTCACGACGGTCCACGGCGCGCCCCTGGCCTTCGCCGCGACGGTCCCGACGACCGCCCCGAACGCCGCGCTCGGGGCGCTGTTCATCCACCTCCTCGTCGCGCCCCAGGGCACGGCCCTCCTCAACGCGTCGGGGTTCGTCCCGATCGTGCCGGCCTGGGTCGAGGGGCCCGGCGCGCTGCCCGCCGTCCTCGCCCCGATGGTCGTTCCGCTGCCGACCGACCTCGCGGCGGAGCTCTGAACGGATGGCCGCGGCCGGCCGGGGGCGGCGGCCGGGGGCGTGGCGGGCCGTCCAGATCCTCGCCGCCGGCTCGCTCCTCGCTCTCCTCCTCCTCCCCCTCGCCGCCCTCCTCGCCTCCGTCTCGCCGTCGGCGATCGGCGCCGCCGCGCTCGCCCCGGGGATGCGCGCGGCCCTCGCCTTCACCCTCCTCGCCTCGGCGCTCTCCCTCGGGGCGATCGCCGTGCTCGGGCTGCCCCTCGGCTATCTCCTCGCCCGCCGCCCCTTCCGCGGCCGCACGCTCGTCGAGTCGGCGGTCACCCTGCCGATCGTCCTGCCCCACCTCGTGGGCGGTCTCGCCCTGCTGTTGCTCTTCGCCCCGTCCGCCCCGCTCGGGGCGCTCGCGATCCGGGCCGGGCTGCCGATCGTGCAGACGATCTGGGGGACGGTCCTCGTGATGATCTTCGTGAGCGCCCCGTACGCGGTGCTCGCGAGCGAATCGGCGTTCCGGGCGGTCGACGCGCGCCTGATCGAGACCGCGCGGAGCCTCGGCGCCTCCCCGGCGTCCGCCTTCGCCACGGTGACCGCCCCCGTGGCGGCGCGGGGGATCTCCGCCGGTCTCCTCCTCGCCTGGGCCCGGTCGGTCAGCGAGATCGGGGGCTTCCTCATCCTCGCGAACGTCGTCTACCCCTCGTCGGGCTACGCGGGCCCGGTGACGAGCCCGGTCTCGGTCTACGTCTTCAGCCTCTACCAGATCGGCGACCTGCCCGGCGCGGCCGCGGCCGCGTCGGTCCTCGTCCTGCTCGCCTTCGCGCGGTTCGTCGCGGCCCGCCTCGCCGCCCGCCGGGGGTCGCCGGCGTGGGCCGGCCTCGGGAGGTTCGTTTGAGCGCGCTCGTGGTGCGCGGGCTCACGGCGCGCCTCGACGGCTTCGCCCTCGGGCCCGTCGACCTCGAGGTCCCGCCGGGGACCGCCCTTGCCGTCCTCGGCCCCTCCGGCGCCGGCAAGACGACGCTCCTGCGCGCGATCGCGGGGTTCGTCCCGGCTTACGCCCGGGAGCTCTCGGTCGGGGGGACGCCGGTCGCCGCCCTCCCGCCCGAGGAGCGCCGGATGGGCTACGTCCCGCAGGGTCTCGCCCTGTTCCCGCACCGCACCGTCGAGGGGAACGTCGCCTATCCGCTCGAGATCCGGGGGGCGGCGGACACGGCCGCGCGGACCCGGGACCTCCTCGACGCCTGGGGGCTGACCCGGCTCGCCCGGGCGAGCGTACTCTCCATCAGCGGCGGCGAGCAGCAGCGGACGGCGATGGCGCGGGCGCTCGCCGCCGGCCCCCGGCTCCTCCTCTGGGACGAGCCGCTCGCGGCCGTGGACGCCCTCGCCCGCCGGGCGCTCATCGGATCGATCCGACGGGTCCTGCAGCGCGAGGGGGTGTCGATGCTCCTCGTGACGCACGACGCCGAGACCGCCTTCGCGGTCGCGGACCGGTTCCTCGTCCTGGACGGGGGACGCGCCCTTCCCCCCACCACCCCGGCCCGGCTCGTCGACCGCCCCCCGTCCCGGTTCGCCGCGGAGCTCGCGGGCTACGACAACGTCCTCGCGGCCGAGGATCTCGCGGGCGGCCCGGAAGGCTCGCTCGCGGCCTGGCTCCTCGCGCGCGCGGGGCCCGGGGGCATCGGGGTCCCGTCCGAGGCGATGCGGGCTGCGGGGACCGGCGGCTGGTCGGGCCGGGTCGTCGGCCGCCGCGAGCGGCCGGGGGGGCGCGAGATCCGTGTCGCGGTGGATGGGCTCGAGCTGAGGCTGTTCGAGCGCGGGGTGACGTCGGCCGGGAACGGGGGGATCGGCGACGCGCTGCGGTTCTCCCTGGACGAGGACGCCCTTCGGCCGATCGGCGGTGCCGGGGAGGCGGGGGCGTGACCGCCGCCCGCGAGACGCTCCTCACCCCGCTCGACGTCGCGCTGCTCGAGGCGCTCGCCCTCGACCCGAACCTCGTGCGGGCGTGCCGGCGCCTCGGGATCCCGCGCGACCGCGGCGTCTATCGCCTGCTCCGGTTGCGCCGGGCCGCGGGGGGAGCGGTCGCCGAGACCCGCCGCGGGGGGGCCGAGGCCGGCCGGACGCGGCTTACTCCCCTCGGAACGCGGCTCCTCGGCCTGGGCCGGGGAGCGCTCGACCTCGGGCGGTCCCGCGGGGAGCGGGGACGACTTCCGGCGGTCATCGTCCGGGGCCGCTACCGCGGCCGCCCGGCGCCGGGGGTGCGCCTCGGCCGGGCGACGCTCTGGGTCGGGTTCCGGGCGCGGGAGGGGGAGCCCGTCAGCTGCGCGATCGACCCCGAGGCGGTCCTGGTCGCGCTCGCCCGCTTCCCGACGAGCGCCCGCAACGTCCTTTCCGGGGTCGTGACCGCGGTGCGGGCGCACCGGTCGGGACCCGTCGCCCTCGAGGTACGCGCGGCGGGCCGCCTCCTCGTCGCGAGCGTCACCCCGGGCGCGGTCCGCTCCCTTCGCCTCGCCGCGGGGCGCCGCGTCGTCCTCTACGTCAAGGCGACGGCGATCCGGCGCGTCGACCGGCCTACTCGCGGATCCCCTCGGTCGTGAGGGAGAAGACCGCCTCCCCCTCGGGGAGGTTCGGCGAGTCGATCAGGCGCGCGATGCGCTTGGGGGGCTTCGACTTCCTCAGGTAGAGGCGGTACGTCGCGGCGTGGGCGACGATGTTCCCGCCGATCGGGCGCGTCGGGTCCCCGAAGAGGATGTCCGGCCGCGACGAGACCTGGTTCGTGACGACGATCGCCGCGTTGTAGGTGTCGGCGAAGCGCAACAGCTCGTGGAGGTGCTTGTTGAGCAGCTGCTGCCGGGGCGCGAGCTCGCCGCGGCCGGCGTACTCGCTGCGGAAGTGGGAGGTGAGCGAATCGACCACGACGAGGCGGATCGGGCGCTCGCGGGCGAGCTCCTGCGCCTTCCCGACGAGGAGCATCTGGTGGTTCGAGTTGAATGCCCGCGCGATGTGGATCCGCGCCAAGGCCTCCGCCGGGTCAAGGCCCGCGGCCTTGGCCATGTCGACGATGCGCTCGGGGCGGAACGTCGACTCGGTGTCGATGTAGACCGCCTCGCCGTTGAGCCCGCCCTGGTCCGGCGGCAGCTGGATGTTGACGGCGATCTGGTGGGCGAGCTGCGTCTTGCCGGTGCCGAACTCCCCGGCGAACTCGGTGATCGCCTGGGTCTCGACCCCCCCGCCCAGGAGCTCGTCGAGCGATTTCGCGTTGGTCGAGATGCGGCCGAGACGCTTGCGGCGCTCGAGGAGGGCGGTCCCGAGCTCGAAGGAGCCGACGTCGGCGGCGCGCCGCGCCTCGGCGATGATCTTCATCGCGATCGCGGTGCCGATCTCGGCGGCCTCGGCGATGTCGCCCGGCGACGCGACGGCGATCTCCATGAGGTCGGTGTAGCCGGCCTCCCTCAGCTTGTCGGCGGTCGTCGGGCCGACGCCGGCGAGGTCCTCGAGGGCGACCGTGCGCTTCGGCGGTTCGGACTCCGGCGGCGTCGCGGCGCGGGGCGGGACCTTCTGGACCACGCCGGGGAAACGACCGGGCGGCGGATAAGGGTGCGGGAGAGGGCGTGAAACGGTGAGCGATGCGGCCTACGCCGGGCCCCCGGTGGGGGCGAACGGTCGCCCCGTCAGCCGCTGGAAGACCGTCGTGTAGAGGCGGCTCACCTCGTCGCCGTGGTGGGGGGGACGGGCGGGGATCGGCGGCTCCGCGGTCCCGGCCTCCCGCGCCTTCGTCAAAAGGTCGAAGTAGCCCGAGGTGCGGTAATGCTGGCGGACGAACTCCTTGGAGAACTCGACCTGGCGGCCCCGCTGGTAGGCGTCGCGGTCCCAGAACCGGTCCTCGTCGGCGGTACCGAACGTGTCGACCACCATCGTCGTCCCTTCGGCGTCGACGGCGAACTCCTTCTTGCCGTCGACGTGGAGGAGCCCCCGCGGCTCGACCTCGGCACCCATCGCGGCGTCGATGCGCAGGATCGTCTCCCGGATCGCGTCCATCTCCCGGCGGTCGAGCGCGGAGAGCTCGAGCGCCTCGGGCCAGTCGAGGAGGCGGTCGATGGGCTCGAGCTTCGTCGTGACCTCGAACATCGGCTCGGGGAGCCGCTCGCCGTAGACCGGGGCGTGGCCGGCCGGAAAGCCGAGGGCGTCGGCGCGGACCTTTCCGGCCCGGACGCGGTCCCAGAGCGAGCCCGCCACGTAGTAGCGCACGATGAACTCGAGCGGGATGAGGAAGTTCTTCGGGTGGGCCCCCAGGGTGCGGGGCTTCGGCACGACCTGGACGCGGCGCACGCGCATCGCCGTCGGGCCGGAGAGCCTCAGGAAGTGGTGCGGGACCTTGAGGCGGCCGCACAGCTCGAACCAGTGCGCGGCGGTGCGCGCGAGCGTCTCGCCCTTGTGCGGGATCTCGCTCGGAATGTGCTTGTCGAACACCGAGATGTCGTTCGTGAAGCGGAACTCGAGCTCGGTCGGGGAGACCTCGTAGACCTCCTTGACCTTCCCACGGCGCAGGTACTTCGGCTCCGGAGCGGACGGCGGAGCGGACGGACGGGCCGGCATCGCGTGCCGACGGCGCCCGGATTACATAGGCTCTTGGGGCCGATCAGGCCCGCTCGAGGGCCCGGGCGTGCAGGGCCGTGATCGGACGGAACCCCCGCTTCGCGTAGAAGCGCGCCGCGATCTCGTTCTGGGTCGGGAACTCGGCGGTGACGAGGCCCGCCCCCTTCTCCTTGAGGCGGGCCGTCGCCTCCTGCAGGAGGTACTCCCCGACGCCCCGTCGACGGTAGAGCGGCAGGAGGTAGATGTCGAGGATGACGCCTTCGAGCTCCGGGGTGTAGAAGACCCGGTCGCGGACCTGCGCGCGGACGACCCCGATCACCCTGTCCTTGTCCGGGCCGACCCCCTCGGCCGCGAGGACGATGGCGCGGGGGTTCGCGAGGTCGTGGCGGAGGATCTCGCGGGCCTGCGCCTCGACGTCGGAGCGGACCTTGAGCAGCGGGTCGAACTCCTCGTTGAGCCGCTTGAGGCGGACGAGGAGCGGGACGAGCGGGGGGATGTCGGCCTCGGTCGCGACCCGGACGTGGATCGGCACGGTCGGGGCCTCGGTCGGCGTGGATGCGGCGCGCTTCGTGGACTCCTTGCGTTCGGTCATGTCTCCTTCGGCGCGGGCTCGTCGGGCATCGGGGCGATGAGGCCGCCGCGGGCGAACGTCTCCGCGAGCCGGGCGGCGCGCGCCATCGTGGTGCGTGCCATGGCGAGGAACTCCTCCCGGGTCCGGCGCCGCCGGGCGATCCCGAGGCGTACCGCCTCCGTCCCGACGGCGGCGGCGATGTGGGGGAAGACCGCCGACTCCTCCATCGTCGGGAGCAGATGCTGCGCGGAGAGGCCCCGGTCCTCGGCCCGGGCCGCGAGCTCGCGCGCGGCGGCGAGGACGATCTCGTCCGGGATCGAGCGGGCCCGGGCGTCGAGGACACCACGGAAGACCGCGGGGAAGATCAGCGAGTTGTTCACCTGGTTGGGGAAGTCGCTGCGCCCCGTCGCGACGATCGCGGCGCCGGCCTCGAGGGCCGCCGACGGCCAGATCTCCGGCACCGGGTTCGCGAGCGCGAAGACGACCGGGTCGCGGGCCATCGACCGCACCCATTCCGGGCGTACGGTGTGGGGCCCGGGGGTCGAGGCCGCGAGGAGGACGTCGGCGCCGGCAAGGGCGTCGGCGAGGGTCCCCGACCGGCCTCCGCCGTCGGTCTGGAGCGCGAGGCGGTACTTCCATGGGTTGTGGAGCATGAGCTCGTCCAGGTCCTCGCGTTCCCCGGTCAGGACGCCCTTGTGATCGACGAGCGTGAGCTGGTGGGGGTCGTGACCGAGGGTCACGAGGAGCCGGGCCGTCACGAGGTTCGCGGCGCCGGCGCCGAGGAGCACCGTCCGGACCTCCCGCATCGAGCGGTGGGTGAGGGCGAGGGCGTTGAGCAGCCCCGCGACGGTCGCCGCGGCCGTGCCGAGCTGGTCGTCGTGCCAGACGGGGATCGGGCAGCGCTTCTGCAGCTCCTCGAGGACGAAGAAGCACTTCGGCGACGCGATATCCTCGAGATTGATGCCCCCGAAGGCGGGGGCGATCCGCAGGACGGTCTCGACGAGCGCCTCGGGTGACGCGACGTCGATTGGCAGCGGCACCGCGTCGACGCCGCCCAGGAACTTGAACAGGAGCGCCTTCCCCTCCATCACGGGGAGCGCGGCGCGCGGCCCGATGTTGCCGAGGCCCAGGACCCGGCTCCCGTCGGTGACGATGGCGATCGTGTTGCCCCGTCCGGTGAGGTCGAACGCCTCCTCGGGGTCGGATTCGATTGCCCGCGAGACCGCCGCGATCCCCGGGGTGTACCAGAGCGCGAAGTCGGCGAGGGAGCGGACCGGGACCTTGGGGACCGTCTCGACCTTCCCCTGGTAGAACCGGGCGAGGCGGACGGCGCGGGCGCTGCGGGCCTCGTCGGCCCGCTCCTCCTCCGGCGCGCCCTCCGCCGGTGCCCCGCGTTTGGAACGCGAGGACGTCGCCTCGACCATGAACCGAGCGCAATCGGTGCCGCCCGACTTAATCCCTCCGGTTGACGTGATTGACGCTCGTCGCCGGCCGACTTGCGCCCTCGCGACCCCCGCCGGGCGACGGCCGGCCCGCGCCGGCGCGCCTTGGAGGAGCGGCCGCGGTCCGGACCGCCGGAAGGAGGCGTTGACCCCGACGCAACGCCGTTGAACGTACCGCACCGGCGTCACGGTTAAGCGAGCGACCCGGTTGCGAGCGCGCCTTCCATGATCGTGCGCACGAGCCTCACCGGACCGTTCCCCCGATCCGAAGCCCTCGTCCAGGCGACCCGCGACCTCGACCGGGGTCGGACGACCCGCGAGGCCGTGGACGGCCTCTTCGACGCGGCGGAGGGCGACATCGTCCGCCTCGAGGACCGACTCGGGGTCGACGCGGTCACCGGCGGCTACCTGAGGTGGGCGGACCTCTTCCGTCCGTTCTCCCAGACCTGGTCGGGGTTCACCGTCGGCTCCGAGGTCACCCGCTGGTTCGAGACCAACACCTTCTACCGCCAGCCGATCCTCCACGCGCCCCCGGACCGCGTCCCGGGAGCGATCGCGCGCCACCTGCCCGCCGCCGCCCGGGCGCACGGCGCCGCCCGGGCGAAGGTGATCCTCCCGGGACCGTACACGTTCGCCGGGCTCCTCGACAACCGCTCCGGGGAGACCGTCGAGGCCCTCACCCACCGGCTCGGCCGGCTCCTCGCCGACGAGGTCCGCGAGCTCCGGGGGCTGGGGTACGCCACGTTCCAGTTCCAGGAGCCGCTCCTCGTCGTCCGCCCGCCCGAGGGCCCCGCGGCCGAGTCCGTCGTCGCCGCCTACCGCAGCCTCGGCACGGCCCTCGAAGGGGCGGTCTCGATCGTCTGGACGTTCTTCGGGGACGCGCGGCCGGCCTTCCCGCTCCTCGGCCGCCTCGCCGTCGGCGTGATCGGCTGCGACCTCACCGAGACCGATGCGGAGACCCTCCCGGCCCTGCCCGCCGGACGGGGCCTCGGCCTCGGCTGCATCGACCCGCGTACGACGTTCGTCGAGGACCCCGGGGATGTCGCCCGCATCGTGCGCGCGGTGAACGACCGCCTCCGGCCGGCCTCGATCTGGCTGGGCCCCGGCGCCCCCCTCGACCTTCTGCCGTGGGAACCGGCGACCCGCAAGGTCCACCTGCTCGCCTCGGCCCGGGCGGCGCTCGCCGGCCCCGGAGGTGCGGCATGACCCGCCCGCTCTACCCGACGCAGGAGATCGGGAGCCTCGCGAAGCCCTCCTGGCAGCTCAAGGGCCAGCGGGGCGAGCCGCTCGACGAGCGGGCGCGGGCGGAGTTCTCGGAGTGGAACGACCGCCTCGGGTTCGCCGCGAAGGACGACCCCGCCCTCCGCGCGTTCCTCGGCGACGCCTCCCGCGAGGTCGGCGCCGCCACGGTGCGCGACTGGGGGGCGCTCTTCGGGCTCAAGTTCTTCGAGACGGCCGGCCTCGACCGCGTCTACGACGGCGAGGCGCGGCGCGTCGAGATGTACGAGTACCCGATCCGCCAGATGCACGGGTTCCAGTTCCAGGGCCACGTGCGCTCCTTCGACAACAAGTACTACCTCAAGGCGGCGGTCACCGGGGAGATCCGGCTCGACCGCCCGTACCACCTCGAGGAGTTCGACTTCGTCCGCACCCACGCCGCGGGCGAGCCGAAGCTGCCGATCACGGGGCCGTACACCCTCGCCGACTGGACGTACAACGAGTACTACCTCGCGCGCCATCCCGGATGGAAGACGCGGGCCGTCCGCCGCAGCGCCCAGCGCGAGTTCGTCGTCGAGCTGGCGCGCCGCGCGCTCCGCCCGACGTTGCAGGCGCTCATCGCGCGGGGCTGCCGCGTGATCCAGATCGACGAGCCGGCCGCCGGCACCCACCCGGACGAGGCCGACCTCGTCGTCGAAGGGTTCAATGCGGCCACCGAAGGGCTCGACGCCGAGTTCTCGATGCACATCTGCTTCTCCGACTACCGCACGCTGTTTCCCGCGCTCCTCGAGGCGAAGCGGTGCCGCCAGTGGGCGTGGGAGTTCGCGAACCGGGACATCGAGGGACGGGACGGCTACGAGATCCTCCACGTCCTGCGCGAGTACGGCGACACCCGGGACGTCGGCCTCGGTGTCCTCGACGTCCACCGGGACGAGGTCGAGACCCCGCCGAAGGTCGCCGAGCGGATCGGGCGGGCCGCGAAGATCCTCGGCGACCCCGGCCGCATCTGGGTGAACCCCGACTGCGGGCTGAGGACCCGGCGGCTCGGAATCGCCTACGCCAAGCTCACGAACATGGTCGAGGGCGCGCGCCTCGCCCGCGTCGAGCAGGATGGGCGGTCCTGAGGCGCACCGGCCGCAGCCGTCTCGCGCAAAGCCTGAAACGCGAGGGGGTCCTCCCGCCGCGCGTCGCGCGCGACGGGAGGGGGTCGGACGGATCGGGGAACGGTCGTTCTCCTGCTCATCAGCGTCGTCCTCGTGGCCCCGCTCCCGTTCGGCGGCGCCGCACCGGGGCGACTGAGCGCCGCGACGCTCCTCACGGCGACCGCGTCGTCCCCGGACGGCTGGACGACCTACCACGGCAGCGACAACCGCAGCGGCTACTCCCCGCTGGGGGGCCCGACCCTCGCGACGCAGACGTGGTCGGCCTGCCTCTCCTCCTACCATCTGCGTGCCGGACCGGTCGTCGACGGCGACCGCCTCTACGTCGCCGATGACCTCGGGACGGTCTTCGCGGTCAACCTCTCCGCGAACGGCTCCGTCCTCTGGAACCGGACCGTCGGCGTCGAGCCCGTCACCCCCGAGATCGTGGGCGATGAGCTCCTCGTCGCGTCGGCGCGCGGGAACCTGAGCGCGTTCAACGCGACGACCGGAACGCCGCTCTGGCAGCTCAACCTGGGCTCGGCGGTCGTCCAAGGGATCACCGTCGCGAACGGGGCGATCGTGGTCGGGACCACCTCGGGGCTCATCGAGGCGTTCGGCGTCGCCAGCGGCTCGGCGCTCTGGCGCCAGGCCCTGAGCCAGCCGGTGGGCGGCGCGATCTCGGCCGACGGCGGCCGCCTGTTCGTCGTGGGGGCGAACGGCACCCTCGAGGCGCTGAGCGATTCGGGCACGGTCGACTGGTCGACCTCGGTCGGCGCCGGCGTCGCGACGGCGCCGGCCGCCGGCGGGGGGGTCGTCGTCGTCGGCGACCTCGCCGGCCGGGTGAGCGCCTTCTCCGAGTCCGACGGGCATCTCGAGTGGGTCCGTTCGGGGGCGCTCGGCGGCCACGCGGACTCGATCCATGCGACCCCGGCCCTCACCCCCCAGTCCGTCTTCGCCCAGCTCGACAGTGGCTCGGTCCTCGCGCTCAACCGCACCACCGGCGCCGTCGAGTGGGAGACCGGCGGGGAGTTCTCCCCGTTCGAGAACCTCGCCGCCCCGCTCGCGACATCGAACGCGCTCTACGTCGTCGCGAACGGCGTCTTCGAGCTGTGGCGGATGGACCCCGCGACCGGCGCCGTCGAGGCGACGGCGGCCCTCGGGACCTACGCGTTCGCGTCGCCGGCCCTCTCGGACGGCAGCCTCTACGCGGCCTCCGACGGGGGGTGCCTCACCGCCTACGGCCGCGCGGGCGGCCCGTTCCGCTGGTCCGTGACCGGCACGGTCAGCGCCCAGGGCGGAGGGCCGATCGCCGGGGCCCTCGTGAGCGTCGGGGGGGCGCTCGCGACGACGGCGGCGAACGGGTCCTTCGCGTTCGCGCTCGCGAACGGCTCGTACCCGGTCGAGGTCGACGCGACGGGCTACGCGCCCGACCTCGGATCGCTCGTCGTCGACGGCCCCGTCCCGCCGCTCGCGATCGTCCTCGCCCCCCTGTGGACCTACCCGGTGACGGGCACCGTCGAGAGCGCGGCCTCCGGCGCGCCGATCGCCGGGGTCACGGTGACCCTCGTCGGCCCGTACGGCTTCACCGCCACGGCCGTCTCGGATCCCCAGGGCGCCTTCGCGCTCACGGCCCCGAACGGCACGAGCGTCCTCTCTACGCCGGCGACGGGCCCCTACCGCGCCGCGTCCCGCACGGTCGTCGTCGACGGGCAGGGGATCTCGGATGTCCGCGTCGAGGCGGCCCTCGCGGCCCTGGCCGCGGACCGGATCGACCCGTCGGGGCTCGCGTTCACGCTGCCGCTCCTCGCGATCGCCGTCGCGCTCGGCGTCGTCGCCGCGGGCGAGCTCAGCCGACGGCGCGTCGCGGCCGGTCTACCCCCCTCGCTGCTGTCGCCGTTCGCGCGGTACGTCGTCATGCGGGCGATCCTCATCCCCGTCCAGACGATCCTCCTGCTCGCGGTCCTCTACTTCTTCGGGACGGTGCTCGTCGACTTCGGGCTCCACCGTCCGCCCGGGATCCTCGCCCCCGGCGTGGTCTCCCCGACGTGCACCTGGTCCGACCTCGCCTGCACGTCGACGGCGTTCTTCTGGGGGTTCGGGACCCTGATCGAGCGCCTGTTCACGGGCGCCTGGGGCTACGCCGTCTACGCCGACCTGCGCGAGCCGGTGACGCAGTTCCTCGCGTGGTGGCTCCCGAGCTCCCTCGAGCTCGGCGCCATCGCCCTCGCGATCTCGGCGGCGGTCGCCTACCCGATCGCCCTCCGGGCCGGCTGGCGACCGGAGGGCGTGCTCGACCCCGTCGCCCGGGTCGTCTCGGCGATCGGTCTCTTCCTGCCGTCGTTCCTCGTCGGTCTCCTGTTGGTCCTGGGGCTCGCCCCCCCGCTGCGCGCGACGTTCGGCGACAGCCCGTTCGGGGAGTTGCCGTCGACGGCATGGTTCGTGGCCCACGGAGGCTACCCGAGCTGGGTGGGGGTCGGGTCGACCACGTCGCCGACCGGGCTGCCGCTCGTCGACGGCCTGCTCCACGGCGACCTCGCGTTCGAGGGGGTCGTCCTCGCGAAGACCCTCCTCCAGGCCGCCGCGATCGCGTCCGTCTACGTCGCGGTGTTCCTCCGCCACGCCCGCCACCTCGTGGCCGATGCGGCGCGCGAGCCCCACATCGCCGCCGCGCGGGCGCGCGGGGTCGACGAACGCCGGCTCCTCTGGACCCACACCGGCCGGCGCGTCCTGCCGATCTTCGTCCTGCTGATGGGGCTCACGCTGCCCGTGTTCATCGGGACCCAGGCCGTCGTCGAGACGATCTTCGACGACCCCGGGTTCGGCACGATCTTCTTCCTCGAGCTGACCCACCTGCAGCAGACCCCGCTCGGCTTCACGGGACCGCTCGCGGGGAACTTCTACCAGGTGGCGGTCTTCCTTCTCATCCTCCTCGTGCTCGGCGCGACCCTCGCCTCGGACGTCCTCGCCCGGGCCCTCGACCCGCGCGAGCGGAGGCGGGCCTGATGGGCCGGCGCCGCGCCCTGCCGCCCCCCCCGCCCGGCCGGCTTCCGGCCGACGGGCCGCCCCCCCGCTTCCGGCGTCCCCTGGTCGAGCGGTTCCGCTACCTCGGCGGCAACCCCGAGCTCTGGGCGGGCGCGATCGTCCTCGCGCTCTTCGCCGGCGCGGCGGCGTTCGCCCTCGGGTCGGACGGGGCGGCGATCGACCGGCTGCCGCTCGTCGCGGGCCTCGTCACGCCGGGCCCCGCCGCCGGCCCGTCGGCGGCCCATCCGCTCGGGGTCCTCCACGTCGCGTCCGGAGGGATCGACGAGCTGCGCGCCCTCGTCCAGGCCGCCCCCTTCGACCTCGGGATCGTCGGGGGGATCCTCGGCGGGGCCGCGCTCGTCGGCCTGCTCCTGGGGGGCGTCGCGGGGGCGCGCGAGGGCGGAGGCCTCGACCTCGCGGTCACGTTCTTCACCGACCTGCTCGCCGGGGTCCCGCCGTTCCTCCTCGCGACGATCCTCCTCGTCAACGTCGAGGTGTTCCTCCGTCCCGCGGCGTACCTTCCGGTCTTCGTCCTCCTCTACGTCCTCGTCCTCTGGCCGGCGTACGCCCGGCTCGTCCGCGCGCGGGCCCGCGAGGTCGCCCAGCGGCCGTTCGTCGAGGCCGCCGAGGCGTCGGGCGCCGGCGCCGTCCGCGTCCTGCGCCGCCACATCCTGCCGAACAGCTACGCGCCCGTCCTCGCCCAGATGCCACCGGACGTCGCGGGGATCTTCTTCGTCCTCACGGTCTTCCCGTTCCTCGCGTGCTTCGGCGCGCCGTCCGGCAACCCGGTCTACCCGCTCCTCACCCCGCTCCCGAACGGGGTCTTCCCGGAATGGGGCTACCTTCTCGCCCAGGGGACCTGCCACGGCTGGTCGGTAGCGGGCGTCGGGGCGTGGTGGATGTACGCGTTCCCCGCCGCCACGATCGCCCTGTTCGGGCTCGCCGTCGCGCTCGCGTGCGACGGGGTCGAGAAGTACCTCGCCCGGGCGCACGCGGGGTGACGGCCCGCCGCGCTATCCGGGGAGCGCGGTGAGGACCTCGGGCCCGTCGGCCGTGACCAGGACGGTGTGCTCCGCCTGGGCGACCAGGCCCCCGCCGCGCTCGACGAAGACCGGGTAGACCTGGAGGAGGCGGCGGTGGCGCGTGAGGACCGGCCGGTCGGCCACGTCGACCCAGCGCAGGGCGAACGGGAGGGTGCGGAAGCGGGCGAAGAGGCGGGCGAGGACCGGCTCGGAGGCCCCCGGGTCGGCCCGGAATCGGAGGATGTTCCCGAACGGTCCGTTGCCGATGCTCCCGAGGCCGTTCGTCGCGAACGGCTCGATCGCGATGATCTCCCCTTCCCGCAGCCGCTCGTCGCTCATCCCGCCGACGTTCGGGATCGACTGGCCGGCGTGGAGGAGGTAGCGCTCGATCGAGTGACCGGTGAGGTCCCGCACCGGCTTGAGGCCGCGGGCGTGGATCGCCGCCTCGATCGCGCGGCCGATGTCGTCCACCGAGCCGCCGGGGCGCACCTCGCGGATCCCCGCCTCGAGCCCCTCCTTCGCGGCCCGTACGAGATGGGCATGGCGGTGCATCCCGCCGACCTCGACGGTGAACGCCGTGTCGGCGATCGCCCCGCCGATGTGCGCCCCGACGTCGACCTTGAGGAGATCGCCGGGCTCGAGGACCGCGTCGTCGTCGGGCGAGGGGGTGTAGTGCGCCGCCTCGACGTTCCGCGAGAGGTTCGCCGGGAACGCCGGCTCGGCGCCGTGGTCGCGGATGTAGCCCTCGATGCGATCGGCCAGCTCGCGGCGCGGGATACCGGGAACGGCGAGCCGCAGGCCGAGCTCGCGGGCGTCGGCGGCGATCCGCGCCGCCGCGCGCCACGCGGGAAGGTCCGGCGGGTACGCGTCGGCCATCGCGCTACCGCCGCTCGGCGAAGCGGGGACGGCCACCGGTCCAGTCGACGATCGTGGACGGCCGCCCCGAGGGCGCCGGCACCGCCGGCACGTAGGCGGCGACCTCCGCGCCGAACGCCCGCCGTGCCTGCGCGATACGGCGGCACGGCGGCGCGCCGTGGCGGTTGGCCGAGGTGGCGGTGAGCGGGCCCGCGGCGCGGGCGAGGGCGCGGGCCGTCGCGTGGTCGGGGATGCGCAGGCCGATCGTCCCGCCGGGGCCGACGATCCCCGGCGCGAGCGACCGTCGGGCCCGAAGCGAGGCCCGCGCGAGGACCGTGAACGGACCGGGGAGGGCGCGGCGGACCCACGCCCGTGCGGGCGGGGCGAGCTCGGCCCAGCGCTCGAGCTCGTCGTAGGAGGAGACGGCGATCGAGATCGGGACGCCGCCGGGCCGGCCCTTGAGCGCGAACAGGTGCGCGACGGCCGCGGGGTCCGTCGCCCGGGCGCCGAGCCCGAGGAGGGTGTCCGTGGGATACACGATGACCCCCCCGGCGGCGAGGGCGCGCAGCGGCCGGTCGATCCGCGACGGCATCCGGCTAGGTGAACTCCTGACCGCTCCGGGCGTACGCGACGAAGTCGGCGGGCCCGAAGTAGAGCGCGAGCTCGCGTTCGGCCGTCGCCGGGGCGTCGGAGGCGTGGATGAGGTTCGGCGTGACCGCGAGACCGAAGTCGCCCCGGATCGTACCGGGCGCGGCGGTCTGCGGGTTCGTCGCCCCGGTCATCAGCCGGACGACGGCGATCGCGCTGCGGCCCTCGAGCGCGAGGGCGAATACGGGACCCGAGGTGATGTGCTGGACGAGACCCGGGTAGAACGGCTTCTCGGCGTGCTCGGCGTAGTGCCGCGCGGCGAGCTCCGGCGTCACCTGGACGAGCTTCGCCGCGACGATCTTGAGCCCCTTGCGCTCGAACCGAGCGAGGATCTCCCCGACGACCCCGCGCTTCACCCCGTCCGGCTTCACGAGCACCAGGGTCCGCTCGACGATCCCCTCGGCCATCGGGCCGCCGAACTCGGGGTCGGGGAAAAGCTTTCGGAGGGCCGGCGGAACCGGGCGCGGGGCGCAACGCCTTGAGCCGCGCCGGGCTGGGCGCCGCGATGGAGCCGCCGCATCCGGCGATCGCCGGGTTCGAGCGCAACGCGGAGGCCTACGAGCGCGGCCGCCCGGAGTACCCGGCGGCCGCGATCGCCGAGCTGGCGGAGCGGATCGGCCTCCGGCCCGGGCGCACCGTCCTCGACCTCGCCGCGGGGACGGGGAAGATGACCCGCGCCGTTCGCGCGACCGGCGCCCGGGTCATCGCCGCGGAGCTCACCCGCGGCATGCGGACGGTCTTCCGGCGCCGGCTCGGCCCGGCCGACCTCGTCGCCGCGCGCGCCGAGGCGCTCCCGTTCTCCGCGGCGGCGTTCGACGCCGTCGTCGTCGCCCAGGCGTTCCACTGGTTCGCGGGGCCGCCGGCGCTCGAGGAGGTCGCCCGCGTGCTCCGTCCGAACGGCGGGTTCGGACTCGTCTGGAACCGGAGGGACGAGACCGTCGGCTGGGTCCGGCGCCTCGGGCAGCTCGTGGAGGCGCAGGCGGGCGCGATCCCCCGCGCCCGCCCCTCGGTCTGGCGGCCGGCGTTCACGACCCGAGCGGCGCGCGAGCGGTTCACCCCCCTTCGGCGCGCGGAGTTCTCCCTGGTCCAGCCGGCGAGCCCCGAGACGGTCGTCGACCGCTTCACCTCCGTCAGCGCCATCGGGACGCTCTCGGACGCGGACCGGGCGTCGTTCGCCGAGGCCGTGCGCGAGGAGCTCGAGCGCGACCCGGCGACCCGGGGGCGGGCGACCGTCGAGATCCCCTACCGCACCGAGGTCTACTGGTGCCGTCGGCGCCCGCGGTCCGGGGCCGGCTAGGCCGCCGCGGCGTCGCACCGCGGCCTCCAGGCGCACCGGGCGCAGCGCCGGGGGCTTGGGCGGGCCCGTCCGTCGTAGGGGCGGCGCATCTCGCGGAGGAGGGCGAGGAGCTCGGCGCGCTGGTCGGCGTCCCACGGGACCTCGAACTCCGTGCCGTCGCCGTAGCGCAGCCGCCCGAACGGCGGCGGCCGGCCCGTCGTCTCCTCGAGGAGGAGGCAGTACGCCGCGACCTGGAGACGGTGGGACGCGGGGGGCCCGCCGGGCGGAGCGTTCCGGCTCTTGAACTCGACCGGGACGAGCCGGCCGTCCGGCCGGCGGCGAAGCTCGTCCGGCCGGCCGGCGAGCCGGTAGCGCGGCGCCGCGAGCCGGGGACCCGGGGTGGCGCCGAGGTCGACGGCGACGAGGGCGCCGGTCGCGCGCTCGTGGGCGAGCCGGCCCAGGGCGCGGGCGGACGCGGCGAGGACCCCGAGCGC
>DAHUXZ010000019.1 GCA_027315455.1 Thermoplasmata archaeon | reverse complement strand
TTCGGGTGACAGTTGCCTCTGTCGAGTTTTCCGTAGGCATCGTGGAATGGTGTTCGTTTGGGTCACAGGTCAACGGTACCGGCACCGAGCTCTCAGGCGTGAGTTACCCGTTCCAGCTGGGGTCGGCCGCGCACTCGTCGACAGGCTGGATCAATTGGACGGCACCTGACGGGGGTCTTCGGAGTGGACTACAATCAACAGGTGACAGTTCATCTCTGGGCTTCTCACTGAACTCGAACTTCGTGGGATAGGGATTTCTGAGCGGAGCGGTATAGGGAGCCTACTCGACTCGGTCGTTGAAATCGGTCCCAGCTAGGGCGAATCGGTCCCAAGGGACCGCCCGCTGGCAGATTGGTCCCACAGCCGTTCCGAGCTCCATGCTCCGCGCGCGCGCCATGCGCGCGGGTGTGCGCGCGCACGCGGGCGCGTTCGAGCAGCGGCACCGGCCGGTGCCCGGGACACGTCGGCCGGTGTCGACCCGGTGTCGTCCGGTGCCATCGGGGACAACGCCGCGTGCCGGGTGGTGCAGCCTCGGTGCCGACCCGGTGCCGGTCCGGTGCCGCCGACGAACCCGCGCGACGCGTTGTTCTCCGACTACAAGATGGTCGCGGATCGCGTCTCGCTTGGTGCCGAGGGAGAGGAGCCGGGCGATCTCGTGGTCGAGGGCGAGCTCGGCCCACGGCTTGCCTCGATGCTCCTTGACCCGGGCGAGATCGAGCTGACGCGCCCGGACTGGGCCTCGGTCACGCCGCGCACGGCGTACAGCACCGCCCTGGGCTCCTCCCCGGAGAGGAGCGCGCGGTCGATCTCCGCGCGACGGTGCTCGGCCTCTTGCCGACGGCGCTGCTCTTCGGCCTCGCGCGCACGTCGAGCGGCCTCGGCCGCGAGGGCGACGCGGCGGGCCTCCGCCTCCCGTTCAGCCTTCCCCCGGCCTCCTCGCGTGCGCGACGTTCGCGCTCGGCCACGGCCTCGCGCGCGTGTCGGATCCGCTCGCTCTCGGCGGCACGGACTCTCTCGTCGGAGGGACCGACGAGGTAAGGGGTCGCACGGAACTGGTGGCCGATGCTTGCGAGGCGGGGGCTGACCCGGGGGCCGTCCCCTGGGCGTCCGGCACGCAACGGGCGGGCGTCGCTTCTAGGGCCCCCCGGCCACTCGCCCTCCGCGCGATGCCGGGTCGGCGATGGCCCCTGTCGGAGCCGGAGGCCCGGACCCTGCTACGCTATCTCTCGGGAACGGAGCTCGACCGGTTCACCATCGTGGGCCACCACCTTGGGTTCGAGGAGCGGACCCCGCACCTCCCCGCGGCCGCGAGGTCGGTCCCGCCGTCACCGCGATCCGCATCGAGACCGTCCGACTGCGCACGACGATTCGGGTAAGTCCCGCGATCAGGATCCCGGCCGCGACCGCCGGGATCGAGATGAGCCCGGCGGTCACCGGCAAGCTCGCGACCGGGATCGGCTGCGCGACCGGCAGGGGGAGCGGCGCCGGGAGCGGGGGCGTCTCACCGCCCGGAGGTGGGGGCGGTGGCGTCGAGGTGGGAGGCGGGCCCGACGGAGTGCTGTTCTCGACGATGAGCTCGGCGAGGGGAAAGGAAGCGACGACCGACGAGCCGTTCGAGGCGAGGGTGTAGTCGGCCCGGGTGAAGAACCCCTCGACCGGTTGGCTGCCGGCTGCCGCGCACCCGGGCGCGATGCACGCGTCGACGGGGACGGCGACCCCGTAGGGCGGTCCCACGGCGATCACGTTGAACGACGCCTGCCAGGAGTCCCCGGCCTGCATCACGTTGAGGTTCGGGTCGGCGCTCCAGTTGAAGGTGAGGGCGGTCGTCGAACCCAGGGGGAGCTGCCCGACGTAGGTGTCACAGCCGCCCGGGAAGGGAGCGGCGGACTCACAGGCGATGGAGGCCTCCAGGTAGGGGGCGAGCTCGATGTTGCCGGACGGGACGAAGGTGAAGAGGGGTGTGTTGACGGCCCCGCGGAGGGAGAGGGAGTAGGGAGCCGCCCCCAGACTGATGCGAGAGAGGGCGGAGATGAGGGTTGGGTTCGTCTCGTTGAAGTATTCGGTGCCCCGGTCGCAGAAGGGCCAGCTCGTTTCAATGCAGGGGCCGGTCCATAGGGTAGTCCCCCATAATGCCGGTTCCTGAAGGTCCCCGGTGTAGCCCGAACACGACTCGGGCGCGGTCCAGTAGGAGGGCCAGGGTCCAAAGGGCCAAGCCCACGGCGGGAAGGAGAGTCGCGGGCCATCCCAGCTGCCGCCGGTGGCCATCGCCAGGTCGCAGGCGGCGTCCCGCGTCCGATTCACGTTCTGCCAGATCTGCTGTGTGTCTACAATCCCAGCCGGCGCACAGTACCCGTTGCCCCACTGCAAGCAGCCCCAGCTTCTCCCGTAGGAGTCGGTTCCGTTCGGCGTCCAATAGTATGCCCCGTGCGGCCCGGCCCAGTCGGCGCCTCCCGGGACCTCGATGGTGTCGATCGTACAGTTCCCACCGAGCGAGTCGACACACGGCGGGGACGACTTGGCGAGCGCCGCGATCGAGTTGTTGGGGTTCCCGTCCTGGGAGACGACCCAGCCCTCGCCCGCGGGGCTTTCCATCGTGGGCGTGAAGTTGTAGGAAGGCTCCCAGCCCGAGCTGTAGCAGCCGGGCTTCGTCAGGTTGGTCGCCCAGTGGTTCGCGTGGGCGGACTGGCTGACGCAGTAGTTGACCACGTAGTGGGGGTCGCGGGGGACGGTGCTGCCGATCCAGACGATCACGTGGTGGGTGTCGGGGGCCCACGCGATGCCGGCGCCGGATAAGGCCCCGTAGAGCGCCGTGATGGAGGAGGTGTGGAGGAAGTTCTCTGCGAGGCCGGAGTCCCGGAGGATCGGGGAGTCGTTGAGGACCTGCGTGAGGAGGGTCGCGTTGACGGCCGATTGGAACTGGTCGGCGGGTACGAAGTTCCCGATGTCCACGTGGTACTCGGACCCGTTGGCGTTGCCCCACTGGTCATGGGTCGCGAAGTAGTCAACGAGCCCGAAGGAGAGACGGGTGGCGGGGTGCGCCGCCTGCATCCCTTCGACGATGGCGCTGGCGTTGGAGACGAAGGCACCGACGGAGTTCGCCTCACCGCAGAGCTGGTAGGGCCATGCAGAGGAGCAGACCGCGAGGATGAGACGGTTCGAACTGTTGAACGTCTCGCCTGAGCCGTACCAGTCGAACGACCCGTCGTAGGCGGTCGTCTCGAGCACGAAGAGTACCTGGACCGCGGGCCAACCCGCCGTCCCGGCCGATGAGGTCGTGGCGGAGATGGTGACCCGAGCCATGTCGGTCCCGGCGTCGCAGGCGAGAGCGGGACTCTCACAGATGGCACCCGGCGTTTCGCTCGTGCGCAGGACGGTAACCGGAGCGGACGGAGTTGGAACGTTGGCGCTCGGGTTCGCCCCCATCCCGATAGGGACCCGGGCAACCGCACGAGGTTGCTCGATTCCGTGGAACGGGAGGGGCAACGGAGGCAGAAGCGTCACGGCGATGATCACCGCGGTAAGGGGTATCACCCCTAGCTTCCCATGGAATCCCCCAGCCCTCACGGGAGTCCCTTCGTCATTGTTTGGCCGAGCCACCTAGCGCCACGCACATCTTGACGATGGTCCTCCCCATTCGCCAAGGGCGTACAACCACCCGCCCCCGCTCTTGCACTTTCGAGCTCCCGTGGGCTCATGGGGTCCCGGCCACCGAGCGATCTAAGGACAGGCCGCGCAGCTGACGGAGCTCAGCGTGACCTGGAAGCCACTTTCGCTCGAGCTCCCGTATCCTCCGACGCCGGTGTTGACGTCATTGTGAATATCGACCTCGGCGTAGAACCCGTACTTCACCCCGCTGCTGACCGCGAAAGACCCCGTAGTGACCGTCGCTCCGCGGACCGTCGAGGTAAAGCTCGTCGGGCCCGCGCCACAGTTGATGTTCTGACTGACCGCAAGGTTCGACGGGGGCGTGGCGAAGAGCGCGCCGGAGGCGGAGGAGTACACGTTGGCGTAGAGCGTTAGGGAAACATCCGCAGAGGTCGCTGTGCCGCAGGTGATCGACTCGTTCATCGTTCCGGAAAAGGCGAACGTGAAGGTCGCTGTAGCCGTGACGTACGAGTTGGTCGGCTGGTAACATCCGGATGGTGACGGATCCACGGTGAAGAACTCCTGCGAAGTGATACTGCCGCCGGCGGTAGTCCCGACGGGCCCGGCAGTCTGACTCAGGAGGCGGAACATGCCCGACGACGCCGAAGTGGACAGGCCACGATAGGAGGCCACGGGGATGTTGGTGGGGATTGCAACGCCGGGCGACGGACCAGTGCATGCGATGACGTACTTAGGACTAAAGCTCGGCATCGCGGTAGCCGCCGGGACCACTACAAAGCGCAGAAGGAGCGCGGTGCCGAGGGCGAACGGCACCCCGGCACGGCGCCGGAAGTGGGGGGGGAGGGGGGGTGGTGGAGTGATGTGGCATGCTAGCACGATGCGCGCATCGGTACATAACCGTGACGAGTTCGTCTCTTTCGGGCTGGGAGAGGGGCACTTCTCCCTCGCGGTCCGGGTCGAGCGTGTTCTCGAGAACGAGCGCTGCCACAATGCCCTCGCTTCGCGAGGGCACGCGGGGCCGGAAAGAACTTACGCCAAAGAGGAATCATCCATCAGGGGCCGGCCAGAAGGCTGAATGGCACTACGTTGGCGTGAGTGGCGCGCCAGTTCCCTCTCCGCCTCCGTACGCGGTTGTACCACACTGAGCATCGGGCGACCGCGGGGGTCGCTCGGGCTCGGCCAGGCGTTCTTCTGACGAGGGCTCCTCGTTTCGCGAGCGCTTCCGCTCGCGGATCGCTTGTCTCATGCCCCGAGTCTTCTCGATGCGCATCTATCCGGCGCCGACCCAGTACCGCGCGATCGCCTTCCCCCAACCCTCCCGTTCCTCCCTCCGTCGGGAATACACCGCCCGGGACACCAGGGCCCACGCCACCCCGACGACCACCCGTCGGCGCATCTCGGCCAGCGTCGGTATCGGCGTCTCCACATCCTTCGACGCGCCTCGTTCCTCGGCCGACACCCGAACCTGCTCGCGGACCAGGAACGTGTGGGCGATCAGCACCCGCGTGGGGTGGTGGTTCAGCCCCCGCCACCGCCGTCCCTCGAAGTGGTCGAGCCCGGGTTCCATCTTCGCCTCCTCAGGGAACCGCTCGATCCGGAACCGACGATGCGCCATCGCCCCGCCAGTTCTTCGAGGCTGGCCGTGCCGAGCCCCCAGCAGATCCACGAGCGAGGCCCCTCCGGACCGTCCTCCAAGAAGCGCCCGGCCACCTCATCGGTGGGGACCCGGTCGCCCCGGCAGACCCGGACCTTCCGCCGAGTGAAGCGTCCCTCCTGAGACGGCCCCGCGCCGATCTGGGACGGAGCCTTCGAACGGTCAGGCTCCCCGAGGTTTCCCCGAGATCGGGGCTCGCCGCCCCCACGCCCGCCGTATGCCGAGCGCCGAGACGACGGCCGCCGAGCTGACCGCCGCGGAGAGGACGTAGTAGGCCACGAGGTCCGCGGGGACGATCCCGGAGAGCACCATGAGGCCGGCGATCATCCAGACGACCGCGAGGACGCCGGCCACCCCGACGATATCCGCGCGACCGAGGTCAACGACGACCTCGGAGGACGACATCGACGGCCCGTATTCGCGGGGGAGGGCCAGCCCGAGGAGCCCGGCCGCGAGGACGGCCTTGAGAATGTCGCCGGGGAGAAACGGGACGGCGCCGTAGAGGAGCGCGTCCCGCGGACCCAGGTCGAGGAGGAGCGCGAGTTGCGCGGAGCCGATCGCATAGATGACTCCCACGCCGAGAAGGAGAACGAGCAGGTTGGCGCCGAAGGATCGGGAGCGGAGGCCTCGGTCCAAGATCCGTCCGACGACGAACGCGGCGACCAGGAAGCCCACGAGATACCCCCCGCTCGCGCCCGCGAAGGCCGGCCACCCGCCGCTGGTGAACGGCCCGGCGCCGGCGGTCGGCGCGAACCACGGGACCCCGGCCGCACCGATCGCCAGGTAGGCGGCCTGGGACGCGGGGCCGAGCCAGCGGCCCAGCACCGAGCTCGAGACCAGGACCGCGAAGACCTGGCCGGTGACGGGCACCGGGGTGAACGGAAGCGGGAAGCTCACCTGAGCGGAAAGCCCGGTGAACGCCGCGAAGCTCACGACGAGGAGGAGCCGCGTTGCGAGGGAGCTCTCCTCGCGAAAGGCGTACACCGATCGGCTCACGTGCTCGAGCGCACGGACGAGCGCCGGCCCCCTCCCCCACGCAAGGTTCACTGCCACGGAGACGTCCAACGCCGGCGACTTTTCTCGTTGTCGAACGGTTCGTTCGGTCGCCCGCGCGATCGGCGGGCATCACCTACCGATCGCGTCAGCGCTCCCAAACCGGCGCACCCGAACCTCCCGGGCCATCGGAGGGCACCGTTCCCGCCCCGAACGGGCGGAGCGCCTCCGCCCCGCCGTAACGCGGACGCCCCGTGCTCGTCGAGGCGCCGGCCCTGGGCCGGGAAGCGATCGCGACCCCCGAGGTCAGCGGGGGTCGGGGTTCGACACGCTCACCGAGTGGATCGCAGGGAACTGGAACGGGATTTGCTTCCACGTGCGCCCGGCGTCGGGGCTGACGAAGACCTGGCCCGTCGTCGTCCCGACATAGATGCCCGCCGGCGCAAGGTTGTCCGTCGCGATGCCCTCCCGCTGCACGCCGAAGTGACCCGGGAAGGCCTTCGACGTGAGCAGCTTGCGCCACTTCCGCGTCTTGTCGGTCCACTCCTGCACCTGGAAGTGACCTTCCCCGGTCACCCGCGCCCGTCCATCGAGACGAACGAAGTACGCCTTCCCCGGCGCGGAGGCGGGCGACGCGACGCAGAAGCCGAAGTCGTCCCCGAGGGGCTTGCCGATCCGCTTCCAGCTGGACATGCGGTCGTGGGAGACGTAGACCCCGCCGTGATCCTGGCGGTAGAAGGTGTCGGGGTCCTTCGCGTCGATCGCGACGTGATGGACGCACTGGCCGGTCTCGGGGAACTTGTTCGGAAGGAACGGGGCCTCGACGCCCTTGTTGGTCGGCGTCCAGCTCTTCCCGCCGTCCTCCGACCGGAAGGTCCCGACCGACGACATCCCGATGTAGAGGCGATCCGCGTCCCGCGGGTCGATGATGATCGTATGGAGGCACGCCCCGCCGAAACCCGGTGACCAATCCTTCCGGGCGGGATGCTGGTTGATCGCGTCGATCGGCACCCAGCTCGCGCCGAGGTCGCGGGACCGGAAGAGCAGGTGGGGGTCGGCTCCCAGGTAGAGGGTGTCGGGCTCGCTCGGGAGACCGGGCTCGATGTGCCAGAGGTTGTTGAGCGGCCGCGGGACCGGGGCGCTGGGGTTCCCCTCGTTCATCTGGAACTCGCGGTCCTTGCGCATCGGGGCGAGCGGGGTCGCGATCTCGGTCCAGGTCTTCCCCCAGTTCCGGGAGCGCTGGACCTCGGGTCCGAAGAACATGTTGTTCACCGCGGCGTAGAGGTCGCCGGGATGTCGGGGGTCCGCCACGACGTGGTAGACCTCGTTGCCCTCGTGGGCCACGGGGCCGACCTTCCAGCTCCGGCGCGTGCGGTCCGATTCCACGACGTAGGTCCCCTTGCGCGTGCCCACCAGGATCCGCAGCTTGTCGTTGCGTGCCATTGTTCTCGTACCTACCCTCCCGCGACCGAATGGAGGATATCGATGGTCTTCGCGCCGGCGAGCGAGGTGGCGACCCCGGTCGTGCCGCTGACGTCGCTCCCGTCCACGAAGACCCGCACGTACCGGCGCAGCTTCCCGGTCTCGTCCCGCACCTTGAAGCGGAGACGGGGATGGCGCTCCTCGAGGACATCGAGCAGCCGGGCGACGGAGTCGGCCTCGACCTTCTCGGGCCCGCGCGGGCCGTACTCCCTTAGCCAGTTGTCGAAACGGACATCGATGGAAGGGGCCATGCGGGGGACCGGTGGCGCCCACAGCCGTCCCCCCCTTTGAATCCCTTTGCACCGGCGAAGTTCCGGCCGCCGCACGCCGGGTGGAGGGTTTCTCCATGCCGGGTCGTCAGTCCGTACTGCTGGCCCGCCACCCCGAGGTCGCGCGAGCGCCGCACGGACCCGGTACGTCGGTCCGATCGACCGACCGGCCGGCCGGGCGATGTCGGCGCTGTCGGCTCTGGCTCGGTCCAACGCTCCCATGGGGAGATGTAGAGGCGGCGGCTTGGAGGCGCCGTGGCGGACGCTCCGGGCCTACCGGCTCCTGCGATGGGCGTGCTCGAGGCCCTCCTGGCCGGAATGCCTCCGGGCACGATCGCGTGGGTCTTCCAGGCGTTCGAGGACGAGAATGCGGCGGCCACCCTTCGCCCCGGGGGCGTCCGTCTCTGGGACGACGCCCGTAGCCGAGGCAAGATCGCCGGCCAGCCGGTCCTCTACCTCCAGTCCCATCCTCGAAGCCCCCGATGGGTCGGCTGGGGGAGCATCGTCGCTCCGGGAGAGCGCTGGCGGGTGCTTGGTGTTTCGGTGCGCTGCGAGGAGGTCGTCCGCGAAGGTCTACCGGTCGTGGCACGGGAGGTCGGGGCCGACCGGAGGGCGGGCGAGGGCGCGCACGAATGGGAATTCCGGGAGCTCGGCGAGGCGCTCGGACTCGGAAGTCACCGGGAGCGGACTCCGTTCCTGGACAACGGGGCGCGCGACCTGCGCCTGGGCGCCCACGATCTCGCGCACCTTTTCCGCCTCCAGCCCGGGCTGGCCCGGTTCGGCCGGCGCGCGGGATCGACGGGCTGAGCGCGGTGGACGGAACGCCCCGGCGCCGCCCACCGGCCCGGGATCGGCGACCGAGCGTCGTGCCCGGGCCGTCGTCTCAGCGGTCGGCCCCGGCCGTCAGGTCGGGATGGAACGCCTCGGACCCGAGGCCGGGCGCCTCGCTGCCCGGCCCGGCGGAACGCGGCCACGGCCCCGGAGACTCGACCGCCACCCGGATCGCGAGGCGGGAGAGCTCGGAGATCCACGGGGCCTCGATCGCCTCCGCGACCGGAACCGTGCGCACCTCCACGATCTCGGGAGGGCGGGCGGCCGGCTCGCCCGAGGTCAGGCGGAGCGCGAAGGCGAAGAAGACATCGCTCTCGTCCGACCGGACGACCTTGTGCCGGGCGAGCAGCAGCCGACCGACCTCCACCGTGGCGCCCGTTTCCTCCTCGAACTCCCGGGCCAGGGCCGTGGCGAGGGTCTCGCCCGCCTCGACATAGCCGCTCGGTATCGTGAACCGCTGGCGGTACGAGGCCCGGTTCACCACGACGCATCCGTTCCGGAGCAGGACGCCCCCCACGCCCAACCGGACGTGGGGTGGCGGCAGCGGACCGGGGAACGGGGGAGGGGAGACCATGGCTCGCCGGTAGGGAGGGCGCATGAGGCGTTTGCGGGTCCTTCGGGCCGTCCGAGGGCGGCCTCCGCGGCGCCGGACGGGGGAGGAGCCGGAGGCGTAGGGTAGATAACTACGAAGGAGAGTGGCGCCGCGATGAACGGGATGAACCCCGCGGCTCAGAATGTCGTTCAGGCCCTCGCGAACCAGTCGGTTCTCCTGATGAAGATGCAGATCCTCTCCTTCGGAAAGAACTACGATGTGATGGACCAGAACAACACGGTCCTCTGCCGCATCGGTCTGGACGCCAAGCAGAACATGAAGGGGGCGCTCGTCGGGGCCGCGGTGTCGCAGATCGCGGGGGACTTCGTCGGACGCTGGGCGAAGCGCAGCCTGCAGTACACCTACACCGTGAAGGACGCGGCGGGCGCCCTCGCCATGGAGATCCGCAAGGGTTCCGGGGGCAACCGGGCCCAATTCCTGGTCGTGGACCCGCAGGCGGGCGGGTCGTTCGGAACGATCGACATGCGGCGGAGCCTGATCGGGGGCCTCAAGGCCTCGTGGCTGCTCCCCAACGGCCAGCCGACGATGTCGACGAAGGGCAACATCATCCGCCGGAAGTACCGCATCGTCGACCCGGCGGGCCAGGAGGTCGGTCGCGTCCGCCACAAGATCCTCGCCATCCGCGACGTCTGGCAGCTCGAGTTGGAGGCCGGGGCGAACCACCTCTACTCCGCTCTCTTCGCGGCGGTGCTGGACTTCGAAAAGAAGATGTGACGGGGGTCACCCCCGCTCCTCCGCCCCGGGGTCCGGCGTTTTGCGCCCCGGGTCAGTCCGTGATCCCGGCACGCCGGCGCACCGCGCCGAGGACCTCGAGCATCTCGAGCCCCCGGTGAATCCCGCGCGTCCCCTCGGGGAACGCCTCGTGCGCGAAGTACTCGCGCACCTCGGCCTCCCGCCCCAACCCGACGGTGGGGAGGGTGAAGTTGAGCAGGTTCGACAGCCACCAGCTGCCTTCGGCACGCTTCTCGTAGTCGCGCAGGTTCCGCCGGAGCCACTCCCAGGCGGGCGCCCAGCCGAGCGGATTGGCCGCCACGCTCCGCAGCGCGTAGCAGGTGTGGACCGTCCGCACCCCCGGTTCCGAGAGCCGGCCGAGCGCTTCCCGGAGGAGCCCCTCCGTCGGGAGGGCCCCGATCGCGTAGGCCGCCCGCTCGGCGAGATCGTCGCTCGCCTGGGACCGGAGGTGCGCGAACATCCCGTCGACGACACCGGGACCGCCGGTCCGGGCGTACGCCTGGAGGACCGCGGGGCGGAGGGCCCCGGGCAGCCGGTCGATCTCGTCGAACCGCCCGGCCAGCGAGCGGGCAAGCTCGGGGTCGACCCGCACGCGGCCGGCGAGGATGGTCTCGCGCAGGACCGGATCGGTGTCCGGCTCGCCGGGCCGGGCATCGAGCCCGAGCCGATCCCCCTGGGTCCGATGAAAGTCGACGTACACCCGGTGGAAGGCGGGCAGGTCGCGGAGCACCGGCCGCAGGAAGTGGAGGGAGCCCGCCGCCTCCGCGACCGTGGGATAGTCGATCGCCCCCGCGACCTCCCGCACGACCGCGAGGTACTCGTCGAGGGAGAGGTCCCCGGACAAGAGGAAGGCGAGGGCATCGCTGACGAACGCCCAGCGGTCGAACGGGTCCAGCTCCTTCAGTCGGGCGAGGGCGGCCGGTCGCAGGGCCGGCTCGTACCAGATCCGGACGAACGCCGACCGTCCGGGATTGAGCAGGGGGAGCCCGGGGCCGCTCGCCGGCAAGGTGAGCTCGGCCTGGTCGAACAGCTGGCGCTCGGTCGAACCGTTCTGCCGGTAGTTCAACGGGATCGGCCAGGGCGGGTCCGCCGACCCCGCCGGCAGGAACGAGAACCGCCGCTGGCGAAGACGGAAGCCCTCCGGCGACCGGCGGACCTCGATCATGGGAAAGCCGGGACGATCGATCCAGGCTCCCATCACCCGGCGAACGGGCTGCGCCGAGGTCTGCTCGAGGGCCTGCCACAGGTCCTCGTCCCGGGCGTTGCCGAACTGGAACCGCTCGAGGTAGCCCGTGATCCCTTCCCGGAACGGCTCCTCGCCCAGGAACGCCTCGAGCATCCGGACGATGTTGGCGCCCTTGAAGTAGGTGATGTCGTCGACGCTCTGGCTGATCTCGCTCGGGTCGGAGATGGTGAGCTTGATCGCATGGGTCGACCGCTGCGAGTCGGCGAAGTAGCCCGGCGAGGTCCGGATGAGGAACTCCCCCCAGGCGTCCCGGCGCAGGTGGAGCCGGTCGGCCATCTTCGCCGCGACGAACGTGGTGAAGCTCTCGTTGAGCCAGATGTCGTCCCACCACGCCATCGTCACGAGGTTGCCGAACCACTGGTGCGCGATCTCGTGGGTGAGCGTCTCGATCGCCCAGCGGACGATCGCCGGGCTCGTCGACTCGCCCCAGAGCAGGCCGACCTCGGGGAACGTGATCGCCCCCCAGTTCTCCATCCCGCCGGCCCAGAAGTCCGGCACCGCGATCAGGTCGAGCTTGCGGAACGGGTAGGGGAGGCGGTAGTACTCCTCGTAGCCGCGGAGGATGGGCCCGGCGAGGGCGAGCGCACGGGCCGCCTCCTTCGCCTTCCCCGGCGCTGCCGCCGCCCCGACCCGGATCCCCTCGTGCGTCGTCGTCGCGCGGTCGAACGGACCGATCCCGACGTAGACGAGGTAGGTGGGCATGGGAGGCGTCGGCGCGAACGTCCAGAGCTTTTGCCCGTCCCGCTCGGCCACGGAGGCGACGTCGGCGTTCGCGATGACGGTGAGGTCGGCGTCGGTCGTCACCGTAAGCCGAAGGACCGCCTTCATCGCGGGATGATCGACGCAGGGGAAGAGCCAGCGGCACCCGAGCGGCTGCATCATCGTCGTGAACAGCCGACGCTCGCCGAAACGCGAGACGTAGAAGCCGTTCATCACATCCCGCCGGACGGCCCCGGAGTATTCGATCCGCAGCGGAAGGTCGCCGGTTACCGGCGGGCGGACGACGAGCTTCTGCCGGGGCTCGTCGTAGGCCAGGGCGCACTCCGCCCCCCGGCACGTCACCCGGTGGACCTCGAGGCCCGCCGCGTCCAGCTCGACGACCGGTCCGGCGTCCCGCACCGAGACCGTGACCGTCCCACGGAACCGCTCCGTCGCCGGGTCGACGTCGAGGTCGACCGCGTACTCCTCGATCTTCGTGCCCGGGCCAGCCGGCGGACGGAGATGAACCTGACGCCGCGGGCGTGGGTCCCGGGGGTGGCCACGCCTCCCCGTCGGCGACACCACCACTCTATGAGCCCTTCGCCCATGGAGGTCCGCGGCCGAGCGCGAAGGACCGGCCGCAGGAATCGACCATGGCAACCGGAAAGCCTCCGGCGACGTTCATCGCCGACCTCCGGCCGAGCCGCGTCGCCACGTTCGAGGCGAGCGTCGCCTCGCTCGAGGAGACCCGCGAGATCACCCTGCGCGACGGACGGAACCAGCGGGTCCGGAACGCACGGCTCAAGGACGCCACCGGGGAGATCGCCCTCGTGCTCTGGGGCAAGGAGGTCGACCTCGTCAACGAGGGCGACCGCGTCCGGATCACCGAGGGTTGGGTGAAGGACTACCAGGGTCGGCCCCAGGTCTCCCTGGGACGCGTCGGCAAGCTCGAGAAGATCTGACGGCCGCCCGGCGCTCGGTCCGCCCCCGGTCCTTCCGCCGGGCCGCCGCTCACCCCGCGGGCCGGCCCTCCTCCTCGGGAGGGCGGATCGCCCGGAACCGTCGGTAGACGGCGAGATCGTAGGCGATCTTCACCGAACCGGCCACGACGAACGGGGCGACGAGCCACGGACCCCCCGCGGCGAGGAAGGCGCCGGTGACGGGGCCTCCGAGCGCCTGCGCGCTCCGGGCCGCGGTGGTGTAGCCGGCGGCCGCCGGCCGGGCGTCGCGCGGAACGATCGCCTGGGTGTACGACTGCCGCGTCGGAACGTCCATCTGGGACAGGCAGGAGCGGGCGATCCACAGCCCCGCGGCGAACGCGAACGTCGGCCCGAACGCGACGAGGATGAGCAGGACGTTCGACGGGATGTGGGAGAAGACCATCGTCCGCAGCAGGCCGATCCGCCGGGCGAGGGGCACGGCGAGGAGGAACGACAGCCCGGCCGCGAGATTCGCGACGAAGAACACCGCGCCGAGGACGTCGACCCCCGGGGCGAACCGCACCGCGAAGTAGTAGACGACCAGGCTGTTGGCGATGAGCCCGCCCCCGAAGGCGTCAACGGCAAAGAGGGAGGCCAGGGCGACGATCCGCTGGCGCACCTCCGGCGTCGGGCGACCGACCTTCCGCTCCGAGGGGCCGGCGGACGGGGCCCGCGAGAGCGCGGCGTACGCGGGAACGAGGCCAAGCCCGAGGAGACCGTAGAGAAGGACCGTAAGATCGTGGGTACCCGCGGGAAGCCCCGGAACTCCCGCTCCCGAAAGCGCAGCGAGCGGCCCGGCCGACAGCGCTCCCAGGGCCCCTCCGACATATCCCAGGAGATTGTAGGTCGCGAACCACTCGGTGCGCCGCCGCTCCGGAGCGACGTCGGCGAGCATGGCCTGCTCGAGCGCACCCAGCGGGCTCACGTCGCTCGCCCCGGCCACGAGCCCACCGAGGCCGATCGCGGCCAGGACGACGAACGGATTTCCGAGGTCGGCCCAGAGGAGCAGGCCCCCCGCACTGAACGCGAGGGCACCGGTCGTGAAGACCCCGAGCCGGCCCCAGTGCCGTTCCAGGGTCGGGACGGCGAGCGACCAGACCGAGGCGGCGGCGAGGACGAGGCCGAGGAGCGCACCGATCACGAGCGGGGCGTAGCCCGCCTGGGCAAGGTCGATCGCGAGAACGATCGATAGGGCCCCGGCCCCGAAGCCGCGGACCGAGCGAGTCACCAGGAGGGTGAGCCCGTCCCGCGACACCGCCGGGCCCCTTCCATCCGTGCCGTGGGCACCCTCGCGGGGGGCGGAAGGGCTCATCCGGCGGCCCCGAAGCGCGTCGGCCCGGCCCCGCCCCGCGGCGGCGGCCGAGGGGACCTCAGCTCGATCCTCGTGCCCCGTCCCCTCACGGCGGGGCCAGGCCCTTCGGACGCCCGCCCCCGACCCGCTCCGGGCAGTGGGCGTAGGAGGCGTCGTTCGCTTCTCGACGCGGGGAGAGAGGCTCAGGGCTCATGGGCTCAGCTTCGACCCGCAGTTCGGGCAGAAGGTGAACAGACCCAGGTGGTAGACGCGGCCGCAGCCCCTGCACGCGATGAGGCTGGAAGGGACCAGCGGCGGGGGCGGGGGCGGAAGCGGGGGCCAGGGCGGGGCATAGTACGGCCCCGTCGACGCATACACGGGGTTCCGGGTCACCATCAGGACGAGGCCCACGATCAGGAGGATGAAGCCGACGAACCCGAGGACCGCGCCGGCCCCCATGTACTGGTAGTAGCAGGAATACATGGGAACCGCCGGGCCCGAGGGGTACCCCGGGCCCCCCGGGTTCAGGCCGCCAGCACAGTAGCTCGCGAGCGCCACCCCGACGATGAGCAGGAGTATCCCCAGGACGAGCAGGGCCAACCCGAACTCCCGATGCGGGTACATCTCCCGCGCCGTCGGCACGTGCTGCATGTCGCCGCTCCGAGTCCGGTAGCGCGCACGGGGAGTTAAGCCATCGTCTCCCGAGCCCCGGCCCGGTCGCGTCCGGAGCCGGCCGGTGCTTCCACCCGGCCGACCGAACTCCCGGTCCCCGTGCCGACCCCGCGCGTGCCGACCGACGTGGCGTTACCCCGGATTCCGCGAATGGTTAAGTAGCTCAACTATTTTGTCCGCCTCCGTTCGCATGACCGTCCCGGGAACGACCTCACCGAAAGCGGGGACGGCCGACGTCGAGGAACTGCTCGCCGGCCTCTACGGGGCGGCCCATGCCGTGCGCGATCACCTGCGCGACGTGCTCGACCGGGTCGACCTGTCCGCCCCCACGTTCTGGACCCTGCACTACATCGTCGTCGGGGGTCCGCGGAACGTCGGTCAGGTCGCCGCGGCGTGCGTCGTGACCCCGGCTCAGGTGAGCAACGCCGTCGAGGAGCTCGTCGCGGAGGGCCTCGTGCGCCGGGAGCGGGCGACCCGGGATCGACGTGTGGTCGTTCTCTCCCCCACTCCGCGGGGTCGCACCCTTCACCAGACGGTCTGGACGCGGGTCTCGAGCCGGCTCGCCGAGCGGCTGGGAGGGCTCGGTGCGGACGAGATCGGCACCGCGACCCACGTGCTGCACCGGCTGACCCGACCGCCGCCCCCGGCGGCCCCCCACCGGGAGGCGGTCGCCGCATGAGCGCGGAGCCCGTGCTCACCGCGGTCGGGCAGCCCTACGACCCGCGCCGCGCCCGCCTCCTCCTCGTCATCGTCGCGGGAATGGCGCTGATGGTGACCTACGTCGAGACGATGGTCCTCCCCGCGTTCAAGCAGTTCTACACCTTCTTCCAGCTCTCCGGCACCGGCGCGTTCGGAACGATCGCCTGGATCCTCTCCGCCTACCTCCTGGTCGGCACCGTGGTCGTCCCGGTCTTCGGCAAGCTCGGGGACCTCTACGGAAAGAAGCGGATGCTGCTCATCGCCATGGGGATCTACGCCGTGGCCGTCACCATCGCCGGGTTCACCCCGAACCTCGGCGACGCGCTCGGCATGGCCCGGCCGCAGGAGATCTACCTCCTCATCGGCGCCCGGGCGGCCCAAGGGATCGGGATGGGGATGTTCCCGCTCGCGTTCGCGATGATCCCCGAGGCGTTCCCGGCGGCGCGCGTCGCTCCGGCCCAGGGGGTCATCAGCGCCATGTTCGCGGCCGGGGCTGCCCTGGGCCTCGCCGGGGGCGGGTGGATCGCGCAGCAGTACGGCTGGCAGTTCACCTACCATACCGTCGTCCCGCTCGCCGTGACCCTCGTGATCCTCGGCGTTCTCCTCCTGAGGGAGTCGCCCGTCCACGAGCAGCGCAGCCTGGACCTGCCCGGTGTCACCACCCTCGGCTTCGGGCTCGCGATGCTCCTCGTGGGGATCACCGAGGGGGCGAACTGGGGCTGGACGAACTTCGCGGCGGTCCACTTCGCGGGCATCCCCTGGGGAGCGCCGGAGTTCTTCCTCCTCGCCCTGATCGGGTTCCTCGCCTTCGCCTACTGGGAGCCCCGGGCCCCCGCTCCGGTGATCCAGTTCGAGGCGCTCAAGCCCCGGAACATCTTCGTCTCCAACATCAACGGGATCCTGGTCGGCCTCTTGATGTTCTTCGCCTTCACCACCGTCGTCATCCTCGCCGAGCTGCCCATCGGTCCCGGCCTCGGTGTGAGCGAGCTCACCTTCGGGCTCCTCGCCCTCCCCTCGGCGCTCTCGATGCTCGCGTTCGGACCGCTCCTCGGCGCGGCGATCGGGCGGTTCGGACCGAAGCCGGTGACGCTCCTCGGCTACGGGTTGATGGCGATCGGGGGCGCGCTCCTCGTCCTCGTCCCTCCGTCGACGATCGGGCTCAGCGCCTTCATGGTGCCGCTGATGGTCGGCAACGTCGCGGTCCTCATCGCGATGTCCAACATGATCGTGCTCTCCGTCGACCGGCGCGAGCTCGGGATCCAGATGGGGATGAACCAGACGTTCCGCAACCTCGGGACGGCCATCGCCCCGGTGGTGACGACGAGCATCCTCGCGAGCTTCACCGCGCAGTACTACCTGACGGTGACCCCGCCCGGCGGAGGGCCGGCGTTCGTGGTCCCGACGACCTCCTACGCCCTCGTGGGGTTCCAGGTCGTCTTCGGGCTCGTGGCCGTCCTCTCCGTGATCGGGCTGGTGCTCAGCGTGGCCCTGCGCAACTACCGGTTCCTGGCCGACGGCACCCGGCACGGCCACGGCAGCGCCGCGCCCGGGGCCGCGCCGCGACCCGCGGCCCCGGCGCCGGTCGAGGCGGTCAGCGACTAGCCGACCCCAAGGGAGCGGGGACCGGCGGCCCGGTCGGCGGCCGCCCCCGGGCCCAGGAGAAGAGCGCGGCCAGGCCCAGGATCGCGGCCGAGCCGTAGAGCGCCGCGTGGATCCCCGTGAGGAACGTGACCCCGATCCCGCCGATGAGGTTCGTCGTCCCGAGGAAGACCTCGTAGGCGACGTACCGCGGGACGCTCGCGGAGGCGATGGACAGCGTGAGAACGAAGCTCAACAGCGTGCCCATGTTCGACAGCGTCGCCCGCAGGCCGCTCACCGCGCCGAACGTGCGCGGCGAGGCTTGGCTCATGATCGCGGTGTTGTTCGCGGGCCAGAACATTCCGCCCCCGACCCCGCTCACGATGGAGATGACCGGGACCCAGCCGAGCCAGGCGTCGAGCGACAGCGCGGCGTAGGCGAGGACCGCCGCCATCATCAGCACGATCCCGCCCGTGGCCAGCGCGCGGGGTCCCACCCGGTCGACCTGCCGGCCCATGAACGGTCCGGCGACCGCCCCGACGAGATAGCCCGGGACGAGGAGGACCGAGGCATCGAGGGGGGAGAGCCCGCGGAGTCCTTGGAGGTACATCGTGAGCAGGAAGACGACCGCGAGGTACCCGAGCGCCTGGAGGAAGCTCGCGGCGAGCGAGAAGCCGAGGAGGCGCTGACGGAACTCGCGGAGCTCGAGCATCGGCCGCGCGACGCGCAGCTCGACGGCCACGAACGCGGCGAGCAGGACGAGCCCCACCGCGACGAGGGCGGCGTTCATCGCGGTCGCTCCGATGGCCGCGATCTCGATGGTGCCGTAGCAGATCCCCACGAGGGCCGCCGAGAACAGCACGAACCCGGGCAGGTCGAAGTGCACCCGCTCCCGGTCGCCCCGGGGGAGGGTCCTCAGCCCGAGGAGGACCGCCCCGACCCCGATCGGGAGGTTGATGAGGAAGTTGTAGCGCCAGCCCAGGGTCGTCGTGATCACGCCGCCGAGGAGGACGCCGAGGATCGCCCCGACGCTCCACCCGAAGACGAGGAACCCGAACGGCCGGCCGCGGCGCTCGGGCGGGAAGACGTGCGCGATCAGCGCCCCGCCGTTCGCGAAGATCACCGCGCCCCCGATCGCCTGGACGGCACGGGCGGCGATGAGGAACTCCGCGGTGGGAGCGAATCCGGAGAGGCCGGAGCCGATCGTGAACAGGGCGAAGCCGGCGTTGTAGATCCGGCCGCGGCCGAGCATGTCGCCGAGCCGACCGGCCTGGGTCGTGAGGACCGCCGTGATCAGCAGGTAGACCAGGATGGTCCAGATGACGGTGTCGAGGGGCGAGACGAGCTCCCGCGCCATCGTCGGCAGCGCCAGGATCACGATGGTCGAGTCGACGGAGACCATCAGGGTGCCGAGCGTGACGAGGAGGAGGACCCCGTTCTCGTGGGGGGACGGGCGCGCGGGCGGGGTCGGGGCGGTCGCGGACTCGGGGGCCACGGTGGCCCCCGCCCCGACCGCTCCTATAGGGTTTCGCCTCCCCGCCCGGGCGGCGGGGCCGGCGCTCGTGGGGCGGGCGGGAATGGGACGGCGCTAGCCCACCGTCATGGAGCCGTACATCGAGTCCGCGGTCCCCATCCCCGCATCGAAGCAGAGGACGACGCATCCCCAGGTGTAGACGCCCGGGGTGTCGAAGACCACGGCAAAGGTGACCTGCGAGGGGGTCACCGCGTTCGCGGCCGGCGGGATCGGAACGTTGAGGGCGTAGTACGCGTCCGACATCGAGAAGGTGTGGCTCACGTCCCCGGCCGGCAACTGGGCGACCTGGCTAGCCCCGGCGGGGCTCTGGAGGGTCATCGGACCGCCGTAGGTCCCCGTGACCTGGGCATCGGACGGGGTCGGCAGCCGGGCCGTGGCAGGGTCGTAGTTAGTGATCGTGAACACGACCCGCTCGTGGAGGGGCACCGAGAGCGAGCGGACATTGTAGTTGTACTGGCCCGAGGCTGGGTCGAGGGTGATGGTGAGCGTCCGGTAGGTGGTGGGGATCGAGGGATTGGGGGCCGCCGATGGGGTGGGGGTCGCGGGGGCCGGGGCGAGCGCGACGACCGCCAGCGCCCCCACCGTGACCGCCACGGCGATGAGGGCGGCGGCAAGGTTGAACCAGCGTTGGTCGTTCATGGGATCGAGTCTTCCGGTGGCCTCCGACGAGGGTAATCTCCCCGTCAACCGGGATTCACCTGCCCGCCGCCGTTCTCCCCCCCCGGGCGACGGGGGGCCTCCCCCGACACGGCTGGTCCGGAGGCCGCGCCTTCATCTACGGGCCCGGCGCTCCCGGACCATGGCCGGTGGGCCGTCGCCGAACGACCCGGCGCGGGCGGGTATCCCCACCCCGCTCGCGCCCCTCGAGACGCTCTTCGATGCGACCGAAGGGGACCCGCTCCCGCTCCCCCTGCCCCTCGCCGAACTCTATGGGGTACTGCGGTTCCCGCCCCCCGCGGGGCGGCCCCGCGTTCTGGCCAGCTTCGCCTCGACCATCGACGGGGTCGCGGCGTTCCCCTCGCCCGGGGCGGTGGGGGGCGGGGAGGTCACCGGGGCAAGCCCGCACGATCGCATGATCCTCGGCCTGCTCCGGGCCGTCGCCGATGTGGTGGTCGTCGGCGCCGGAACCGTGCGCGCCTCGCCGCGACACCGGTGGACGGCCGCCCGGGCCTTCCCTCCGTTGCGCGCGGCCTACTCCGAGCTGCGCGAACGTCTCGGGATGCCACCGGCCCCCTTGACCGTCATCGTCAGCGCCCGGGGGGATCTCGATCCCACGGCCCCGCTGTTCCGGGGCGACGAGGCCCCGGTCCTCGTCGTCACGACCCGAGCGGGGGCGGCCACCCTGGCCGGATCCGATTCGGAGCGTAGGATCGCCGTGGCGACGGCCGCCGGCGGAACCTCGATCCCGGCGGCCGAGATCCTGGGCGCGATCCCCCCCCGTCCGCCGGTGCGCCGCGTCCTCGTCGAGGGCGGCCCGCATCTGCTGGGGGAGATGCTGGCCGCGCGGGTCCTGGACGAGCTGTTCCTCACGGTCGCCCCACAGGTGGCCGGAAGGGACGGCCGCTCGGACCGGCCGGGGATCGTCGCGGGCCATGCGCTCGCCCCGGATCGGCCGATGTGGGGCGCGCTCCGCTCGGTCCGGCGAGCGGGCGACCACCTCTTCCTCCGCTACGGCTTCCCCGGCGAGCGGGTATCCCCCGGCTGATCACGCACCGCCGGCGGCGTACGCCGGGGCGGCTTTCTTTCCCTCGGGGGCGGTCACCGTAGTACGCCCGGTGGGCGAGGAGCGCGGAGAGCGGCCCCTCGGATCGCTCGACCCCCGATCCCCGTAGCCTGGACGCGAGCAAGCGGATGGCCCGTCCGTCGATCGCCGCGCCGTAACGGCGACGACCGCCAAGTCCGGGTGCGCTGGGGGGTCTGCCCCCACCGGAACCGAACGCGCGTCGGCGGGTCGAGGACCGAGGAGATGACCCCGTCCGGGTCGGCGCCACTACCCGCGACGCCGAGGACAGAACGGGGCGGGGCGACGCCGGCGGGCGCCGCGGCGGCCCGGGCCAGCAATGAGCCGGTACGGTCGGCCGTGCCGGTGCCGTGACCGATCCCCCGGGTCTAGGCCGGGGCGGTGGCGGTGATGGCGTGGAAGAACGCGGCCAGATCCGGATCACCCACCATGGGAGGGCGAGCAGCGGCACGGTTCAGGGGCGGCGGCTCCGGTCCGCAGCGGCCATCGCCCTCGACACCGGGGGAGCCCGCGGAAGGGGATTCGGCAGTCGTTTCCAAATCTGGGCACCATGCTCGCCCCGGTGACCCGGTCGATCGAATCGCCCGGGGAGTGCGCGATGGGTCGCCGCTATTCGGTCGAGGAGGGCTCGGCCGGCGCCACGTCCGCGCTGTCGATCTGCTCGGAGATCACCACGCGCTGGCCTTCCGGGGAGAGAAGGTGCCCGGCCTTGAGGCGCTTCGTCTCCAGGTAGCGCCGGTTGTACGGGTTCGGGGGGACCTCGATGGGGATCCGCCCGTCGACGCGGACCCCGTGGGCACGGAGGTCGGCGATCTTCGCCGGGTTGTTGGACATGAGCCGGATCGAGCGGACGTTGAGCGAATGGAGCATGTGCGCCGCGACGGCGTAGTCCCGCTCATCGGCCCGGAACCCGAGCGCCTCGTTCGCCTGGATCGTGTCGAGACCCGACTCCTGCAGCTGGTAGGCGCGGATCTTGTTGGCGAATCCGATCCCGCGGCCCTCCTGGCGCAGATAGAGGATCACCCCGGTCTCCATCCGCCCGATCTCCCGGAGCGCGAGCTCGAGCTGCTCGCGGCAGTCGCAGCGCAGGGACCCGAACACGTCACCGGTGAGGCATTCGCTGTGGAGCCGTACCGGCACCTGGGTCTTGCCGCAGATATCCCCGTGCACGAGGGCGGCGTGCTCCTTGCGGTCCGTCGGGCTGTGGAACGCGACGACCTGGAACTCCCCGAACCGGGTCGGAAGCTGGGCGACCGCGACGATGCGGACGCACACCCCCCCGCGGTCGGTGCAGTCGTGACCGGCGCTCGAGCGAAGGAGCTCCTCGATCGTCGGCTGCGTGAGTCCCATCGCGCGGCGCTCCGTCCCGCGGGCCACCGCCGCGCCGCCCAAAAGCCCAGCGGTGGCCCTCGCGCCACCGGGGCGGCGGGCCGGCGGCCCCCCGCGACGGCACAGCGGGGGGAGGACGGTCGACCTACGCCACCACCATGTCGACGTCCGCGGTCCGGTAGTTGTGGATCATCGCGTCGTCGGTCTCGTACCAGCGGACGGTGACCCCCTTGTTGAGGCAGTAGAGCCCCCCGTGCTCCGGTCCACCGTGGGCCACGAGGCCTCCGTTCGTGACCATGTCGATGGTGACCGTGAGCGAGTCGCCCGGATGCAGGACCAGCGCCGTCGACGAGACGTTCATCTCGAGGCGCGGCAACAGGCAGCCCGGCGAGGGGTTCCCCGTGCTCATCCTGAGATCGAGCCCGCTGCCCTGGTAGTTGGAGTAGATGCCGTTCGCACCGGGGCTGCCGGTCGAGTCGAGCGACAGGAAGCAGGTGAAGGCGTCCCGGAGCCCGGTCCAGGAGGTGCCCGGGGGAACGGCCAGCGGGAGGAACTCCATGTCGAAGTTGTTCGACGGCTGGTTCACGACCGTGATCGTGTACTCGACGTGGAGGGTGGTGTTCGCCGGGGCCGTCAGCGGGTTCGTCGACGTTGCCTCGGCGACCGTGGCCGACTTGCACGCCGGCGCGCCGTCGCAGAGCGGCGTCAGCCAGCCCCGGGGGTAGACGAAGCACGTCGAGGGCCAGCCACCGTAGAGGGCCCGGCAGGTCGCGGGGTCGTTGATGTGGAGGAGGATCGTCTGCGCGGTCGGTGCCCCGTAGGTCCAGGTCGCGGTCCCCATGAGCACGTGGGGGCTCCCGTCGAGCGGGAGGTTGCTCGGGTCGCCGTTCGCGCGCGAGAACCCGAAGTAGCCTTGGTGGATCGCCGCGACCGCCGTGAAGGCGCTCCCGTCGGCACCGGTGGCGGAGACCGTCGTCGAGTTGGGGAGCGTGCCCGACGGATAGACACAGTACTGGATGAGGCCGGGGACCCCGTTCGACGGCGAGAGGTCGGCCGAACGGAAGTAGTAGGTCCACGTCAAGGCGCCCTTCGCGACGGACGCGCCGACGCTCGGGGCTTGCGCAAAGTTGCCGATGGCGTTCGACGCCGGGCAGCCGCCCGAGCTCCCCCCGCTCACGGCGAACGACGACCCGGTGCCGGCCGGCGGGGCCGACGCCCCGGTCATCGCGAACCCGAACGCCGAGAGCATCAGCACCCCGAGAGTGGCCACCACTATCGCACGCGTTCCCCAGCCCATCTTCGCTTCCATGTCGCGGCCCCCGAAAACCGCGTCGAGACCTGGCTGGGTCTATTTGAGACGGGCAGTCAAGCCGCCTCGACGGTGTCACCCTTTGTGGCAGCGTGCGAACTGCGGCTCGAGAAGGGGCCGCCGGGTGAGCCGGAGGCGTCCTCACGCAGGATCCGTTCCCACCCCGAGCGGACCTCGGCCTGGAGGCGCGCCCGCTCCTCGGGAGTGAGGTGGGCGTACCGGCCCTGGCGGCCGAGGTACTCCCCGATGGGCTTGAGGGAGGAGAGCCGGCGCGTGAGCCGCAGGTGACCGTCCGCTACCTCGTAGAGCGGGAAGACGCCGGTGTCCGTCGCCAGTCGGCCGATCTCGATCGTCTCCTCCGACGAGTACCGCCAGCCGGGGGGGCAGGGAGCGAAGACATGGAGGAAGCGCGGACCCGCGATCTCCCGCGCCTTCGCTGCCTTCCGCACGAAATCCTCCGGGAACGACGGGTTGAGGGTGGCGGCATAAACGGGGCGATGGGCGAGGACGATCCCCATGATGTCCTTCTTCCGCTCGGGCTTGCCGCGGCCGGCGCCGCCCACCGGGGTCGTCGTCGTCCACGCCCCCTCGGGGGTCGCTCCGCTGCGCTGGATGCCGGTGTTCATGTACGCCTCGTTGTCGTACATCACGTAGATCGCGTTCGTCCTCCGCTCGAGCATTCCGCTCAGGGCCTGGAGACCGATGTCCGCGGTGCCGCCATCGCCGGCGAAGCCCACGACCGTCACGTCCGGGATGGCGAGGGCGTCGACGGCCGCCCGGATCCCCGAGATCGACGCACCGGTCGATTCGATCGGGTTGTCGAGGAGCGCGACGCCGAGGGCCGTCGTGGGATACGGGGTCGCGATCACGGTCCAGCAGCACGCGGGCATCGAAAGGACGGTGCGCGGCCCCAGCCCCTTGAGGAGCAGCCGCATCGCGAGCGCCGGCCCACAGCCCGGGCACGCCGCGTGGCCGGGGCGGACGAGCTCGGTCGCCGGGATCGTGAGCTTAACCATCGGCGCTCGCCTCCGGTGCCGCGAGGTCGATCCAGGTCAGCTCGGGTGGCTCAGGACCTTCGAGAAGGGCGAACATGCGCGTGATCGCCTCGGGCGTGATGTCGCGGCCGCCGATGCCGGCGACGAAGTCCGAGACGAGCGGCCGGGGGGACGCGTCGTAGAGCGCGGAGCGGACCTCCATCGCGGCCGCGCCGGTGGGGCCGAAGGTGAACGAGCGGTCGAGGACCCCGATGCGGTCCACGGAGGCGGCCAGGGCCCGGACCGCCTCGACGGGGAACGGACGGAATACGCGCAGCTTCGCGAGGCCGACCCGGTGGCCCTCCTCGCGCAGGGCATCGATTACGGCGCGCGCCGTCGTGGTGGCCGTGCCCATCGTGAGGAGCACGGCGTCGGCGTCCTCCGTCCGGTAGGTCGGCAGGGGACCGCCGTGGTCGCGTCCCGTGCGTCGGGCGTAATCCTCCTCGACCGCGGCCAGGGTCGGAAGGACGCGCTCCATCGCCCGCGCCACGTCCCGGCGGAACCCGACGTACTCGATGGGGCCGGTGAACGAGCCGAGCCGGGCCGGTACTCCCGGGACGAGGATCGCGCGGACCTCGCGGGCCGGAAGGAACGCGTCGACGGTCTCGGCGGAGGGCACGTCGACCGGCTCGACGGTGTGGGAGAGGTAGAACGCATCCTCGGTCACCATCGCGGGCAGGCGCACGGCGGGGTCCTCGGCGATGCGGTAGGCCTCGAGGACCGTGTCGAGCACCTCCTGGTTGCTTTCTGCGTAGAACTGGATCCATCCCGTGTCCCGCTGGGCGATGGTGTCGGCGTGGTCCGCCCCGATCGACCAGGGGGGAGCGACGGCGCGGTTGACCACGCCCATCACGACCGGCACCCGGAGCCCGGAGGCCCAGTGCAGGACCTCGTGCATGAGAAGGAGCCCCTGGCTGGAGGTGGCGGTGTAGGTCCGCGCGCCGAGCGCCGAGGCGCTGACGACGCTCTGGAGGGCGCTGTGCTCGGACTCGACCTGAAGGTATTGGGCCGCGAGCCGCCCGTTGGCGACGAACTCCGCGAGCTTCTCCACGATGGTGGTCTGGGGAGTGATCGGGTACGCCGCGATGACCTGGACCCGGGCCAGCAGGGCCGCGTACGACTGGGCGGAGTTGCCGGACATCACGATCTGGGTCATCGTGCTCACCCCTCCGCGACCATGGCGATCGCCCCGGGCGGGCACTCGGCCGCGCAGATCCCGCAGCCCTTGCAGTGCTCCAGATGGACGACGGGAAAGCCCTCCGCGTTGAGCTCGATCGCGACGTCCGGGCAGAACTTCCAGCAGAAGTTGCAGCGGGTGCACCGGCGCTGGTCGATCTCCGGTCGCAGCGTGCGCCACGCCGCGGTCGCGATCGTCGCGCTGGACGCGACCGCCATCGGGGCGTCCGGCAGCTCGAGCGGGGGCGCGCGCGCGACCGCCGAGGAGGCCCCGCGCGAATGTCCTGCGGTCAGCGGGGGGGCGACCCGGACGGCCGCGGCCCCGTCCCGCGCCGCGGCCCGGTTCTCGGCCGGGTGCGCCGGCACGAAGCGGTCAATGGCCTGCTCGAGCGCGCCGAGGCTGACGGCGCCGCTCGCCGCGGCGAGGGCACCGAGGATCGCCGTGTTGACGATCGGCATCATCGGCGTGCCGAGCCCGTGCGTGAGGGCGATCGTCGTGGCGTCCACGCTGGCCCGGCGCACGCCCGCCGGGGCGGGCAGCGCGGCGGGCTCCTCCCGGGAGTTCACGAGGAGAATGCCGTCCGGCTTGAGCCCCTCCATGGCGCTGCCGGCGCGTAGAAGCCCCGGCTCGAGCACCACGACGATATCCGGACGGGTGATCGAGGTCCGCAGGCGGACCTCCCGGTCGTCGATGCGGCAGTACGCCGTCACCGGCGCCCCCCGCCGCTCGACCCCGAAGAACGGGAAGCTCTGGGGGCGCTTCCCGTCCAGGAACGCGGCCTGGGCGAGAAGCTCGGAGGCGACGACGGCCCCCTGGCCCCCCCGACCGTGGAAACGTATCTCCAGCATGGCCTACCGATGGCTGAGTCGCTTGAGCGCTCATCAGCGGTAGGTCATCTCGGGTTCACGCGCCGCTGCCGGGGGCGCGCGGCCATCCCTGACCGCTCGCCCGTCCGGGCGGGTCGGCCCGCGTCGTTCGCGAAGCGGCGCAGCCGTCGGCGGAGCGATGGGTCCGCCGCGGCCCGAGCGACCGCGTCTGCCAGGGCGCGGCGGCGCGCGACGAGCCGGGCGCGCCCGGCCTCCTCCGACGATGGACCCCCCTCGGGCCAGACGGCGAGCGTGCGGTCGAGGTCGTGGAGCCGACCGAGCCGGCGCTGCAGGCGGAGGATCGAGTTCGGCCCCCCGTCGGGGACCCTCCCCGCCGCCTCGCCCTCCAGCGACCGCAGGGTACGGACCGCGCGGATCGCCTGCCGAAGCCGGTGCCAGCGTCCCACGCTCGGTGCCCGCCGGGCCTCCCGCAGACGTTGCCGGAGGCGGCGGGCGCGGCGTGCCCGCTCCTTCTCGAACGCCGCTGCGGATCGCGCGGGCGCCGGACCCGCGGACTCCCGTTTTGCCTCCTCCGCGGTCCGGGAGATCCACGACGCCCACGGCGCCGCGCGGAGCCGGCGTCGTAGCGCCCGCCGGCGCGCGTCGCCATCGCGCTTCAAGAGCCGGAGCACCCGCGCGTTACCCGGCCGCCGGTCCGCAGGGCCCGCTCGACGGAGCGCCCGACCCGCCACCGCGAAGGTGACGTCCCTATCCCTCGTCTCGCCGACGGCCCGGGTCAGTGCGCCCAGCCGTGAGGAGAGGCGGGCGATCTGCCGGGCCCGGTCCGGCGGCAGGGTCCTCTTCTGGACCGCGAGGCCGACCCGCATCCGTCGCAGCTCCTGATGGAGCCGGTGGAGCGCCTCCGCATCCCCCGGGTCCTTGACCCAGGCGAGCGCCTGGTCCCGGGCGCGACGCGCCCGGCGTGCCAAGGCCCGGCCGATCCCGGGCGGACGACGAACGCGCGACGGCGGCATGGTGGGCCGGCCCGGCCATGGGCGCATCGGCCGATAAGTCCGCGGCCGGCCTCGCTTCGCCCGGTCACCCCCGGCGGCGGTGTTACGATTCGGGAAAGCGACATAACGCTAAATAGGCCGCGCCGGTCGTTGGACCGCATGTCCCCGGGCCCGAGTAGGGTCCCGGCGTCGTCCGGTTTCGATCGCGGCGAGAAGCTCAGCCTGGTGCTGCTCTTCGGAGCGATCGGGGCCGTCACGGTGCTGGGGTTCGTCGGTCTATTGCTGGCCGCCCAGCGCTACGACTCGCCGGCGACCGGAGACCGGCCGGCGATCCTCCTCGTGACCCTCGGGATCCTCGTCTACACCTTCGGGCTCAAGCACGGGGTGGACGCGGACCACATCGCGGCGATCGACAACACGACGCGCAAGCTCCTCCAGGAGGGAAAGCGCCCGCTCACCGTCGGGACGTGGTTCTCCCTCGGCCACTCCACGATCGTGGTCGGCCTCATCGTAGCGCTCGCCGCGGCGACCGGCTACGTGACCCGCGCGCTCCCCGTGCTCCAGAGCGCGGGTCCGGTCATCGGCGCCGCGGTCTCGGGCGCCTTCCTCTGGCTCATCGGGATCGTCAACGTCGTCATCGTTCTCGAGATCTGGCGCATCTTCCGTGGGATGCGCGAGGGACGGGGCGATGAGCAGGCGCTCGAGGCGCAGCTCAGCCAGCGCGGGTTCATGAGCCGGTACTTCGGGCGGTTCTTCCGTATGGTCGAGACCCCCCGCCAGATCTACCCGATCGGCCTGCTCTTCGGCCTCGGCTTCGACACGGCGACCGAGGTGGCGCTCATCGCGATCAGCGTCGGGGTGGTCACGCTGATCCCCCTGTACGTCGTGCTGCTCCTCCCGCTGCTCTTCCTCTGCGGGATGATCCTGGTCGACACCGCCGATGGGGTCGCGATGCGCTACGCCTACGGCTGGGCGTTCGCGAGGCCGATCCGCAAGGTCTACTACAACCTCACGGTCACGGTGATGTCGGTCCTCGTCGCGTTCGCCATCGGCGGCTTCGAGTTCCTCCAGGTCCTGTCCGAGTCCCTCGGCCTCACGGGACCGTTCTGGTCGGCGGTGGGCCGCCTCGATCTCACGCTCCTCGGATTCCTCATCGTCGGATTGCTGCTCGCGACGTGGGCCGTCTCCGTCGCCTACTATCGCGTAAAGCGCATCGATGAGATCGGCCCGAACGAGGCGCCGACCCCGGCGCCCGTCGTGGAGGGCTGAGACGGTGGCCGGGACCGCTCGCGCTCGACGGCCGCGCCGCGGGGTGGTGCGCCTGGGCGTCTCGTTGGAGCCGGAGCTCCTCGCCCGGCTCGATGCCTGGGTCCGCCGGCGCAACAGCCCGAGCCGGTCGGACGCCATTCGCTTCCTCATCCGCAAGGAGCTCGCCGGCCGTGCCCTGGAGGACCCCCAGGCGGATGCGCTCGGAGCGGTCGCGCTTCTCTATCGCCATGACACTCCCAACGTGCTGCGCCGCCTGACGGCCGCCGAGCACCGCTGGGGCGAGCACGTGCGCGCCAGCACCCACGTCCACCTCAAGGGGGAGGCGTGCGCCGAGGTCCTGGTACTTCTGGGCAAGCGCCACGAGGTCGAGAGCGCCGCCGAGGACCTCCGGGGCGTCCGCGGGATCGTCGAGGGCGCGTTCCTCGTTACGAGCCCGGCGGCCGCGGGCGGCCGGACCGGCCACCACCACCCGCACGGCGCCGCACGGGACTGAGCCCTAGCGGAGCCGGACCGGGACCTCGTCCTCGGGCCGGTACTCCTCGGGCGTCTCGGACCAGAGCGGCACGGCATAGCAGAGGGGCCGGGGAGTCGTCGGGGGCCGGCGCGCGGCGGACCGGAACGTGGCGTAGCCGACCGCGCCCGCGACGCCGACGGCCGCCAGCGCCGGGAGGATCACGAGCGCCCCGGCCGCCGAGGTAGCGGACGGGGAGGCCCCCGAGGAGACCGGTGCGGTCGCCGGCGGCGTCGCGTTGCCGATGGGGCTGGGGGCCGAGGTGCCGGCCACCGAGACGTTCAGGTACGCCGTGGCCGAGTGCCCCGCGGCGTCCGTCGCCGTGACCACGATCTCGAGCGGGCCCGCCGCCACCGATGGGCAGCTCAGGGCCGCCCCGCCCGTGGCCCGGCAGCCGCTGGTGGCGCCGGCCCACGCGAAGGCGTACGGCGATACGCCTCCCTCGGCCGTGGCGACGAACGAGACGGCCTCGCCGGCCCGGGGCGCCGCGGGGGAGGCGGACAGGGCGATGGAGAGCGGGGGGTACGCGACGGTCAGGGTGAGCTCGACCGCGACCTGCCCTCCCAGCGAGTCGGCCGCGACGAGGGCGACCACGTAGGTGCCGGCCCCGGCGTAGGTGTGGGCCGCCACGGTCCCGTTCGTCGTCGGGCTCCCGTCCCCGAAGTCCCAGGAGAAGGCGTAGGGGGCGAGCCCGCCCGAGACCACCGCCGAAAAGGTTGCGGCGGTCCCCGGCGCGAGGTCGGTGGCGCTCGTTCGGATGCCGGCGGCGAGCGGGGAAGTGAGGACCCAGGTTCCCGTCCTAAGGAGCGTCCCGTCGCGGCCGCCGTAGATCAGATAGTAACCATCTCGGGCGTCGTAGTCCCCTCCGGCCTGCGTGCGGGCGGGCGGCGTTCGCGTCAGGTTGAGCGTGAGGTCCGTCCAGGTGCCCGCGTGGAACGACCAGGTGTCGGCGAGGACGACCGATCCCTGCCCCCCGAAAAGGATCACGCGGTCGAGGCCGGGGTCAAAGCCGATATCGGCGCCGCTGCGCCCGGGCGGGACCGATCCCGAGGTCGCCGCAAGGCGGGTCCACGTGGACCGGGCGTACGTCCAGGTGTCGTTGCAGGCGGCTCCGCACCCGCCGGTGCCGCCGAAGAGGACGTCCTCGGAGTCCGCGGGGTCGAACGCGAGCGCCCCGTCCGCGCGGGCGGCCGGGGCCGGGCCGGAGGCCGCGGTCTGGTTCGTCCACGTCCCCGACTGGAACGTCCAGGTGTCGTTGAGCGGGGTCCCCGACGAGCCGTTGCCGCCGAAGAGGAGGACCTCGCCGAGCGCCGCGTCATACGTGGCCTGGGCGAACGCGCGCGCCGGCGGGGCCGGGGTCGGCGTGAGCTCCGTCCAGGTCCCGCCGGAGAACTGCCAGGTGTCGGCGAGGGTGCCGTTCGCGCCGATCCCACCGAAGAGGACGACCGACCCCAGCGCGGGGTCGTAGACCATCGCCGCGCCGAACCGGGCCGGCGGCGAGACGGGGAGCACCGCCGTGAGGTTGACCCAGGCCCCGCCCTGGTACTTCCAGGTGTCCGCGAGCGGGCAGACGTGGCGGGCGCAGCCGCCGAAGAGAAGGAGGTAGCCGTCCGCGGAGTCGTAGGCGATCGCCGGCGCCGTGCGGCCGCCCGGTGACGCGGAGTGTCCGCTGAGGTACGGGAGCCAGTTCTCGGACGCGTCGGAGACCGAGCTCGCGCAGACCCCGCTGCAGTCCGTGGTCGGCGCGAGGGCCGGCGACAGGGCCGCCGCCGGCTCCGGCGCCGCCAGGGCCGCCGTGCCCAAGGACAGGCCGGCCGCGGGGGGCCCGGCGATCGGCACCGCCCCGAATGCCAGGGCGCCGATGAGCCCGATCACGGCCCAGAGCCGAAGTCCCCGCCCGCCACGGAGAAGCTCCGCAAGAACGCGCATGAGTGCGTACTCGTCCCGGAGGCGGTTTAAACGTTCCGGATTAAATTGTACCTGAGAACGATACGGACCGCCGGTGGGACGGCCGCGCCGACTAGGCCTTGCCAAGCCGTCGCAGGAGGCGGCGCGGGGCGTCGCGGAGCGCCCGAACGACCCCGGCCGGTGGGAGACCGGCCCCGGCCGCGATCCGCCGCGCGAGCTCGTACGGGACCAGGTCCCGGGGGGAGTGCGCGTCCGAGTCGACCAGGAGGGCCGCCCCCGCGGTGATCGCGGTCCGGGCCACGTGGCCGTTGGCGAGCGAGTGCCCCCGTCGGGCCGACAGCTCGAGGAACACGTCGTTCTCCCGGGCCAGTTCCGCCTCCCGGGTCGAGAGGAGGCCGGGATGGGCCAGCACGTCGATCTCCCCGCTGAGCACCGCGGCCCGGTTCGTTCCCGCGGGCGTCCGCTCGACCGGACTCTCCCCATGGACGATGACGATCTCCGCCCCGGCCTGACGGGCGCCGTGGGCGACGCGGGCCAGGTGCCGCGGCGGGACCATCGATACCTCGACACCGAAGATGGGGATCAGGGGGGAGTCCTCGAAGGCGCGGGCCTCGGAGCGCAGGCGATCGAGCAGCGGCGCGGGGTCCTCCATCGCCAGGTGGTCCGTGATCGCAAGCGCGCGATGGCCACGGCCGGCGGCCTCGGTCCACATGTCCGTTGGGGAGGCGGTGCCGTCGGTGAGGAACGTGTGGGAGTGGAAATCGTAGCGGAGGTCCGCGGGGCCCGGGGATCTTCGCGGCGAGGACCGGCGGGGGGCCATGGGCGTACCGGGGAGCCGGCCCGGCTTAAAGGGCCGGCGGGACCGGAAGACCCCCGGTTCTCCCCGGGGCGCGCGTTAATGACCCTCGGAGGCCGGTCGGCGTACCCGGCGGAGCAAGGCATTGGCCACCGAGCCATCCCATCGACCGGCCCATCGCGCGCGGGGTAGGAACGTCGCCGGGGTCGTCCTCGGTGCCCTCATCCTCGCGGCCACCGCCTACGCCGGCGGCCTCCTCCTCGGGGGAGTCGGGACGCACTCCGGGTACCCCAGCCCCTTCCTCAACGGCACGATCACGATCGTGCCCGCGGAGCGACTGGCCGTACTTCCCCCGTCGTTCTGGGGCGCGAACCTCGGCCCCACCACCCCCCTCGACGGGCCGCTCGCGGGGCTCCTCGCCCAGAGCCCCGTCGGCTTCGTCCGATGGCCCGGGGGCGCCGCCGGGGACGGGGTCAACTACACGACGGGCCTCGTGACGAACTCGACCGGGGCGGTGAGCACGGCCCGGACGAACCTCTCGGCGTTCGTCGGCTGGTGCCGCGCGACGGCCTGCCACGCCGTGCTCGAGCTGCCGGGCGAGATCGACGACCCCGCGACGGCCGCCTACGACGTCGCCTACACCGAGCGCACGCTGGGGTTCCGGCCCGACCTCTGGGGGATCGGGAACGAACCGGCCGTGTGGACGCACTTCGGCACCCCGTGGGCCGAATGGTCCGGTGCCCCGACGGGCAATGCGACCCCCGCGTCGTACGCCGCGGTCGTGCACGCCTACATCGCCGCGGTCCGGACGGTCGATCCCACGGCCCGGTTCCTCGGACTCGACGGGGTCGGCACCGGCGGCTACGGGGAGCCGGGCTGGATCCGGGCCACCCTCGCCCAGAACGGTCCGAACGTGAGCGCCATCGGGATCCACGTCTACCCCGCCGGCTCCCCGCCGTCGGGCAGCGCGTCGCTCGACCAGTTCTACCGGAACCTCACGGGGTCGCGGTCGCTCCCGGCCCGGCTCGCGTCCGCCCGTGCGGCCGTCGCGGCGGGCTGCCCGGGCTGTCCGACGGTCCCGGTCCTGGTCACCGAGCTCAACGTCGGCGACCTCGAAGGGAGCTACCTCCCGTACGCCACCGGCTTTCCGGAGGTGCCGGCGGTGGCGACGCTCCTGGGCCAGGGGATGATCGCCAATCTCACGGGAGCCTACCTCTCCCAGCTCGAGACCCCGTCGGCCGGCGCCTGGCTCTCCGCGGCCGGTGTCGTCCATCCCCTCGCGTCGCTCTATACGGAGGTCCTCCCCGGCTTTCCCGACGTGGTCGTGGGCTCGAGCGTCGCGGCAGCCGGCGCCGGGCTGACCGCGGTCGCGGCCACGGACCCCGCGGGGCGGTCGCTGGCGCTCCTGGTCGCGAACCTCAACACGACGACCGGGTTCACGTTCGCCCTTTCGGCCCCCCCGACCTCCGGCAGTGGTTGGGAGTGGTCGTGGGATGGCCGCACCCCCTCGCCGGTCCGGTCCCCCCTCCCGAGCGGGCTCCCCTCCGTCCTGTCCCTGCCGCCGGTGAGCATCGCCCTCCTCCGCACCAACCTCTCCGTCGCAATAGCGCCCCCCGTCGCGGCCTCCCTCGCGCCGGTCGGGCACGGAGACGGGGCGGCGACGTCGTCGACCTGGCTCATCGAGAGACCCCGCCCCGCGACGATCCCGGGTTGCGGAAGACCCCCCGTGGGGGGTCGATAGACGGCCGTCGAACGACGGCGTCGGACGGCGGCGCGTTCCCCTAGGCGGTCCACGCCCTGTGGCGGTCGAGGGACGACCATGGAGAGTGGCTACTGGGCGATGCGCCGCGTGTACGAGGGGACCGCAGGGGCCAGCGAGATCCGGCAGTGGGTTCGCGAGGAGGGGGTCCCGCCCGTCGACGTGGGGGGTGGGAGCACTCGGCGGCTGGACGGGAGGGTATGGGCGCGCCATCATCGCACCGTCCCCTGAGGCGGCGGCGTGCCTTCGGCCCCGTCCGCGGCGCCGGCGCCGCACCTACTCAACGGCCGGTGGACCGGGCGGGTCCCCGTCGATCGCCGTCGCGAACGCCTGCAGCATCTCGATCGCGGAACCGAGGTGGCGTTGGGTGATCTGCTCGACGTTGATGCCCAGGGCCATCTCGAGCCCGTCGTGGGCCGCGCCGTCGACGACCTCGCCCCAGATCTTGAGCGCGTGGGCGATCGAGCGGGCCGCGGCCCCCGCCTCGTCGCCGTTCAGGATGGCCCGCTCGGCCGACTCGGGGATGTCCGCGCCCAGCCAGCGGACGAACTCGGCGTCCCCGTCGTCGGCCAAGGGGGCCACGCTGAGGAGGAGGGCGGCGGGAGGGCGGCCGGCCTGACGGCAGAGGCCCTCGTACTCCCGGGCGAGCCGAAGCACGCTCTCCGAGTCGAAGAGGATCTGCGTCGTGAAGAACGCCGCGCCGGCCCGGGTCTTGCCGAGCATGCGGTGCGCCTCCCCCGTACGCTGCGGGATCGCGATGTTGCCGAGCAGTCCTCCGACCGGCTCGAGGACGGGACGGACGACCCGGTTCGCCTCGAGGACGGTGGGGCCCGGGTAGGGGATATAGCGGCTCGACCCGCCGACGAGGACGAGGTGCGGACAGCCCCGCTCCACCGACTCGCGGGCCCAGCCGGCGAGCGCGTCGGCCGAGGGGAGGTGGGCGACGACCTTGTTGACCACGACCTCGAGCCCCGAGCGCTCCGCGATCGTGCGCGCAAAGGCCCGGGTGTCGCCGCTGCGGTAGTACGGACGCCCGTCATGGTTCTCGTCGACGAGCTCGGGAATGTCCGCGGCGTCGAGGCGCGGGACGGCGGCGAGGCGCGCCGTGAGGTCGGACACGTAGGCGAGGATGCGGGCGGGGGTCGCCCGGGCGCTCGGCGGAACGGGCTCGAAGAACAGCGGTCGCCGCTCCAGCGACCGGGCCAGGGTACGGCGCATGACCGTCGGGCCGCCCTCGCGGCGGCCGGTCGCTCGACGCGCCGGGCGTATTGAAGCTTCGGCCGGCGGGCCCCTTGCGGGCGGTGCAAGCCCGCGGCACGCCGGGCAAGGGGGCTACGCGCCGGACCTTGGGAGCCGGAAGAGGCGGCGGGCGTTCCCTCCCAGGAGGAGCTCCTTCTCCTCCGCCGCGAGGTCGAGCGACTCGATGAGGCTGACGGCCGTCGGGAGCGACTCGAGCGGCCAGTCGGAGCCGTAGAGGATCCGGTCGACGTCGCCGATGAACGCGATCGCGTCCGCGAGGCGGTCGACGGTCCGGGCCACGGCGGAGGCGAAGTGGGGCACGCGCGGGGGCGGGAGGAGGCCGGAGGTGTCGACGTAGACGTTCTCGTTCTTGTAGACGATCTCGCTCGCCTCCTCCATCCACGGGTTGCCGAAGTGGCAGAGGACGAAGCGCACGTCGCGGTAGCGGACCGCGACCTCGTCCAGCTCGACCGGACGCGCGTACTTCACGAGGCCCCGTCGGTCCAACGTGTCGCCCTGGTGGACCATGACCGGCACGTTTTGCCGATGCGCGAACTCGTAGACCGGGTCGAGGCGGGCGTCGTGGGGGTAGAAGGGGAAGTACCCGGGGAACAGCTTGATCGCCGCGAGGTCGCCGGTCGTCTCCCACAGCGCCACGGCCCGCGCGACCTCCTCGGCGCCGAGCGTCGGGTTGACGGTCGAGGTACGGAGCAGCCGGCCATCGCTCGCGACGGCGAGCTCCTCCCCCTCCCGCAGCGTCTCTTCAACGCTCGGGGCCCCGTGGATCGGCAGGAGGATCCCCGCTCCGATGTGGGCGAGGTCCATTTCGGCGAGGAGCCCCCGGACGGTGAAGTCGAGCCCGGAACGGTAGGAGTTCGTCGGGAGGTCCGGCCAGTAGCGGCTCAGGTGGAGGTGGACGTCGAACCGGAGGTCCCGTGGAGCGCCCACCTCTCCCCCCCGGTCCCAAGCCGGTCGCAAAGATAGTCGTTGCCGGACTCGGCGTCCCCCCTCGCGACCGGCCGGGCCTTCGGCAAATACTCAAGAGCGGGGAACCCCATTGGCCGCGCCCAGGGCCCCCGCGGCCCCGGAGACGGACCGTGACCGATGCCCCTTCCTCCGGAAGCTTCCTAGACGCTCCCCGCATCCGGGTGCCCCCGCCCGGACCGAACTCCCGGCGCCTTCTCGACGTGCAGCGGCGCCTCGAGACCGAGGCGGTCGTCTACGCGCGGCACTTCCCGCTCGCGATCGCCGAGGCCCGGGGCTCGACGATCGAGGACGTCGACGGCAACCGCTACATCGACTGGGTCGCCGGCGTCTCGGTCCTCAATCTCGGCCACCGCCACCCGCGGCTCGAGGCGGCGCTGGCGGCGCAGTCGCGGAAGGTCTGGCACGCCCTCGAGGTACCGACCGAGGCGCGCATCGAGTTCCTCGAGACGCTGAACGCGATGCTTCCGGGTCGCCTGCGCGGCCATGCCCGTATCCTGTTCACCGTGACCGGCGGGGATGCCGTCGAGACGGCGGTCAACGTCGCCGAGTTCGTCACCCGGCGCCATGGGGTGATCGCCTTCTCCGGCGCCTACCACGGCGTGCACGGGGGTGCGGCGAACCTCACGAGCGGCCGGCGCTACCACGAGACGACGGCGTTCCACGGCGCCCAGGTCGTCCGGGTGCCGTACCCGAACCCGTACCGCCCGGTGCTGGGCGACGGGTCGAGCGCCGCGACGATCCGCTACCTCGAGAGCCTGCTCGCCGACCCGTACTCGGGCGTCGACGAGGTCGGCGCCGTGCTCGTCGAGCCGATCCTCGGCGAAGGGGGGTACGTCGTCCCGCCGGACGACTTCCTCCCGGCGCTGCGGGAGTTCTGCGACCGGCATGGGCTGCTCCTGATCGTCGACGAGATCCAGACCGGCCTCGGTCGGACCGGGCGGCTCTGGTGCGTCGAGCACAGCGGGGTCACTCCCGACATCCTCTGCATCGCGAAGACGATCGGCGGCGGGATCCCGGTCTCGATGATCGCCTACCGGGACGACCTCGGCCGCGAGCTGCCCCCGGGCTTTCACCTCGGAACGTACCGGGCGAACCCGCTCGCCCTCGCCGTCGGGACCGAGGTGCTGCGCATCCTCAGGGACGAGCCGATCCTGGACCGGGTACGCGAGCGTGGCGCGACCCTCCTCCGCGAGTTCCGCGAGATCGCCGACCGCCACCCGTCGATCGGCGACGTGCGGGGCAAGGGGTTCATGATCGGGCTCGAGTTCGTCTCGGACCCGGCCCACCGGACCCCCTGGGGCGAGCGCGCGCGCGAGATGCGCCGGCAGCTGCTCCTCTCCGGCCTCCTTATGCACACCTGCGGGGCGTACGACCAGGTCCTCAGGTTCATGGCCCCGCTCGTCATCGAGGAACCCCTCCTCGCCCGTGGGCTCGGGCTTTTCGACCAGGCACTGACGGTCCTCGAGGGGCCGCCGGCGGCCGCGGCGGCCGTGCGCCGCGGCCCGGGCCTTCCCGCCCGGGAACCGGCCCCGTTCCCCGATATCCCTCCCCCCGTCCATACGCCGCATCCTCCCCCGCCCCCCGGGCGCAACCTTCCGTAGGCGGGAACTTCGTTGCCGTCCCGGCGCGCGGGGTCCACATCCAGGCGGCGGCCGTCGACCCCGGCGGCGCGGCCGTTCCCCGACGGCGACCCGCATGCCCGCATCCACATCGCTCCCGTCGGCTTCGAGGTCGAGCGGGTCACCGAGCCGATCCTTTCCGAGCGGGCGGACCGGGCCTACCTCCTGACGCGGTCGGGGGACGACGCGGCCCGGCCGTTCGTCGACGAGGTCGTCCGGCGGCTCGCGCGAGCGCGCCCCCCGGTCGACGTCCGCGTCGAGCGGACCGAGATCTGGGACGTCTTCGGCGCCCTCGGCGCCCTCCGCGCTATCTTCGAGCGGGAGCGGCGCGAGGACCGCCACGCCGCGGGCGTCGTCCCGATCCGCGTCAACGTCTCGACGGGGACGAAGATCACCGCGATCGCCGGCACGCTCGCCTGCATGCTCTGGCGGGGCGAGGCGTACTACGCCCAGGTCACCCGGGCCTGGTACTCGGGGCTCACCCCCCGGGTGCGTCCCGTCAACGACGTCGTCGGGCGGATCGACCCCGTCTCCGTCTACGAGCTGCGCGCCCCGGCTCCGGAGCTCGTCGAGCTGCTCGAGGCGCTCGAGCGGCGCGGGGGGACGCTCCGCAAGCGCGAGCTGATCCGGGAGCTCGGGCTCGACCGGCCGGCCCCGGGGGACCCGGCCGGCCGTGTCCCCACGCCCCAGTCGCAGCACAGCCGCCTCCGGACGCGCCTCGTCCCGCTCGAGAGCCGCTGGGGGTTCGTATCGAGCGACGCCGTCGGGGCGCGCGGCCGGGTGCGCCTTACCGACCAGGGACGGCTCGCCCTCCGGCTGTTCGGGCGGCGCCGCAATTAGCCGGATTAGCCGGTTAAGCGTTCAATGGACTAAGTAGGGGAACGGCTCTCCCTATCCTCGGGATGTCGGACCGAGCCCGGACGTGGGCGGTTGCAACGGCCGCCGACGTCCCGGAGCGGACGCAGCGGGTGCACCAGGCGGCCTACGGGCCGCGGCCGATGCGCGTTCGCCCCCCCGTCCCCGCGTCGCCGGGGCCGGGGCAGCCGACCGGGCCACGACGGCCCGGTTCGGCGTACCTCACGAGGGATCGAAGTTGACCGAGATGAGCTTGACCTCGGTCATCTCGAGCATGGCGTAGCGGATCCCCTCCCGGCCGAGGCCGCTCTCCTTGATGCCCCCGAACGGGAGGGCGTCCCAGCGCAGCGTCGTCGGGTCGTTGACGTGGACGCCGCCGGCCCGGATCTGCTTCGCGAGCCTGAACGCGCGCCGAAGGTCGTTCGTGTAGACCGACGCCTGCAGTCCGAACGGGGTCCCGTTCGCGAGACGGACCGCGTCCTCGTCGTGGTCGAAGCGGAGGATCGGCACGACAGGGCCGAACGGCTCCTCGCGGGCGACGGCGGCTTCGGCCGGTACGGCGTCCAGCACCGTCGGCCGGTAGAAGTGCCCCGGTCCCCCGGCGCGCCCCCCACCGGTGAGCAGCCGTGCCGAGCGGCCGACGGCATCCCCGACCAGGCGGTCGAGGCGCTCGATCGCGCCCGCGTCGATCACCGGGCCGACCTGGGTCCGCTCGTCGAGCGCCGGGCCGACCCGGAGCTCGGAGGCGCGCTTGGCGACCTCGCGGGCGAACGCGTCCGCGACCCCGCTCGCCACCAGCAGCCGCTTCGAGGCGGTGCAGACCTGGCCGGAATAGGTGAACGCGCCGCGGACGGCGGCGGCGGCCGTCGGCCCGATCGGAGCGTCCTCGAGGACGACGAACGGGTCGAGCCCGCCCATCTCGAGGATGAGGCGCTTCGCGTGCCGTCCGGCGCGCTCGGCGATCCCCTTCCCCACCTCCGTCGAGCCGGTGAACGTGACGAGGCGCGTCGCCGGGTGTTCGATGAGGGCACCCCCGACGCTCCCCCCGGGGCCGAGGACGACGTTGAGGACCCCCGGCGGCAGGCCGGCGGCCTGGGCGTGCTCGGCGAGGCGCAGGGCGGTGAACGGGGCGGCGCTCGTCGGCTTCGCGACGACGGGGTCGCCCGCGGCGAGGGCCGGGGCGACCTTGTGGGCGAGGAGGTTGAGCGGGAAGTTGAACGGGCTGATCGCGACCACGACGCCCATCGGGTCCCGGACGGAGAAGAGGAACCGACGGTCGTTCCCGGCCGGCAGGGCGTAGGCGTCGGCCGGGAAGCTCTCGCCGGTCAGGTGGCGGATCTCCTCGGCGGAGAAGTCGAAGACCTGGCTCGCGCGGTCGACCTCCACCCGGGCGTCGACGATCGGCTTGCCCACCTCCGAGGCGATGAGGCGGGCCATCACCTCCCGGTCCGCGCGCAGGCGCTCGGCGACGGCGCGAAGGAGCCGGGCCCGTTCGTGGCCGGGCGTGGCTCCCCACGTCTCCGCCACGGCCGCAGCGGCATCGACGGCCCGCGCGGCATCGTCGGCCGTGCCGACCGCGACGAGGCCGAGCCGTTCCCCGGTCGAGGGGTCGGTGATCGGCTGGTAGGCACCGCCGGTCGGTTCCTGCGCGGCCCCGCCGATGAACAGCCGCGCCCGCCCGTCCCGGGGGATCCCCTCGATCGTGGCGGCCTTCTACGCGGGGTCCCCGTAGACGGTGTAGTGCCAGCCCTTCCGGGTCTGGCCGGTCAGGTCGACGTAGATGTTCTTGAGGACGGTGTAGTCGGCGAGGGAGTCGGTGCCGAGGTCCTTGCCGAACCCGGACTGCTTCATCCCGCCGTGGGGGGTCTCGGAGCCGAGGGGGAGGTGGTCGTTGACCCAGACGTCCCCGAAGCGGAGGGCGTGGGCCGCCCGGAGCGCCGTGCGGACGTCGCGGGTCCAGACGCTCGCCGCGAGGCCGTACTCGACGCCGTTCGCGATCTCGATCGCCTCGTCGAACGTGGTGAACGTCATCACGTCGAGCACGGGGCCGAAGACCTCCTTCTGCGCGATCGCCATGTCCGGCGCGACCCCGGAGAGGACCGTCGGGGCGACGAACGCCCCCGCGGCGAGGGGGCCGGTCCCGGCGCCGCCGCCGGCTTCGAGCTTCGCCCCGTCGGCCACGCCCCGCGCGACCCAGTCGAGGACCTTCGTCTGGTGCGACCGGTGGACGAGCGGACCCAGATCCGTGCCCCGGGAGAGCGGGTCGCCCATCCGGATCGTCCGGACCCGCGCGAGGAGGTGCGTGAGGAACCGGTCCCGCACGCTCGCGTGCAGGAGCAGGCGCGTCGCCGCCGTGCAGTCCTGGCCGCCGTTGACGAACCCGCCGACGATGGCCCCCTCGACGGCGGCACCCAGGTCGGCGTCCTCGAAGACGACGAACGGCGCCTTGCCCCCGAGCTCGAGCTGGACCCGCTTGACCGTCGCGCTCGCCGCCGCCATGATCGTCCGGCCCGTCGCGGTGTCGCCGGTCAGGGCGACCATGTCGACCTTCGCGTGCCGGGTCAGCTCGTCGCCGACGACCTCCCCGGGACCGGTCACGACGTTGAGGACCCCGGGCGGCAGGCCCGCGTCCAGGAAGACCCGGCCGAGCTCGAGCGAGGTAAGCGGGGTCCAGCTGGCCGGCTTAAGGACGACGCTGTTGCCGACGGCCAGCGCCGGAGCGACCTTCCAGATCGCCATCATGATCGGGTAGTTCCAGGGAGTGATCGTCGCCACGACGCCGACCGGCTCGCGCCGGAAGAACGTCGTGCCATCGCCCGTGAACTCGCTCGGGCTGCGCGCGTCCAGCGTGCGGGCGGCGCCCGCGTAGAACACGAGATTGTCGATGCAGAAGGGGAGGTCGGCGTCAGCGGCCTGCTTGATCGTCTTGCCCTGGTTGCGGCTCTCGAGCTCGGCGAGCTCCGTCGCCCGCTCCTGGAGGAGACGCGCGGCCTTGAGGAGCACCTCGGCCCGCGACTTCGGCGGGAGCTTCGGCCACGGACCCCGGTCGAACGCCTCCCGCGCCGCGTCCACGGCCCGCCGGGCGTCCTCGCGCGTGCCGTTCGCCACGGCGGCGATCTCCTTCCCGTCGTAGGGGCTCAGGACGGGCCGCGTCGCACCGCCCTCGGCCTCGACCCATTCCCCTCCGATCAGCAGCTTTCCGGCCACGCTCCGCCCCCCGGTCCCGGGCAGGCGGGGTCGGCTCAAGAGGATGGCGCGGCGTGCCCGTGCCTCCCCGCGAGTGTGGTATCCCGTAAGTAGTTGCTCTCGGCGGCGCGAACCGAAGTGGTTGTGCTTCATCGATGCACCTGGTCCTCGG
>DAHUXZ010000018.1 GCA_027315455.1 Thermoplasmata archaeon | reverse complement strand
GGCCGATGGCGCCGCCGCGCGGGTCGGGCCGGTCCTCGACCGGGCCCGGCCGCCGGAGGAGCTCGCGGCCTCCGAGGCGCGCTTGAGCAGGTGGGCGCGGGTCCACTTCAGGCGGTGGCCGGCGCGGCCGAGCTTGAGCTGCTGCTTGCGGCAGGAGGACGAGCAGAAGTGGAAGACGGTCCCGTCGCGCTTGACGAACATCGAGCCGGTCCCCGGTTCGATCTCCCCGGCGCAGAACGAGCACTGGTGCTTGACGACCATGAGCGACCCCCGACCCCCTACCGGACCGAGAGCTTGCGGGCCTCGCGGGCCGTCTCGCGCAGGATGAGGACGTCGCCGAGACGGATCGGGCCGGCGACGTTGCGGGTGATGATCTTGCCGCGGTCGCGTCCGGCGAGGACGCGGACCTTGACCTGGGTCGCCTCGCCCGCCATCCCCGTGCGACCGATCAGCTCGACGACCTCGGCCGGCGAGCCCTTCTCCTCCGCCACCGCTACCGCCTCTTGACCGTCGGCCTACTTCTTGATCGTCGAGAACGCCTGGGCGAGCTCATCGAGCAGCCCCTTCGCCTCGCCGGCCTCGACGACGGCAACGCTCGCCGCCGACTTCGAGACGCCCGCGCTCTGGCCGAGGCGCTGCTTCTTCGGGACGTAGAGGTACGGGATGCGCTTCTCCTCGCAGAGCATCGGGATGTGCACGAGGATCTCGACCGGGTCGACGTCCTCGGCCATCACGACGAGCTTGGCCTCGGCCCGCTCGCTCGACTTCGTGACCTCGTTGGTCCCGACCCGCACCTTGCCGGTCTCGGCCGCGATCTGGACGAGCTGGAGGGCCTTGTCGGCGAGGTCGCTCGGGGTCTCGAAACGCACGTAGATCGGTCGCGCCATCTGTTCCTCGCGTCAGCGGAACCCCTCGTTCCAGGGGGTCCTCGGCTCACGGGTGCTGCCCGCCTAGGGAGGGGGGTATTTAACCCTGCGGGCGCGGTCCGCTACAGCCCCGCCGGGACGGCGTCCGGCCGGTCGGCGAAGTAGCGGCGGGACGGGGCGAGGACGCGGTCGAGCGCGGGGACGACGGAGGCCTTGAGGTCGGCCGGGTGGACGCTCCCCGACGTCCACGCGGCGAGGAACTCCGCCTCCGATGCGAAGGCGAGGGGCCCGCCGTGCGCCGGAGAGCGTTCGAGCTCGAAGCGGCCCTCCCAGGGGAAAAGGACGAACCGCACGAGCTCGACGATCGGGTTGCCGTCGACCTCCTTCGCCGGGCAGAACGCCCCCTTGACCCGGGCCGCGATCTCCTCCGCGGGCGCGGGGAGGGTGATCGCGGAGGACGGGTCGGACTTCGACATCTTCCGCTCGACCGTCTGGGTCGCGGGATCCATCCGGCCCCCGCCCTTGAGCGAGGAGATGAGCGGGGTGTGGACCGCGACGGGCACCGGCCAGCCGTAGCGGTGGGCGACCTCGCGGGCGAGGACATGGGCGCGACGCTGGTCGATCCCGGCGTAGGCGAGGTCGACGGGCAGCTCGAAGATGTCCGCCGCCTGCATCGACGGGTAGAACAGCTTCGCGGTATCGAGGTTCGCCTCCTCCTCCCCCCGCCCGAGGACCGTCATCGCGCGCTTCGTGCGGGCGAGGCTCGTCGCCTTCGCGATGCGGACGACCCGGGCCCAGTAGTCGGAGGAGCCGGTGAGCTCGTGGGCCCAGCGGTAGCGGGCCCGTGCGGGGTCGACGCCCAGGGCGGTGAACCCGGCCTCCATGTACTGACCCGCGGCGCGGATCCGCTCGAGCGAGCCGCCGAGCTTGTCGTTGATCCAGGCGTGCCAGTCGGCGAGGAAGACCGTCAGGTCGAAGCCGGCCTCCTGCAGGTCGATCATCTTTCGCGCGCAGACGAGGTGGCCCACGGTGAGCCGTCCCGACGGCTCGAACCCGATGTAGGCGCGCGGCCGGTCCTTCGTCTCCAGGAGGCCCCGCACTTCCCCGGGGGTCAGGACCTCCGTCGTGCCGCGAAGGACGGCCGCGACCCGGGCGTCGAGGTCCATGGGGCGGGACGGAGACTTCGCGCTATTTAGCCCTCGGGCGACGGGCTCCGCGGCCCACGACGGGGGGTGGCGCGCCCCCGGTCGGCGTTTCGGCGGCTCCCACACATATTATCTCCCCACGGCGCGCTGTAATCGATGCGCCGAGCATGAGCGAGCCGGCCGAGATGTCGGTCGAGACGGTCCGGGCGGACCGCGACCCGGCCGTCGAGGAGATCGCACGGGCCCTCGGGCTCGCGCCCGGCGCGGCCCAGCGCCTGCTGGACGCCGGGCACCGCTCATCCGAGGAGGTGCGCCGTCTCTCGGACGAGGCCCTGCGGGAGATCGGGCTCACCGATTCCGAGGTCGCCCGCGTCCAGATGGTGCGGGAGGCCCAGGCGGCCGAGCCCCCGCCGGCCACCGGGGCCGCCCCGGCCCGGACCGCCGTCTCCGGGGAGAAGATCGTCGAACGCTGGCTCGACTCGGTCCGCAAGGGCGACCGGCCACGACGGCGCCACGTCGCCGTCCCCGCGAAGGACTCGACGGCCGTCCTCAAGCGCTGGGTCGAGGGCGACGACCGGGCGATGGAGGCATGGATCCAGGCGAGCGAGGCCGTGCGGCCGCCCGCGCCGGCCCCGAAGCCCCCCGCGCCCTCCGAAGGGGCGACGGCCCCGGCCGCCCCGCCGCCCGGTGCGGCGACCCCGGGCGCGCCGGCGGGCCTCCCTGCCCAGCTCGTCGAGCGCGAGGAGACCGTCATCCGCTGGCTCACCGACCTTCTCGACCGCGTCAAGTCCGAGGGGTTCGACCCGCAGTCGCTCATCCAGGAGTCCCAGGAGGCGCAGCGCCAGCTCTTCGAGGAGCGGGCCCGGCGCAAGCAGCTCGAGGACGAGGTCGAGCACGTCAAGCGCGGCTCCGTCGCGGTGATCAAGTACATCCGCAGCCGCGAGGCGAAGGTCCGCGAGCAGGCGATCCAGACCAAGGACGCCGAGCTCGCGGAGCTCAAGCTCCGCCTCCTCGAGGGCCACCGGGGCGCGGACGGGGACGCGGGCGCCGAGGGCGAGGGGCCGCGCTGGACCTCGTCGGCCGAGAGCCGGGACCTCGAGACGCGCCTGCGGGGGGAGTTCGCCGCGCGCGAATCCGAGCTCGTCGAGCGGGAGGCCGAGCTGCGGCGGCGGACCGTCCAGCTCGAGACGGAGATCCGCAACCTCCGGGGCGAGGCCGAGGCCGTGCGCCAGCGCGAGCACCTCATGACGCTCGATGCGGGCTCGCTGCCCGCCACGCTGGAGGAGCGGGCCCGCACCGTCGACGGCCGGGAGAAGGAGCTCGTCCGGCGCGAGAACGAGCTCCGGTCGAAGTTCGAGGAGATCCGCCTCGCGGCGGAGGACGTGGAGCGCCGCCGGGCCCCGCTCGGCTTCAAGGAAAAGGAGCTCGCCAGCTGGGAGCAGCAGCTGAAGATGACCAAGCAGGCGCTCGAGCTCGAGGCACGTCGCCTCGAGCAGATCCGCGTCCAGTCGCAGGATAGCCCGGCGCCCGTCCTCGCGCAGCAGGCCAAGCAGCTCGAGGATGTGCGCACCGAGGTCACCCGGCGCGAGGAGGAGGTGCGGGCGCGCGAGACGTTCCTCCACCAGAAGATGGAGGAGCTCGAGGCGCTCCAGCACAAGGCGGCCGAGTGGGAGGCGGACCAGATGCACGCCGAGGCCGTCGCCTCGGCGACGGAGACGCGGGTCAAGAGCGGCGTCCGCCGGCTCGACGACCTGCTGTTCGGCGGCTACCCGACGGGCTCCCAGATCCTGCTGAGCGGACCGGCCCACACGGGGAAGGACGTCCTCAGCCGGTTGTTCATCGCGGAGGGCCTCAAGCAGGGGGTCCCCGCCCTCTGGGTCGTGACGGACAAGACCTACGCCCTGATCCGCGAGGAGATGACGGCGCTCTTCCCGCCGTACCCGCAGTTCGAGGAGAAGGGGCTGGTCCGGTACGTCGACCTCTACTCCCGGAGCCTCGGGGTGTCGGAGGCCGACGCGTCGGTCCGCCTCCTCGCCTCGAACGACAAGGGGGTCCTCGACCAGCTGGTCGCGGCCGTGAACGCCTCGGCCGCGGAGCTCCGGGAGAAGGCCCCGGGCTACCGCCTCGTCTTCGAGTCGGTCTCGACGCTCACGGCGTACCTCGACACCCCGACCACCTTCCGCTTCCTCCAGCCGTTCATCGGGCATCGGAAGCTCGAGGGGGGCGCGGCGTACTACCTGCTCGAGACCGGCATGCACACGGACTCGGACCTCCAGACGCTCGAGCACATGGTCGACGGGTCGATCAACCTCAAGGTCGAGCAGCTCAAGACGTTCCTGTCGATCCGCGGGATCACCGACGCGCAGTCCCGGGCGTGGATCGGGTTCACGTTCACGAAGAAGTCCTTCAGCCTGGGGTCGTTCTCCCTCGACCACATCCGCTGAGGTCGTCCCGGGTCGCGGCCGCTACGTCTGGCCCCGGGGCCCGAGGAGGTAGCGCTCGAGCCCGTCGCACGTGAGCGCGACCGCGACGCCGAAGGTGAGGATCGTGAGCGCGGGGAACGTGTACATCCACCAGTGGTTGATCGACGCGAGCGGGCTCCAGCCGTAGCACGCCCCCTGGGCGAGGAGGTAGCCCCACTCGGCGTAGCGCCCGTTCGGGAGCGGGGAGAGGAGGGTGAAGAACGGGTTGAAGCAGGCGAGGAACGGGAACGCCGTCAGGACGAAGAAGATGTTGTAGACGTCGACGGGGACCTGGGCGAGGACGGGAAAGAAGCTGTTGGGGATCACGTGGCGGCGCAACAGGCGACGGAACGAGGCGCCGGCGGAGCGCGCCGCCTCGACGTAGGCGCTCCGCGCGACCTGGGCGGCGCGGGCGCGGGTGCTCCGCGCGTACGACGGCCACAGGACGAACGCGAACAGCCCCACGAACGCGGGAAGGTAGCCGTTGGGCGGGACGAACCGCTGGATCCCGAGGAACAGGACCATCACGAAGAAGAACGGCGGCACGGCCACCAGCAGATCGCTCACGACGGTCACGAGCCCGTCGACCCCGCCCCCGCGCAGCGCCGCCACGGAGCCCAGGACGACCCCGACGCTGAGCGCGGCGATGAGGATCGACGCGACGAGCACGAGGTCCGTCGGGGTCGACTCGTACAGCGCGGTCAGGATGTCGATCCCGATGCCGTTCATCACCCCGAACGGATGGGCCGCCGACGGGGGCGGCGGGGCGAGCGTCTGGGCGAGCGCGCTGTTCGTGACGAGGGAGCCGAGGGCGTCGCCGTAGCCGTGCCAGGCCGAGAGGCTCACGGCCGTGAACATCCCGAGGAGGGTGAGCCCCGCGACGAGCGTCGGGTTGGCGCGCAGGCTGAGCCCGAGGCGGTAAAGGGGACGGGACGGGGCGTGCCAGCGCAGGTCCTCCTCGTCGAGCTCCGCCAAAGAGGCCGGGGCGGCGGCGGGCACGTCGCTCACACCTCCTCCGCCCGGTCGAGCCGCGGGTCGAAGTAGTGGGCGAGGAGGTCCGCGCCGAGGTTCCCGATGAGGACGAGGGCGAGGAGGAGGAATATCGTGACCTGGTAGAAGTTGCCGATGTGCTGCGTCGGGTTGATCCCCGAGTAGCCGAACCCGATGCCCGAGACGTGGGTCATCTCGGCGATGAGGAGGGTACCCACGCCGCTGTCGTTCGCCATCGACTCGACGAGCGACTGCGTGCCGATGTACACCGGCAGCGTCATGCCGAAGACGAGGAGGAACAGCGGGATCACGCGGCGGCCGGTATGCGACCAGAGGATCGTCCCTTCGTCGAGCCCCCGGGCGCGTTCGGCCCGGACGTGCGGCTCGGTGTGCGCCTCGACGACCGCGTGGCGCACGAAGCGAAGGAAGATCGCGACGTAGACGACGGCGATCGCGAGCGCCTGCCACAGGGTCTTGAAAAGGACCAGCCCGACGAACCCCCAGTCGCCATGGAGCGCCCCGTCGAGGAGCGGGAGCCCGGTCGGTGAGGTGTTGCTCCCGAGCCCGATCCAGGGCGGCGGTCCCCCGTGGGTGACGAACCACTCCGGGGACGGGAGCAGCCCGTAGGGATTGTCGCCGAACGTCCCGAGGAACCCTTCGTAGAACGAGCCGACGAACAGCAGGACGACCAGGAAGCTCGGGACGAGGAGCGCCGCCACCGAGGAGAGGCGGGCGCCGAGGTCGACGCCGCCCTCCGGACGCGCCCCGGCCCGCAGGCCGATGACGTAGGCGAGGCCGGCGGCGATCGGCAGGGCGAACAGCGCGAGCTCGAGGGAGGACGGGAACCACCAGGCGAGGAACGTCGTCGCCGGCTCGCGGAGGTTCCCGTACGTCGCGAGCCCCCAGTTGAGGGTGAAGAGGTTGTAGACGAAGCTCCCGAACCCTTCGAGGAAGGCGCGGGCGACGGCGATGGGGTCCGCCCAGGACGCCGTGGACGCGACGCACCCGCCCGCCGGGTAGAAGACGCACGGGCTTGCGCCGTAGGCGACGGCGGGCAGGATCGAGCCGAAGAGGAAGAGGATGAACATCCCCCCCACCATCTGCGCGACGATCAGGAGCGAGCGCATCAGGACGTACCGCCCGAACCGCGAGAGGAGGCGGGGCCCGAGCCCGGCCGCGACCCGCGCGCGGCTCGCGCTCCACACCCCGAGGGCGATCACGCCGGCGGCGACGGCGATCAGCGGGGCGAGGGCGTCGTACGGATGCTGGTCGGCGAGCGCGCCGAGGGCCGTCGCCTCGAGGCCGAGGACGACACCGCTCGTGCCGTTCGGTCCGACCGAGATCGTCGTGGCGAGGCCGCGGTAGCCCGACGGCGGGTCGACGGTCAGGTAGACGCGGCCCACCGGCGCGCGCACGGCGAAATCGCCGTGGGGCCCGGTCGTGGCCATCGTGATGACGCCGAACCCGCCGATCGCCGTCACGCGGACGCCCGCGAGGGCGGTCAGCGCGTGGGCGTCCACGACGCGGCCGGTGACCCAGACCGTCGGGACCGGCGCGAGCGCGATGGTCGGAAGGGCGACGTTCGCCCCCGCGACCTCGACCGGAACGTTCCGGTCCAGGTAGCCGGGGGCCGAGACGTTGAGGAGGTAGGAGCCGTTCCCGAGGGCGAGGGAGAACGACCCGTCCGCGGCGGAGGTCGCCCCGGCGCCGGAGGTGCGGACAAGGGCCTGGGCGATGGGGGCGCCGGTCGTGTTCACGACCCGGCCGGTCACGGCGTACGTCGCGGGTCCCCCCGGGGGCGCGTACTCGAAGAGCGCCCCGAGGTCATCGCCGAGGAACAGCCCCCCCTGCGCGACGGCCGGGGAGGAGTACGACGGCGTAAAGCTCAGCGAGCTGCGCCACAGCAGCGTGCCGTTCGTCGGGGCGAGGTCGACGATCTCCTGGACGGCGTCCGAGACGTAGAGGCCCGTCGGGGTGAGGGCCGGGCTCGCGAGGACGGGGTAGCCGGAGGTGCCCGTCGTGCGGCTCCACTCGAGCGCTCCGGTCGCGAGGTCGAGGGCGTAGATCTCGCCGAGGGACGACACGACGAACACCGAGCCCAGGCCCACGGCGGGGGTCGTGGTGATCGTGTCGGCCGCCGCGAGCGTGCGCCCCGCGAACCGCCAGGCCTCGGTCCCGTTCCCGAGGTCGTAGGCGGAGACGTTGCCCACGAGGTCGCCGACGATCACGCGGCCGTCGTAGATCGCCGGGGTCGCGTTGACCGGCGCGCCGACGGGCACCGTCCAGGCCGTGGCCCCGGCGAGGGTGACGGCGACGAGCTCCCCGCCGCTCGTCGCCACGAGCGCGAGGTTCCCCTCGACGGCGACGCCGCCCTCGATGGGGGCGCCGAGGGAGATCCGCCAGGCGACGCTTCCGTCGTTGAGGCGGAGCGCGTAGAGGCTACCGGCGGCCGAGGCGGCGAGCACGGTCCCGTTGACCACCGCGAGGGCCGGGGCGACCGGCCCGTCGAGGCGGGCGCTCCAGACGGGCGAGCCGTTCGCCGGTGAGAGCGCCGTGACGAACCCGTCGCTCCCGCCGAGGACGAGGAGCCCCCCCGCGATGTCCGGGTTGGTCGGGGTCGTCCCGAGGGACCGCTCCCATGCGACCGACATGTTCGTCCGGTTCACGGCGAAGACCGTCGCGAGCGAGTCGGCGGCGTAGACGAAGTTCCCGGCCACGACCGGCCCCACACGGATCGGCTGGCCGGTCGGGTCGATGTCAAGGAAAAGGTGGTCCGTCGCGGGCCCGCTCACGGGGGTGAACCCGCTGCGGTTCTCGGACCCGTGGAACGTGGGCCACCCGAGCGCCGGGGCGGCGGCGGCGCCCGGGGGCGTCGACCCTAGGTCGGCGGCCCGCGCGACCGGCGTTCCCCCGGGGAGGGCGACGCCGAGCAGGCCCACGAGCACGACCGCGGCCAGGATCGCGAGCGCCCCGGCACCGGCTCGCGCGCGTCGGTGGCGGCGGCCCTCGCGCGCCATAGGCGAAGCAGGCGCCCCGGCACTTTAGGCAATCACCCGCGACCGGCGCGTCCCAGACCTAGGTATAAATACGCACGACGGGTCCAACGCCTCGCTAGGCTAGACCGGGGGGTTGGGCGTCCCCTTCTACACCGAAATCGTCCTTAGCGGGGGTGACAGGCGGGAGCGACGTTCGGAGGAGGGGTCCGTCTCGGGCGTCTCCGTAGACGCTCTGTTCCATCGGGCCGCGGGCATCGCGACGAGCGTCCGGAGGGACGCCCTAGCGGTTATCCATCACGGGCACCGGGTCAGGTCCTGACGGGAGCAGCCTTACCGTGACCCGTCGACGCTGGTGGGGCGACGGGGCCGAGGAGCACCCGGGAACCACGGACCCTTCTTCCGGGCGGCCATCCCGCTGGCCTAGTACCGATCCCCGGGCCGCGGGGCCGGGTCGGGGTCTCTGCCCGGTAGACCCCCACCCCCTCCTTTCCACTGGAAGGCCTACCGATCCCCCCAGCCTTCGGCGGACGGGGCGACGCCGTCCCGTTCGAGCCGGGCCCGTCGTTCCATGGGGATCTCCTTCTTCGAGGCCCGTTCGTAGTCGTAGCAGACGATGACGGTGCGACCGCGGGCGAAGACGGTCGGACCGGTGGGATCCCGGAACCGGTAGAGGAGGGTGAAGCTGGTCCGGCCGAGCGGAAGGGCCGGAGCGACCTCTCCCAGGAGCTCCTGCCCGTACCGGGCCGGGGCGAGGTAGCGGCAGGTGGCCTCGGCGACGATGATGTCGAGGGTACGGGGGTCATCGGAGCCGAGGAGGGGGAGGTAGTAGTCGCAACGGAGGGTCTCCATCATCCGGAAGTACGCGGCGTGGTTGAGGTGGCGGAGGGCGTCGATGTCGTGGTACTCGACCGGGAAGCGGCGCCGGACCGGCCAGGCGGGGACGGTGACGGAGGGTCCGTCGGACATGCCGGGATGGGGAAGGGGCCGTCTATATGGGGCTGGTGGGGTTGGCCCGACCCGTTCGGGGCGTTCGGGCATGGGTTCGAGGGATGACGGGGTGCGGCACGGCGGCTCCGGAACTCACTTCCAGTGGAAACCGGGGGGTGGGGGGGTAGCATGACCGACCCTGTACCCGACGAGCGGAGCCTCGCCGCGGACGTCCAGCGGATCCGTGAGGCGGTCCGTCGGCATTCGCGCCGGTTCGAGTCCGCGATCCCGCTCATCGCGAGCGAGAACCTCCTCTCCCCGTACGCGAAGGAGCTCCTCGTGAGCGACCTCCACTCCCGCTACGCGGAGGGGCTGCCGGGGGAGCGCTACTACGAGGGCAACGAGGACGTCGACGAGGTCGAGACCCTCTGCCTCGACCTGGCCCGTCGCCTCTTCCGTTGCCGGTTCGCCGATGTCCGTCCGATCTCCGGGACCGTGGCGAACCTCGCCGTCCTCAAGGCGCTCGCCGAGCCCGGGGACCTGGTCGGCACCTCCCGTCTCGCCGACGGCGCCCACATCTCGAGCGCGTCGTTCGGCGCCTTCGGCCTCCGGGCCGTTCGGCCGGTCTACTACGCCTGGGACCCGGAGCGGATGACGATCGATGTCGCGCGGACGCGCGAGATCCTGCGCGCCGTCCGGCCGAAGCTCTGCCTCTTCGGCCTGTCGCTGTTCCTCTTCCCCCTCCCGGTCGAGGAGCTCCGCCCGACGCTCGAGGAGATCGGCGCCGTCGGCTGGTACGATGGCGCGCACGTGCTCGGGCTCATCGCCGGCGGCATCTTCCAGGACCCGCTCCACGAGGGCTGCTCGGTCCTGTCGGCCTCGACCCACAAGACGCTCCCCGGCCCGCAGCACGGCATCCTCCTCGGCGAGTCCGACAACCCCGAGCTCCTCCGGCGCCTGCAGCAGGCGGCGTTCCCGGGGGTCACGAGCAACCACCACCTCCACACGATGGCGGCGCTCGCGGTCTCCCTCGCCGAGCATCTCGCCTTCGGCGCGGAGTACGCCCGACAGACGGTCCGCAACGCCCAGGCGCTCGCCCAGGCGCTCCACGAGCGCGGGTTCGACGTCCTCGCCCCCGACCTCGGGTTCACGCGGTCGCACACGATCGCCGTGCGCGTCACGCGCGAGGGGGGCGGCGAGGACGCCGCCCGACGCTTGAGCGCCGCCGGGATCATCTCGAACAAGAACCTGCTGCCGGGGGACAAGAGCCCGAAGCACCCCCAGGGGGTCCGTCTCGGCACCCCGGAGGTGACGCGCGTCGGGATGCGCGAGCCCGAGATGGTCCGCATCGCCGAGCTCTTCGACCTCCTCCTCCACCGGGGACGCCCCGCCGAGGAGGTCCGGGCCGCGGCCGCGGAGCTCAAGCAGGGGTTCACCGGCCTCCGCTACTGCTTCGGCGCCGGCGAGGCGGCCTACCGCTACTACGACCTCGTCGGGCGGGACCCGTAGGGGACGACCCGCGTCCCGGGCTACCCGGGGGGCAGCCCGTCGTCGGAGGGCGGCTCCCCGTCGCCCTCGGCCTGGCGGCGCAGCGCCTCGTCGAGCGCCCGGTCATCGAGCTCCACGCGCACGGTCGGCGGCGCGGCGGTCCCCTCGACCCGGAGGAAGCGGGGCCGGCCGTCGGCGCCGACGCGCGCCGTGAGGCGGCCCTCGGCGACGAGCGAGCTCACCCACTCGGTGAGCTCCTCGGGGGTCGGCGGCGCTCCGACAAAGCCGTCGGCGAGCTCGTCGAGGGTCCGGGGCGAGACGGGGTCGGCGCGGGCGAGCACGTGGTCCCGCCCGTCGGCCAGGCGACGCAGCTCGTCGTCGACCCCCGATCCCGTGTCCGCGGGCCCGACCCGCCCCTCGCCGGGGCCCGGGCGGCCCCGCCGGCGGTAGCGCAGCAGCGTGAACGCGACCGCGCCGAGGGCGCTCGCCGCGAACGCCGCGAGGACCCAGCCGAACGGCGTCGGGGCGGCGGCGAGCGCGGGGACGTCGATCGGGCCGAGGAGCGACTGGTTCCACTCCGAGATGACGAAGATCGTCCCCGCCGTTGCCGCGGGGGCGGAGAAGTTGACCCAGACGCGGCTCGCGCTCCCGTTCGCGAGGATCGGGGACTGCCAGAGGGCGGTCACCGGCCCGAAGACGGCCCGGACGAGGACGAAGCCCCCGGGAAGCGGATTGCCGAACCGGTCGGCGATCGTATAGAGCGTCGCGTTCGCCCGGCTGCCCGCGCTTTCGACGACCGGCGCGGACAGGCGCAGGTGCCAGAGGTCGGGAGTGACCGTGAGGGTGGGCCATCCGCCGGTGGTCCCGACGAGCGGGAGCGGCGCGCTGACCGCGAGCCGGACCGTGCCGGCCCGTGCGAGGTCGATCGAGAAGTTGAGGAACCCGGCCCGCCAGTCGGAGGCGGGGAAGGCGAAGGAGCCGTTCGGCCCGGCCGGGACGGCGCCGGCGAGCGTCGAATTGACCCAGATCCCCGCGGGTCCGCCTCCGGCGCCGCCCGAGATCGCGATCGTCACCGGCCCGGAGAAGTTGCCGACGACCTCGCCGAACGGGTCGAGGGCGGCCCAGCTCACGGGGTACGGCGTGCCGGCGAATGTCGTCCATCCCGCGGGCGGCCCCTCCGGCCCGATCGCGACGGCCGGTCCGGCGGTGACGACGAGCGGCGTCGGGCTCGCGACGATGGTGCCGAGGGCGTCCACGACGGTGAGCGTGATGCGCGTCGCGCCGGCGAGCGTCGGGCGGTAGACGAGGACGATCGACCCGTCCCGGGCGAGCGAACCGGAGTAGAGGGTCGCCCCCGGGGTCGAGGTGTTCCACCAGTACGCGAGCGGGAGCGCCCCGCCGGTGACGACGGCCGACAGCGTGACGTTGGTCCCGGCGACGACCGTGTTGCGGCTCGCGACGATCGGGCTGAGCGCGGGGCGTGCGAAGACGTCGGAGGTGAAGGGCGTCGAGACGTTCCCGCCGCCGCCGTCGGCGAGGCTCGCGCGGCCGGCGTAGGTCCCGAGCGCGGGATAGGTGAGCGAGAAGGCGAACGTCGCCGCGCCGTTAGAGGACCCCGAGCTTCCCCAGACGCAGACCGGGCCGCCGGCACCGGACCACAGGCACGCGGGTCCGAGGGGCGCGGTCCCGCTGCCGGCCGTGGCCCGGACCTCGAGGGAGGCCGGCGTCGCCGCGTAGACGACGAGCGGGTCGGGCGTCACGGAGAGGCCGAGCGACGGCGCGACGCTGACGTCGGGGTACGGCCACGTCGCGAAGGAGTAGCCGTTCGTCAGCGTCACGACCGGCTGGGCGGTGCCCGGGGAGGCGTAGACGACGTTCCCCGCGCAGGCGAGGGCGACCTGGCCGCCGGCGATCGGGGTCGCCGCGCACGGCGCCGTGACGTTCGCCGCGCCGAGCCCGGGGCGCAGGACGGCGGTGTAGTTGTAGCCGATCGCGCCGGTGCCGGCGACGGAGAAGGCGAGCGGCGAGCCCACGTCGACCGACGTCGCGCTGAGCGAGCCGGAGGTCGTGGCCGTCGTCGCCGCGGCGATGTCGAGGCGGGCCGGGGCGACGGGGAGCGCCGAGCCGTTGAAGGTGGCGCTCACGTTGACATCGAGCACGCCGGGGGTCGCCCCGGTAGCGGCCTCGATCGTCACCGAGGCGCTCGCGTTCCCGCCGAGCATCGTCCAGCCGGTGCCGGAGAGGCTCCAGGCGTAGCCGAGCGTCGCCGGGGACGGCGAGCCGTCCCCCGCCCACGCCAAGGCCGTGACGGGCGTCGGCGCGTTCGTGCTGAGGGTCACCCGAAGCCCGGGCACCGTGGTCGCCGACGCGAGCGCTTCCACCAGCGCGACCGCGACCGCGCCCCCGGTCGCCCGGGCGGTCGAGAAGTACCCGGCCGGAACCGGGGTGACGGAGAACGAGGCGTTCCCGAACGGTCCGGTGTAGACCGAGCAGGAGTACGCGGTGCACGAGCTGGACGGCACGCTCGCGTTGAGGACGAACCCCCCGGTCGCGTTCGTGATCGCAGAGGCGGTGCTGCGCGCGCAGGAGAACTGGCTCTGGCCGGTGAGCCGCGGGGTGTAGTTCAGCTCCACGTCGTAGGCGATGAGGACCGTGACGTTCGCGACGGACGGTACGGGCCGGGCCGTCGTGTCGACCCCGAGGGTCCCGGTGTAGGCCGCCGGGATCGACGCTTGGGTGCAGGCGCCGGCCGCGGCCACGGCCGGCGGGACGCCGAGCGCGGCCGTCGTTGGCGCGAGGGCGATAAGCGCCGGAAGGATGAGGATCGCGGCCACCGCGATCGCGCCCCGGCCCCGCACCCCGACCCCCGTTTCCCCCCGGCGCCCGGGCGGTCGGACCGCTCCGGCGGGACCGGCGGGACCGGCGCGCCATCGCTTAAGTCTCTCGATGCGAGACTGAGATTCGGCACGACCGCGGGACGGCCCGCCGGGGCCGCTCTACGCGTCGCGGGGCTCGGAGGAGGGGTGGCGGCCGCGGACGCCCCGGCGCGCGCGTTCGGCCGCTCCGCACGGACCGAGACCGTCCTCACCCCGCCGTCGCTCAGCTCGCTGCCCGCCGAGCGGGACCAGCTCGAGTTCTCCTCCCGCTCCCTGGTCTTCCCCCGCGACGGGGACGGCCTCCTGCGCGCCTGGGGGCCCACCGACCGGCCGGTCGTACTCGGTGTCGAGGAGGACGGGGCGCGCTGGCGGGTCCGTGCGTGGGGCACCGGACCGTCGGCCGCCCGCGCGGCGGTCCGGTCCCTCTTCTCGCTCCGGGACCCCCTCGCCGGCTTCTACCGGTGGACCGCGCGCGACCCGACGCTCGCCGAGGCGGCGCGGGACTTCCGCGGCCTCCGCATCCCCCGCGACGCCGGCCTGTACGAGGCGCTCGTCCACTCCGTACTCGGCCAGCAGCTCTCCGTCCGCGCGGCGACGACGATCAAGGCCCGCCTCTTCGAGCGGACCGGGGCGGTCATCGAGGCGGAGGGGGTCGAGGTCCCCCGGGTCCCGACCCCCGGGGAGATCGCCCGTCTCGGAGAGGCCGGCCTGCGCGCCGTCGGGGCGAGCGGCGCGAAGGCCCGGGCGCTTCTCGCGCTCGCGCAGCGGGAGGCGGCCGGGGCGTTCGGCTCGCGTCGGTTCCGCGGCCGGTCGCTCCCCGCCGCGATCGCCCGTCTGGACGCCGAGCCCGGCGTCGGGCGGTGGACCGCCGAGAACGCGCTCTTGCGCGGGCTCGGCCGGCGCGACGTCTTCCTCGCCGGAGACCTCGGCCTGCGCGCGGCGCTGGACGCCTACGGGGTCGTTCCCCGCGCGCACCCGGAGGCGGCCGCGCGCGCCTGGGCCGACCGCCGCTACCCCGGCTGGGGGAGCTACGCGACGCTGTACCTGTGGCGGCGCTGGGTCCGCGACCTCGCGAGCCGACGCGCCGCGGCCGGCGCCGGCTAGCCCGGGGGGCGGCCGAGCGGGAAGCGCGCGACGATCCGGTGGACCGCTCCGCCCGGCGCGAGGGTGCTCGCCTTGAGGAGGACCTCCCCGATTTCGGTCCGGCCGAGAGCTCCGGTGGGAGCGGACGCGAGGAGCGCCCGGGCGCGCCGCGCCTCCCCGGGACCGCGCACCCGGAACAAGGTCAGGTGCGGAACGAACGGCCGCGCCTCGACCGGTAGCCCGAGCGCGGCGAGCCCGGATCGGATCGCCTCCGCGAGCGCCTGTAGCTCCGGCCCGCCCCGGGAGAAGCCGACCCAGACGACCTTCGGACGGCGCGCGTCCGGGAACGCCCCGACCCCCTCGAGGACCGCCTCGAACGGGGCGAACCCCCCGAGGCGGGGGCGCAGCCCCTCGACCAGCGGCGCGAGCCGTTCCTCCGCGATCTCGCCGAGGAAGGCGAGGGTGAGGTGGGGCGGGGCCTCGTCGCGCGCGCTCATCCCCGGGACCGCCGGGCGGGGTAGATCGACGGCGAGGAACGCGCGCACGCCCCCGCCCAGCCGTCGGCGCGGCTAAGCGCTGTCGGGTGTCGGCCCGACGGCCGCCCGCGCGCGCTTCAGGGTCCAGACCTGGGCCCGGCCGACCCCCCAGCCCTCCGCGGCCAGCACCGACCGGACGCGCCGGGCCCGTCGGGGGTCGGCGACGACGAACAGCGCGAAGGCGCCGGCCCGGCGGGCCTTGTCGAGGCCATGGCGGACCCGCTCGGGCCGCAGCGCGCCGGAGACCTCCGCCTCGATGTGGACGTCCCGTCCCCCGAAGAACCGCCACGCCCACGTTCCGGTCCGCCGTGCGAGGCGCTCGGCGAGGTCGCCGGGCGGCAGCCCGCGCGTCAGCGGCGGCAGAAGGCGCAGCAGGGCGTCGGGAAGCCGCGTGTCGAACCGGCCCTGGGCGAGGATATCGGCGCGCTCGCCGCGGCGGGCGAGCAGCCGCACGGACTCGAGGAGGAGCGCGCGGTGCTCGGCGCTCTCGCTCGGGGCCCCGGTCGCCCCGCCGACCCCCAGCCCCCGCTCTCCCGCCGGGGTGATCGCGACCTCGTCGCCCTCGGCCCGGACCCACCCTCGCCGCTCGAGCGTCTCGAGCTCGGCGAGGAGCTCCGCGGGCTCCGCCTCCGGCGCGGCGCGGAGCGCCTGCCGGAGGAGGGCGGCCCGCGTCAGGCGCAGGTCGGCCGGTCCGACGGCGAAGAGGGCCAGGAGGAGCGCCTCCGATCGGCGGTCCCCGGCACCGGGCGGGGGGATCGGCTCGACGCCGTGCGCGCGCGCGGTCCGCGCGACCGCCGCGTCCCAGGCCGCCCGCCCCGCCTCCGGGAGGGCGGGCACGGTGTACAGGCACGGACCGCCGCCTCCCGCGGCCTGGAGGAGGGCGACCCCGCGCGGCAGCGACGGGAGGAGCTCCTGCGCGGACGCCGGGGAAAGGCCGATCCACGTCCCGGCCGCGGCGGCGGCCGCCGGCGGGACCCGGAAGAACAGGTAGGCCCCGGCGGAGCCCGCGGCCGCCGCCCGCAGCTCGGGGTGGAGCCGGTCCGGATACTGGCTCGCGAGGACGAGGCCGACGCCGAACTTCCGCCCCTCGGCGAGGATCTCGACCAGAAGGCGCGGGGAGAGCGCCTGCGCCTCGTCCACGACCACGAGGCAGCCGAGCCGGCCCGGCGCCGGGGGAGCGCGGGCGAGCGTGAGGTAGCTGCGCGTCAGCAAAAGGGTGGCGGCGAGCCCGGCGCCCTCGGGGCCGAGCTCGGCCGACGGCAATCGCCAGAGGACCGCACGGCCCTCGCCGAGGAGCGACGCGAGGGGGAGACCCGGGCCGGCCGGCGACAAAAGGGCCCGGAGCCGGGGCGAGAGGAGGACCTTCGCGACGCGCGCCGCCGCCGGCCAGAGGAACTCCGGGTTGCGCCGAAGGATCGGCCCGAGGTCGTCCAGGAACCGCGCGAGGGCCGGGTCGCCCGTCGTCCGGCGGGCCGCCTCGCGACGGCGGGCGTCGGTCAACAGCTCGGCGACGTCGGCGAGCGAGCCGCCCTCCTCGGCGGCGAGGCGGACGAACGACTCGAGGACCCGCTCGATGCGGAATCCCCAGTAGATCTCGCCGCCGTCGGCGCTGAGGCGCTTGAGCGCGGCGACCAGGTCGGCCCCGGTCTCCCCCGGCCCACCGAGGAGGGCGACGCCGGGGATCCCGACCGCGGAGGCGACCGCGTCGACGGCGACGAGGCGCTGGCGCGCCTCGGGCGGGAGCCGTCCGGCGATCGCCGGGGCGAGGTCCCCGTGGACATCGACCCCGACGACCGCCCCTCCGGAGGCGATGCGGCGCGCCGCGGCCTCCGCGAGGAACGACGTCTTGCCCCCTCCGCTCGCCCCGAGCACGATGACGTGCTGGAGAAGCTCCCGCTCCGACGGGAACGGCCCGGGTCGCCGGGGCGGAAGGAGCGCCGCGGCCGACGCGACGGCCACCTCGAGCGCGCCCGGGGCCCGGAAGTGGCCGAGCCGGCCCTCGGCCCACTCGCGCCGGCGCCGCCACGTCGGGGCGAGCGGCCCGGCGAGCTCGAGCGGGCAGCCGGCGCGGTCGGCGGCGACCCCGAGGTCGATCGCGGCCCGGCCGAACGCCGCGTGCGGGCCGAGGGTCCCTCCCGGGAGCCGGAAGCGCAGGTAGACCCCGAGCCGCCCGGGGGACCGGGAGAACCAGTGCGCCTGGTACTCCCAGGCCGCCGGCGCGCCCCGTGCCGGCACGACGGGGAACGGCCGGGGCCGGGCCTCCACCGCCCGCCGGCCGCCGGCGTCCGACGCCGCCGGCGCGTCGGCGGGGCGCGGAACCGCCAGGCCGAAGACGGCCGGGGTGGCCGCCCCCTCCCTCCGCCCGCGCGCGTCGGGCGGCGCTCCGGGCCCGACGGCGACCCCGAGCCGGCGCGCCAGGTCGCGCACCGCCGCGTCGAGCGACCGCCCGAGCGGCGTGAGCGCGGGGAACGGATCGCCCCAGCGCCCCTCGAGAAGGAGCGCCTCCCCCGGGGGGCAACGGCCGAGGGCCTCGGCGACCGCCCCGAGGAGGAGGGTGCCGAGCGACGGGTCGCTCCCGCGGGGCCGCAGCGTACGTGGCACCCATGCGTGGCGTCGCCCCATCGCCTCACTCCCGCGCGGCGAGCGCCTCGACCTCGTCGGCGAGCGCCGCAAGGCCGCTGCGTCGCGCATAGGCGAGGAGGGCCGCCGTCCCGACGACGCGGGGGACCGGACGGCCGAGCTCCCAGAGCCGGATCACCCAGACCGCCCGGCCGTCGGGGAGGCGGTAGAGGGTCGCCCAGGGGCGGTACGGTCCCGCGAGGGGGACCCGTACGCGCCCGATACGTCGCACCCGGCGGGGGCGGTCCGACCGGGGGGCGTGTTCGTCGCACGTCGAGCGAAGGGGTTCCAGGGCCGCGACCACGCGGCGGATCTCGCTCATGATTACGGGCCCGGGTCGCGGGACCGGCGACCGACGGGCGCTCCTTGGGTTCGGCCCGGCGCCGGAGACTGGGCACCGGGGAGCGTCGGCGATCGCCGGCCGTACGGAGGTCCACCGCCGCGGCGCTCGCCGCGGTCGTCCGTTCGACCGGAACCCGTCAGGGACGGGGAAGGGGGCGGGCGGGCCGGGGGCGGGTCGGAACGGGGCCGCGGACGGCGGTCCCTGCTTCCGCTACGGGCTCGGCGGCGAGCGGGAAGCGAGCGCCTCCCGTCACCCGTGGGCGCGTCCGCGCGTTCGGCGCTCGACCGGCGGCCGGTCGCTCCCTGGGGGAGCGGCCAACGGGCGGGCGATCGTCGGGCGGTCCGGACCGGTCGTCACGGCTCGGGGCGGGACGGCTCGGCTCAGCTCGAGCGGAGCGTCGTAAGCCCGGAGGGGAAGACCCGGTCGCATCGTCGGCGGCCGAACGGTCGCGCAGGCTACCTAAGGAGCGGGGGCGCCGAACGATGAACGATGGCCCAAAGGACAGAAAAAAGGGGGTGGAAGGCCCCCCGCACGCCAGAGGCGCGGTGCCGCCTCTCTTCGGCGATGTGAGGGGGCCTTCCGGGGTGGTTGCAGGTGATCGATGGCGGCCGGGGGTATTTCAACCGCCGACGGAGGGGGGAGGGAACACCCTCCCCGAGGGGGCGTTGCGGCCCGCGATCAGTGGTTGCGACGGCTCGCGTCGGGGACGACGACCCGGGGCAGCTCGCCCTGGATCGCGGGAGTTCGGCCGCCGGGCCGCTCCGCATGGACGGCCTGCAGGCGCGGCGAGAGCCACCGCTCCCCCCACGCGCGCAGCTCGCGCGCGGCCGGAGCGAGGCCGAGCCCCATCTCCGTCAGGGAGTAGACGACGACGAACGGCCGCGTGCTCACGACGTTGCGCTGGACGACGCCCGTCCCCTCGAGGAACTTGAGCGTCGCGCTGAGCGTCTTCGCGTTCAGCCGCGCGTTCGACTTGAGGATCTCGCTGAACCGCTGCGGACCCTCGAGGAGGCGGTGAATGATCGCGAGGCGCCATTCCGTGCCGATCACCCCGACGGCCGCCAGGACGGGGCAGAGCGCCCTCCCGCGTCCCTCGCACGGCTCGTCGGTCCCGTGGACCCCGATCGTCGTCGGGCGGCGGGAGGAGGTAACCGGCAGGCTCCGAGCTTCCATGCTCGACCCGAGGCGGGGGCGGGTATATAGCGTTACGCGCCTCCATCTGCTTACTCTGGTACACTGGGTATCCCCGGCCCATCGTCATCGCCCTCCGACGGCGCGTGCGTCGGCGAGAGGTTTTCTGCCGGGGGCCCATCCCCCGGCGTGACCCTGCGGCGCACCGAGATCCGCCTGAGCGTCGAGCGTGACCTCCCGGGGTCCGACGGCGCCCGGCGCGCGCGGCTCGAGGCACGCCTCGAGCCCGACCGGCCGGACGCACCCCTGGCGCCCGAGGAGGTCCGCGCGGCCCTCGCGGCCCTCTCCGCCGAGCTCGACCTGGCCCTCGGACCGATCGCGGGGGCGAAGGAGGGCCGGCCGGAGCGCTCGCTCGCCGAGCTCGTCGAGGCCTACCACCCGCGCCAGGCCGAGCTGATCGAGCTGTTGCGGGAGGAGGGCGAGATCACGGCCGGCGAGTCGGTTGTGCTGGAGCGGTTCCTCGCCGAGCGGGCCCCGTTGCCGCCCGCCCCGTTCGTGGGGGGCGTGCCGGTGGTCGAGCGGCCGATCGCGGCCGCGCCGCTGGCCGGCGACCGCTCGCCCGAGGTCGCCCGACCGGTGCGCGAGCTGCTGACGTTGTACCGCATCGAGTCGCTCAAGCAGGCCGGGGCGGTGCGCGCCCGGCGGCAGATCTCCTACGAGGAGTACATGGCGCTCAAGCGCCACTTCGCCGAGCCGGAGGCCGCGGGGGCCGCAGGTACCCCGGCCGGCCCGAGCTAGAACCGCAGCCGGCGGACCTTCGGAAACGCCACGCCTCCCCCCGCGCCCGCCGCGACGAGCACGCTCGCGATCACGGCCGCGAGGGCCAGGGGGGAGAGGACGACGGTGAGCGCGGCGATCGCGAGCGCGCCGAACGCCCGCGCCGCCCCCCGGGGGAGGTAGACGTCGGTCACGGTCCTCGCGAGCAGCGGCCGGGGGGTCGTTGCCTGGAGGACCGTCACGAGCGTGGCGAAGAAGACGACATCCAGCGCCCCGACCGCGAACCACGCCACCGCCCCGAGGAGGAGGTGCGGCCCGGTCGCGACGGCGAAGAGGAGGACCGCGCCCTCGAGGGCCGGGGCGACGAGGAGGACCCACCCGACGTGCGCGCGCGGGCTGAGGGCGCCGAGCGCGAGGCCGGTCACGACGCCGCCGACGGCGAACGCACAGAACAGTCCGCCGTAGGCGGCCGTCGAGCCAGAGAGCTCGTGCGCGGCGACGAACGCGATGAGCACCGCCGGTCCGCCGCCCACGAACCCGAGGACCCCGTTGAGGCCGGCGAGGGAGGCGAGCGGCGGGTCCCGCGTCGCCCGGAGGTGACGGAACCCCTCGCGCAGCTCGGCCACGAAGCCCGCCCGGGCCGGCGGCGCGGCCGGGGCCGAGACGCCCAGGACGAACGCGGCCGCGACGGCGTTGAGGGCCCCGTAGAGGACGGCGGCATCGCCCGGTCCCACGACGACGAGCAGGACCGCGCCGACGGCGTAGCCGCCGATCTGCTGCCCGCCGGAGACCGCGCTCGCGAGGCCGTTCGCCGCGAAGAGGTCGTCCGCGGAGACGAGCCGCGGAAGGACCGCGAGGGTCGCGGCGTAGGTGAAGTCCCAGAGGAGGGAGATCGCGAGGACGAGGGCGAGGAGGATCGGGACCGTCAGCGTGCCGGCGCGCGCGAGGAGGCCCAGGGTGACGGCGAGGGCCGCCTGGGCGGGGTAGCCGGCGAGGAGGACGCTCCGCAGGTCGCGGACGCGGTCGACGAGGGGGCCGACGACGAAGGAGAGCGCGTAGACCCCGAACTCGACGAACAGCACGACCCCGGCGATGACGAGGCTTCCCGAGACCTCGAGCGACAGCCACAGGATCGCGATCGCGTAGACCGCGTAGCCGGCGTCGCCGGCCGCCGACGCGAGGAAGAACGCGAGGAAGCGACGGTTGCCCAGCAGCCGACGGTACGCCGCGGCGACCGGCACGAACCGGCACCGGCTCCGGACGAAAAGCCCGTCGCTAGCCGGCCCCGTCGGCCGGCGCCGGCACGACGCCCACGAGGAGGCAGCCGACGTCGGTGATGCCGGCGCGCATCCGCAACGGACGCGGGACGGAGGAAGGAAGGGCCGGGCGGGCGGTCGAGCGGCCGACGACCCCACCCGGAGCCGGCCCGTCCGGTTCCGAGCCGCTCGTGCGGACCGCCGCGACGCTCATCTCCCGACGGCGCAGCGTCGCCGCCGCCCGGGCGAGGAACGCGGCGATCGCGGGGCGCTCGTCGACCCCCTCGGGAAGGTCGAACGTCGTCGGGGCGAGGGCGACGACCCCCCGGCGACCGGCGAGCGTGCCGTCCGCCGTCGCCTCCGCGAGCCGCTCCTCGGCGCGGGCGAGGAACGCGTCGGCCGTGGCCGCGGGTCCTCCGACCGGGAGGCGGTCGGCGAGCCGGGGCAGCCAGCGCTTCTCGCCGAGCGCGTCGCCGGCCTCGCGCAGCGCGTCGGCCGGTGCCGCCACGACGACGGGACGGTGGACCCGGCCCGCGAGCGCGGGGGGCTCGGAGCCGGGGGCGAGTCGGTCGCGCAGGGCCGCGGGGAGCGCCTCGAGCCGGCCGAGACGCCCGAGGAGCGACCGGGCCGCCACGCGCTCCTCGGCCGTCGCCGCGATCGTCGGTCCGCCGCCCAGGCGCACCGGTCCGTCTCCGCGGTCGACGAGCAGGGTGTCGACCTCGCTCGCGCCGGCCCGGCCGAGGCCGCCGGCGACGGGTCCGTCGGAGAGGAGCCGCGCGACAGCGTCGACGTCCGAGCCCGGCGCACCGGCGGAAGCGAGCGCCGCGAGCCAGCGGTTCCACGCCGGCGCATCCCAGCCGGCCGGCGGGACGGCGAGGTACGACAGCGCGCCCGGCGAAAGGAGGACGAGGAGGAGGTCCCGCTCTCCGAGACCCTCGGCGAGCTCGCGCGCCGCCTCCGCCGCGGCGAGCGCCGCGGGATCGCCGGGGAGGCCGGTCGCGGCGCACAGGGAGCGGAACGGGACCTGGGCGGGCAGCGGGTCCGGGCCGGCCACGAAGCCCTGGGTGACCGCGTCCCCGAGCGCCGCGTGGACCGCCATCGCCTGCGACGCCGCGGCGCGCCCGAGGGCCAGGAAGGCGACCTCGCGGTAGCGCTCGAGGGGAACGAACCGGTTCCCGACGCGCAGGGTCGGTCCGTCGCGCCGGAGGGCGGCGCGGGTCGCGCGATAGGCGTCCGCCCCCGTCACCGCCGCCCGGAGGGCGGTCTCGGGGACCGGGTCCGCCCCGGCGGGCGCGTCCGGCTCGAGCTCGGGCCGGAACGGCTCGAACGGGAATCGCCACCCCACGGCCGCGGGAGACGGCCGGCCCGCTCTAAGGTTGGCGGCGGACTACCCGAGGGTCAGGCCCTCGGCCGGGGCGGCGCGGTGGGCGTCCAGGAAGCGTCCGGGGTGGAACTGCGCCGGGTCAAGGTCGGTCGGTTCCCCGAGGACCGCCTGCGCGACGCGGCGCGTCGAGGCGGGGGCGAGCATGAACCCGTGGCCGCCGAAACCGTTCGCGTGGAACAGTCCCGGCCGCCGCGGGTCCTCGCCGATCGACGGGAGCCCGTCCGGGTTCTCGTCGTAGTACCCCGACCAGGCGCGCAGGATCCCCAGGCCGCGGACGCGCGGGAGGAGGCCGGTGAGCGCCCGCGCCATCCGGACGAGGAACTCCGGCGAACTCGACATCCCCCCGGCGGTGCCGGGAGGGTGGGGCACCGTGAGCCCCCCGACGATCTCGCCGCGCATCGTCTGGCTGAAGTAGAGGCCGTCCGAGAGGCGGACGACCATGGGGTCGAGGAACGGCTTGAGCGGCTCCGTCGCGAGGATCTCGTGGCGGCGGGCCTCGTTGAAGGCGACCAGGCCGGCGCGGCGGGTGAACTCGGCGGACCAGCCGCCCGCGGCGTTCACGACCGCCGCCGCCTCGATAGGCCCGGCGGCCGTCGCGAGCCCCGTGACGCGCCCGTCCTCGAGACGGAGCCCCGTCGCTTCGACCCCGTAGAGCAGCTCGACCCCGAGCGAGCGGAGCGTCTCGGATAGCCCCCAGAGGACGGGGAACGGATAGAGGGTCCCGTCGCTCCGGAGGAAGGTGCCGCCGACGACTCCGTCGAGCGAGAGGCCGTCGGCGTGGCGGGCGACCCCGTCCCGGTCGAGGAGCTCGGCCGGCAGCCCCTCTCCGGCGACGACGCGGTGGACCTCGGCCAGGCGGCCGAGCTCGTCGCGCGTCCCGGCAAGGAAGAGGTAGCCGCCCGGGCGGAACCAGATGTTGAACCCGAACTCCCGGCCGAAGCGCCGCCAGGCCGCGACGGACTCGCGGGCAAGGCGGACCGTCGCGGCGGTCTCCCACTGCTGCCGGACCCCGCCGCCGTTCCGGCCCGAGGCCCCCGAGGAGAGGAAGCCGCGGTCGACGACGACGATCGGCCCCGCACCGGCGCGCGCGAGGTGGTACGCCGTGAACAGGCCCACCACCCCTCCGCCGACGATCGCGACGCGGTAGCGCCCGCGCGCCGGGCGGTTCATGCCGCCTCCGGCGCATCGGGCAGCTCGGCGAGGGCCCCGAGCGGCACGGGAACGACCGGCGGGCGCTGGGTGATGTACCCCACGTCCGACGGCGGGCGCCCCTCGAGGATCGCGAGGAGCAGAAGGGCGTCGGGAAGGCAGTAGCGGCCCTGGCAGAGACCCGTGCCGATCCCCGTGAACCGTTTGATCACCTCGATGCCCCGGTAGCCGCCGCGCGACGCCGTCTCGACCTCGCGGAGGAGGACGTCCTCGCACGGGCAGAGGACCCACTTTCCCCGGCGGCGCGCCCCGTCGAGGAGCTCCCGGTAGTAGCCCTCGAGCTCGTGGGGAGGCCCGTCCGGAACGAGCGTCGGGCCCCCGGCCGGGGCGCCGGTGCGCCCGAGGGCGGCGTCCGCGGCCGCGACACCGCTCGCGGCGGCGTCGGCGCGGTCGGGGTGGCCGACCGCCGTGCCGCAGGCGAACAGGCCGGGGACGCTCGTCGCCCCGTCGGTGAGCACGGGGAAGTAGGCCCCCCCGGCCGACCGCCACGCCATGCGGGCCCCGGCCTGGAAGAACAGCTGCGGCTGCGGCAGGCGCCGGTGGGCCAGGACCACCGCATCGACCTCCAGGGAGAACGGTGCGCCCTCGCCGCGCCGTCGGAGCAGGACGGAGCGGAGGCGATGGCGGCCCTTCGCGGCGAGCAGCAGGGTTCGCGGATAGAGGGGGATGCCGAGCGCCGAGGCACGACCGACCACGGTCGGGGCGATCTGGGTGGGGGCGACGACGGCCTCGATGTGGGCCCCGGCCGCATCGAGGAGCTCCGCGGCCCGGGGGCCCCCGCCGACGAGGAGCGCGCGGCGGAACGGAGGGTCGCCGCCGGGAGGCGTGAACGCGAGCGCCCCCTCCGCCGTCATCACGCCGGGGCGGTCGTTCCCCGGGAAGAGGAGCGGGCCGTCGTAGCCGCCCGTCGCCACGACCACGGTGCGGGCCGCGAGGCGGAGCGCCTCGCCGCCGTCGCGCACGGCGATCGCGCGGAACGGCCGCTCCCCGCCCGAAAGGGGCGGGGGAAGGAACACGACCGTCGTCGTGTCGTAGGCCGTGACGCCGGGGAGCGGATCGCCGGTCGACCCGCGATCGACGAGGACGGTCGACCGGCCGGCCGAGGCGAGGTGCTGAGCCGCCGCGCGGCCGCTCGGTCCCGCGCCGACCACGAGGGCATCGGTCGGGACCGTCCGTCCCGGCGGCGGTGTCGGGCCGGGGGTATCGGCCATCCGGCCGAAGCCGGCGAGGCGCCGGATCACCCGGTGGTAGAGCGGGGCGAACACGGCGGGGCGGCGGAAGCCGTGGACGGTATCGAGGCCCCGCGGGAAGACGGCGTCCAGCGCGCCGAATAGGTCGAACTCGGGCGAAGGCCAGGCGTTCTCGGTGCGGATCACGTCGTCCGTCGCGGGGCGGTAGAGGCAGGCGCGGACGTTGGGCCGGCCGTTGACGCGGACGAGACACTGGGAGCAGGCGCCGGTGCCGCAGGACGGCGCCCGCGGCCGGTGGTAGCGGATCGACCGCTGGAGGATGGGGAGGCGACCGCGGACGAGCGCCTGGACGAGGGTCGCTCCCCGGGGGAGCGACAGCGGCCGTCCCCGGAACCGCACCGTCGACCTGGGAGCGTCGCCCATCGTGGGGAACAGGACGGCACCGGGCGCTGCGGTATTTAGGGGCGGCGCACCGCCCGGCCCCCGGGCTCCGGTGGTGCCGGCGCGCGGGCTGGACCCCGCCGGCGCCGCCCCGGCACGCCGTCGCTCCGGCTTCGTGAGGTTACCTATATAGTATCCGGAGGGGTGGGCCCCGCCCGTCGCCATGGGTTCTTCCTCGGGGTTCCACGGCCGCCGCATCCAGAAGACCGGGGGCTCGACCTTCATCGTCTCGCTCCCGAAGAGCTGGGTCACCGGCCGGGGCCTCCGGGCCGGCGACGTGCTGTTCTTCACGCCGCGCTCCGACGGCTCGCTCACGGTGTTCCCCGAGGAGGGCCAGCGGACCGAGGAGGTGCGACGGACGGTCGTCGTCTCGAACGACATGGCCCCGGACCATCTCTTCCGCATCCTCGTCGCCGAGTACATCGCCGGCGCGCCGCTCCTCGAGATCCGGGCGTCGGGCGGGCGGATGCATGCGCGGACCCGCGAGGTCGTCCGGGGGTTCGCCCAGCGGATGATCGGACCGGAGATCCTCGAGGAGACGAGCGAGTCGGTGGTGCTGCAGGACGTCGTCGGCGCGAACCCGCTGCCGATCCCGTCGGTGATCCGTCGGATGCACCAGATGGTCCGCGCCATGCAGGCCGACGCGATGACGGCGTTCCGGTCCCAGGACGAGGCGATCGCCCGCGACGTCATCGAGCGCGACTGGGAGGTCGACCGCCTGCACTGGTTCGTCCAGAAGCAGGTGACGACCGCACTGCGCGACGCGCGGACCCTCTCCTCGCTCGGCCTCACCCTCCCCGAGTGCGCGACGTACCTGCTCGCGTCGCGCGTCCTCGAGCGGATCGCGGACCACGCGGTCCGCATCGCGGAGACGGTGCAGATGCTCGAGCGGGAGAAGCCCCCCGAGGCGATCGTCGGGGAGCTCGACGCGGTGGCCGAGTCGGCCGCGCGGGTGCTCAGCCAGGCCGTCGACAGCCTCGAGGCGAAGGACCCGTCCGCGGCGAACGCCGTCGTCGACGACGCGAAGCGCGTCGAGCGGGAGCGGCAGAAGATCCTGCGGGAGCTCTCGACGAAGCGGGGACGGCTGGCCGTCGGGCTCGCCTATGTCCTCGAGAGCCTCGAGCGGAGCGCCTTCTACGCGAGCGACCTCGCCGAGATCGCGATCAACCACGCCGTCGCGAACCGCGAGGCCGAGCCGGCGGCCGCGGCGCCGCGGCGGGGCGAGGCGCGCCCGGCCGCTCAGGGTCCCGGCGCGTAGCGGACCTTGAGGTCCTGGAAGACGTCGGTGACGTCCTCGCACCGGTCGGTGATGAGCTCGAGCCGCTCGTAGAAGTCCTTCCACTTCAGGATCTCGATCGGGTCGTTCCCCTCGAACAGCCGTCCGAGGAGGCCCCGGAGGAGCTCGTCGGCCTCGTTCTCGAGACGGTTGACCTCCACGATCGACCGCTCGAGACCGGAGGTGCTCCCCCGGTAGAGCTCGTCGAGCGCCAGGATCCCTTCCCCGACGAGGTCGACGGACTCGCGCACGATATCGGCGAACCGCGTGAGCTCAAGGCTGGTCGCGTCGAGCCGGTAGGTCTCGACCCGGGCGCTCACCGACTCGATGCCGTCCATGATGTCGTCGAGCGCGCTCGCGAGGTGGCCCACGTCGGCCCGGACGTCGGCGGAGAGCCGGCGGTTGTTGAGCTCGACGAAGATGCGATGGACCTCCTCGTCGGCGCGGTGCTCGATCGCCCGGATCGCTGCGACCTTCTCCGGGCGACGGGTGCTGGGGTCCGTGAGGAGCTCCCGGAGCGCCGAGGCGCCCTGGGCGAGGGTGAGGGAGAGCGCGCGCAGGTAGGTGGAGAAACGGCGGACGAGGACGGCGAGCTCGTCCTCGCCGGAGACGTCCTCGAGCGAGCGTTGCGAGGTCTCGGGGAGGAGGGCGAGGGTCGCCACGAAGCCGAGGAAGCAGACGCCCGCCAGCAGCTCGAAGATGAACGAGGGGCCGTAGGCGATGATGAGCGCCGGGAACAGGAACACCGCGATCACCGCGCCGGTCTTGCCGGCGGCGGCCGCGATGCCGTGACCCGTCGTCCGGAACGTCGTCGGGAACACCTCGCTCGGGTAGACGAACGTGGTCGTGTTCGGCCCGAAGTTGGCGAAGAAGAACGTGGCGCCGTAGATCGCGAGGAAGGCGGGGATCACCGACTTGAGGGGCGCGTAGGCGAAGGAGAGGGCGAGGAAGGCGACGGTCATCACGGCGAATCCGATGTACTGCAGCGGCCGACGCCCGACCCGGTCGATCAGGGCGACGGCCGCCCAGTAGCCGGGAACCGAGGCGAAGAGCGCCACGACGACGTTGCCGAGCGCGAGGGTGCGGATCTGGTCGAGGAGCGGGAGGGCGCCCGCGTTCCCGAACCCGATCTCGGAAAGGACCGTCGGGTTGAAGATGTTCGTCGAGTAGAAGGCGATGTCGAGGAGGAACCAGCTCGCCGCGGTCCCGAGGAGGAGCGCGCCGTAGATCCGCATCAGGCGCGCGAACGGCGGGCGCGCGACCGCGGCGGAGTGGGGGGCCGCGACCCGCGCGCCCGTCAGCGACTCGACGGCCTTCGCCGCCGCCCCGACCTGGCCGGTCGCGATGCTGAAGCGCGGGGTCTCGGGCATCCGCGTGCGGAAGTAGACGGTGAGCAGGGCCGGCACGGCGCCGAAGGCGAGGACGACCCGCCAGGAGAGGTCGAGGGTCGGCAGCAGGAAGACCGCGCCGAGGGTCACCACCGCCCCGAGGAGGAGGCCGAACCCCTGCATCGCGAAGACGCTCGCGACCAGGCGGCCCCGGCTGCGGACGTTGGAGTACTCGCTCATGATCGTGGCGCTGAGCGGGTAGTCCCCGCCGACCCCGACCCCGAGCGCGAACCGCCAGAGCATCAGGACGTCGATCATCGACAGTCCGGCGAAGGGGACCGACAGCGCGCTCCCGATGGCGCCGATCGCCATCACGGTCAGCGTGATCGTGTAGACGCGTTTTCTCCCGAGACGGTCGCCGAGGTACCCGAACAGCAGCTGGCCGACGGCGGCCCCGATGAGCGCCGCGGCCCCGAGCAGGCCCTTCGAGGTCGGGTCGAGGCTGCCGCCCGCGTAGAGCCCGCCCAGGATCGGGATGACGAGGGAGATGACGAAGAGGTCGTAGGCGTCGGTGAAGAACCCCATCCCCGCGATCACGATCGTGCGGAAGTGGAAGCGCTGGGTCTTCGCCTGGTCGAGCTCGGTGAGCAGCTGGCGGGTGGCTGCGGTGCTGGGGGACGCGGGCTCCCCGACCGGCGGGGAAGGGGTCAGCATCGTACCCGCGAACCCGCCCCGCAATATGGTCGTGTTGTGTATAGGAATATAGACACTATAGACACTATGGCGACACGCCGACGCACGGCACGCTCCTCACAGGTCCACGACGGACCCGGCGACGGCGGCGTCGAGGAGCCGTCCGAGCTCCTCCGGCGACGGGACCCGGGGGTTCGCGACGGCCCCCGGGGAGCGGTGGGCCGCGGCGATGACGCCTTCCCGGACCGGTGCGAGCGACGCGGCGTCCACCCCGGCGGCGCCGAGCGTGAGGGGAAGGTCCACGCTCCGCCAGAGCTGGCGGATCCGCTCGGCGAGCGCCCCCCGGCTCTGCACGCTCGCGGCCCCGAGGAGGCTCCCGAGCGGCTGGTAGCGGTCGCGGGCGACGGGGAAGTTGAACTCCAGCACGTAGGGGAGAAGGGCCGCGACGAGCGATCCGTGCGGCCGGCGGAGGGCCGAGCCGAGGGCCCGGGCGAGGGCGTGCGCGACCCCGTACTGCGCGTTCGACACCGCGAGGCCCGCCAGGGTCGCGGCGATCTGCACCTCGCCCCGGAGGCCGACGTCGTCGCCGCGACGAACGACCTTCGGGAGGACGGGAACGAGGATGGCGAGCGCCTGCCGGGCGGCAGCGTCCGCGAAGGGGTTCGCCCACTCCGAGGCGATCGCCTCGAGGGCGTGGGCGATGGCGTCGGCCCCGGTCTCGGCCGTCCGACGGGCCGAGAGCGTGAGCGTCGGGGCCGGGTCGAGGACCGCCCAGTCCGGCACGAGCTCGCGGGAGGCGATCTCGACCGGACGGCCGGCGTCATCGGTCAGGTGGATGGACCACGTCGCCTCGCTCCCGCTCCCTCCGGTCGTCGGAAGCGCCGCGCACCGGATGCGGGAGCGGAGCCCGAGCTCGAGGAGCGGGGTGACGTCGGTGAGGGAGAGGTCCGGCCGCGCGAGGCGGATCCACAGCGCCTTCGCCGTGTCGATGGTGCTCCCGCCGCCGACCGCGACGATCCAATCCGGGGCCAGCGACCCGATCGCCGCCCGGGCCCGCTCGACCGAGGCGAGCGTCGGCTCGGCGTCGATCTCCGTGTAGCGGACGACGTGGGTGCCGGTCTTCGCGAGCTCCTCCTCCGTGCGGCGTTCGCCGCCGTGGCGGTGGACCTCGCGGTCGACGAGCAGCAGGACCTCCTTCGCCCCGAGGGCGCTCAGCTGCTCGATCGCGCCGGGCCCCCATACGATCGACGGGGCGGTGAAGAATCCCTGCACCGCTCCCCCGGCCCGCCCTGCGGCAACGCTACGCCGACGGTCCCTCGCGGCAGCGCGCGCAGGCACCCGTGAGGGAGAAGGTGATGAGGTCGACGCTCCAGCCGGGTCCGCGCCGGTCCGCGAGCCGCTCGAGCAGGAGCTGGTCCTCGGTCTCGAGAGCGACGCCGGCGATGCGGCCGCAGACGCGGCAGACGATGTGGGCGTGCGGCGGCTCGGCGAGAAGGGCGCGACGCACCGGAGGCGACGGGGGCGCGGGCGACGGCCGCGCGGCCGGCGCCGATCGCGCCGGACGACGGCGCCCGGTCCGGCGCCGTGCCGGCCGGGATGGACCGTTCCGGCGGAGCGCCACCGCGCGTCGAGCCATCAAGCGCGGGGACCGCGTGGTGCTATTTGAGGGGTCCCGCGGGAGCAAACCGTCTATAGCGGCCGCCGCCTGCGCGCCACCGAGCGCATGTCCGACCCCCGCCCTTCGCGTCTCGACCTGGTGATGGCCACGTGGTGCCCGCACTGCGAGCCCCTCTCCCGCGACCGGGCGCAGAGGCTTTCCCGTCGCCTCGGCGTCCCGCTGAGGGTCCTCGACATCGACCGGCCGGAGGAGGAGCGCGTCGCCGACGCCCTCGTCCGGGACCACGGGGATTGGTCGGCCGACTATCTCATCCCCCAGGTCTTTCTCGAATGGTCGGACGGCCGGGTGTCCCACCTGCTCACGGGGGTGCCGGGCGCGACGGCCGGAACGGCCCGGGCCTGGGACCTCCTGCTCGAGAAAGCCGCGTCGCTCGGAAAGCGCGGGCCGGACCGGACGAACGGAGGGGCGCCTCCCTGAACGGCCCCACCGGCCCGGACGCCGCCGATCCAGCGACCGGGGTGGGACCCACCCTCGAAACGCCCGACTTCTCGATGTCGCCGGCCGCGCTGGCGCGGGCCGCCGACGATATCCCGGCGGCCGCCTCCCGGCGGCTCGCGGAGGCGGTCGCCTCGGGTGGCGGACGGCCCCTGACGGCGACCCTGGACCTCCTCGACCGGATCCTCCTCGGGGTCTTCGACCTCGCGAGCCACGGTCGCCTCCTCTTCGCCGTCCATCCGGACCCCGCGGTACGCGAGGCCGGCCGGTCCGCCTCGGAGGCCGCGGACCGGTGGTTCAACGCCTTCCGTCTCGACCGGGGGGTCTACGCGCTGCTGCTGGGGAGCGACGGCCGTGGCGACGACACGACGACCCGGTTCGCGCGCGAGAAGATGCTGCGGGAGATGCGGCGGGCGGGCGTCGAGCTCGACGCCCCCGGCCGTGCGCGCGCCGAGGCGTTGTCGAACGAGATCGATGCGCTGACGAACGAGTTCCAGGCGAACATCGTGCGGCACGGCCGGACGATCCGCCTCGCCTCGGCGGAGGACCTCCTCGGCCTTCCCGAGGACTTTTGCGCCGCGCATCCGCCCGGGCCGGACGGACAGGTGGTGCTGACGACGGCCTATACCGACGTGCTGCCGGTCCTCGCCTTCGCGCGGAAGGCCGAGGTGCGGCGGGAGACCCTCCTCGCCTTCCAGAACCGGGCGTACCCGCAGAACCAGCCGGTCCTCGCCCGACTGCTCGCCCGGCGCCACGAGCTGGCCCGCCTCCTCGGCTACCCCAGCTGGGCGGCGTACGCCATCGAGGACAAGATGATGGGGTCGACGCAGAACGCCCGCGCGTTCTTCCACCAGATGGCCGGGCGGCTCGGCCCGCGCGCCCGGGCGGACCTCGCGCGCTTCCTCGAGCGCAAGCGCGCCGACGTCCCCGGCGCCGAGCGGCTGGAGCCGTGGGACGTCGGGCTCTGGTCGTCGGAGGGCTACTACGACCAGCTCGTGCGCCGCGAGGAGTTCGGGGTCGACTCCCAGGCGCTCCGCGACTACTTCCCCTACCCGCGGGTGCGCGACGGGCTGTTCGCGCTCTGCCGTCGGCTCTTCGGGCTCACGATCACGCCCGCCGAGGGGGCGTCGTCCTGGCATCCGGCGGTCGAGGCGTTCGATGTCGAGCGCGAGGGGCAGCCCATCGGCCGATTCTACCTTGACCTCGCCCCGAGGGACGGAAAGTACGAGCACGCGGCCCAGTTCGACGTGCGCTCGGGGCTCGCCGGCGTCCAGCGGCCCCAGGCCGCGCTCGTCGCCAACTTCCTCGAGCCCGACCGCCCGCAGGAGACGCGGATGCGCCACTCCGACGTCGTCGTCTTCTTCCACGAGTTCGGCCACCTCCTCCACGCCCTCCTCGCCGGCCACGGACGGCGGATCTACCACCTTCCGTCCCAGATCGAGTGGGACTTCATCGAGGCGCCGAGCCAGCTGTTCGAGGAGTGGGCCACGGACCCCGAGAGCGTCGCCACGTTCGCCGGTCATGTCGGTACCGGCGCGCCGATCCCCCCCGCGCTGGTCGCGCGCCTGCGTCGGGCCGGGACCGTGGGCCGCGCGATGCGCTGGCTGACCCAGACGGCGGCGGCCGCCGTCTCGCTCGACCTTTACGACCGGGACCCCACCGGCGTCGACTTGACGGACGCCTTCCGAGGCATCTTCGACCGGTTCAGCGCGGTCCCGCTCGCCGACGGCGCCCACTTCGAATGCGCGTGGGGCCACCTGGCCGGCTACTCGGCCCTCTACTACACCTACGCCTGGTCGCTGGTGATCGCCCGCGACCTGCTGAGCCCTTTCGCCGACCGCGGGACGATCCTCGACCGCGAGACGGCGGAGCGCTACGCGCGGGCGATCCTCGCGCCGGGAAGCTCCAGGCCCGCCCGCGACCTCGTCCGCGACTACCTCGGTCGGGAGTTCACCTTCGCCGCGTTCGAGGGCTGGGTCGCCGGAGATCCGTAGCCGGCGGGGCGGGAGCGCACGCCGTCCCGCACTGCGCCTGGAGCGGCACCTCTAAGCCCCCATGGCCGGTCCGACCCGGTGGCGATGGAGCCCCAGGTCGACCACGTGCGGGTCGAGGGAGCGGGGGCGGTCTGCGCCGGCTGCGGCCAACGGATCCCCCCGGGGGCGCCCGCCCTCGGCCTGAGCCGGCTCCCCACGATCCTCCAGGGGACGTTCGGGGCGTACCGGTTCGACCGCATCGAGTGCGCCCGGGCACGGGTCCGCGAAGAGTATCGCGAGCTCGTCACGCTCCGTTCGACGAACCCGTCGGGATGGAACGCCCACGCCACGACGAACCAGGAGCGGATGCTCACCCTCAAGTCGCTCGCCGAACGGCTCGAGCGCCCGGGCTAGCGCCGTCCCCGCTCGGCCGGCGGCGACCGGCGCAGCTCGAGCGAGAAGCGCAGGGTGTCGCTGGCCCACGGTGTCTCGGTCGGGACGCGCTCGGGGAAGGCGGCCCGCACGTGGCGCAGGAGGAACTCGCGGGTCCGCGCCTCGACCTCGCGCCGGTCCCGGGCGAGGAGCTCGCCGATCGACGGGATCACGATGCGGTAGCCGCCCTTCTCACGGAAGACGAGCGCCTCGAACTGATAGGTCATGGCCCGGAGCAGCTTGCCTCCAGCGTAAGAAGGACCGCGGGGAGGTGCTGAAACGCCGCGCCGCGCAAGCGGCATGTAGCCGTCCGCCCTTCCCCCGACGGGGGGCCAACCCGATGACCGTGGATTTCCGGTTCCGCCGAATGCCCGCGCTGCGGATCGCCTGGCACCGCTGGAGCGGGCCCTGGAAGGACGCCCGCGTCCGCGCCGAGTTCGGGCGCCTGGAGCGGTCGGTGCGCGCCGCAGGGCTTCGCCCGGGGCGCTGGGTGCTCCTCGAGCCGAGCATGGGGTCCTACATCGCGGGGATCGAGGTCCGCGGCACGGTGCCTCGGGGCGCGGGGCTCCGGCTCCGGACGCTTCCCGCCACGCGGGTGGCGAGCGTCGAGTTCGACCCCGACGCGGTCTCACCGCGCGTCATCTACCACGGGCTGACCGACTGGCTGAGGTGGCGGCGCAAGGACCGGTCGATCCGAAGCGTCGGGATGTACCGCGAGGTGTACCGGGCCGATCCCTGGAAGGACCAGAAGGCCTGGGCCCGCACCGAGGTCCAGGTCGTCGTACGGTGAGGACGACGACGCGCCGGGCCGCGGCCCGGTCCCGGTAGCCCGAGGGCGGCGGACCCGAGCTCGCGCGATGCCCGAACCGGAGTCGGACCTCGAGGAGGAGCGCTGGCCCGATACGCCGCCGGGCCGCCTCCACGCGATGCTCGACGCGTTCGAGGTCGGGCAGGCGATCTACGTCGCGGTGAAGCTCGGCGTCCCCGACCGCCTCGTCGCCGCCCCCCGGCGCGCCGAGGACCTCGCACCCGAGGTCGGGGCCCGGCCGGGCCCGCTCTTTCGTGTCCTCCGGTTGCTCGCCGGCGTCGGCGTCCTTTCCCAGGACCCGGAGGACCGCTTCGGCCTCACGACCCTCGGGGAGCTCCTCGTCACCGGGCGGGAGGGCTCCCTCGCGCCCCGGGCGATCTTCCTGAACGAGGAGCTCTACCGGGCGGCGGGAGACCTCCTCCACACGGTCCGGACCGGGGAGACCGCCTTCTCCCACGTCTTCGGGGCGGGGTGGATGGACTACCTGGGCGCCCATCCGGCGGCGAACGCGGCGTTCCAGGCGGCGATGGTCGCCCGCGAGACGAACTGGGTGGCGCTGACGGAGGCGTACGACTTCCATGCCCATCGCACCCTGGTCGACGTCGGCGGGGGGCACGGCGCCGTCCTCGCCGCCCTCCTCCGCGCGACGCCCGGCCTCCGCGGGGTCCTCTTCGACCTTCCTCACGTCCTCGCGGGCGCCACCGACTACCTCCGCGCGCAGGGCCTGGCGGACCGGGTCCGCTTCGAGGCCGGCTCCCTGCTCGACGCCGTACCCCCCGGGGCCGACCTCTACCTCGAGGTGGGGGTCCTCCACCTCTTCCCCGATCCGGTCGTGACCCGTGCGCTGGGGCACCTGCGCCGCGCGATCCCGGCGGGCGGGACGCTCCTCCTCGCCGAGCTCGTCGTTCCGCCGGGCAGCGGTCCGTCCCCTGCAAAGCAGCTCGACGTACGGATGCTCTACGCCTCCGGGGGGCGGGAGCGGACGGCCGTCGAATGGCGGGAGCTTCTGGCGGGGGCGGGGTTCGACCTCGTCCGGATCGAGCCGACGCCGCTGGCGCCGAGCCTCCTCATCGCCCGCCCGCGCGCCGACGCCGCGGGCGGGCGCCCGGGTCCGTGAACCCCGTTCGACGGCCGGATTATCCGCCCTCGACCCGGTTTCACGCGGCGGTGGGAGGGTGCTCGCGATCGAGACCCGGGGCCTCGTCAAGTCCTACGGCCCCCTGAACGCCGTCGACCACCTCGACCTCACCATCGCCGCAGGGTCGATCTACGCCCTCCTCGGGCCGAACGGGGCCGGCAAGACGACCGCCGTCGAGATCCTCGAGGGGATCCGGACGCTGACCGGAGGGACCGCCCGCGTCCTCGGTCAGGACGTCGCGAACGACTACGGCCGCGTCCGCTCGCGCATCGGCGTCCTCCCGCAGGACTTCGAGCCGTTCGACCGGCTGTCCCCCCTCGAGACGGTCCTCTACTGGTCCCGGCTCTTCGACCGACGACTCACGCGCACCGACGCCGTCCGGCTCCTCGACGCGGTCGGGCTCAAGGAGCGGATGGGGCTCTCGGCCCTGCGCCTTTCGGGCGGCGAGAAGCGCAAGCTCGGGATGGCGATCGCCCTCGTGCCGGAGCCGGAGCTAGTGTTCCTGGACGAGCCGACGACGGGGCTCGACCCGGCGGCCCGTCGGGACGTCTGGCAGCTCGTCCGCGGGGTCCGCCGGGAGGGCCGCACCGTCCTCCTGACGACGCACTACCTGGACGAGGCGGAGCAGCTCGCCGACGACGTGGGGATCCTTTACCGCGGGCGGCTCGTCGCGAAGGGTCCCCCCGAGGACCTCATCGCGCGGAACGCCGGTCGGACCCTCATCGTTCTCGGCGGAGCCGGCGAGGCCGGCCTGCGCGAGGTCGAATCCGAGGGGATACCGGCCCGCCTCGAGCGGGACGACGTCCTCGTTCCCGTGTCGGACCCGACCGAGATGAAGCCGGTCCTCGGCCGCCTCGCGGCCCTGCGGACCCCGTTCACGGACATGTACACCCGCCGCAGCTCGCTCGAGGACGTCTTCCTCCAGATGGTCGGATCGCGGATGGAGGAGGGGGTGCTCCAGGCATGAGGGAGATCCTCGCCGACATGGTCGCGTTCGGTCGGCAGTACCTCCGCTCGCCGATCGGTGCGTTCTTCGCGTTCATCTTCCCCGTCCTCCTCATCCTCCTGTTCGGGGCGATCTTCAGCGGGGTCGGGACCTCGAAGGTCTCGCTCCCGGTCCAGGACCAGGACGCGAGCCCGTCGAGCCGGGCGTTCATCGACCTCCTGAACCGGTCACCGTACGTGGCCGTCACGATCGTGCCCGCGGGGGAGAACCTCGCCGACTTCATCCGGGCGAACTCGCTCGACGTCGCCCTCGAGATCCCCGCGGGGTTCGGTCAGGCTACCGCGACGAAGCACCCGTTCAACCTGACCCTCTTCGGCGACCCGTCCCGATCGACGTACACCCAGGCGGCGAGCGTCGTGGGCGCTGCCCTCGTCCAGACGAACTTCGTCCTCAACCAGGCGCAGCCGGTCCTCGGCATGACCTCGGAGCCGATCGCCTCGGCCCAGTTCACCTACATGGACTACTTCCTTCCCGGGATCGTCGGCATGACGGTCATGACCTCGTCGCTCTACAGCATGACGGGCGTCGCGTCCGAGTACCGGACCCGGCGCTACTTCAAGCTCCTCGCGACGACCCCGCTCAGCAAGGGCGGGTGGCTCTCCGCGAAGATCGCGTTCTACTTCCTGCTCATGGTCGCCTCGCTCCTCGTGACCCTCGCCGTCGGGGTCGCGGTGTGGCAGATGCACGCGACGTTGACCGTGGTGCCCTTCGCGCTCATCGCCGCCGGCGTCGTCCTGTTCACGAGCCTCGGGATGCTCATCGGCTCGGTGGTGAAGGACCCGTCCTCCGGCATCGCGATCGCGAACGCCATCGGCTTCCCGATGATGTTCCTCTCCGGGTCGTTCTTCCAGATCGAGGCGATGCCGAGCTACCTCCAGAGCGTCGCGAAGGTCCTCCCGCTCACCTACCTCAACGACGGCCTCAGGAACGCGATGATCTACGGCAACACGAACCTCGCGCTCACGGACCTCGGCATCGTCTCGATCCTCGCCGTCGTCGTCTTCTTCCTTGCGGCCCGCCTCGTCTCCTGGAAGGGCGCCTGAGCCGGCGGGGGACCGGGCCGGTCGCGGACCGGCCGCCGGTCCAGCCGAACGGTCTTGTACCCGCGCCGACCTTTGACCGGCCGTGACGGTCACCTCGCGCGAGGTCATGGCCCCCCCCGGGGCGATGTGCTTCGGCTGCAACCAGAGCTTCGCCGGCAACCCCATCGCCGTCCAGTACGACTCGGACCTCGTCCCGGAGGGGGCCCGCGCCGAGCTCCGCGGCCTCGTCTTCCATCGCGGCCATCTCCTGCACTATGCCCGGCGCCGCGGGTGGACGGAGCTCGCCGCCGCGCTCGCCGCCGCCGCGCACGCGTAGCCGGCCGGGTCGCGGTCGCCGCGCCGGCGCCGTAGGTATACGGGCCCCGGCCCTGCTCCGCCGGAGCCATGGAAGGCCCGAGGGTCGAGCTCCGACCGATGAACGAGGCGGAGTACGCCCGTTTCTGCGAGACCGAGCCCGCGGGGTATGGGGCCGAGATGGCCGCCGCGGGGGAGTGGAGCGCCGCCGAGGCTCCGGCCCGGGCGCAGGCGGAGTTCGAGCGCCTCCTCCCGGAGGGCCGCGCGACGCCCGGTCACCACGTTCGTACGATACGGCGGGCGGAGGATGCCGCCGTCGTCGGCCTGCTGTGGTGGAGCTACCGGCCGGCGGCGGCGGAGACGGAGTGCTTCATCTGGGACATCGCGATCGACCCGGCGTTCCGCCGCCGGGGCTACGCGTCGGCGGCGCTCGCCGCCCTCGAGGCCGAGGCCCGGGACGCGGGAGCCCTCCAGGTCTCGCTTCACGTCTTCGGGGGCAACCGGGGCGCGATCGCCCTCTACGAGCGGATCGGATACCGGTCGACGCACCTAAAGATGAGCAAGCCCCTCCGCTAGGGCCGGGGCTGGGCGGCCCGGCCGCCCACGGAGGCTACGGGGGAACGCCCGCCACCGCCGCGCTCCGCTCCGCCGCCGGGACCGAACCCGCGGGCGCCGTGCCGGTCGCCGCCGGCACTTCCGCCGCCGTGCCGATCGCCGCGAGGAGCCCGGCGGGCGCGCGGAGTCCGGGCGGCGGGACGTAGTGGCTCAGCGGCTGGCCCCGGACCTGCATCGCGCGCGCCGCGACCCCGCCGCAGTAACCGCACTCCGCGCAGGAGACGTGCTCGCAGTCCGTCGCCGCGATCCGGCGCAGGAATCCCTTCGGGATCCGCGAGTTGTCGATGGATAGCCCCGACAGCGCGTCGAACGCCTCGGCGAACGCCGCCACCTCGGGTGAGGCGCCGGCGCGGGAGGCGAGGAACCCGCGAGGCCCCCGGACCTGGACGAAGCTCAGGATGTCGAGCAGGTTGCCCGGGTAGGATCGGGAGGCGTAGGCCCGCGCGGACCGGACCAGCCAGTCCGTCGGCTTGTTGCGGCCGGAGATCTTGAAGCGCGAGACCCCCACCTCCTCGTAGACCTCGAGGTCCTCGGGGCGGACGAGGATCGAAGAGAGAAGGCGCGCGGGGTCGCGCAGGTACTCGACGCCGCACTCGAGGATCGGGTACTCGAACGCGGGACAGGGGGTCTCGGGCTGGGCCGCGAGGGAGCTCGTCGTGAGATGGTGGGCACGGAACGGGCAGCCGGACAGGCAGGTCTGGTTGACGAGGACCTCCACCCGGTGGCCGTGGCGGACGAGGCCGCGGAGAAGGGCGAAGTCGCGGTTCGCCTCCTCGAGGACGATCGTCTCGGCGCCGAGGCCGCGGAAGTACTCCGCCTGGTTGAGGGTCCGCACGCGCGCGAACGTCGAGACCGAGATCGGCACCGACGGATGCTCGCGGTGGAGGAGCTCGATGAGGAGCGGCAGGGCGACCACGAAACCGTCGACGCCGAGGTCCAGGAGGTCTCCGACCTCCCGAAGGAACGCCTCGGCGAAGCCGGGACGGTACTCGTGCAGCCCGAGGTCGGCGCTGTTGATCGTCGCGTAGAAGACACGGTGGGCGGCGTGGACGGCCTCGAGGTGGCGACGGAACCGCTCGGCGTCGACCGGCGGGAGGATCGTCGGGGGACGTCCTCCGCCCGTCAGGGTCCGAGGGTAGTTGCCGAAGAACGTGGAGACGGGAAGATCCCGGGTCTCCGCGACGAGACGGTCGTCGAAGTTCGAGGCGAGGACGATCTCCATCGAGCCGCCGGAGCCGGCCGGGGGGCTAACGGGGCTCCCGCACCGGTGCGGGTAAGGCGCCTTCCCCGGCTCGGCGTTGGGGCGCCGGTGTCCCGGTGACCGACGAGCTGGAGGTCGCGCGCCTGCGTTTCGAGCTGGCCGCCGTCGACCGCTCCCTGGTCCTCATGCTCAGCCTGCGCGAGAGGCTCCAGCACCGGATCCTCCGGGCCAAGGCCGCCCTCGGGTTGACGCTGTTCGACCCGGCGCAGGAGGCCGTCGTCCGCCGTCGGGCCCGCAACTGGGCCGGCCGCTACGGGGGATCGCCCGACCTCGCCGAGGCGACGATCGGGGCGGCCATCGAGGCCGGGAAGGACTCGTTCACGCGGCGCTTCGAGATGCCGAGCGGTGGTCGGTGGGAGGCCACCCGGTTCCCGACGGGACCGGAAGCGGACCCCGAGGAGGGGCCGCTGCCCCCGCCCCCGGTGCTGCCCGAGGTCCTGCCGCGCGCGCGAACGCTGCGGTGAGCGGCTCCCGCGCGACGGGGTCGGACGCCCCGTTCCGTTAAGCCCCGCACGGGCCTCCGGTTGCGCCCCACGGGGGGGAGATCGTGGCCGAATCCGAGCACCGACGTCGCTCGCGCGCCCCGCAACGGGGCCCCGTACCTTCGGGAGGTCACCCGGCCGATCCGCAGGTCGGCGACGGCCCCGGCCTCGTGGAGGTGCGCTACCCGCCGCAGGCGGAGGACCACTGGCTGCGGGAGCTGACCGACCGCTGGGAGGTCCGCCTTCGGATGCGCGCCTGCCGCCCCGTCGGTCCCGAAAGCGGCCGTCTCCTCCAGGTGCTCGAGATCGCGACGCGGCCGGAAGAGAGCGGAGCGATCCAACGCTACCTGAGGGGCGCCGCCGGCATCAGCGACCTCTACATCGCCGCCGTCGCCCCGAACCGGCTGTTCGTCCGCGCGGTCGGGCCGATGCCGCCGGCGTGCGGCCGCCTCTTCGACGTCGGCGGCTACTGCCTGTCGTGCCGCTTGGTCCATCCCGGACCGGGAGAGCGCCGCGACTGGGCGATCGCGGTCCCCGGGGCGGCGGCCGTCCGCACCCTCTCCCGAGCGGAGGGGGCCGGTCGACCCGCCGGGATCCGCCCGTTCGTCCCCTCCAAGGGGCTCACGGGCCGCCAGCTCGACGCCCTGACCGTCGCCCACCGCCTCGGCTACTACGGCTATCCCCGCCGCGCGGGGCTCGCGGAGGTGGCCCGTTCGCTCGGGATCGGTCGGTCGGCCGTGGCCGAGCTGCTGCGCCGCGCGGAGCGCAAGGTGGTCACCGAGGAGATCGAGCGCTCCGCCACCGAGCCGTCGCCTCCGTCCGCCTGACCCTCGCGCCGTGGTTCGGCACGGCGTCGCCGTCGCCCCGCCGGACGGTAGGCTGCGGCCCGAGCCGCGGTCGTTCGTCAGCCTTTTCTGCCCGTACGCCCGCTGGGGGCCGGATGCCGCGGCGGGCCGCGTTCGGACGCCCGGTGGCGTCGGTCGCCCTGGTCATCGTCCTCGTGACGGTGGCCGCGGGGTCCGGCCCCACCCGTGCCGGCGGGCCCTCGTCCCCTTCGCCCTGGACCGCCGGCGGCCCGGGCGGCCAGGTGGTCCCGATGGTCCTCACCGTCGCGTCGTTCCGCTTCGTACCGTCGCAGATCGACCTCGGGATGGCGGTCAGCGGCATCGTCGTGCTCCACGGCGCGACGGGGTGGGTCCGGTTCAACTACTCGGGACTACCTCCGGGGTGTCCTAGCGTCAACGCGTCGACCGTCACCTGCACACCGACGGCCGTGGGAGGCTACGTCGTGACCGTGGTGGCCACCTCGGCCGGCGGGTCGTCGGCCCAGACCGCGGCCGTCGTGACGATCGTACCCGCCCTCGCGATCACCGTCGTCGCCTCGTCGCCGTCCCCCGCCGTCGTGGGGAGCAACCTCGAGGTGTGGACCACGGTCTCCGGCGGGACCCCGCGGTTCAGCTTCGCGTACACGGGCCTTCCGCCCGGGTGCATCTCCGTCAACCGGGCCGGGTTCAACTGCACCCCGACCGGGAGCGGGACGTACGCGGTCGGCGTCACCGTCCGCGACGGGGCGGGCGGGAGCGCTCAGGCGAACGTGACCATCGCGGTGGAGCCGGCACCCGTCCCTCCGCCGGCGTCCTTCTGGAACACGACCGATCTCCTGGGGGTCGTTGCGGTAATCGCGGCGGCGGTCGCGCTGTCGGTCGGATTCCTGTGGTGGCGACGCCGCCGGCCCCCCCGCCCGTCGGGTATGCCCGCGGGCCCCGGGCCTACCGGGCGGGCGCCGTGACCGGGGAGTCGGCCCGCGGGCGGCCACCGACGATACGGCTGTAGATCTCCAGGTAGCGACCGGCCGTAGCGTCGACGGAGGCGTGCCGGACGGCCCAGTCCCGGGCCGCCCGGCCCAGGGTCGGCCGAAGCGCGGGGTCGCCGAGAAGGCGCGCGATCGCCCCGGCGATCGCCGCGGGGTCGCGCGGGTCGACGCTCAGCCCGGTGACCCCGTCCGCGACGAGCTCGCCGGGCCCTCCTACCCGGGACGCGACGACCGCGACCCCGCTCGCCATCGCCTCGAGCAGGGCGACCGAGGAGGTATCGGCCGTGGACGGTAGCACGAACACCGCGCTCTGCGCGAGGAGCGCCGGCTTCTCCGCCTCGGAGATCGGCCCGGGCAGGCACACGCGGTCCTTCAGGGCCGGCGAACCGTCCACCCGCTCCCGGACCGCCGCGGCCTGCGGACCCTCGCCGGCGATCACGGTGAGGAACGCCGGCTCGGGGGCGAGGCGCTCGAGCGCGTCGAGGAGGGTCAGCACGCCCTTGTCGAGGGTCAGCCGGCCCACGTACGTCACCAGCGGCCGCCGGCCGCTGCCGAGCCGGGAGGGCCAGTCGGGGCCGGCCGCACCGGGGCGGAAGCGGTCGAGCTCGACCCCGTTCGGGACGACCTCGGCGGCGCCGGCGCGGGCCCCCGGCGCCGCAAGGGCGCGGGCGGCCCGGGCACTCGGTGCCGCCGCCGCGTCGCTCGTCCGGCACAGGTCGATCGCGAACGTCGCCCAGCGACGGTAGAAGCGGGCGCGCCCGCGCCCGGCCGGGCGGTCGCCCAGGATGCCGGCGAGGTCGGTGTGGTAGGTGGAGAGGAGCGGCGTCCGGGTCAGGCGGGCGAAGATAAGGCCGGCGAGGCCGACGAACCCGGGGGTGTGCACGTGGACGACGTCCGAGCGGCGGACCGCGAGGAGCGTGCCGAGCCCGCCCGGGGAGAGCGCGATGCGGTACTGCGCGTAGCCCGGCGCCGGGATCGACCGGACCCGGCGGATGGTCACGCCGTCGTCCCTCCGCTCCCACCCGGGCAGTCCGCGGCGGCCCACGGTGACGACGTGCACGGCGTGGCCGAGCCGCCGCAGCGCGCGCGTGAGGGCGTCGGTCTCGCGGGCGACCCCGTCGTGGGTCGGAGCGAAGCTGTCCGTGAAAAAGACGATCCGCATCCGGCCCGGGAGCGGCCGGTCGCGGAAACCGCTTTCCGTACCGGCCTACGGCGCCGGCGGGGCGGAGCGCCGCCGCAGCACCCAGATGCCGCCGATCGCGGCCGCCGCGACGACCGCCCCGACCGAACCGTAGAGGAGCAGCCCGTCACCGGCGCCCGTGCCACCGGCGGGGGAGACCGGCGCCGAGGGCGGAAGCGCGCTCAACGTGAAGTTCGCCCACGAGACGTTGCCAGGGGTCACCGTGACGTTCAGCCAGGCCGGCGCGAAGCCCCTCGCCAGCGCCTCGATCGTGTAGGTGCCGGGGGCCTCGGAGATGTTGAACGCACCGTGGGTGACCGCTTCCGGCCCGCCGTCGATCTCGAGCGTGGCGTTCGCCGGGGCCAGCGAACCGGCGATCGCGCCGAGGTGGAGGACGAAGCTCACGTCGAGCCCGACGTCCGTGCCGTTGACGGAGAACGTGCCGGTCGGTGGGCTCGCGACGTAGGTGTTCACCGTGGCGAGCGCGTAGGCGTACGTTCCGTTCGGGAGCGCGAGCGACCCCGTCGCCGCGAGGAAGGCGGTCGCGTTCCCTCCGAGCGTGACGGACCAGGGGGTGCCCGCGGGGAGGCCGGTCTCGGTGAAGTATGCCGTGAAGTTGAACTCGGTGAAGCCGACCGCGACCACGACCGGGGACCCGGCGACCGAGAGGGCACCGCCGGTGACGTTCGCCACGTAGCCCGCGACCGGCAGCACGTGGAACGCGTAGCTCCCGTTCTCGACGGAAAGGTTGAGCGCCGTCGCACTCGCACCGACGACGGAGCCGCCCAGCGCGACCGACCAGGCGGTCCCGGGGGGAAGCCCCGACTCGTGGAAGGTCACGGGATAGTGCGGGAAGGGGATCGTGAGATGGGTGTACGACCCGGCCGCGAACGTGAAGTTCTGCCGGTCGACCAGGGTCGAGCCGTTGAGGAGCGCGACGGAGTAGGCGCCCGGCGCGAGGGTGAGGTTCGCGCCGTTGCCCGTGAAGGCCGTCGGCGAGCCGTTGATGGCGATCGACCCGGCGGCGAATGTCGGCGTCGAGACGTTGACGACGGCGACCGAGCTCTGGTTGTAGAGGAGACCGAGGGTCCCGGAGCCGTTCGTGAGGTGCGAGTAGAGGCTCCCGTCCGCCGGCGCGGGGGGAAGTCCGGCGATCACGTTGTTGAGGCTCTCTGCCGTGTCGCTGCCGAAGTTGTAGGCGCTGGGCACCGACTCGAGGTTGTGGCCGTTCCAGTAGCGGAGCGACATGTTCAGCTCCGAGCGGACATTGTGCTGGCCCGAGCCCGAACCCGCATAGTCCCATTCCGCATCGTAGAAGATGCCGGCCGGGGTGTACTGGTAGCCGTCGACCACGAACCCGTGGTTGACCGCGTAGCGCATGTGCTCGAAGGTGACGTTGTCGAACGTCACCCAGCCGTAGCCGTCGTTGTACTCGAATCCGACATGGGGATAGCCGTTGAGGGTGCTCGAGACCGTGCGGATCGTGACGCTCGTCGGGTAGGTGAGGGTGACCAGGCTCCCCGGGTAGCTGCTCCCCGGGGAATCGGCGTACCAGACGAGGCCGTTGTAGTTGTTGACGGTGCCGTTGCCCGAGATCTCCCCGGAGGAGGCGAACCCGACGCCCGAGCCGGAGGCGGAGAGGTTCCAGATGTTGTCGATCCAGCCGGTGTAGCCCGTCGACGACTCGATCGAGGCGATGTCCTGGATCCAGTAGGAGTAGTTCGTCCCCCCCAGCGTGTAGACCACGACCACGTTGAGCTGGAACGTCATGTACGTCTGCGACGACCCCGGAATGCTCGTCAGCATCGAATCGACCGTGACGTTCCCCTCGAACTCCGGCGTGCCGTAGCTGTAGGCATGGACGACCCCCGTGGTCCCCGTGACGCCGAAGTCGGCGATCCCCATCGGGGCGGGCTCGCTCGAGATCAGCGCGAACGGGTTGACGTGCCCGCTCGCGGGATGCGGCGTCGCGGTCCGGGGCGCGTCGGCGCCGACCGGCACCCGACCCACCGACGCGGCCGTGGGCACGGGCGATGGTGGGGCGGGTCCGGTCGGCCGGGCCAGCAGCGGAGCGACGACGACCATCGCCACGAGCAGGAGAAGGAGAGCCCCCGACCCCAGAACGGACCGGCTTCGGCGGGTCCCGGCACGGTGGGCGGTGGTCGGCGGGCCAGCGCGCGTGCGCGTCACGGAGCAACCCAACCCCCCGGGCTAATTACTCCTCCCCCGGCGATACGGGCAAATCCCGGGTCGGCGTTCGGGTGAGCGGGCTACGATGAGCTGGGACGAGAAGGTGGTATTGGTGGCCGGCGTCGGGGGCGGGCTCGGGACGGCCGTGGTGAGCGCGCTCGCGGGGAGCGGCGCGGCGGTCGTGGCCGTCGCCCGGAGCCGTCGGGCGCTCGACGCGCTCGAGGCCGGGGGCCGAAGCCGGGGGTGGCGTCTCCGAGTGCGGACGGCGGACCTCGCGGCCCGCGGTCCGATCGACGCGGTCGTAGCCGAGACCGTCTCGGAGTTCGGTCGCCTCGACGCCGCGTGCGTCACGGCCGGTCGCTGGGCGGGAGCCGCACCGCTCCTGCACGAGACACCGGATGCCGACTTTAGCGGTCTCTTTCGGGACAACCTCGACCCCATCTTCCGGGTCGGCCGTGCGGTGCTCCCCCCGATGATGCGGCAGCGCGAGGGGGCCCTCGTGCTCGTCGGCGCCTCCGAACCGATCCGCCGGACGGGAAGCGCGGCCTACGCCGCGGCCAAGGCCGGGATCGGAGAGCTCGCACGGAAGCTCGCGAGCGACTACCGCCCGTTCGGGATCCGGGTCAACGCGGTCCTTCCCGGGAGCATGGGCCACGACGCTCCGCTCGACCCGCCCCCGACCGGCGGCGTGCGCCCCCGCAACGCGACCCCGAACGCTCCCTGGGAGGTGGCGCGGGCGGTCCGGTACCTCCTCTCGGACGAGGGGCGCTGGGTGACGGGTACGGCGCTCGTCGTGGACGGGGGGTCGGCGACGCTGGGAAGCGAGCCGGCCGACTAGCGCGGGAGCGGGGGGGACCGGCCCCGTGCGCCGCCCGGTCAGCGGGCCGGAGGCGGCGGCCGGTGCCGGTCGCGGAGGGCCGTGTTGTCCTGCTCGTACTCCCGGGTGAAGAAGCGGTCCACCGCGGCGGGAAGGGCCGCGTCGGGGATCTCCGGCGAGACGAACTCCCCGACGAGGCCCACCGCGGTCTTCTCGCCGCGCCCCTCGTAGTAGATGAAGAACTTCGAACCGGTGAACGGCCCGACGAGGACCTCGTAGGCGATCCCGAGCGGCCAGAACGACGTCCAACGCATCCGGAACGGGGTCCGCCGTCCGTCGAACTCCTGCGCCCAGGAGTAGGTTCCGGAAAGCTCGGAGTGCCGCTCCCGGTGGGAGTCAACGTGCCGGTGCGCGCTCGAGTGCGTGTCGCCGGAGCCGACGAACTCCCATACGGCCTCGAGCGGCGCGTCGAAGAGGCTGCCCTCGTCACGGAGGAAGACCATGTCCGACGAACCGCCTCGCTCGCCTTATCCTTGAGCGCCCCGGACGCCAGCGGGGGGCGGGTTCCCGGCCCTCGCGGTCGGGGCGGGGGAACCGTCCGGACCCAGGGACGGACCCGGGGGGATCGGGTGCCGACCGGTACCCGGAGGGACACGCTGCCCGATCCCCCCGTCCCGATCCCCAGAGCGGGGAACATCCTGGCGGTCATCGGCAGGGCCCATCGGCCCGCGGTCCGTCGAACCCCGCTTACCCGGCAATGGTACGTATGGCCCCAAGCAGAAGCTCGCCCACCCGACGCAAGGCACCTGGCTCCACCCGATCCGCGGTATCGAGGGGAGTGTGGTAGCCGAGGCCGCCGGAGCCGATCCCCACGCTCGGGAAACCACGGGCCGCGAACGGACGGTTGTCGGATTGGACCGGGCCCTGGCGCATGGGAATGGCGTGCCGACGCCCGACGGCGTCCAGGGCGGTCAGGAGCGCCGGCGAGTTGGGACTGGCTTCGACGACGACGGGGCTCTCCGTCCGGGCAGCGAGGTCGACGTTGATGACGAACGGCACGATCCCGGAGTGCGCGAGCTCACCGGCGAGGGCCCGGGATCCGAGCGCGCCCACCTCCTCGGCATCGAAGGCCGCGAACCATACCGGGCGGTTCGGCCTCCATCGGGTACGCGCCAGGGCTCGGGCGACCTCGAGGACGACCGCAAGGCCCGAGGCGTTGTCGGAAGCACCGGGAAATCGGGGTCCTCCCGGGTCGTCGCCCACCGCGTCGTAATGGGCCCCGACGAGGAGCGGATGATGGGCCAAGGAAGGGTCCGAGCCCGGCCGTTCGACGACCAGGTTGGCGCCCCGGAGCGGCCGCCGCTTGAGTTCGAGGTCCACTTCCAGCCGGGACGGCAGGGACGGGATCAGCCGCTCGCGCCTTAGGAACAGGGTCGGCAGGGCCAGCGGACTGCCGGCCAGAGGCTGCTTGAAGATGACGGCCCCCGGGCCCACGCGGAAGGGAACGATGAGGCCCACTCCCCCGTTCCGGGCGGTAACGAGCGCCTGCTCCCGGAGCGAAGGGGCTCCCGCCACCGTTCTCGCCAGCGCCCAGCGACCGCGGAACGGGCGAGTGGGAGCCCATTCGGCGATCGCGCCCCGGATGCGGCCCTCCGCCGCAGCCGAGGCGGGATGCTCGGCGAAGTCACGCCGGTAGGGAAGACCCTGCGCCGTTCCTCGGCCCCGGTACCAGACGCGGGCGCCCGGCCGTTCCGCCACGTCGGCGATCGACAGCGGGTAGGTGAAGGAATGACGTTGGGACCGGTAGCCCCATTCCGCCCACCGGCCCTCGATCCACCTCGCCGCGAGGTCGTGCCCGGCCGTGCCCACCCGTCGGCCCGCGAACGCCGGTCGGCTCAGTGCTTGGGTGATGCGCAGCGCGCTCCGGGCGTCGAAGACCCACCCGGCCCCGGTGGGGGTCGGGTCCCGCATCGTCGTCGGCCCGGTCGAGCCTAGCCCGGTCCGCAGCAGACGTCCACGCCCTCGCGGCCGCAGCACCCCTCGTCCGGGGTCCCGGTGCCGCAGCACCCGCCGCTCTTCGCGCCGGCCGAAGCACTCCCGCAGCAGGAGCCGGAGCCTTCCCCGCAGCACCCCTCCGCCGGCGGGCCCACGGGAGCGGGCGTCGGGGGTCCGTCGAGGAACCCCCCGACCCTGCCTCCGCCGCTCCCCTTTGCCGTGCTGCCCCGCTTCCCGCTCGCGGCCTTCCCTTTCGTCATGGTTCCTCCCACCGACTCCTCCCCAGCGGTACTATGGGATCCGTACCCCTTCTCGGTCGCGCAGTCGATAGTAGACCCATTTTCCCTTCCGGGTCGAGGTGACGAGTCCCGCGTCGTCGAGGAGGTGCATGTGGTGACTCACGGTAGCGTGCGTCAGACCCAGGGCGGCCTGGAGCTCGCACGCGCACAGTTCGGCGCGCCGGCGCA
>DAHUXZ010000017.1 GCA_027315455.1 Thermoplasmata archaeon | reverse complement strand
CGACGCGAGGGTGCCGGTGGGGCAGTTCGCGGGGAGTCCGCCCCAGGCGAGGGCGAAGCCGCCGGCGCCGAGCGAGGGTTGGGCGGTCAGGAGGACGGACATGTTCACGTCGATCGCCGTCCGGTTGGCCGTCAGCGTGACCGAGGGGGCCAGGTAGACCACGAGCAGCGGGGCCGCGAGGACGACCGACGCCCCGTTCGCATCCGTGAGGTTCACGAGGATCGGGAATCGGCCCGCGACGGTCGGGGCGCACGTCGCGACCGCCCCGGCGGGGGGAGGACACCCGCCGGGAAGGCCGCTCCACGCATAGGAGTACGGCGCGAGGCCGCCCCCGGCGGATACGGAGAGGTTGACGGTCTGACCGGTATCCATCGCCGTCGTGGAGGCGGCGAGCGCGCCGGCGAGGGCGGGGGCGACCGGGAAGGAGAGCGCCGGGCTCGCGACGATGGAACCGTTCGCGTCGGAGACCGTCACGACCACGGCGAAGGTGCCCGCGACGGACGGGGTGCAGGAGAGCAGCGAGACATTGGCCGTCGCGCAGCCCGGGGGCAGCCCGCTCCAGACGAACCGGAACGGCGGGATCCCGCCGGCCGGGGTCGCCCGGAGGTCGACCCCCTGGCCCACGTCGGCCCCGCCGCTGGCGGTGCTGACGGCGACGGCCCCGACGGTGAGCGGACCCGCGACCGTGATCGAGACGGTGGAGGAGGGGCCGCCCACGTCGAGAAGCGCATCGACCCCGTAGCCGACGACCCGGTGGGTCCCGACGCCCTGGGCCGTCCAGGTCCAGGAGAGGTTCGTGGTCGCCTGGCGGGAACCGTCCAGGTACCACAGGAACGAGTACGGCGACCGGCCTCCCTGGACCGTTCCGGTGAGATTGACCGTCGCCCCCACCCCGACGGTCGACGCGCCGGCGCGGACGGTCGGGGATTGGACCGGCACCGGGTCCGTCTGGAACCTCCAGCCGAACGCCGAGTTCACCTGGGAGTAGTTCTGGCCGGCGGCCCAGTGCGGGCCGTAGCTGGTGCCGCCCGCCGTGTCGACGTAGTAGGTCGCGGGGTCGGACCCGTAGAGGAGGGTGGTCCCTCCACCGCCCCCGTAGCAGTACGTCGAGGTCCCGCCGAGCTCCCACTCGTCGGACCACGGGATGTAGCCGGTGACCCAGATGCCGCTCGGCCACTCGTAGTTCACGAGCGGCATGGCGGTGTAATCCGGGCAGCTCGACGCCGTGAGATTGGCAATCTCGGTCATGGGGCCGGTGAAGTAGCCGTTCCCGTTCGCGCTCGAGCTCTGGGTGACGAACGTGCGGCCCCCCGAGTCCGGCGGGGCGGTGCAGACGACGTGGGTAGCGGAGCGCGTCACGTCCGTGAGGTCGAAGCAGACGTCGTGGGCGCTCGTGTAGTTGATGCCGAGCTGGACGACGTCGCCGGAAGCCATGGTCAGGTTCGTGTCGCAGACCGGCGGGTTCCCGGCCCCGGAGTTCGCCCACGTCTCGGTCAGCTCGGCGAACCCGGACGAGCAGCCGGGCCAGTTGTCCCCGATGACGAGCTGGTACCAGTCACCGACGTTCGAGAGGCCGTTGAGCTCGTAGCCGATCGGGTACGGGCTCTTCACGAGGGGGATGCGGACCGAGAGCGACCCCAGGCTCGACGGGGTCGTCGAACCGTTGAGGAGGCTGAGCGTGCTCCCCTCCTGCGTGTACCAGACCGCACCGGCGGTTCGGGTGTCGGCGGCGGTCGCGATGGGGGTCCCGGGAGGGTGGACGCGCACCGGTGGCGCGGCGGCGGACGGTGCCGTCGGCCGGGGCACCGGCGCCGTCGAGGGGGCTCCCGCCGCGAGGCCGGGGGGGAGGAGCGTCCCGCCGAGGAGGAGCGCGCTCGCGAGCAGCCAGGTCGCGACCGCGCGACGTCGATGCGCACCGGTCCACATGGGGCCTGACGAAGCTTTTCGGGTCGGAGGGTTAATACCTTTCCGGGACGGGCTCCGCGATCGGCCCGCCCCCGCGAAGACGGTTAAGGGCGCCGGCCGTACGGTCCGCCCGTGACCGAGGGTGTCTACCTCCTGGAGGCCTACCGCACCGAGCTCGACTCGGTCGTCCGGTCGAGTTCCGACGGCCTCGCGGTCCTCGACCGGACGATCTTCTATCCCGCCGGGGGCGGCCAACCATCGGACACCGGGAGCCTGGTCGGGCCCGACGGGACGGCCTGGCCGGTCGAGGCGGTGGAGAAGTCCGACGCCGGGATCCTCCACCGTCTCGGCGGCTCCGCCCCGACGCCGGCCGCCGGGACCGCCGTGCGGGGCCGGCTCGACTGGGACCGGCGCTACTCGAACATGCGCTACCACACCGCGCTGCACATCCTGAGCGGGGTCGTCTATCGGCGCTGGCGCACGGGCATCACCGGCGGGCAGATCTACGATGGCCGCGCCCGGATGGACTTCTCCCTGCCGGAGTTCGGACGCCCGCTGGCCGACGAGCTCATCGGCGAGATGAACCGGGTCGTAAAAGAGGCGCGCCCGGTGGCGGTCCGCTTCCTCCCCCGGGCGCAGGCCGAGCGAGACCCCACCTTGGTCCGCGTCGCGGCGACGCTGATGCCCGACGTGACCGAGGTGCGGCTGATCGACATCGAGGGGTTCGACGTCCAGGCCGACGGCGGCACGCACGTCCGCAACACCCGGGAGGTCGGCGAGGTCCGCCTCGACCGCATCGAGAACAAGGGCGCGCGCAACAAGCGGCTCTACATCTCCCTCGGCCCGCCGCGTCCCGAGCCGACCCCGTGACGCTCGGAGGTGGCCGTCCCGCCGGTGCGGGGGTGCCGATCGTGCTCGACGGGTTCGCTCCGGCGAACCTCCACGACCGCTGGACCGCCGAGCGCCCCCCCGTGCTGGAGGTCGAGTCCGGGGCGCTCGTCGAGGTCCGCATCCCGGACTCGTCGACGTTCCAGCTCACCGAACGCGCGACGCGGGACGACCTTGCCCGGATGGACCTCTCCCGGGTCGACGCCGCCGTCGGCCCGATCGCGGTCCGGGGGGCCCGGCCCGGCGATACCCTTGCCGTCTCGATCCGGGCGCTGACGCCGGGCACGTGGGGATGGTCGGGGATCTTCCGAAACTTCGGCCTTCTCCAGGGCCGCTTCGCGGACGACCTGGTCCGCTGGGAGATCCTCGACGGCTGGGCGCGGCCGACGTACGGCTTTCTTCGACCGGTCGAGATCCCGGTGCGTCCGATGCTCGGCTGGGTCGGCGTCGCGCCGCCCGAGGGCGAGCTCGGGATGGTTCCGCCGCAACCGTTCGGGGGAAACCTCGACAACCGCCTCCACGGCGTCGGCGGGACGGTGCTCCTCCCGGTCCAGCGCCCGGGCGCGCTGCTCTCCGTCGGGGACCCGCACGCGGCCCAGGGGGACGGGGAGGTATCGGGCACGGGGATCGAGACGAGCGCGACCGCGCTCCTGCACCTCGAGGTTCGGCCCGGCGAGCACATCCCCGGACCCCGGTTCGAAGGGCCGGAGCGCACCGCCAGCGGCCCCTGCGTGGCCGCCTCGGGGGTCGGCCCCGACCTGCTGACCGCCGCCCGCGAGGCCGTGGAGAACCTCCTCGGGCTGCTCGCGGACTACGGGTTCCGCCCGGAGGAGGCCTATCTCCTCGCGAGCCTCGCCGGCAATCTCCGTATCTCGGAGGCCGTCGACGCGCCGAACCACGTCGTCTCCGTCGTTCTGCCGGCCGACCTGTTGCGGTTCGGCACCGGGCCGAGACGTTAAGGCCGCCGGTGGTCCGGCCCGACGGGGCGGCGTCGTGGACGACTACCAGCGCGAGGTCGAGACGGAGCGGCGCATGAAGGACGAGTTCATGGCCCACCACCCGGAGTCGCCGTTCGTCGCGGAGCGCGTCTACGGCTTCGCGGGGCTGCGCTACTTCCCCTTCTCGAAGGAGTTCCGGGTCGTCGCCCGACTCGAGCGTCGGCCCGAACCCGAGGAGGCGTACCTCCGGACCAACCGGGACGGGCAGGCCGAGATGCGGCACATCGGCGACCTGAGCTTCGAGCTCCGGGGTCGCCCGATGCGGCTGCGCGTCTATCACGCGGGAGCCGGCGTCGGGGGCTCGGTCTTCGTCCCGTTCCGCGACCTGACGAGCGGGCGCGACACCTACGGCCCCGGCCGCTACCTCACGCTCGACCTCAACGAGGAGGACGTCTACGACCTCGACTTCAACCGGGCGTTCAACCCGTACTGCGCCTACACCGACGCCTTCGAGTGCGGCTTCCCCCCGGCGGAGAACGACCTTCCCGTCGCCGTCCGCGCCGGCGAGAAGGTCTGGTCGGCGGCGCGCAACCCGCGCACCCCGTCGAGCGCGGTCCTCGCGATCCGGCTTACGCGGGCCCCGGCGGCCCCCCCGCGGGCCCGGGCCGCCCGGACGTCCACGGCCCGGCCCCGTTCGGGCGCGCGCCGGCGCGCCACGGCTAAGAAGCGCTGACCGGTCCCCCCACGGAGGGCATCGTGGTGCGCACCGTCCGGGTCGAGGGCGTGGTCCTGCCCGAGCCGGGCCGGGCCATCCGCCTCGAGGTCGCCGGACGGGCGCTCGCGCTCTACAATGTCGACGGGACCCTGCGCGCGAGCGACGCCGGCTGCCCCCACGTCGGAGGACCGCTCCATCGCGGCCGGCTCGTCGAGGGTCGGATCGCCTGCCCGTGGCACGGTTCGCAGTTCGACCTCGCCACCGGTGCGGTCGTCCGGGGCCCCGCGAACGTCCCGCTCTCGGTCTACCCGGTGAAGGTCGAGGGCGACGCGCTCGAATTCACGCTGCCGTAGGCGTCAGGGGAGGTGGGCGAGGAAGCCCACGATCCCGTTCAGGACGAACTGGACCCCGACGGCGGCGAGGATGAGACCCATCACCCGGGTGACCGCCATGACACCGACCCGGCCGAGGTAGGTGAAGAGGCCGTGGCCGTAGCGGAGGATGATGAACGTCGCCGTCGTGACGAGCCCGATCGCGATGAACGTCGCGAGGAGCTCGAACGGGTCGCCGCCGGCCGTGCCCTCGTAGATCATCACCGTGGAGATCGCCCCGGGGCCGGCGAGGAGCGGGATGCCGAGGGGGACGACGGAAAGCTCGTCGCGCCGGGCGATCGCCTCGTCCCGGTCCGCGGGGCTGAGCCGCGTCGCCGTGAGCTCGCCGCGCAGCATGTCGAACGCGACCACGAAGAGCAGGATCCCCCCGGCGATCTCGAACGCCTGCAGGGTGAAGCCGAACGCGGTGAAGAGAAAGCGACCGAACAGCGCGAACAGGCTCAGGACCGCGGCGAGGACGATCACCGCTCGGCGGAGGATCACCGCCCGGTCGACCGCGTCGAACCCGTGCGTGAGGCCGACGAAGAACGGCAGCGTCCCGATCGGGTCGACGATCGCGAAGATGCTGGCGAACACCGCGAGGAAGAATCCGAGGTCGCTCATCGGGGGTCCCGCCGCCGACGGGGAGACCCGGCCCGGTATAAGCTCCCGCCGGCGCGCGCCCCCCGGCACCTAGGCCCAAGTAGGGGGAGGGGTATCGGACCGCCGGTCATCGGTGCCCGAACGCCATTACAAGGGATACCGCATCTACGCCTACATCGCCCTCTCCCGGCTCTTCGCGGAGCTCGACCTCGACCTCAACCGGCCCGACCTGATCGCGCGCGCCGGCGAGCGACTGCCGTCCGCCCCGGGGCGGGTCTCCAAGGAGGAGATCCTCCATGCGATCCGCTCGAACTCGCACATGACCGAGAAGGTCCTCGCCCATCTCGCGGAGGAGGGGTACGCGACCGTCGGACGCGACGATCGCGGCTACGACGTCCGCATCACGATGAAGGGGGTCGCGCACCTGCGCGACTTCCACCGCCTCTACCGGGAGCTGTACGCCCGGGAGCTCGCGGAGCACTACCGCTACCTCCGTCCGCCCGACTGGATGCGGTGAGCCCGCGTCCGCCTACGGTTCGCCGAGGACGTGCGGGACGAACTCGTAGGTCCCGTCCGGGTTCTCGGTGATCACCTGGAGGGCCACCCGCCCGACCGACAGACCGCGTCGCACCTCGAACGGATGGCCGACGGCGTACTCGTAGACCTCCTCGGGCAGCGGCACGGGACGGGCGCGCAAGAGGATCACGCGGACGAGCCGGCCCGGCAGGCGGGCCGCCGCCGCGGCCGCGTCGGACTCGAGGCGGCGCAGGTCCTCGAGCGTCGGGGCCTCGGGGCCGCCGCGCGCGAGGATGGCAAAGCCGCCGTCGCCCGTGCCGACGGCGCGGTAGAGGGCGCCCCCCGGCCGGACGATCGCGAGGTCGAACGGCACCGTGCGTCCGCCCGCCGGCAGCGTCACGCGGTACTGCAGCGCCCCCGGGTTCTCGGCGAGCCACCGCTCGACCCGCTCGTTCGACTGGGCCAGGTAGCGCGCGAGCCGCTCGATGGGGGTACGGCCCTCGGGGACGCGGGAGACCGGGTCCGCGTCCCGCACGAGGTGGATCATCCGGTGGCGCTGGACGAAGGACCGGAAGAAGCGGTCGGTGCGCCGCAGGAGGGTGAGCGCGATGACCCCGGCCACCAGCCCGAGGATCGCGAGGACCGTGAGCCACGGGTCCCGCAGACCGATGAGCGCCACGAACGCCATGATCGCGATCCACGCGATGAGGATCGCCGCGGTGTAGCGGTAGAGGCGGCGGACGACCGGCGCCATTTCGGCGACCCGGTCGGCGAGGTCGAACGTCGCCGAGATCGGGTCCTCGACCCCCGCCGGCGACCGCACGCCGGACGCTCGGCGCCCGGATACATAAACCCCCCCGAAAGAATCGCCGGTCCCATACCTTCGCGGGTCGAGATGGCCCCCCGCCGCCCTCTCGAGGGTCGAGGACCCCATGCCGCCGAAGAACGCGGGAGACCCGCGAACGAGAGCGACCCGACCCGAACTCCGACCCCGACCCGTGCGCCGACCGTTGCGGCTCGCGCCGATGGTGGCCGCGGCCGTGCTCGCCGCGGCGATCGCCGCCGTCGTCCCCGGAGTGATGGGCGGTGCGGCCGCGGCCCCGGTCGCGCCGGGGATCGTGCGGCCGATGGGCGCCGCGATCCCCGCGGCCGCCGAGTGGGCCTGGGGGGCCGAGGCGAACCTCTCCTACGCCGCCACGTACGAGGGCGGCTTCAACGCGTCGACCCTCGCCGCCGGCAACGTCACCACCACCGGGGCCGCCGTCGCCCTCAGCGAGTCGCTGGGGGTCGAGTACGCGGTCTACGTGGTGGTGAACGCCACGTCGCCGTCCCCCGGGAACCTCTCGCTCCATCTCGCGGCCGCCGAGTACCGGGCGCTCGCGATCTCCCTGGCGGGCTCCGGTGACTTCCCCGCGGCCGGCGTCTACAACAGCTCGACCCTCCCGCCGCTGGTCGCGCGGAACCTGAGCCTGGTCGCCTCGGTAAGGGTCCTCAATGCCGAGTCGGCGTTCCTCAACCTCACGACGGGGCCGAACGGTTCGCTCGCGCTCGACAACGAGCACATCGCCTCGCTGCGCGCCGTCAACCTCAGCCTCGCGGCGAGCGATCTGCCGAACCTCACTCGGGACGCCGCCGGGGACCTCCACGTCCGCTACGTCACCGCATCGTACTCGGCCCGGGGCTACGTGGCCCAGGACCTCGCGGCGACCTTCGCGCCGGCCCTGCCGCTCGTCGAAGGCCCCCTCCGCGTGGGGAAGAACTGGACCGCCGCGACGAACGCCTCGTTCGTCGGAGCCGACGCCTACGCCGCCGAGTTCACGGCGTCGACCCCCGCCAACGGTTCGGCCCACTGGGGCCAGTCCGGCACCGTGAGCGCCAACGCGACCGATCGCCTCGACCTCACCTTCGCGGTGATCGGCGCGCGCACGGTCTACCTCCCTGGAGGGACGAGCGAGACCGACTACGAGATCTCCGCGGTCCCGTCGGGAGGCAACGCCTCGGTCTACGTGGTCGATGGGCTCCTCGTCCTCCCGGCGGCGGACCCGACCAACGCGGCCGGGATCCCCGCCGCCGTGCCGGCGAGCCCGGCGAGCGCGCCGACGACCGCGTCGGACCAGCCCGTCAGCCGCTCGCTGTACTCGACGCAGCGCGGACTTCCGGACTCGCAGGTCTCGTCCCCCGAGCCGAGCGGCTCGGTGGCGGCGGCCCCCGTCGCTCCGTCCACGGCCGACGCCGCGATCGCGGAACTGCGGGCGCCCGGCCCGACGGCGGCGCCGCACCCGGGCGGTGCCTCCCTCGGCGGATACGGCCTCGCGGCGATGCTGATCGTCGGGTTCGCGATGCTCGTGGTCTTCGCCGTGCACCGGGAGGTCCGGAACCGAACGGCCCGACCGTAGCGGGCCACGACGCCGGCCTTCGGCCCAACCCTTTCCCCCGCCTCTCTTGCCCCCGGCGGTGCGCGAACCACGGCGACCGGCCGCCCCGGGGGGATCCGATAGCCGCAGGTCACTTCCGGAGCCGAGAGGTCGGACTCAGGGACGGCGAGTCCGTGCTCACGCGAGCTAAGCGTACCGACCGGCATCGCACCGACCGGTAGGGCTCCTTCGACACGGCGGAGGGTTTTGTCGCCGTACCGGAGGAGGGGCACCGCTCCTCCCGCACGATGCCGGGCGCTGCCCCGTCGAGGGGTCGTGGTCAGCGTCTCACTTCGGGGCGAACCGGGCCGTGAAATGGCGCAGGTGCTCGGGCGCATGGGTCATCCGGACCCCCCGGATCGACGCGCGCCGCTCGTACACGCGTACCACCGCATCGGCCGCGTACGCGAGGTGGGAGACCGTGTAGACCCGGCGGGGGATCGCGAGACGAACGAGCTCGAGCGGCGAGTCGCCGTTGTGGGGCGACGCCCCATCCCCGAACATGACCGACCCCACCTCGACGCTCCGCACTCCCCCCTCGCGATAGATCTCGATCGCCAGGGCCTGTCCGGGAAAGTCCTCCACCGGAAGGTGGGAGAGGAACCGGCGCACGTCGAGGTAGATGCCGTGACCGCCGACCGGTTTGAGGAACGGGACCCCTGCGGCGTCCAGCCGCTCGGCGACGAATCGGACCTGCGCGATCCGGTGCGCGAGGTAGTCGAGGTCCGTCGCCTCGAGGAGCCCCACGGCCATCGCCTCCAGATCGCGTCGGGCGAGACCGCCGTAGGTCGGGAATCCCTCGAAGACGATCAGGGCCTCCTTGAGCCGCTCGGCGAGCGCGGCGTCCCGCGTCGCGACGAACCCACCGATGTTCACGAGCCCGTCCTTCTTCGCGCTCATCGTCGCGCCGTCGGCGAGCGCGAAGAGGTCCCGGCCGATCTCCCGTATCGAACGGCCGGCCTGGCCCTCCTCGCGTTCCCGCACGAAGAAGGCGTTCTCCGCCCAGCGGCACATGTCCAGGTAGAGCGGCACCCCGTGGCGCCGGCAGCTCTCGGAGACCGCCCGGAGGTTCGACAGGGAGACCGGTTGACCGCCGCCGGTGTTGTTCGTGAGCGTCATCATGACGAGCGGTACCTTGCCCGCCGATGATCCCAGCAGCGCGTCGAGCTTCCCGACGTCCATGTTGCCCTTGAACGGGTGGGCGCTCTCGGGGTCGTAGGCCTCGCGGATGGCGAGATTGACCGCCTCCGCGCCGTTCCGCAGCACGTGGGCACGGGTCGTGTCGAAATGCATGTTGTTCGGGACGATCATCCCCGGGCGGGCGAGCGTCGAGAACAGCAGGTTCTCTGCGGCCCGGCCCTGATGCGCCGGGATCACGTGGGGAAAGCCGGTGAGGTCGCGCACGACCTCGAGGAAATGGGCGAAGTTGCGGCTGCCCGCGTAGGTCTCGTCACCGACCATGAGCGCCGCCCACTGGCGATCGCTCATCGCCGAGGTCCCCGAGTCGGTGAGAAGGTCGATGTACACCTGTTCCGACGTGAGATTGAACAGGTTGAAACCCGCGGACGCGAGCGCGGCCTCCCGCTCCTCCCGGGTCGGGCAGGCGATGGCCTCGACGACCTTGATGCGGAACGGTTCCAGTGGCAGAGAGCCTGGGTCCGACGAGCGGCCCATCCGGCGGGTCGACCGAATCCCCGTATATAGACCTCCAGACGGCTCCCGCCGCGCCGGGGAACGGTCCGGGGCGCGAGCCGCCGTCAGTCGGGCGCGGGGCGGGCCCGGGCGGAGCGGCGGGCGCGACGATGCGTCGGCGTCCGCCGGGGGGGGCGCACGGGAAGCGAACGCCCGCGCAGCCGCAGGACGATGGGGTCGAAGGTCGGGTTCGTCAGCTGGAGGACGAAGTCACCGGTCGTCCCGGGGTCGAAGAGGATCTTGGCGCTCGTCGCGAGGCGCACCCGCTGCACCCAGGTCCCGTCGCGCTGGCTCACCATCGCGATGAAGCTCGCGCCGGGCCGTTCCGTCTCGAGCCGCAGCTCGAGCTCGCAGGCCGTCGCATCGAGCGTGAACGGAAGGCGGACCCCACCCCGCGGCTCGAGCACGAGGTAGGTGGGCAGCTCCCGGAGCGCAGCGACCACGCCCTCGGGAGGCGCCGACGCAAAAAAGGCTGCCCGGTCGAAGCGCACGAGCGCCGACGGCGGTCGAGCTTAAATCGCGGGGTCGGCGTGGACGGCCATGGCGGCCAAGCAAAGCCGGGCCGAGGCGGTCTGGGAGAACGACCTGTTCCACGGGAGCGGACGGGTTAAGGGCACGAGCGGCGCCCTGCCGGAGATGGGAGTGAGCTGGTCGGCCCGTACCGACGCGTTCGGCGGCCGCACCTCCCCCGAGGAGCTCCTCGCCGCCGCGCACGCGAGCTGCTTTGCGATGGCGCTATCGAACACGCTCGCGAAGATGCAGGCGCCCCCCCGCCGGCTGGAGGTCTCCGCCGTGGCGACGTTCGACAAGGTCGGCGACGGTTTCTCCGTCACGACCATGGAGCTCTCCGTCGTGGGTCATGTCCCGGGGATCGACGCGGCGAAGTTCGAGGAGGCCGCACGGTCGGCGTCCGTCGGCTGCCCGATCTCGCGCGCCCTCAAGGGCAACGTCGAGGTCCGCGTGACCGCCCGGCTCGGCTGAGACGCCGGCGCCTCACGCCGGCGACGGCGATTCGAGCACCCGCACCACGGTCGTGAGCGTGGACCCTTCCCGCTCGAATCCCAGGTCGACCGCTCCCCCGAGCGGCACCCGCGCGAGGGCGGCGAGGAGCTGCGGCACCGAGCGCACGGGGTAGGACCCGACCCGCCGTAGCACGTCCCCGGGCCGGAGACCGGCCCGAGCGGCCGGCGACGCGGGTGCAACGGTCCCGATCAGTACGCCGACCGCGGACGACCGGGCGAGCCGGCGGGCGGTCGTCGGCGTCAGCGCCACGACCGAGATCCCGAGCCACGGGCGGACGACCCGGCCCGCGCGCCGGATCTCGCCGGCGATCTCGCGCACCGTGTTCGACGGGACCGCGAAGCCGACCCCGGCCGCGTACGGCACCACGGCGGTCGTGACACCGATCACCTCGCCCGACAGGTTCGCGAGCGGACCGCCGCTGTTGCCGGGGTTGATCGGGGCGTCGGTCTGGATCAGCCCTTCCAGGACGAAGTCGGCGCCGGGGAGCGGACGCCCCAGGGCGCTCACGACCCCGAAGGAGACCGTCGGTCCCCCGGGCAGCCCGAGCGAATGGCCGATGGCCAGGGCGAACTGGCCGGGGCGAAGGGACGCGGAGTCGGCGAACGTCGCCGGAGCGAGACGGTGGACGTCGGTGCGGAGGACCGCCAGGTCAGTGAGCGGGTCCTCGCCCAGGACCTGCGCGGGCGCGACGGCGCCGCCGGGAAGCACGATGCGGACCGCCTCGGCCCCCCGAACGACGTGGTCGTTCGTCACCACGAGCCCGGCGGCGTCGACGACGACGCCGGTCCCGGCCCCGTCGGGGGAGATCGCGTCCGGCGGGCTCTTCGGCCCGCGCCGGGCCCGCTCCACGCGCACGACGCTCGGCGCCAGGCGGTCCACCGCCTGCGTGAGCTCGCGCTCGATCTCCAGGAGCGCCACCCGACTCCTCGCGGCCTCGGCCCGACCTCGTCTAGCCCGCGCTCGGCATGCCGGGCATCGGGAGCGGCGGAGCGGGGGCCGGCCATGGCCCCGAGCCCGGTCCTCCCGGCAGGGGGATCCGCATTGCTCACGCCTCGAGGAGCTTGTCGAGCTTCGCGAGGACCTCGGACTCGACCCGGTCACCCTTGCGGCCGCCTTCCCACCGCGCGTTCACGAGATCGACCAGGAGGCCGGCCAGCTCGTCCATCCACGGACCCTCCGACGCCTCGAACCGCTTCTTGATCTTCTCGCGCAGGAGCTCGTTGTACGCCCGGTAGGCGCTCCAGACCCACGGCCCGAACGGGGTCCGACCCGCCGCGACTCCCCCAAATCCCGCGTCCTCTTCGTGCATATTTCCTCCGCGGCGGTGTCGCCGCGGAGGAGCTCACGGCCCCGCCGGGGATATTGAGCGGGGAATGGCGCAGCCGGTCACACCGCGGTCAGCCCGCGATCGGTCGGGCCCGGACCGCATCGAGCCGCATCTCGAGGACCGCGCTGAACCGGTCCGGAACCGCCGCGTCGAGCCGCTGGAGCGCGTGGGCCAGGAGCTCCCTCGCTGCCCGCTCGAGGGGGCCGGCGTCCGTTGAGCGATGGGGTCGGTCGACGTACACCCGGAGCGACCCGCGGCGGACACCGAGGAATACGTGGCCATCGGTGCCCTCGACGCTCCATACCAGAAGGGGGTCTCCCGGCCGCTCGTGTACGCCCACCCACCGGAGCGCTCCGAACCACCGGCCCGCGAGGTGCCCGATCAGGTCCGACCCGCTGATGCCGGCGGCGAGGTCGACGGACCCGGTGGCGCGCAGCGGCTCGCGCTCTCCCGTCATCTCGGTCGGAGGCGGGGCCGCGAGCAGGGCGTAGCCGCGATCGCCGCGCGCGATGACGCCGAGGCGTTCGAGCCGGCGCAGCGCGCGGGTCAGGGATTCCGGATGCGCCGCGAGCGCCCGGCGAAGGCCGTTGAAGGCGAACGCGCCGGGGGCGCGTCGCAGCAGGTCGACGATGCGGTCATCGAGCCGCGGGTCGGGGACTTCCCGATCCCGCGCCGCGTCCGCGCCAAGGGCCATGGACCTCGAGTGCCGGGCCGCCTAAAGGAAAGGCGGTTACCTTTACGCCCGCTAGTGCACCGGCGGCCGGAGTGGCGCGGGCACACTCTGGATACAGGGATGGAATCGCCCCAAAGGTGTAAGTTATAGCCGACGGCTGGACTCCTTCGTTCAGAGGACGGAGCGGACGGATGGTCGGTGGAAGCTGGGAGGGTCCGTGGCGCGTCCCCGCAGGGGGGCGCCGGCCCCGGGCCCGCTCCGTCTCCGTCGCGCTGGTCCTGATCGGCGTCACGGTCGCGGTCCTGACCCTCGTGGTCACCTCGACGCCGACGACCGCGTCGACCCCGGGGGTCGTGAGCCGGAGCCTGGCCGTCGGGGCTCCCCACGCGGCGACACCCGCGCCGTCACCGGCCGCGAGCGCCGGCTTCTCGGTTCCCCCGACGGTCCCCGCGCCCGCGGGGTCGTCGCTCCCGCCGCTCGCCCTCCAGATCGCCTCCGGGCCGTCCACGATCTGCGCCGGCGGCAACAACTCCTGCTCGGCCGGGACCGGGGTCGCGCGGGTGACGCTCACCGCGACCGCCGCGCAGGCGGCGACTCCGTTCTGGCCGAACGTTCAGGTCGCGTTCGTCGTGGAGACGACGGCGTACGACGGCGACTTCGACCACTACAACTCCTTCTACGGGCAGGACCCCTGCGCCGCGGCGACGAGCGGGCAGGGACCGCTCTGTGAGGAATCGAACGGCGTGCCGTTCTTCGTGGCGAACGCGGGCCTGATCGCGAGCTCGATCCAGGCCGCCAATCCCCACTCGAACGTCTCGTTCGCCCTCGTCGACTTCTTCGGGACCGACTGCGGCGACTGGAACGACTGCGGGGACTCGTACATGTACCATGTCGACATCCCCGACTTCGTCGGCCCCAGCGCGTTCGGGCCCGCCGTCCGCTCGACGTTCCAGGCCCAGATCCTGGGCGGCGGGTACACGGGCATCTTCGGCCTGGACGACAACTTCCTCCACTCGCCCGTGATCACCGCCCTGTACGGCGCGATCACCGGAAGCGGGCTCACCTGGTCGGCGAACACCCACCACGTGATCGTCTGGATCGGCTCCACCGCCCCGCGCGACCCCTCGTACGCCGAGAACTACTGGGTGAGCCCGTTCGACCACTGCTGCTCGGGGTCGCAGCGGGACGGATGGACGTGCGAGCCCTCCTACACGTTCGCGAACGGGGCGAGCCCCAACTGCGAGGGGTGGATCCGCTCGCAGGACGGCAACCCGAACGACTCGATCGCGGCCCTCGCCCACACCGCGCACCAGTGCACCGAGTCGGTCGGTCAGGTCTGCACTATCGATGTGGTCGACCTGTGGGACACCCCGACGGATCCGCTCTCCCCGGCCTGGATCCAGGACCCCGGCTACCCCTCGGGCACCGCCGGGGCCGGTCCCGGCGGCACGGGCCCGACGCAGGACTCAGAGCACATCATCCTCGCGGGATGCGACATGGCCCGGGCGACGGGTGGGACCTGGGACGGGCCCGCGTTCTGGACCTGCCCCGACGGCCAGGCCGGCTCGCTCCAGTACGTTCCCCACGGGGGACTCCAGGACCCCAACACGAACAACCCGACCCTCTTCAACGCCCTCCGCGGGATCGGCTTCGGTCCCGAGTACCGGACCCTGGTCGCGAACGGGACGGGCCAGCCGATGTTCACCTTCGTCCCCGAGGGGGCCATCCGGGTGGCCCCCGACCCGCAGTTCGCCGCGGCGTGCGTCACCCCGGGCGGATTCCTCCCGACCTGCCAGCGGACGCCGACGGTGCTCCACGCCTTCGGGCTCACCTACCTCGGCTGGAACTGGAGCACGAACGCCTCCAACAACGCCCTCTACGTCGGCGACCAGTGGACCGCCAGCTTCGATGTCATCGACACCGCCCCGCCCTACGGACTCATCCCGATCGACTCCTGCCAGTCGCCGGGGTGCTTCGCCGGCCACTCGACGCCCGTCAACGGGCTCTACACCTGGGCGATGTACCGTCCCGCGTCGAACGTGTCGGTCGCGATCCAGTCGTTCCCCCTCGCCCAAGTGATCGTGGTCCAAGTGGCGAGCCCCGGGCCCCCACCGGAGACCCCCGCTCCCCCGCCCCCGGTCCCTCCGGACATACCGATCCTCGCGGCCCCGCCGATCCCGACGGTCGTTCCGACTCCGACGCTCAACGTCCTCGGGGTCACGAACGTCTCGATCCAGGCGACGGCGGCCGGCTTCCTCGGGGCCGGATTCATGCGGGTCGGTCTCAAGAACCGTCCCGTCGCGATGAAGATCGCCGCCCTGTCGAAGAACGCCGGCTCGAAGTTCGACGCGGCGAGCTCCAAGGACGCCCCGCCCGGCATCGGGCGCTTCGAGTAGGCTCCCGGGCTCCTAGAACTCGCCGAGTCGCCGCTGCACCTTCTTGCGGGCGGCGGCCGGGGTCGCCTCTGTCGGCGCAGGCGCGGCCGGGGCGGGGGGCGCCGCGACAGCGGGAGCCGCTTCCGCGGGCGCGCGTCGCCGGCGCTTCGGAGGCACGGCCCTCTCGACGGCCGTGACCTCGGGGTCGGGCGGGGCCGGCTCAAGGGCCGGCGGGGCGGCGATCGCCCGCACCTCCTCCCGGTCCGGCTCGAGCCGCATGAGGAAGGCGACCTCCTCGGCCGTGAGATCGAGCGCCCGGGCGATCTCGCGCCGGAGCCGGACCAGGGCGGGGGCGCGGCCGCGCGGGCCCGGGACGAAGAAGAGCTGCTCGAAGGTGGGCAGCGGGCCCTGGACCGCCTTTCGACGGGACAGGTGGAGCGCCGCCGCGATCTTCCTCGCCACGGCCTGACGGGTCGCGCGCGCGACGCGGGAGCGCCCCATTTCACCGAGGAACTGCGGGAAGGCGAGCTCGGTCGCCCCCCGGCGCGGGTCGTGGTCGGCGGCCAGGCTGACCCCTCCGGTGAGGAGCTCGGTGGCGAAGCTCCAGAGGGCGTAGACCCGCCACCGCCGCGCGCGAGCCAGCATGAGCTCGGCACGGCCGGCGGTCTCGAACGCGTCCCAGCGCGCGGCCGGGCTCCGGGCCGCCCGGGCGAGGTTCTCCTCGAACCACGGAAGGAGATCGTCCGGAGGAGCGTCCAGCCGGTTGCGGATCTCTACCGAGCGGTAGAAGCGGGGCTCGGCGAGAACGTCGCCGACGAGCGCGTAGAAGTCCTCCCCGACGTCCCGACGGGCGAGCACGGTCTCCTGCAACGGTCCCGGGGGGAGCGGAGCGATCGCCTCGAGGTCGTTCATCGCGGCCCGGAGGTCGCCGCGGCTTCGCTCTACGATCGCGTCGAGCGCCGGTGTCGTGATCGTGAGCCCCTCGCGGAGAACCAGCCGGCGGACGAGCGTCCGGACCTCCTCCGGCCCGGCCGGGTAAAAGCGGATGCGAGCGGTCAGCTGGCGGAAGACCGGAGAGTAGCGCAGCAGCGGCTGGGGATCGTTCACCGTGAGGAGAAGCGGCTGGCGCGTCTCCCGGACGAGCCGGGCGATCGCCCCGAGGCCTCCGCGGTCGGATTGGTCCCGCGGCCGTACCGACGATCGCCAGTCATCGAGGTCGCGCTGCGCGGCCCCGAGCCGGCTCCACGCGCCGCGCCCGCCCGTGGCGGGCACCGCGTCCCACCGCTCGAAGACCGGCGGCGCCCCGGCCTTTCCGAGCCCCCACGCCGCCGCGAGGGCCTCCACCGTCCGGTAGCGCCCGCGCAGATACTCCCGGAACGAGACCGAGGCCGCCCCGCCTCCCGCGTCCTCGGTCGCCCGGCCCGTCAGGCAGTCCGCCTCGTCGAGCAGGATGAGCGTCCGGCCTCCGCGGTCCGGGGAACGGTACTCCCCCGCGATGCCGAGGGTGTGGGCGAGCGACGCGCGCCCGGCGACGCCCAGGATCGCCTCCTGGTTGCGGGCATCGGAGGCGTTCATCTCGACGACCGACCAGCCCTCGTCGTGGGCCACGGCCAGTGCCGCCGTGGTCTTCCCGACCCCCGGGGGCCCTTCGAGGAGGGCCGCGCGCAGGCGCGGGGGGGATCGCTCGCTCGTCCGCCATGCCTGGGCCCACGAGCGGAGCTCGCGCACCGCGCGCGCATTGCCCACGATCTCCTGGAGCCGGGTCGGACGGGCCCGCTCCGAGAGCGGTCGGCGGTCGGGGAGGGTCACACCCTCCCGAGGCCCCGGGGGCCATAAGAAGGGGCCCGGGACGGCCGCCCCCGACCGGGCGGGGCCGGCGTGGCACGGGGCGGAAGGGCGGCCGCGGGGAGTGGAGACATCCCTTTGGGGAAGCGCTTCGTGGGTCCCCCCGTGCGCGACCGAGCCCTCCCGAAAAGCGGGATCCGTCTCTCCGAGGTCGGTCTCTCCCTCGGGCCCCGGCCCGCGACCGGCCGCAACGAGGCGGTCGGGGCCGACGACCTCGCCCTCGTCCGGCACGCGGCGGAACGGGGCGTCCGCCTGTTCGACCTGACCGGGTCGACGGCCCCGACGGCCGTGGCACGCCGCCTCCTCGCCGAGCTCGCAGGAGCAACCGAGGCGGCGTTCATCCTCCCCGTCGTCGGGGCCGAGACGCGCCCGGACCCGCCGTCGGCCATGGGCCCGGGCGCCCCGCTCCGGGAGCGGCCGAGCGTCGCCGGGCTGCGCTCCGAGCCGGGTCGCCCCGGCCCATCGGGGTCCCTCCTCGCCGAGCTCATCGTGAGCGGAGCGGGCGCGGAGAAGGATTCGGCCGACCTCGCCGACCTCGTCGCGCGGGGACAAATCGCGGCCTGGGGCGTCGTCCCCGGCCCCGGGATCCCCTCGCTCGACGCCCTCGCGCCGCCGCTCGAACGGGGAGCCAGTTGGGTCCGCGTGCCGTGCCATCTCCTCGATTCGACGGCGCTCGAGCGGGTCCTGCCCCTTGCCCGTCGCACCGGGACCGCCATCTTGGCAGTGGACCCCTTCGCCTCGGGACGCCTGGACGGGAGCTTCCTCTCCCGACACCTCCTCGAGGCCGGACCCCCACGACCCGCAGCGATCGCGGACCTTCGCCGCGAATTGGGGCCGGTGACCCGCCTCGGACCTCTCACCACCGGGCGCCGGCGCACGCTGGTCCAGGCAGCGGTCCAGTACGTGCTGGGCTGGCCCGAGGTCGTGAGCGTTCTCGTCGAGACCCGCTCGGGAGAGCGGATCGACGAGCTTTCCGCCCTCGACACGGTTGCTCCGCTCTCGAACGAGGAGGTCGCCGGGATCGGCACTGCCCGTTCCGGGGCCCGACCCGACGGTACCCGCGTCGGGCGTCGGGAATCGCCGCCTTCGTGAAATAGGCGAGGGCGGCTACCGGGACCGATGCCGACCGTGGGAGAGCTCGCCCCGGACTTCGAAGGGGTCGACGCCGCCGGCGCGCCGTTCCGGCTCTCCTCGCTCCGCGGCGCCCCCGTCATCCTCTACTTCTACCCCAAGGCGAACACGCCCGGCTGCACCCGGGAGGCCCGGGAGTTCACGAGCCACCACGACGAGTTCGCTCGCCGGGGGATCCGGCTGGTCGGCGTGAGCGTGGACACCGTCGATGCCCAGCGCTCCTTCGCCGAGCGCTGCGCCGTGCCGTTCGCCCTGATCGCCGATGCCGGGCGCGAGATCGCGCGACGGTACGACGTGCTGGGAAGCTTCGGACTCGCCCGGCGCGTGACGTTCCTCCTCGACCCGGACCTCCGTGTCGAACGGGTCGTCCAGTCGATGCTCGTCGGCCCGCACCTGGCTGCGGCCCGCGAATGGGCGGGCCGACAGGGGGCCCTCACCGGATCGCCGGAGACAGGGCCGTCGTCGAGCGTCGCCAAGGGCGAACCGTAAAATCGCCCTCGGCTCTCGCCCGCCGGTCGCGCCGGGCCACGGTCGGGCGGGGCCAAAGGGAACGATGAAGATCCGATCGGTCGAGCCGGTGGAAGTCGCCGCCCCCGAAGGGGAACGCTCGTCGCCGTGGAGCTCGACGGTGATCCTGGTCCGCGTCACCACGCAGTCCGGGGCCGTCGGCTGGGGGGAGGCGCCGACGACCCTGATGACCCGGCCGGTCTTCGAGAGCGTGCGCGAGGTCGCCCGATTCTACGAAGGAAGGGACCTCGCGGAGATGGGGGCCGCGTTCCGGGAGTTCGGACGCTACTCGTTCTACCAGTCGCGCTCGATGGAGGCGACGAGCGCGCTCAGCGGCGTGGACATCGCCTGCTGGGACCTGCTCGGCCGCGAGGTCGGGGCTCCCGTGCACCGCCTGCTCGGCGGCGCGCTGCGGGACCGCGTGCGGGCGTACTCGAACGGCTGGTACTCGGACTGCATCGCTCCCGAGGAGTTCGCCGCGAAGGCGCGGGCGATGGTCGGCCGCGGGTTCACGGCCCTCAAGTTCGACCCGTTCGGCGACCAGTACGGGACCCTCTCTCCCGAGGGCCTCGCCGCGGCCTCGCGCCGGGTCGAGGCGGTCCGGGAGGCGGTCGGGCCGCTGGTGGACCTCCTCATCGAATACCACGGTCGGTTCTTCCCCGAGGCCGCGATCCGGGCGGGGCGCGAGCTCGATCGCTTCCACCCCCGCTTCATGGAAGAACCGGTCAAGCCGGAGCTCTCCGACGCCTTGGCCGAGTTCCGCGCGCAGGTCCGCACGCCCGTCGCGCTCGGCGAGCGCCTGCTCACCCCCGCGGACTTCCTGAGCTTCCTGCGCCGGGGGCTCGTCGACATCCTCCAGCCGGACATCACCAACTCCGGGGGCTTCACCTTCGGGCGGGAGATCGCCGGCGTGGCGGCCGGTTTCGGGGCTCCCGTGGCCTACCACAACGCGTTCGGGCCGGTCCAGACCGCGGCGACGCTCCAGATGGACGCGACGCTCCCGACGTTCTTCCTGCAGGAGAGCTTCGAAGCGAGCTGGCCGGAGTGGAAGCGCTCGCTCGTCCGCGGCTACGCGCTCGAGAACGGCGAGTTCCGCATCCCGGTCGGACCGGGGCTCGGGATCGAGGTCGATGAGGCGGCCGTCGAGCGCTTCCGGTCGGACACGATGGAGCCGGTCGGTCCGGAACCCCCGTGGGTGATCGGGGGGACCTGGGTCCGGCGGGAGGGCGGCGCGCCGCCGCCCGGAACGCGGCCGTAGACCCGTGCGACACCTCCGCGTGAACGGCTGTTGACGTTCGCGGCATATACCTCGAGCCAGGATGGCCCGCCCAGGTGAGCCCATGGCGTTTGTGGACACGCTGAGCTTGGAGATGGTGACCCTGCTCCTCGCGGCCGCCACGGTCGCGTACGCAGCGGTCATGGGACTCGTCGAACACCGGCGTCGCGGCGCAGAAGGTCTGCGCTCCAGCCTGAAGGGCACCGCTGCCCCCCTGGCCTTCTTGGGGGCGGGGGTCTTCGGTCTCGGGCTGTGGGGGGAAGCGGCGTGGCCGCTACCCGGCGCGTACAACATCCTGTTCTCGGATGTCTACGTCGTCTTCGGCCTCGTCCTCCTCGCGCTGGCCGTTTCGATCCTGCTGAACGCCCGACTGCAGTACGCGGGGATCTTCTCCGCCGTCGCCGGCGCGATCACGATCGACTACGGCTACCAGGCGTACCACCTCGGACTGACCAAGGAGCCGCTCGAGATGTTCCTTCTCTACGGCGCGTTCGGCCTCGCCGCGATCCTCGCCTTCCCGGCGACCCTCGTCGCGGACCGGATGCTCCTCGGGAAGGCCTGGGCGACCTCCGTGGCCGACGCGACCCCGGCCCCCGCGGGCCTGTTCTCGCGGCTCGGCCGCCGGGCCGCCCAGCCGGTCGTCCCGGGCGCCGACGAGACCTCGGGCCCGGTCGGAGTCCCGCGCTACGCGACCGCGATCGTCCTCGTCTTCGCGCTCGTGATGATGGGGGCGGCGATCGCCGCGATGTTCTTCATCGGCAACACGGTGCCCGCGCACCTGGCGAGCCCGCCGTAAGCGTCTCCTTCGGCGGGCGGCCAACCCTTTCCTCCCTCCTTCTTCCGCGCATACGATGGGCACGGGCATTCCCTCCGCGCCGTGCTCCCGCGGGCCCCGACGATCGGCTTCCGGATCGTGGGCACGGTAGTCTCGCGCGTCCCCGGGGGCGTAATCCACCCCTCCGGCACACGTGAGGGGAGAGCGAGCCGGCGTCCGGTGGGCGGAATGGACACCGGAGGCGGGGGCGTAGGGCCGACGCCGCGCCGGCGCTCGACCCTCGGTGGAGCCGGCGGACCTCGTCTCCATCGCCAGGGGCCGTACCGGAGACAGCCGCCAGAGAGGATCGAACTCCCGACCTGCTGATTACAAATCAGCCGCTCTACCGACTGAGCTATGGCGGCGACGGGGCGTCCTCCCCCGCGGCCGGGAGAGCCTTCCCCTACTTGTGCCCGTGCCCCGCTTCCCGGTCCCGGGCGCGGTCGCGCCCGGTGCGCCGGCCGCGCCTCGCGGGGGCTTCGGGCCCCAAGCCTCATACCCCGTCCCGACGTCCCCGACGGCGTGCCGGAACGGGAGTCGCCGCGGCCCCCGATCCACGCGCCGCGCGGGCCGCAGCTCGAATGCCGCGGTTGGTCGCAGGAAGCCGCGCTTCGGCTCCTGATGAACAATCTGGACCCCGAGGTGGCCCGCGATCCCGAACATCTGATCGTCTATGGCGGCCGCGGGAAGGCGGCCCGGGACTGGGGGGCGTACGACCGCATCGTGGCGACGTTGCGGACCCTCGGCCCCGACGAGACGCTCGTCGTCCAGTCGGGAAAACCGGTGGGCGTCTTCCCGACGCACCCGGAGGCGCCGCGCGTCCTCATCGCGAACGCGCTGCTGGTCCCCCGGTGGGCCACCGACGAGACGTTCTGGGACCTCGAGGCCCGCGGGCTCACCATGTACGGCCAGATGACCGCGGGAAGCTGGATCTACATCGGCACCCAGGGGATCCTCCAGGGCACCTACGAGACCCTGGCCTCGCTCGCGCGCATCGAGTTCTCCTCGCACGACCTTGCCGGCCGATGGATGCTCTCCTCCGGGCTCGGCGAGATGGGCGGGGCCCAGCCGCTCGCCGTGACCTTGCTCGGTGGCGTCGCGCTGATCGTCGACGTCGACCGTCGCGCGATCGACCGGCGGCTCTCCAAGGAGTACCTCGATATCGCCGCGACGGACCTCGATGACGCGCTCGCCCGCGTCCGCGGGGCCGTGGCGGCCGGGAAGCCCCTCTCGGTGGGGCTGGAGGCGAACGCGGCCGATGTCTACCCCGAGCTCGTCCGCCGGGGGGTGACCCCCGATATCGTCTCCGACCAGACCGCGGCGCACGACCTCAGCGTCGGGTACATCCCGCGCGGTGTCACCCTCGCGCAGGCCGCGACGCTTCGCGCCGAGGACCCGCCCCGCTACCGTCGCGAGGTCCTCGCGTCGATCGCGGCCGAGGCGCGCGCGATCCTCGATCTGATCGGGCGCGGGGCGAAGGCGTTCGACTACGGCAACAACTTCCGCGCCCAGGCGCGCGAGGCCGGCGTACCGAACGCCTTCGACATTCCGGGCTACGTGCCCGCCTACATCCGCCCCCTCTTCGCCGTCGGGAGCGGGCCGTTCCGTTGGGTGGCGCTAAGCGGCGAGCCCGGGGACATCCGGCGGATCGACGCGATGATCCTACGGGAGTTCTCGGAGAACACGTCGCTCACGCGATGGATCCGCCTCGCGGGCGAGCGGGTCCGTTTCCAGGGCCTTCCGGCGCGCATCTGCTACATGGGCTACGGCGACCGCGAACGGTTCGGCCACCTGGTCAACGACCTCGTCGCCGCGGGCGAGGTCACGGCCCCCATCGCCATCGGCCGCGACCACCACGATACCGGGAGCGTCGCGAGCCCCTACCGCGAGACCGAGCGGATGCGGGACGGCTCCGACGCGATCGCCGACTGGCCGATCCTCAATGCCCTCCTCAACGCCGTGAGCGGAGCGTCCTGGGTATCGGTCCACCACGGCGGCGGCGTCGGGATCGGCAATTCGATCCACGGGGGCCTCGTCATCGTCGCCGACGGAACGAAGGACGCCGACCGCCGCCTCGGTCGGACGCTCCACAACGACCCCGCGCTCGGGGTCGCCCGCCACGCCGATGCGGGCTACCCGGAGTCGGTCGCGATCGCGCGGGGCGCGCGCTTCCGCATTCCCGGGCCTCCCTGACGTCCCCGCCCCGTCGCCCTGTCACACCGTAGCAAGCGGTCCAAGGCGCGGCGCCTGAAACGGAACAGGAGTATATCCCCCATTTCCGAGGTCGGAGGGTCCAGCGGAGTGCCTCCGCGAAGGAACCAACCACCATGCAGCACCTCGGACGAACGATGGGAACGCTCGTGGTGATCGGGGCCGCGCTCGTCGCGTTCCTGGTCGCCCCCGCGCTCGTGTCCCCCGCCAGCGCCTCGGCGGTCCCGCTGGGCAGTTCGACGCCCCAGCAGTGGGCCTACGGCGCGCAGAAGTGGGTGAACGTGAGCGTGACCCTGCCGAACGCGACGTACTCCTCGCAGGCGTTCTTCGGCTGGCAGGTCATCTACACGGCGACGAACACCACGCTCGGCGGCGTCCAGCTCGAGGCCCAGCGGACGATGGCGGCGACCTTCGCCTCCCGGTTCTGCTCCCCGAGCTGCTCGAGCCCTACGGTCCTCGGCATCCTGAACATCTCGGGATGGTCGAAGGATGCCGGGTTCGCGAACCTCACCGCCCTCGCGACGGTCTACGAGAACGGCTCGGCCGTCCCGGCGATCGGGCTCGAGAACGCCCAGGTCCAGGGCGCGGCGAACCTCTCCGAGCACCTCGCGCTCACCCTGCCCCTCGGCGGCGCGGCGCGCACGGCGACCTCGACCTTCTTTGCCGCCGGCTCGACCCACGCCTCCGTCGCGCTCTCCCCGGCGCTCGGCCTCGTCCCGCTCAACCTCACGGTCGGCTCGAGGTGGAACTCCTCGAGCGCCTACACGGCATCGGGCGGCTGGGACCTCGCGATCTCCTACAGCCACACGCCGTTCACCGGCGCGGCCGCGACCGGCGCGCTGAACGCCAACGGCAGCGTCACGGGCAACGGGACCCTCGGCCTCCAGGGCCAGGACACGGGCACGATCACGCTCCGCAACGGGCAGACCGTTCCGGCGCTCGGGATCACCCTCTCGGGTCCGTTCGACGACCATGACGGGGTCATCCTGGTGCCGCACGACTCCGACCTGTTCAACGGGGACGACCACCTGCTCGGCTCGCACATCCTGGGCGGGGAGACCGACTTCACCTCGAACGTGGACGTCAGCATCGACGGCTTCCACCACCTGCACGTCGTCGCAGCCGCCTCGAACTTCGGCTCGGACGACTCGAGCCTGCCGACGGACGCGGCCGCGACCGCCGGACCCGCGCCCGCGGCGTCCGCTGCGCCGACCTACGTCCAGGCCCAGCCGGAGTCGGTCGCGAGCGCCCAGTCGGCCTCCTCCTGCCTCGTGAGCGCCTGCCCGGCCGGTTCCGCGGCGGGCCTCTTCGGTGGCGGCGTTGGGTTCGTCGTGGCGGTGATCGGGCTGGTGGTCCTTGCGGCCGTCGGTTCGGTGAGCGTCATCGAGTACCGTGTCTGGGCGAAGCGCCGCGCGGGCAACCGGCTCGACGCGTCCCGCCCGGCGATCGTCCCGCCCGCCGGAGCGTACCACGAGCCGCCGCCCGCGCCGCTGACGCCCCCGGCGCCGGAGACGCGACCGCCGCCCCGAAGCCCCTGATCCGCCCCCGACCTGGGACCGGGCCGGAACGACCGGCCCGGCCAACCCCTTCCCGGCATGACCGCCCAGTAGTTCTGGTCGATTCCCACGGGCGCCACCGGCACCTTCCGCCGTGCGGAGCGCGGTGACCTATCCCGCCGCCCCTCAGCGGCGTCGCCGAGCGGCCGTCGCGCGGAGGACGGCCCGCTCCGTGGCGTACGGCACAAGGCGGTGGGCCTGCGCGAGGGTGACCCACCGGTCGTCGTCGAACAGTGGCTCCCGTCGCACCCGCGTCACGGTCGTCGAGGCCCGAAAGTAGACCACGGTCTTCACCACGTTCACGCGCCGGCGCATGTCGTAGAACCGGTAGTGGACCTCCACGATCTCGGCACCGAGCGCGAACCGGCGAAGACCGGTCTCCTCGCGCACCTCTCGGCGAGCTGCGGCGCGGAGCGACTCGCCGGGCTCCACGTGACCCTTGGGGAGGCACCAGCGGTCCTCGCCGGCCAGGTGCAGCAGGAGGATGCGGCCGTCGCGGCGGGAGGTCACGACGGCCCCGCTCGCGATCTCCGCGATCGCCGGGCGGCCGGGCCGGAACGGACGGCTGAACCGGTGCATGCCGACCGCTACGGTCCATCCCCTAAGACGCCTTGGATGGCCGTCCCGCCAACCCTTAAGGGCCAGGTCGGCTCGCCCAGCGGATGGCCGTTCCGGACCCAGGGTTCCACGACCTCGCCACCCTCGTCCGCGAGAAGGCCCGGCGCAACGGGGACCGCATCGCCCTCCGATTCGCGGACCGCGAGATCTCCTATGCCGAGCTCGACCGGCGGAGCGACCGGGTCGCGGCCGGTCTCGCGGCGCACGGGATCGCCCGGGGCGACCGGGTCGCCGCGCTCCTGTTCAACTGCCCGGAGTTCCTCGACCTGTGGTTCGGGACCGCGAAGCTCGGGGCGGTGTTCGTCCCGCTCAACACGGCCCTCAAAGGCGATCTCCTCGGCTACGAGCTGAACGACTCCGGCGCGAAGGGCCTGGTCATCGACGCCCGGCTCTACGAAGCGTACCGGCCGCTCCGGTCGGGACTGCCCATCGCCCGCGAGTGGGTAGTGCCCTCCCCCGAGCGCCCGTCCGGTCCCGAAGGGGATGCCTTGCCGTGGGCCGAACTCGAGGAGGAACGCCCGGTCCCCGCGGTGCCGGCCCCCATGCCCTGGGAGCCCGCGGCGATCCTCTACACGAGCGGGACGACCGGGCCGCCGAAGGGCGCGATCATCCCGCACGCCAAACCGCTCCGCACCGCCGCCGAGATCGCGGCCCGCAGCCGGCTCCACCCCGACGCGGTGCTGTTCACCGCGCTCCCGCTGTTCCACTGCAACGCGCAGGAGATGACGACCCTCTCGGCGCTCCTCAACGACCTGACCGCGGCCTACGACGAGCGGTTCCACGCCTCCGCGTACTGGGAGACGGCCTCGCGCCTCGGCGCCACGCACGTCTCGCTCCTGATCTCGATGGTCAACGTCCTGTTCAAACAGCCGGCACGACCGACGGACCAGGGCCACTCGGTCCGGGTCGCGCTGACCGCGGGCACGACGCGCGAGGTCTGGCCCGAGTTCGAACGCCGATTCGGCCTGACGATCATCGAGCTCTACGGGATGACGGAGTGCGGGTGCACGACGTTGATGAACCCGCCCGCTCACGTCCGCGTCGGGTCGGTCGGGACGCCGCTCGGGTTCGTCGAGGCCGAGGTCGTCGACGACCAGGACCGGCCGGTTCCGACCGGCACCCGGGGCGAGCTCGTCGTCCGGCCGCGCGCGCCGTTCTCGATGTTCCTCGGCTACCACCAGAAGGCCGAGCAGACCGTCGAGGCCTGGCGGAACCTCTGGTTCCACACCGGCGACTACGTCACCCGCGACGCCGACGGCTACTTCTACTTCATCGACCGGAAGAAGGACGTCATCCGCCGGCGCGGCGAGAACCTCGCCCCGTACGATGTCGAGCAGGCGCTCAACCGCCACCCCGCGGTCTTCGAGTCCGTTGTGGTCGGCGTCCCGTCCCCCCTCGGCGAGGAGGACGTCAAGGCGTTCGTCCAGTTGCGCCCCGGCCAGAGCGTCGAACCCCGCGCGCTCTTCGAGTTCCTCGCGGAGCGGCTTCCGTTCTTCATGGTGCCCCGGTTCATCGAGTTCATCGACGAGATCCCGAAGACGGCGAACCAGAAGGCCCAACGGTACGTCCTGCGCCAGCGGCGCGGCGGCCCCGAGCATGACCGGGAGGCGCTCGGCATCGTCCTCCGACGGCCGTAGCCGGCCACCGCGGCCGCGGCTCGTCCTGCTGGACACGAACGCGCTGTTCCTTCCGTTCACGGCGGGGATCGACCTCGATGCCGAGATCCGGCGCTGGGACCCCTCGGCGACGATCGCGGTCCCGACCGGCGCCCGCGGGGAGCTCGATCGGCTCGCCGCGCGGGGGGTGCCGTTCGCCGGGGCCGCCCGGGCCCTCGCGGGCGGGTTTCCCGAATTTCCGACCGAACGGCGGGGCGACACCGGTCTCCTCGAGCTCGCCCGGGGCCGCGCCGCGGCCGTCGTGACCGCGGACCGCGCCCTGGCGGAGCGGCTGCGGACGGCCGGCGTCACGGTCCTCGCCCCGCGCGACCGGGCCCGCCTCAGCGCCCTTAGCCCCCGGCCGAGCCGGGAACGGCCCGGCCGGCGCGCCGCGCGGGCAACGGTTAAGAAGCGTCCCCGGCTCGCCCGCCGATAGCGGGGGCACGATGCCGCGCGACGACGACCGACTCCTTCCGGACGCGAGCCCCAGCTTCGGCAGCGGCGTCATCGGGGTCTGCGACGTCTGCGGCCGCCGCCAGGCCGTCATCGTCCTGCAACGGGAACGGTTCAAGCTCTGCGTCATCGATTTCCTGAACAAGGCCTGGCTCGAGTCGGCGGCCAAGCCCGGGGCGCCCCTCCCTGCCTACCTTAGCGAGCGGGTCTGGTACCCGACCGAGGCGACGCGGGAGGGCAAGGCACCGGCGGTCCTCCTGGTCCCGACGAAGCAGGTGCGCCATCCCGCGCTCCTGGTCACCCCCGACGTCTACGGGCTCACGACCTCGGTCCTGGACGCCGCCATCCGCTTCGCTCGCGAGGGGTTCGAGGTCCTCCTCCCCGATGTCGGCAAGACGAGCTCCGTCGGACCGCGCGACCACCTCTCGCTCCGCGTCGAGGCCCGGTTCCGCGGAGGGATCCGCGTCGAGGCACCGCGCACCGACCACCTTCGCCACCTCTTCCGGGACGCGCTGTCCTACGTGCGGGGGCGCGAGATGATCGACACGGAGAAGTCCGGCCTCTTCGGGCTCTCCTACGGCGGGACCCTCGCGACGATCCTCGCCGGTGCGGACCGCCACGTCGCCGCGCTCGGCGTCGCCTACCCGGCTCCCCTACGTCCCGCCGAGTACCTGCGCCTCGTCACCGCCCCCGTCGCCTTCGTGGACGCGGGGGCGGATCCGGCCTCGCGCGCGAGCCGGGCCCAGTTCGAATCCGCGCGGGACCACGACGGCCTGTCGGTCACCTTCTTCGACCGCCCCGGGGCGCGCCACCACTTCCTCGCCCGGGACATGCGAAGCTACGACCTCGCGGCCGCCGAGTCCGCCTGGAGCGACGTGATCTCCTTCTTCCGGCAGCGCCTCATGCCGCCCCCGCCGCGGCCACCGCCCGTGCCGGTCCGCTTAACCGTGCCGACGCCCCCGGCCCCGCCGGCGGCGCCCTCGGTCCCGGCCGCGTGAGCGGCCCGCCCTACGTTTCGCTCGGGACCTGGCCCGCGGTCTCCACGAGCGCCTTCGCCGCGCGCGTGAACCGCATGAGCTTGGCGAGATTGCCGCGGACCTTCACCGTCCCGTCCATGATCGCGCGCACCGGGTCGACCTCGCGCCGGATCAGGCGGGCCCAGTCCTCCCGCTTCGCCTGGAAGACGAACTCGCTCGTTACCGCGCCGGCGTCCGCCACGAACGTCGCCGAGCGGCACTCCCCGTGGTCGAGGTCGAGGTGGATGCCGCTCCCGTTCGGCGCGTCGGCGTCGGGGGTGACGAGAAGGAGGATGTCACCCTCCCACGCCTGCGCCGCCTCGCGGTACTCCGCGTTCTCCGCGAGCGCCTTCTGGAACCGATCCGCCCACTCCGCCGAGGGAAACCGCGCCACCTTCCCGCGCCTCGCGCGGACGAGACGGCCCCGGGTTTAAGACGGCGCCGGGCGCGACGCCCTCAGGAGTAGTCGTAGAAGCCGCGCCCGGTCTTGCGGCCGAGGTGTCCCGCGTCGACCAGACGGCGCAGCGACACCGACGGCCGGAACTTGGGGTCGCCGGTCTCGCGCTGCAGCGTCTCGGCCACTTCCAATACGACGTCGAGGCCGATCATGTCCCCGAGCTCGAACGGCCCCATCGGCATCCCGGCGCCGGTCTTGAGGGCGAGGTCGATGTCGCGCGCGGAGGCGAGGCCCTCGTCCCGGACGAAACAGGCCTCGTTCAGGACCGGGATCAGGATGCGGTTCACGACGAAGGCGGGGGACTCCCGCACGCGGATCGGGACGAGCGGATAGCGGTGGTTCCTCAGCCCCTGAAGGAAGTCGAGGGTCTCGGTGACGACGTCCTCCCGGGTGTCGACTCCCCCGGCCACCTCGACCAGCGGCAGGGTCGTCGGCGGGTTGAAGAAGTGGACGGCGAGCGTCGACGGGGCGTGGACGAGCCCGCGGGCGAGCCGGCTGACGGAGAGCGAGGAGGTGTTCGTGCCGAGGACCGCGTGCTCGGGAAGGACATGGTCGAGCGCCTCGAGCACCCCGCGCTTCACCTCGGTCCGCTCGAAGACCGCCTCGACGACGAGGTCGACGTCGCCGAAGTCGTCGTACGAGGTCGAGCCGGTCACGCGGGCGACGACCTCCTCGGCGCGCGCGCGGGAGACCTTGGGCTTGAGATGCGTGCGGACCGCCTCCTGCTGCGCCTCGGTGAGCGTGACGCCGAGCTCGCCGATCCGGGCGATCTCCTTCGCGGCACGCCCCTCGTGGAACGCGACGAGCTCGTCCACGAAGCCGCGGACGCGGGCGAGCCCGCGCTCGACCAGGGCCGCATCGACGTCCTTGAGGACGACGGGGATCCCGTTGAACGCGAGGACCTCGGCGATCGCGGCGCCCATCGTGCCGGCCCCTACGACCCCGGCCTTCTCGACCCGCATCCCTCGTCTCCCCCGAGGCGGGACGTCGGCGGGCTACATAATTGCGGGCCACCGACGGGCGGCCTCCGGACGAACCTTTATGGTCGCGACCATGCTCGGCCCCCCGCGCGCGGGGATGGCCCAGCCCGGTAAGGCGCTGGATTGCTAATCCAGTGGTGGTTTCACCTCGGGGGTTCAAACGGCGGCCGGAACCGACCGGCCACCGGAGATTCCCCCTCCCCGCGTCCCCCCGCCGTCGTTCCGCCCGGCGTCCGCGCGGTGTAGCGATCGCCGTCCCGCGCGACCGTCACCTCGGCGCCGTGGCCGGGCAGCGGCCCCTCCACGAGGACGAGGACCCGCACGCCCTCGGCGAGCTCGACCAACGCGAGCCGGTGCGGGGCGGTCCACCCGCGCGCGGGTGCGGTCAGCTCCGTCGCCGCGAGGACCAGGCCCTTCGCCGGCACCCGGTGCCGCGTGACGTCGCCCGAACCGCACCGGGGACACGCCCCCGGCCGGGGTAGGAACCGGCCGTGGCAGGAGGAGCAGCGGGAGATCTCCAGGGTCGACGAGGCGCTCACGCCGGGCCGCCCTCCCCGAGGATCGCCACGAAGTTGTGCGCGGCGAGACCGCCGATCGACTGGGCGAGGCCCACCGCCGGGCGCGACGGCAGGGCACGGGCGCCCGCCTCGCCCCGAAGCTGCCGGGCGACCTCGACGATCTGGACGAGGCCCGACGCCCCCACCGGGTGGCCGCGTCCGAGAAGCCCCCCGGAGGGGTTCACGGGGAAGCGGCCGTCCGGTGCGGTCCGTCCCTCGAGGAACCACTGCGGCGCCTCTCCCGGGCCGCAGACGCCGATGTCCTCGAGGTCGAGGAACGCGAAGGGGGCGAAGGCGTCGTGGAGCTCGGCGAAGGCGACCTCCTTGCGCGTGAGATGCGCGCGTTCGTACGCCCGGGCGGCCGCGGTCCGGGTCGCGCGGAACCCGAGGAGGTCGGTGCGGTCGGCGAGCATCAGCGAGTCGAACCCCTGGCCCATCCCCAGGACGGTCGCCGGCCCGCGGCCCCGCTCGAGGACGAGGGCGGCGGCCCCGTCGCTCACCGCGGCACAATGGAGGAGACGCAGGGGGGCGGCGATGAGCCGGCTCGACCGCACTTCCTCCGCCGTGACCGGCGTGCGGAACTGGGCCGAGGGGTTGTGGACGGCGTTGGCGCGTGCCTGGACGCTGACCGCGTCCATGACGGCGTCGGGGTAGCCGTAGTGCTCGAGGTAGCGCTGGGCGACGAGCCCGGCGAGCGCCGGCATCGTCGCGCCGACGGCCTGCTCGGCCGGAGCGAGCGACCGGCCGAGCACCTCGGCGACCTCGCTGGTCGTCCGGCCGGTCATCTTCTCGCCGGCGACCACGAGGACCCGGTCCGCGGTCCCGGCGAGCACCGCGTTGGCCGCGGCCTGGAAGGCGGCCGCCCCGCTCGCCGAGGCCGCCTCGATGCGATAGCCCGCCGCCGTATCGAGGCCGAGCCGGTCGGCGAGCTGGGCCGTGACGTTCTCGACGCCGGCGAGCGGCCCGGCCGCCATGCTGCCGACGACGAGGAGGTCGATCGTCTTGCGGCCGACCCCCTCGAGCGCGGCCGCACCGGCCTCGGAAAGGAGGTCGACGAGCGGCTCGGGCCGCTTGCCGAAGGGCGCGACGCCGACGGCGATGACGTGGGCCGTCATGGGCCCGCGCCCGAAGCCCGATCGGTCAGGCCGCCGATGAGCTCGACGAACTGGACGAGCGGCATCCCGTCGTTCCACCGCAGGACGGCGTTGCCGTTGCGGGTGACGTCGACGGGCGGCAGCCGACGGCGCAGCAGGCTCAGCCGCCCGTTCCCGCCCGTGCCGGCGGCCGCGTAGAGGCGCCAGGGGTCCCCGCCGCGGTGGCCGACGCGCCGAAAGGCGTAGAGGACGATGAGGCCGACCCGGTCGACGGCGGCCCGGTGGCTCGCGAGCTGTTCGGCCGCACGGCCGCTCGCGGCCGAGAAGCGGATCGTGTCGCTCGCCGAGGCCTTCACCTCGAGCGGGAAGGCGAACTCGCTGCGCAGGGCGACCAGGTCGAATCCCAGCGAACCGGCCGCGCGGACGACGAGGAACGGCGAGGTGCGGATGCGCTCCATCCGCGGGCGGTCCGCGGGGTCGAGGGCGCGGGCGTAGCGCGCGAGCGTCTCCGGTTCGGCCTGCAGGAGCTCCTTGAGCTCCCGCTCGTAGCCGGAGGAACTTCGGCTCACGCCGGTGGACTCCGGTGCAATAGATATACGTTCACGGGTCCATCGGCGGAGAGAACGTGGCGGTCCCGGGGAGCCTCGACATCCTCGAATCCGAGCTCCCCGTCGCGCGCGTCCTCGCCGAGGTCGTCGCCGACGCCGACCGGCGGCGGCTCGTCCGCGGCGTCGCGACGATCCAGGCCCGCTTCCGCCTCTCGGAGCTACGGGGGCGCCTGCTCAAGGACCGGGTCTTCGAGGACCCGAGCCGTCTTCTGGCCCGGCTCAAGCGCCGCGGGCTCCTCGCCGACCTCCCCGAGGGCAAGGGCGACCGCATCTACCAGATCCCGTTCCCGGCGGAGCTGAGGGGCCTCCTCCAGGGCGAGCTCCAACGGCTCGAGACCGTCGAACCGGCGGCGCTCCAGCCCGTGCCCGACGAGCACGCCGAGATCCGGGCGATGGACGGCGAGTTCCTCGACGTCCTCCGCGAGGTCCTCCTCTACCGGCTCGAGCGGACGATCGCCTTCGGCCGTACGTTCAGCGTCGGCCGTCTCGCCGCCTACCTCCGCGATCTGTTCGGGGAGGCGCTCTACCTCGACTCGCTGATCGCCCTCCTGCAGCAGTACGCGCTGGCCGACGTGCCGCTGTTGGCCCCGACGGGGCGCGCGACGGGGTCGACGGGCTTCCACCTCGCGCTCTTCGGCCCCCCGGGGACCGGGAAGACGTTCTCGATCGACGACATGATCCGGGGGAACCCCCGGACCGCCGTCCCTCCGCACGGCCTCCCCGGGCGCAACCGCTACTGCGGCGGGATCACCCCCGTCCAGTTCCTCCGGGTCGGCGCGGCCTACACCGGCCGCACGTTCAACTTCATCGTGCCCGAGTTCAATGACTGGTTCAAGTACCGCGGCATGGTCGAGCCGCTCAAGCTCGTGATGGAGCAGCGCGAGGTGAAGTGGGAGACGACCCTGGGGACCATCGGCCCGTACACCTTCCGGTCGTTCTTCTCCGTCAACTACAATGTGCGGACCGCCGGCGCCCAGGACTACTGGACGACGATCGCGGACCCGAACTTCGCCGCGCTCGAGGACCGGATGCTCCTTCGGTTCCATCCGATGACGCGCGAGCGCTTCCGTGCCGTCGAGGCCAGCGCCGAGCGCCTCGAGCTCGGGGCGATCGCCTTCGAGCTCGCCGGGGCGATCCGCGACCACCTCACCCTCGTCCACGCCATCCAGTCCCGACACCCGCTCGTCGCCGGCCGCTTCCCGGCGAGGTCCGTGCGCCTCGACCCGTCGCTCTACACCTCCCTGCGGGGGGTGAGCGAGGCGGCGCTCGCGAAGACGGCCCACCCGAAGTTCTCGCCGCGCCTCAAGTCGCGCGCGGTCAAGCTCGGCGCGGCCGCCGCCCTGCTCACCTACTTCGCCCATGACGATGCCTCGGCCCTGCCGATCGGGCGCGAGGAGGCCGAGTTCGCCCGCCGGTTCTACGCCGAGGAGATCCGTGCCCGGGAAGGGCGGCGCGCGGGGGCGACGTAGGCCCCGGCGCGCCCCGGCGTTCCGCCGGCCGGCGCCCGAGATCGTTCGCCGCGCCGCCGAAGCCGTCCTCGTCCGGTCCCGCGGACCGATCCCGTCGCAAGGCGCGCTCCTACGCGCCGTGGCACCAATCCTCCGGGACGAGGACCCCGCGTTCGCGCTCGGCGGACGACGGCTCCGCGGCATCCTCCTCGGGATCCCCTCGGTGCGCGTGACCGTCGAGTTCGCCGAGCGTCCGAGCCGCCGGCCGCTCACCGCCTGCCCGGTCTGCGGCGGGGCGCTTACGCCGATACGGAACCGGACCCTGCTCGACGACCGAATCACGCTCGGCTACCGCTGCCCGCGCTGCGGCTACTGGACCCACTTAAAGCGGCGCGTGCCGGTCCGCTACACCTTCCGCATCCGCAGCCTCGTCCCCGCTCCGGAGGAGGGGCCGGGCCCCGTGGCTCCGCCTACGCCTGGACGACCTGCATGACGCGCCCGCCGTGGGCGTCGACGAGGATGATCGACTTCACGCCCTTGCGGGTCAGGACGAAGTAGTACACCGGGACGTGGAGGAGCTCGCCGTCCGAGATCTCGACGTTGCACTGCAGGCCGCTCACCATCATGTGCTTCTTGTGCGCCTGCTCCGTCTGCAGCTGCATCACATGCGCCCGCGCCGCGTGCTGGGCCGCATCCTCCCCGATGTCCCCGTTGAGCAGCGTCGCGCCCTGGGGGACGCCCTTGCGGTCGAAGATCGTCCGGTCGGTGAGGTCGAAGGCGTAGTCCTTCGGCTGGTACTGGGCCATCGCCTTGACCGCGATGACCGGGTACTCGTAGGTGCCGACGATCGCGTCCTGCCGGGTCGGGTTGACGGGGGGGCCCGTGACGACGGGGAACGGCATGAATCCGCCGCGACGCCCGCCACCGGAGAGCGCCGCGCCGAGGACCTCGGCCGCCGCGATCGACGCGACGGTCCCGCCGACCCCCACGGCGACGTCCTGGTAGGTGTAGTTCGTCGTCGCCGACGCGGGGACGATCCAGAACGGGACGAACGAGAGCCGCTCTTCCGTGATCGTCGACTCCTCGAAGTCCTTGCGGTGGAAGAACCCCTTCTCGATGTGGTCGTGGACGATCTTGAGCGCCTGGTCGCGGGCGATCACCTTCGCCGCGAGCATCGTGTGCTTGTCGATCGACTTCCACCCGGCCCCGCCGAGCGAGACCGAGGCACCGCAGTACTCGCAGGTGAGGACCATGTCCCCGAAGACGGGATGCAGCGGAGCTCCGCAGCTCGGGCAGGTGAGCGACTGCGCACCGACCGGTGCGAGCGTCACCGCGGCCGGGGGAGGCGGCGGAGGCGGCGCGGCCGGAGCGGCGCCGCCGGCGCCCCCCCCGAGCGAGGCGCCGCACGCGTAGCAGAATCGGGCCTGGTCGGGCAGCGGGGTTCCACAGCGGGGACAGTTCATCGTACTACCTCGTAGGTTTCGGTCGGTCGGGGCGCAAGGGGGTCCGGCTCACCCCAGCGTGGCCCCGCAGTTCGGGCAGAACTTCGAGCTCGCCGGCACGGTCGTGCTGCACTTCGGGCAGGCCCGGGTCGGCGGCGCCATCGGCGCGCCACAGCTCGGGCAGAACTTCGCGCCCGGCGCTGCGACGGTGCCGCACTTGGGGCAGGGCGTCCCCCCGGCCGCAGGAGCGGCGGCGCCGACGGGGTTGCCGCACGATGGGCAGAACCGGACGCCCGCAGGGATGAGGGCCCCGCACTTGCCGCACGGTACCGAACCGCCGGCCATCGCGCCCTGCATGCTGCCGGCCATGCCGTAGCCGATCCCGAGCCCCGCACCGAGCCCCACGCCGGCGCTGGCGAGGGCGCCCGCGCCGCCGGAGGGGTTCGCGGCGGCCGTGGTCATCGCCTGGCCGGCCTGGTACTGGAGATAGTTCACGCCGAGGACCCCCATCGTGGACCGCGTGTCGACGGCCTTCTGGACCTCCTCGGGGAGGTTGATCGACAGGCCCTGGATCTGCTGGATCTCGATGCCGAACGGATTGAAGTGCTGCGGGGAGAAGCCGAGGACGGCCTGCTCGATCGTCGTGAGCTGCGTCGCGAGGTCCGTCACCCGCATCCCCTGGTCCTTGAGCCGGCCCAGGCTGTTGTAGACGAGCAGGACCATCTGGTCGCGGAGCCGACCCTCGACGTCGGCCGTTGTCGCCGCGCCGAACGTCCCCACGAACTGGTTGATGAAGAGGTCCGGACCGCTCACGCGCCAGCGATAGTCGCCGAAGACGCGCAGGTTGACAAGGCCGAAGTCCGGGTCGCGGAAGGTGTAGGGCTCGGCGCTCCCGAACTTGCCGTCGAACGTCCGGCGCTGGAGGTAGTACACCTCCGCCTCCTGCCGGACCCCGGTGAGCGACTGGAGGAGGTTGCCGATGGCACCGACGCTCATGCTCGTGAGCGCGTAGCGGTCGGGCTTGTCGAGGTAGGCGAGGACCTTCCCGTCGCGGTAGAAGACGGCGGTCTCGTCCTGGCGGACGACGACGTTGTCGCCGTAGCGGATGTTGCGCGGGACGCGCCACATCACGTTGTTGCCCTTGTAGACGTCCTCCCAGGCCACCGTCGTCGCGCCGATCAGGCTCCCGCCCTTCGGGGGGATCGGTTGGTTCGTTACCATCGTGTCGTCGCTCCTATACCTGGATGCCTTCGATCGCCCGCATGCGGGCCGAGAACGCCGTGTCGAGCTGGCGGACCTGTCCGCGGACCGTCGCCACCGCGGATGGGATCTGCGCGGCGCTCGCCGCATCGATCGCCGAACGGAGCGGGCCGACGGTGGCGGCGAGCTGGTCGGCCGCCTGCGCGAAGCCGAAGTCGTACTCGTAGAGCCGGTCGAGGGTGTTGGGGCGGACGCGGACCGTCGCCGAGATCCCCGAGTACCCCTGCTCGGCGTGGCGGATCCGCCCCTCGAGGACCATGAGGTCGGAGATCCCGTTCGCGAGGTCGGTCAGCGCGCCGAACTGATTGGCCTGGGCGAGACCGCTGCGGCAGTCCTCGAGCGCCGTCAGCGCGCGGTGGACCTTGTCGGCGACCTGCATGCGGAGCAGGTTGTCCGCCGCACGGATGTCCTCGTCGAGGCGGTAGCCCCGGAACCCGGGGATCAGAAGCTGGAGACGCTTGAGGACACCGCGGTCCGCCTCGACGCGGCTGCGGATGTCGACGGGGGCCGCGGCCGTCCCCGAGGGGGCGGGCGCGGGCGCCGGGGCGCCGGCGGAAGGGGACGGCGCGGCCGGCGGGGCCGGGGCGGTGGCGCTCGTGAGGCGGGCGCCGCACCGGTTGCAGTAGAGGCTCCCCGGCGCCACCGGCGCCTGGCACGATGGACAGGTCAACGAGGGCGCGGTCGACGACGCCGGCGTCCCCATCCTAGTTCCCTCCCGGAGGCGGGGGGGCCGGGCCGGACGACGGAGGGGGCGCCTCACCGGGAGGATGCGCCGTCGCGTAGGTGAACGCGGAGGGGGCGGGGCGGGCCCGCCAGGCCTCCCGTTGCGACTCGCGCTGGGCGACGCCCCGCTCCTGGCCGACGCGCCACCGGGTGCCGGCGACCGCGACGATCAGGACCAGAAGGACGAGCAGGATGCCGATGATCGTGCTGACGAAGCTCAGCGGCGAGTTCGGCGCGAAGACGAGGGTGAGGAGAAGGGTCGCGAAGCCCATGCCGGCGAACGCCCAGCTGACCGCCCGCTGGATCGGAGCCTGGGTCGAGAACGCTTCGGCGAGGTAGGCGCCGAGCGCGAAGAAGAGGCTGAGGATGCCGATCGCGATCAGACCGTAGAAGTGGTCATGGCCGGGTAGGACGTAGTAGACCGCGACGAAGAGGAGCGCCGCGACCGCGAGGAAGAGGACCGCAAGGACGAGACCGGATACGGTCCCGCGCCGGCCCCCTGCGCCTCCGGAAACGGTCATCGTCGGACCCACCCATCATGGTAGGAACCAGTATATCAGGTGTGAGGCAACTCGAGCCGACCACCTCAGAGCCGCGGCTCGTCGTCGGGCTTCGGGCGGGGGGGTCGCGGCGGCGGGGGCGCCTCCGTCTCCTCGGAGCCCGGCGCCGGCGCGGGAGGGACCGGTGCGGGAGCGGGCGGCGGGGCGGGCTTTCCCGCCTTCGACCGGCCGAAGACCGAGCGCAGGGGGCTGCGGTCCCGAGCCGCCGGAGCGGCGGCAGGTGAAGCGGCGGGCGGGTGGGGCGCGGCGTGCGCGCCCGCGTGGGCGACCGGATGGGTCGCGGCCGCCGCCGGGTGGGCGGCCGGGTGGCCGGCGTGCCCGGCGGGGGACGGCTCACGGTGCGCGCCCCCGGCAGGGGGTCCGGAGGAGGCCCGCGTCGAGGGCGGGGAGATCGCCCGCCCGCATTTCGGGCAGGTGTGGAACTGGGCGATGCAGTGCTGGCAGACCGCCGCCCCGCAGTCGTGGACGACGGCCGCGATCCCTCCGCACCCGACGCACCGGGCGGACGAAGAGGGGGGCGGAACGGACGGCTCCGGTCCCGCGTCGGCCTCCGGGGCCGGAGCGGGGACGTTCTCCGGGGCGAAGTACGCCGACCCCTCGGCCGGCGACTCGGAGGGCGCCTCGCCGTCCCGGAACTCGGGGGAGAACTGGCTGAGGTCGAGCGTCGGGAGCGGAGCGTGGACCGCGGCACCGGCCGACTCGACCGCCTTGATGACCCGCGCCTTGTAGACGCCGACGCGCAGGGTCCGCACGAGCTGGAAGAGGGTGCGCTGGGACTCGGGAAGGAGGAGGGCGCGCCGGGCGAGCTCCTCGACGTCGGCGGTGAGCTTGAGGTTCTCGGCCCGTAGGTCGAGCTCGAGGACGCTGCGGAGGTAGCCGAACAGCCGCTGGACCTGGTCGAGCGTCGCGTTCGCCGGGCTCAGGACCGCGACGTCGGCGAGGGTGAAGCCCCGACGCTCGATCCCTTCGGGACGACGCTGGAGCGCCGTGGTGATGAGATGGTAGCTGGCCATCTCGAGGTCGCGCATCTCGGACTCGCTCAGGCGGTCGATGGCGACCCGGGGGTTCCGCCCGAGGGCGGCGAGGACGGGTTCGAGCAGGTCGAACGGAACATGGAGCGTGACGAAGAGGTCGTTCTTCGTCACCGTCCGGTGGAGCTTCGCCTCGAGCAGGAGCGCCTCGCGCCCGAACCGCTCGATCTGGGCCTCGCGCGTCTTCTGCGTCGCCGCCTTCTTCCCCTCCTTGGCGGCCTCGAAGTCGGAGTCGAGGGCGAGGGCGCGCTCGAAGCTGGCCCGGGCGTCGTCGGGGCGTCCCGTCGCGAGGAGCGCCAGCCCCCGGCTCGTCCACGCGTTCTTGTCCGACGGGGCGATCTGCGTCGCCCGGTCGTACAGGGCGAGCGCCTCGTTCGGGTGGCCGAGCTTCTCGGCGACGAACCCGGCGCGGAGGTGCAGCGGCGCGTTCTGGGGGTCGATCGCGATCGCGTGGGCGAACGCGCCGGCCGACTCCGGCCAGCCCTCGCGGGCGATCTCGAGCTCGCCCAGGCGGACCCACAACGGAGCGGACCGGGGCATTAGCTCGACCCCCTTGTGGACGGTGTCGACGGCGTCCGGGATCGCGCCGAGCCCGCTGAGCGCCTCGGCGAGGAGGAGGTACAGGGCGTCCGAGGGGGCGACCTTCGGGATCGCCCCGGTGAGGAACTCCCTCGCCTCGGCATGCTTTCCCTGGTCGAGGAGCGAACGGCCGACGCCCGCGAGAGCCACCGGCGACGCCGCGTCCTGCGCGAGGACCTCGCGGTAGACCGCCTCGGCCTCCCCCGGCCGCTCGAGGGCGCCAAGGATCTCCGCGCGGACCCCGAGCGCCTCGGCGTTCCGTGGGGCTCCCGCCGTCGCGGGGCCGAGGACGGGGTCGAGCACCTCGAGGGCGAGGTCGGGGCGCCCGGCGGTGAGCCGCAGGCGCGCCCGGCGCACCGCGATCGACGCCACCTTTCCCGGGTCGAGCTGCTGGGCGCGCTCGTACGACCGGTTCGCCTCCTCGGTCCGTCCGATCTCCGCGGCGAGGTCGCCGTGGGCGAGGAGGACCGCGGGGTCGTTCCCCTCGGCGCCGCCGCCGTCGACGACGGCGCTCAGGCAGTCGAACGCCTCGGTCCGCTCGCCCTTTTCGAGGTGGAGGGCGTGCTTCTCGAGGAGGGCGGGGGCGTTGTGCGGGTCGAGGAGGAGGATCGCCTTCAGCGAGTAGAGCAGCTCCGACGGCCGGCGCAGCGACCGGTGCGCATCGGCCCGGATCTTCCACGCGGCCAGCTCGTTCGGGTCCTCGCGCAGGAGCGTGTCGATCACCGGCAACGCCTCGTTGTACTGCCCGGCGAGGACCAGGGTCTCGGCGAGGGCGAGGCGGCCGGGGCGGCTCTTCGGGTCGATCTCGAGCCCCTGATGGTAGTAGCCGATCGCGTCCGCGTACGCCCCGTGCGCGCGCAGCGCCTCGGCGACCTCGAAGAACGCGTGCGGGTCGCCGTGCGCCTCGCGGACCGCCTCCTTGAGCGCCTGGAGACCCTCGGAGCGGCGGCCGGCCTTGAGGAGGAGCTGGCCCTTCCGCCTCAGGAACAGCGGGTTCTGCGGCTCGCGGGCGAGCAGGAGGTCCACGAACCGCAGCGCCTTCGCCTCCTGGTTCAACAGCGAAAGGACCTCGCTTTCGCCCCAGAACAGGTCCGGGTCCTCGAGACCCAGGTCGACGGCGCGCGCGTACGCCTCCTCGGCCTCGGTCAGACGGCCCACCTCGCGCAGCGCGTGGCCGAGCTCCTTCTCGATGTCGGCCCGCGGGGGGGTACCGGGGCGCGCGAGGAACTCCTGGTAGGCCCGTATCGCCCGCTCGTGGTCGCCGACCAGGCGGGAGGCGCGCGCGACGCCGAGGGTGCTGCGGGCCGCGAGGGTCGGGTCGAGGCTCGCCCGCTCGTACGACACGAGCGCCTCGCGGGCGGCGGATTCCCGCTCGGGAGAGCCCTCCGGGCTGTCGAACGCGCGGGCCAGGTACAGGTGGCCGCGCTCGACGGCGAGGTCCGAGCGGGTCGGGTCGTGTCGGAACAGTTCGTCCAGCACGGGCGGAAGCTCGTCGGTCTTGCCGAGGTCACTGAGGAGCTGCTTCTTCTCCCAGAGGTAGCGGACCGCGTCCGGGTGCCCCTCGAGGAGCCGGTCGTACACCCCGAGCGCTCCGGCGCGATCGCCCGTGAGGGCGAGCGCCTGGGCGAGCTCCTCCTGCGCCGCCGGGTCGTCCGGCTCGGCGGCGAGCAAGAGACGCGCGAACTCGATGATGGCGGCCGTGTCGCCGGCGTCCCGCGCGAACGCCACGGCGCGACGGGCCTCGGCGACCTCCTTCGGATGGGCCGCGAGGAGGTCCCGGTACGCGCCCATCGCCTCGGGCGTCCGCTTCGCCGACGCGAGCAGCTCGGCGCGGCTGCGCATCGCCTCGAGGTTCTGCGGGGAGACCTCGAGGGTCGCTTCGCACGTCGCGAGGGCGAGGTCGGTGCGACCGGCGGTGATCGCGAGGGCCCGCAGGGCCGAGAGGTTGCCGAGGTTGCGGGGCGAAAGGGTCCGAAGGCGCTCCCGGGCCTCGAGGGCCACCGCGGGGTCGGCACCGGTCCGCTCGACGATCTCGGCGATCTCCTCGAGGGTCGTCGTATCCGGCGGCGTCGTCGCGGCGAGGAGCTGCCGGAAGGGAGCGAGCGCCTCCGCGGCCCGGCCCGTGGCGGCGAGGAAGCGACCGCGCAGCAGCGCGACCTTCGGGTCACCCGCCCGGGCGGTCTCGGCGCGGTCGAGGGCCCGCAGCGCCTCGTCGATCTGGCCGACGCCCGCCAGGAGCTCGGCGCGGGCGACCAGCAGCGACCCGTCGTCCGGGTTGGCCACGAGGAGCGCCTCGCACGCCTCGAGGGCCTGACGGTCGCCGCCGTGCGCCTTCGCAAGCTGGAGCTTCATCCGCAGGGCGAGCGGATGCTGCGGGGCGAGCTTGAGGGCCCGCTCGACGTACTGCATCGACGTCGCGTCGAGCTGCTGGGCCTTGAGGTACGCCTCGACGGCTTCGGTGGGACGATTGAGCAGCTTGAGGGCATCGCCCTTCGTCGCCCAGATCTGCTTGTCGTGGGGGTTCGCCTGGAGCGCCTCGTCCAAAAGCGGCAGGACCTCATCGCGGCTACGGTTCTGGGCGAGGAGGACGAGCGCGCGGTGGTGCAGCAGCGAACTCGACCCGGGGGCGAGGGCGAGCCCGGTCTCGATCGCGCGGGCCGCCACCTCGAGCTCGCTGCGCTTGTAGAGCTGGACCCCGGCCTCGTCGAGCAGGGTCGCGAACTCCGCCGGGGCGTCCTCGAGCGCCTTGCGATGCCCGTCGACGAACGCCACGAACGCCTTGAGCGCCTCCACGTGACGGGCGGGGTCGTGGTGCACGGAGAGCTCGCGCGCCGCGGCGAACAGCCGGCGCGCCTCCTCGGGAGGAGAGGACGGCGGACGCGGAGCGGACGCCGATGGCCCCGGTGCGCCCATACGATTCCGTCACCGTCTGCCGCCGATAAATAGGTTCAGCGCTCGCGGAACGAGGTCGACGGCCCCCGAGCCCCCTATATCGGCCCCGCGTCTTCCGCGCCCTTGTTGGCGCGCGCGAGGACCGGCCCCCGCAAGAGCATCTTCGACCCGGTCCACGGAGTGATCGGCTTCTCGGGGCTCTCGCTGGCGCTCATCGGCCAGGGGGCGTTCCAGCGGCTCTGGGGGATCCGCCAGACCGGCTTTGCGCATCTCGTCTTTCCGGGGGCGAACCACACCCGGCTCGAGCACTCGCTCGGCGTCTACGCGGTCGCGTCGGCGATGGCCGAGACCCTCGACCTCTCCGCGGAGGACGCCGCGCTCGTCGGGGCCGGGGGCCTCCTCCACGACCTCGGGCACCCGCCGTTCTCGCACACCCTCGAGGCCACGATGCGCGAGGTGCTCGGTCACGGCCACGAACGGGTCTCCCGCAGTTGGATCATCGGGGAGCGGACCGGGGATCCGGTCCCGGACGGCCGACGCCCCCGCTCCATCCCGGAGCTGCTCGAGGCCAACGGCGTGTCGCCCGCGGCGGTCGCGGACCTGGTCGACCCGCCCCCGGGGCGGGAGCCCCGCCCGCTGCTCCGGGCGATGCTCCACGGGGCGATCGATGCCGACCGCATCGACTATCTCCAGCGCGACGCCCACTACACCGGCGTCGCCCACGGGGCGATCGACGCCGCACGCCTCCTCGATACGGTCCGGGCCCGCGGCGGCCGGCTCGTCTTCGCGGAGAAGGGTCGCAGCGCGGTCGAGGGCTTCCTCGTCGGCCGCGCGCTGATGTACTCCTCCGTCTACTACCACAAGACGGTCCGCGCGGCCGAGGTGATGGCGCAGGCCGCCGTCGAGCGCGGGCCGGGATTTCCGGAGGCCGCGGCGGAGCTCTTCGGCCGGACCGATGGCGAGCTGCTCGTCGAGCTGCGCCGGCGCGGCGGCCTGCCCGAACGGCTCGTGCGGATGCTCCTCGAGCGGGACCTGTACAAACGGGCCTATGCGGCCCGAAGCGTCGGCCCAGCGCTCCGGGACCGGCTGCGCCGCCTCGCGCTCCGGCCGTCGCTGCGACGCGAGACGGAGGACGCCCTTGCCGCGCGACTCGGCGCGCCGCCGGGAACGGTCCTCCTCGACCTCACCGGGCTCGACGCGCGCGAGCCGGCCGGGAGCGACTGGTCCGAGGTCGGCGTCCTCGAGGGCGACCGGCTGGCGCACCCGTTCCGGCCGCCGAGCGTCTGGCGCGCCCTGGCCCTCCGGCCGCCGACGCTCTGGGCGGCCTCGGTCTACGTCGCTCCGCGCTACCGCGCCGCCGCGGAGCGGTGGTTCGGGCGCTCGGGCCTTCGCCTTCCCTGACCGCCGACGCCTCGAGCTCGAGGATCCGGACCCACTGTCCGTCGGAGACCGGCAGCACGGAGAGGCGCCCGAGGCTAAGCAGGTCAAAGCCGGCGAGCGCCGCGTCGGCGCGCATCGTCGCGAGCGCGACCGGGGCCGCGAGCGGGCGCATCGGGACCACGCGGACGCTAAACGAGCCGCGGGGGTCGGCCGGGTCCGGCCGCGGCACGCCATCGACCCGGAAGATGCCGACGATCGCCCGCACCGCGCCGGTGTGGTAGAACAGCCCCTCGTCGCCGGGGCGCATCGCGCAAAGGTGGCGGAGGGCGAGGGCATTGTGCACCCCGTTCCACTCCGTGCCCCCTTCGCGCTCGAGGTCGGCGTAGGCGTAGTGGGACGGCTCCTCCTTCACGAGCCAGCGGGCCATGGTGGCGCGAGGCCCCGCGCGCTCTTACCCTTCCCGCGCCAAGAACGGTTTATCCCCCGGTTCCGGATGCGAGGGCGTGCGCGTCCTCCTCATGGGCACCGGGGTCCAGCCGATCCCGCCCCGCGGCTACGGGGGCGTTGAGCGCACGATCGCCGAGTACGCCCAGGCGCTGGAGACCGCGGGCCACACCGCCCGCATCGTCAACGAGGCCGGGCGCGGACGCTCGATCGACGAGTACCGCTTCGCGCTCGGCCTGCGCCCGCGGGCGCTGGCCGAGGACGCGGACGTGGTGCACGTCAGCACCCCGGTGGTCGCGAACCGGTTCGCCCTAGCCCGGGTCCCCTTCGTCTACACGACGCACTCGCGTCACTGGTTCGAACGCGCGGGCCTGCGCCAGCGTTTCGGGTTCTTCCTCGAGCGGCGCGCGGTGGCCCGCGCGGCCGCGACCGTCGCCCTCACCGACCGGCTCGAGCGGGAGGTCCACCGCTGGGTTCCGGCCGCCGGCGCCCGCACCTCGGTGATCCCGATCGGCGTCGACACGGAGCGGTTCGTCCCCGACTGGGGGCGGCGCACCGGAACCGTCGCGCTCGGCGTCGGGGTCATCGCCCCGTTCAAGCGCTGGGAGCTCGCCGTCGCGGCCGCCGCCGGGACGGGGTTCTCGCTCCGCCTCATCGGACCCGTGGCGGACGCGGCGTACGCCGAACGGTTGCGCCGCGCCGGCCCCGTCGAGCTCCTGGGCGAGGTCGACGACCCCCGGCTCCTCCGGGCCTACGCCGAGAGCGATGTCCTCCTCCACCCGAGCCGGGTCGAGCTCCTCGCCGGGGTCGTCCTCCAGGCGCTCGCCGCGGGCCTCCCGGTCCTCGGCGCCGAGCCCGTCGCCGACCTGATCCCCGACGGGGCCGGGGGCGGTGCGCCGTCCGGGTCGGACGCGGACGGGATCGTCCGCTTCCTCCGGGACGGTCTCGGCCGCTTCGCCGACGCCCCCCGGCGCCGGGCCGCCGGCGACGCGGCACGGGCCGGCGCCCTCGCCCGCTACGCCTGGCCGGCCGTCGTCGCGGCGCACGTTGCGCTCTACCGACGCCTCGCGCGGCCGCGCTAACCGACGACGATCCCCTTTCCGGTGATCGCGAACGGGCGCCGCTCGGGGTCGTGGGCCGACCCCCGTACCCGGACGATCTTGAGCTGGCGGACCGAGCGGTCCCCGATCCACTTGCGCGTGAGCAGCATCTCGCCCCGCGTCAGGATCTCCTCCGGGGTGAGGAGCGCGGGATTCCCCGGCGTCGCGGTGATGAGCGTCGTCACGTTCTGCTCGCTGAGGAAGCGGAGCAACGACTGGATCTCGGTGCGCTCGGCCTGGAGGTCGTTCATCGACTTCACCGCGAAGCGACGGATCGAGGTCATCGAATCGACGACGACGCGGGAGAACTTCCGGTCGATCATCTGCTGCCGCAGCTTCAGATGGATCGACTGGATCGAGATGTCCTCCGAGTCCGAGGCCTTCCGGGCCTCGGTGGAGAGGTCGCGCATCGAGCGCACGTCGCCGAGCGCGCGGATCTCCTGCACATCGGCCATCCGTCGGATCTGCCGGGTGCCGGGGTTCGCGTCGAGCGTCCCGATCGCCGAGAGGTCCCAGCCGAACGCCCGCGTGTTCTCGACGATCTCGGACGGCGGCTCGTCGACGGCGACCAGGAGGACCGGCTCGCCCTGTCGCAGGCCTTCGAGGAGGAACGTCAGGGAAAGGAGGGTCTTGCCGCTGCCGGTGGCCCCGGTGACCAGGTAGGGGCGGCCGGCGAGGAGGCCGCCGCCGAGCATCCGGTCGAGACCGGGGATGCCGGTCGACACCCGGCCGAAACCCTCCTCCATCGTGGCTCATCCCTCCGCATCCGGGACTGGCGCAGGATCCGCGCCTCCCGCGGAGCCGCTCGGGGCCGCGGGCTCGGGCGAGGGCGGGCGGTCGACCGGGGCCACCGCGGGCGGGGTCGACGCGGCCGGCTCATCGGGGGGGCCCGGGGTGTCCGCGGGCGCGACCCGGTGCTCCTCGGGCGGCGGGGCGCCGGCCTCGGCCGCGGTGACCGGGGGAGCCTTGCGGCGCGCCGCGGTCCGCCGCTTGGGCTTTGGCGCGGGCACGGGACTGCCCGGCGCCGCTTCGGCCGCATCGGCGGGACCGGCCGCGGTCCGGGAGGAGGCGCGCTTGCGCGAGGTCGTCGCGCCGGCCGCCTTCCGCTTGCGTTTCGGTGGCAGCGGCGCCTCGGCCGACCCGGTCGGAGCGGCGGGTTCGGGCACCGCCGGCGGGGTCATCATCGGGAGGGGCGGCGGACCCGACGGGCCAGAGGGGGTGGGGGCCGGGGAATAAGGGCCGCCCGCAACGGACGGATCAAAGGGCCGCGGCGGCGGCGCGACGGGCGGCTCGGAGGTGGCCGCGAGCACCTGGGGTAGGGGTGGGGGAGTCTCGACCGGTGGCGCCAGGTCGAACGCGGGGACATGGACCTCCGCCACGACCGGCCCCGCGGGGGCGAGGTCCGCGGAAGCGGGAGCGCTGGGCGGCGGGGACTCGGGTGCCGCGAGCGGGGCGGCGGCGTCGACCGGTGCGGCGGGGTGCGCCGGGGTCGAAGCCTCCGGGGTCAAGGCCTCCGGCGACGCGACCTCCGGCCCGCGCCCGCTCGCGCCGGTCGGCTCCGCGTCGCCCTTTACCGGGTGCTCGCGCGAGCCCGTGGACCCTCCGGTCGCCAGGATCCCATCGAGCCGGTGAAGGAAGCCCACGAGGGCGGGCCGCGCGGAGTCCGAGTCCGGGATCGGGGTCGGCGAACGCCCGGCCCGCGCCTCGGCCGCGCGCGTGGCGAGGCGGCGCGCGGCGGCCGACTCGAGCGGGGCGCCGGTCCGCTCGCGGTAGCGCTGGAGCGTGGCGAGGATCTCGGCCCGGGCGTGGCCGAGGCGCGCGCTCGCTTCGAGGCTCTGCCCGGCCTCGGTCGCGGCGACCGCTTCCGCGATCGCCCGCCGCACGGGGAGGACGTCGAGCCCGAGCGCGAGCAGGTCGTGGGTGTCCTCCTCGATGGAGGAGAGCAGGGTGGGGAAGTCCTCGACGGGCGCGGCGGCCGGGGGGTACGGCGGTCGCAGCGGGCTGGGTTCGGTCAGGATTTCCCGGGTATCCCGGGAGATCGTCACCCCGAGGTTGATCGCGAGCCCCCGGGAGGAGATGCGGTAGGGATGGAGGCGGACGTCATGCTCGCTCCCCCGGAACTTCTCGACCCCGATCGCCCGGACCGTGCGGCCCTCGTGCTCCCAGCGGAACAGCCGGATCTCACCACGCGCGAGCAGGCGCTCGGGACTGTCCACGTCCTCGAGCGGCGCCTCCACGGTGAGCAGCGTCGTCACCCGGAGGTCCGACAGGAAGCGCAGGAACGTCTGGGCGCCCAGCGTCTCGTCGAACCCCTTCATGCAGAAGTACTCGAGCGCGGTGAGCGAGTCGATGACGAGCCGTGAGTAGCCGCGCCGCGCGACCTCGGTCTTGAGCATCTGCTCGAGCGCGGTGAAGGTCACCTCGACGCTCGCGAGCTCGGGGGTCTGGCGGATAATGAGCGGGACCTGCTCGAACGGGATCGCGGCGCGCACCGCGGCGATGTCCTTGAAGGGGGTCCGCTCGTAGCGCATGACGTCCGGGATCGCGTCGAAGACGTAGACCTGGTCGATCTCGGGGGCGAGGGCCCGATGGTTCGCCCGCATCTCGTTGGGGGGCTCCTCCAGCGTGACGATGAGGGCCCGCTCGCCGCGACGCACGCCCTCGCAAAGGAACTGCAGCGCAAGGGAGGTCTTGCCCGTTCCCGACGGGCCGACCAACAGGTACGGACGCCGCGCGACGAGGCCTCCCCGGAGCATCTCGTCCAGCTCGGGACACCCGGTCGGGACGCGGGTCTCTCCGCGCGGGGAAGGGTCGAGGACCGGGGGGTCGGGTACCATCGCTCCGCGCGCCGGTCCTCACATTTCCGGTGCGCAGGTTACATTTCATGTGACCTCGACCACTTATTCTTTCGGTGGCGCTGGACGAGCGGTCCGGGGCCCCCCCTCAACGGAAAAATACCCCTCCGGCTCACGTGCGTCCATGGTGGCGAAGGCCCCGGACGGGCTCGCGAGGATGCGGGCGCTCGCCGTGGAGATGCCCGGGCACGTGCGGGTCGGCTTCGCCGCCGCCCGCGAGCTGGCCGCGGAGATCCCCAGAGCGACCCGCAAGGTGGTCGTCGTCGGGATGGGAGGCTCCGCGATCGCCGCGGACCTCGTCCGCGGGGTGACCGACCCCGAGCTCGAGGTCGCCCTGGAGGTGGGGCGCGGCCCGTCCCTGCCCCGCGCGATCGACGGGACGACACTGACCATCTTCATGAGCTACTCCGGCGGCACGTGGGAGACGCTCGCGGCGTTCGATGAGGCCGGACGTCGGGGCGCGACGCGCGTGACCGTCGGCTCCGGCGGCGAGCTCGCCCGGCGCGCCGAGCGCCAGCGCATCCCGCACCTCCACCTTCCCCAGGGGCTCCCCCCCCGGGCCGCCGTGGGCTACATGCTCGGCGGCCTCTTCGGGCTGCTCGACCCGTTCTTCCCGGAGTCGAACGAGGGTCGGCTCACCCGCGCCGCCACCCGCGTTGCGGACCGCCAGGGCCGCCTCGCCAGCCCCAAGGGGGTGCCGGCCCAGCTCGCGAAGCGCGTCGGCGCCCGGACCCCGGAGTTCTACGCCGACGTCCCCCTCGCCTCGCTGGCCCGCCGGTGGAAGACGCAGGTCGAGGAGAACGCCAAGCGCCTCGCCCATTTCGACCTCTTCCCCGAGCTGTTCCACAACGCCATCGTCGGCTGGGACGCAATGACCCCGACCGAGGCTCGCCGCTGGGCCGTCGTGTTCCTTGAGGCGGCCGGTCAGAACCCCGCTCTTGCCCCGGGGGTCGACTACCTCGAGGGGCTCCTGAAGCGCCGTCGGGTCCCCACCCTCCGGGTCCGGATCGAGGGGGAGGACCGCATCGAGACCCTGCTCATGGGGGTCTCGCTCGGCGACCATCTGAGTCTCGCGCTCGCCGAGGCCGCCGGGGTCGACCCGCTCCCGGTCGAAGCGATCGGCCGGCTCAAGGCCGCGGTGGACCGGGCCTGACCCCACCGCGACGCCCGGGGCGGCGCCTCGGGCGGGGGCGCCGACCGCTCCCGACGCCGGTCCGCACAAAACTCTGATATGGGGCGCCTCCTCAGCCTTCGCGGGTGCTGAGGTAGCCTAGCTCGGCCAAGGCGCCAGATTCGAGATCTGGTGGTGCGTATGCATCGCGGGAGTTCAAAGGGGGCGCGGGAGGCCCGCGCTCCGGAGACTCTCCCCCTCAGCGCTCTCCCCCTCCTCTCCGTCGAGGTCGAGGTCGCGCGCGGCGCCGCGGGCGCCGTGCGCACCGTCGAGGTCGCGCCCGGGACCACCGTGCGCGAGCTCCTTCGGTCGCTCGGCCGCTCCCCCGAGGGCTGCGCCGTGCTCGAGGGCGACCGACCGCTCCCGTCGGACACGCCGCTCCAACACGCCTGCCGGCTCACGGTCGTACCGACCTTCTCGGGCGGCTGAGCCTCGGTTTTACGACAGGTCGGGGGGCCCGAAGGGTTATGCGCCCCCACGGCGCTAACGCCCCTGAAGCTTCCTTCGTGTCAGGAGTTGCTCGTGGCCACCGGTTGTCCGGTCTGTGAACAGCCGCTGCCTCCGATGGCCGCCGGCTGCGCAAGCTGCGGCTTTCCCACGGCGCTCGCCCTCGATGCGCTGCGCGCGCTCGGCGGCGGCGACCCGTTGCCGGTCGCGACGACGGGCGCGCACGGTCCGCCGGGCCGGCGGCGAAGGACCCCGCCGACGGGCCCGGACCCGCAGGGCGAGCTCTGCCAGCGGATCGCGCTCGACACCGACGGCCACCTCGGGATCCTCCAGGAGCTCGGCGGCGACACGCGCGAGGTCGGCTCCGACCTCCGCCAGGCGGCGCTCGCCCAGGCGGAGGGACGGATGACGGAGGCGCTCGACATCCTCCGGCGCGCGCTCGGCCGCGTGCAGGACCAGTCGAACCACCTCTTCCAGCAGCGGGCCGCCCAGCTCGAGGAGCGCGACGCCACGCTCCGCCGGGCCGGGGTCGTCACGGCCGCCCACGACCAGACCCGACGGATGCGAGAGATGTTCTCCGCGGGCCGACGGCTCGACGCGATCACGCTGCTGAGAGAGGCCGACCAAGGCCTCGGCCGGGTCGAGGGGGACTGGAAGGGCCTCCAGGGACTCCTGCGGCAGGTCTCCGCGCTTCGCGACGCGATCCGCGATACGGAGGCGGTCGCCCCGGACGTCGATGCGCCGGTCGCCCGCATCCGCCAGCTCATGGCGGGCCCGGACGTGACGACGGCCGCGCTCGACGAGGCCTCGCAGATCGCGGCACAGACCGTGATGACGCTCACCGAGGCGCTGCCGGACGCGCTGACGGACGAACTCGGCCGGCACGGGCAGCACCTCGCCGGCCTCTCCGAAGAGCACCCGCCCGTCCAGGCGGCCCGTGAGCTGCACGCGGACGCGATCCGACACCTCCGGCGCGGTCGCCTGCCGGAGGCGAGCGCCTCGCTGCGCCAGCTTCGAGCCGCGTTGAAGGAGCTCGCCGCGGCGCCGCCGACCCCGGCCGC
>DAHUXZ010000016.1 GCA_027315455.1 Thermoplasmata archaeon | reverse complement strand
GCCCTCGCGTCGGTGGCCTGCGAGTTTCCGGCACGGGGGACCTACACGATCTCCGTCACGGCGACCGACGCGGTGGGGGGGTCGGCCGTCGCCCTCCCGCTCGCCGTGACGGTCGCTGCGGCCCCGGCGCTCGTCTTCGACTCGCCGCTGGTCGAGGGGAGTCCGGGCGGCACGCTCTACCTCAACGCCACGCTCACCGGCGGGACCCCCGGCGTCCACTACACGTGGAGCGGGCTGCCGGCCGGCTGCGGGGCTCCCGCGGGCCCGCGCCTCTTGTGCGCCCCCGCGGCCCCGGGCTCCTACAACGTGACCCTGTCGGCGACCGACGGAGCCGGCGGGATGGTCACGGCCCATGCGACCCTGCTCATCTCGCTCCCCCCCGCTCCGACGCCGGGAGCCCCGCTTCTGGGGGCACCGCTCGGGTGGCTCGTCGTGGTACTGGCGGTCGGGGCCGTCGTGGCGATCGCGGTGGTCGCCGCGCTGCGTCGCCGCCCACCGAACGTCCCCGACGCGTCGGCGTAGGCGTCGGGATCGGGCGCCGGGCCGACCCGGCGGGCCCCGGAGGCGCCTAGAGGTAACCGAACTGGCGCTTCGCGAACTCGCTCATGCGCTCCGGGCTCCACGGAGGCTCCCAGATCATGTCCACCGTCGCCCGCGTGACCCCGGGGACCTTCTCGACCCCGGCCTTCACCTCTTCGGCCAGGATCCCCGCGACCGGGCAGCCCGGCGCGGTGAGGGTCATGTGGACGGTGACCTCGTCGCCCGCCCAGTCCATCCCGTAGACGAGGCCCAGGTCCACGATGTTCATCGGGATCTCGGGGTCGTAGATCTTCTTGAGATTCTGGGTAATGAGCGCCTCGCGCTCGGCGTACGGGCCGGTGGCGGGGCCGGACGCGACCGGCGGGGCGACCGTGGGGGCCGTGGCCTCCTCCGTCATCAGCGGTCGATGACCGTGGGGCCTTATAGGCGCTCGGGGCCGCTCGCGTTGGCCGACAAGGTTCATAGGCGCCGGGTTCCCTCGCGGCCCGCATGAAGGACGTCCACGCCCTCCCGCCGACCGATCGGGGGTTCCGTCTCCTCGAGGTCGGGCTCGCGGACGTCCGTAAGCCGCTGACGGTCCAGCGGCGGGATCGGCTGGTGACGCTCACCGCCACCTTCGCCGTCGCCGTGGACCTCCCGGCCGGCCGCAAGGGCTCGGACCTCTCCCGCAACGCGGAGCTCCTCGCGGAGGTCGTCGACGAGACCGTCACCCGGCCGGTCGCCTCGCTCGAGTCGGCCTGCTCGCAGATTGCCCGCTCGCTCCTGGCCCGTCATCCCTCGGCGACCTCCTCTCGCGCGAGCGCCCGGGCGGTGTACTTCCTCGCCCGGGGCGTCTCGCCGGACCGCGAGAGCCTCGAGGACTTCGTCCTCCTCGCGACGGCCCGGGCCCGGCGGGGCGAGCACGGAGCCGTGCACGTGGTCCGCGAGGTCGGCACCGAGGCCGTCGGCCTCACGGCGTGCCCCTGCGCCATGGAGAACGTGCGCGAGCAGTTGACCGAGCGGTACCCGCTCCTCGCGGACCCTTCGCTCGCCGACCTTCCGCTGGTCACGCACAACCAGCGCAACCGCACCCGCCTCACGTTCGAGCTCGAGGAAGGCAGCGAGGTCGAGGCCGACCGGATGATCGAGGCGATCGAGGCCGCCCAGTCGTCGCCGACGTACGCCATCCTGAAGCGGGGCGACGAGGCCCGGGTCGTCGTCGACGCCCACCGTCACCCCCGGTTCGTCGAGGACGTCCTCCGATCGCTCCTTGCCTCGCTCGGCGCGAGGTTCCCCGACCTCGCGGACTCGGTCTACGTCCGGGCGGAGACGGTGAGCGAGGAGTCGATCCACAAGTACAACGTGGTCGCCTCGCACGCGGCGACGCTCGGCGAGCTTCGGGCGAACTCGAACCCCTAGGGAGGTCGCGACGATGCGCTACGCGGTCGATGCCCTGCGCCGCCGGCCCGGCCGGACGGCCGCCACCGCCTTCGGCATCGGCCTCGCCACCGCTCTCGTCCTCGTCCTGCTCACGATCTCGGCCGGGGTCGAGACGAGCGCGGGGCGGCTCGCGGCATCGAGCGGGATCGACCTGCTCGTCACGAGCGGGAACACGAGCCTCGCCGGGGGCAGCTTTCCCCCGGTCGCGTCCGCGCACACCCTCCCCGCGGCGCTCGAGCGCGCCGACCCGAACGTCGCCTCCGCGAGCCCGTGGCTCGTCGGGTCCCTCGTCTACGCGAACGCCTCGCTCTACGCCAAGGTGAACGCCTCGGCGAACGGCTCGGCGCTCCCGGTCGGCTGGTCGCCGACGGGGGCGAGCTCCGTCGGGTGGATCCCGTCGCTCAACACGGGGCTCAAGGCCCCGTCGGTCCTCCTCGGACCGGGCTTTTCCGCACCGGGCGACCCGCACTACGCGAACGGCACCTATGCGGGCCCGGCGACCCACGAGGTCGTCGTCGACCAGGGGCTCGCCGGCGTGCTGGGCGTGCGGCCCGGCGACCTCCTTTGGGTGAGCCCCCAGTCCGTCGCGACCCCCGCCGAGCTGCCCGGATGGTTCGCGAACGCCTCGGTGTTCCGGGTCGTCGGCATCTCCGAGCCGTTCTGGCTCATCCCCTCGGCGCTCCTCGGATTCTTCTACCTGTCCGAGATGCAGGGCCTCCTCGGGGACGGGTCGGCCGGTACCGACTACGCCAGCCTTGTCCTGGTCCATCTCGCCGATCCCGGCAACCCCGCCGCCGACCAGACCACGATCGAACGCGCCTTTCCGGGGCTCAGCGTCTTCACGCTCGGCAACATCCTCGGCGCCGTCCAATCGGTCGTCGACCTCTACCGGACGTTCGGGACCCTTATCGGGCTCATCGGGGTCGTCGTGGCGGTCCTGTTCACGACCACGGTCCTTCTCATGAGCGTCGACGACCGCAGCCGGGAGCTCGCCCTGCTGCGCGCGATCGGTTTCACCCGGTCCCGGGTCGGGGCGTTCGTCCTCGAGGAGGCGGTCCTCCTCTGCCTTCTCGGCCTCGCCGTCGGGCTCCCCCTCGGTCTCCTCGGCGCCTACGGTCTCAACGCGTTCCTGATCCGTATCATCGGGGTCCTGCCGAACGGCTTTTCCTTCGTCGCGTTCGACGCCAGCGTCCTCGAGGGCGGCGTCCTCGAGGTGCTCGCGATCGGCCTCGCCGCGGCGATCCTGCCCGCCGTCCGCGCGATGCAGCTCCCCGTCGCCGAGGAGCTGCGTGCGCCATGAGCCCGTCCCGGTGGACGTTGCGCCACCATCGCCTCCAGGCGATCCTCGCCGTCGCCTCGATCGGCACCGCTGTGGCCCTCCCCGTCGTCCTGCTCTCCGTCGGGGGCGGGGTCTCGCAGCACGAGCTCTCCCAGTTGGAGAGCTCGGGCTACCAGCTGTCGGTCTCGGCGGCCGGGGTCCACGGGATCTCCGGCGCCCACGCCCTGGTCTCGCAGATCGAATCCCTCCCGAACGTCGCGGCCGCGAGCCCCGTGTTGAGCGTCCCCGTCGATGTCTTCCTGCCCACCGGGGCGGTGACACCGGCGCTCGCCGAGGGGGTCATCCCGGGAGCGTTCCTCGCCACCCAGGGCCCGACGACCGCGGGACTCTTCCCCCATCCGCTCCCGCTCGGGGACCCGAGCGACCTCGCCCACTTCGCGAACGGCACCTATGCCGGACCGGCGGCGCTCGACGTCCTGGTCGCGTCGCCGTTCGCCCTCGACTTCGGGCTCGGGGTGGGGTCGACCCTGATGCTCGGGGCGACGACCAACCGCTCCGCCGCGACACCGTTCACTCTCACCGGGGAGTTCGGCGTCCCGGCATCGACCCTCGGCCCGGCCGCGGTCTTCGCGATCGTCCTGCCGCTCAGCGACCTCCAGCAGATGACCGGCTTCGCCCGGGCCGGCGGTGCGGACGGCACCCTCCTCGACCAGGCCGACACCGTGGAGGTCGCGCTCGTCGGGCCGGCGGCGACCGATGTCGCCGCGATCACCGCGGTCCAGGGGGAGGTCCAGCGGCTCGCGCCGTTCTACGGGGTGAGCGCCCTCACCGACCAGGCGAACGAGTTGCGCGCGTCGATCGGCGTGCTCAACGGCTTCTATCTCGCCCTCTCCTCCGTATCGCTCACGATCGGGCTGCTGTTCCTCGGCCTCGTCCTGGTGCGTCGGGTCGAGGCGGACCGGCGGACGATCGGCATCCGCCGCGCCCTCGGGCTGCCGGCGGCCCAGATCGCTCTGGGCCTTGCCCGGGACGGCCTCGTCCTCGCGGCCGCCGGCGGGGTCGCGGGCGTGGCCGGGGGGATCGCGGTCGTCGTGGGGCTCGCCCGTCTCGGCTCGGGGACCGCCGCAACGGCCGCCGGCCTCGCGATCTTCGACCCGGTGACGCTCGGGCTCCTCTACGCCGGGGTGCTTTTCCTGTCGCTCGGTGCGAGCGCCGTCGCGGCCCGCGCCGCGCTGCGCCTGTCGATACCGGAGGCGCTCCGATGAGCCCCGTTCCCGAGGTGGCCCTGCGCGAGGTGAGCCGAAGCTTCTTCGTTGGCCGGCCGGAGGAGGTCCGCGCGCTGCGGGGCGTCTCCCTCCGGCTTCCCCCGGGCGATATCGTGAGCGTCGAGGGCCCGTCCGGCTGCGGGAAGACGACGCTCCTCAACCTGCTCGGCCTCCTCGACGTCCCGACGCAGGGGGAGGTCCTGTGGGACGATCGCAGCGTCGCGGCCCGGTCCGAGCGGGAGCGCGCGCGTCTCCGCCTGACGGGCGTGGGGTTCATCTTCCAGCGGTTCTACCTATTGCCGACGATGACGGCGCGCGAGAACGTCGAGCTGCCGATGCGAGCGCTCGGCCGCCCGGCCGCCGAGCGCCGCGCGCGCGCGGATCACCTCCTGGACGAGGTCGGGCTCTCCCACCGGCGCGACGCGTTCCCGCACGAGCTGAGCGGAGGGGAGGAACAGCGCGTCGCCGTCGCGCGGGCGCTCGCGAACGCCCCGGGCCTCCTTTTGGCCGACGAGCCCACCGGGGAGCTCGACCGGGCGAACACCGACCAGATCCTCGACCTTCTGCTGCGGGTCCGGGCCGAGAGCGGCGCGACGCTCTTGCTCGTGACCCACAATCCGCGCGTCGCGGCGCGGGCCTCCCGTCACCTGACGATGGAGGACGGACGGATCGTCGGCGACGGGCCGGGAGCGTAGCGCCGTGGGCCGCATCGCCATCCTCCTCGAGGACCGCTGCCATCCGAAGGAGTGCCAGTGGGAGTGCGAGGCGTACTGTCCGATCGTCCGGATGGGGCAGGAGTGCATCGTCAAGTCGCCCGAGACGGGCCGCCCGATCATCTCCGAGAGCCTGTGCATCGGCTGCGGCATCTGCATCCACAAGTGCCCGTTCGACGCGATCAAGATCCTCAACACCCCGGAGGCGCCCGAGAGCGAGATCGTCCACCGCTACGGCTACAACGGCTTCCGCCTCTACCGGCTCCCGCTGCCCCCCGCCCGCGGGATCACGGGGCTCCTCGGGCCGAACGGCACGGGGAAGTCGACGGCGCTCCGCATCCTCGCCGGCGTGGAGCGGCCGAACCTCGGCGACTGGAAGGGCGACGTCGGCTGGGACCGGGTCCTCGAGCGCTACCGCGGGACCGCGCTCCACGCCCACTTCCGTCGCATCGCGCGCGGCGAGCTACGGGCGGTCGTCAAGCCCCAGTACGTCGACCGTATCGCGGAGACGCCGGGGACCGTCGAGGAGTACGTCGCCGGGGGCGGCGGCGACGCGGCCCGGGCGCTCGAGAGGGTGGGCCTCACCGGCCGGTCCCAGCGCCCCCTTCCCGAGCTCTCCGGGGGGGAGCTTCAGCTCACCGCGATCGCCCGCACCCTGGCGACCGACGCGGACCTCTACCTCATCGACGAGCCGTCGAGCTACCTCGACATCGTCCACCGACTCGAGATCGCGCGCGTCCTGCGCCATCTCGGCACGCAGAAGAGCGTGATCGTCGTCGAGCACGACCTCGCGCTCCTCGATTACCTCGCCGACCAGGCGCACCTCGTCTACGGCACCGAGGCCGCGTTCGGCGTCATCTCCCATCCGCTCGCGATGCGGACGGCCGTCAACACCTACCTCACCGGCTATCTCAAGGACGAGAACGTCCGCTTCCGCACCGAGCCGGTCCGCTTCACCGCCCACCCGCCGAAGCCGCCGACGCACCGCCACGACACGGTCCGGTTCCCCCCGCTGGAAAAGCGCTTTCCCGCCTTCCACCTGAGCGTCGGGGGCGGCGCGCTCGCCCGCGGCGAGACGATCGGCATCGTCGGGCCGAACGCGACCGGCAAGACGACGTTCGTCCGGATGCTCGCCGGGGTCGAGCCGCCGACGGCAGGGGTCCCGCCGGCGGGCGTCACCGTCAGCTACAAGCCCCAGTACCTCAAGGCGACGCAGCCGGCGAGCCTGCGCGAGCGCCTCGTGGCGCTTCAGGCCGACCCGACGTTCGACGCGACGCTGTTCGAGCGGGAGCTCGTCCCGGGGCTCCACCTCGACGGGGTCCTGGACGTCGCGATGCCGGACCTCTCGGGCGGCGAGCTGCAGCGCGCCGCCGTCGCGCTCGCCCTCGCGCGGCCGGCGACCCTCTACCTCCTCGACGAGCCGTCGGCGTACCTCGACAGCGACGAGCGGATGGCGATGGCGCGGCTCGTGCGGCGGCAGGTGGAGCGCTCCGGGGCGACGGCGCTCCTCGTCGACCACGACGTCTACTTCCTCGACCTCGCGTGCGACGGGCTCATGGTCTTCCGGCCGACGTCGCCGGACGGCTCGACGGGAGCGGGCGACGGCCCCTACCCGATGCGCGAGGGGATGAACCGGCTCCTCGCCGAGGTCCGCATCACGTTCCGCCGCGATGCGGAGACGCTGCGCCCGCGCATCAACCAGGAAGGCTCCGTCCTCGACCGGGAGCAGCGGGCGAAGGGCGAGTTCTACTACGACGCGGCGTGAACGGGCCCGTCCGGCGCGGCCGCTCCTCAGGCGGCGGCGATGGGGCCGGGGAGCGCGGACGGTGTTCCTTATATTTCGGGCGGGCGGGTGACGGGCGCGCGTACGGGGGCCGGGCCGGATCGGGTCGGAAGGTCGGTGACCGCCACACAACGCGTCGGGGAGGCCATGGCCACGGGACCGGCCGTCGGGCGGGGCGGGACCTCGGGCGATCACATCGACACCGCGCCGCGCTCGGCGGGGACCATCGGGTTCTACGTGGTCCTCCTTTTGTTGCTCGTCTACGTCGCGGTCCTCCCGAGCTCGATCCTGCCGTCCCCGCTCCTCGCCTACTTCCTCGCCGCGGTCCTCCTCCTCTTCCTCGCCCGCAACCTCTCGACGCGCTATCGCCTGGACCCGGACGCGCTCACCGCGTGGCGGCTCTTCGGCTCGCGCCGCATCGAGTACGACGAGGTGCGGAAGATCGAGTTCGCGAACCTCCGCGACCTCGGCCCCGTGAGCTTCTTCGGCTCGTGGGGCTGGCGCGGCCGGATGTGGAGCCCGATCATCGGGCCGTTCGACTCCGTCTACACGATCTCCCGGGGACTGCTCGTCTCGGCCGGGAAGGCTCCGCTGTTCCTCTCCCCGCGGGACCCCGTGGCGTTCGCCCGGGAGCTGTCCCGGCGCGTCCGCTCGCTCGGGATCCACCTCGAGACCGACGTCGGTGCCCCGACGGCCGCTAGCCCGCCGGCGTTCTAGTCCGCAGCGGAGCCCGGCGACTCGGGCGTTGTCTCGGCGGTCCGCTCGTCGGCCTTCTTGCGCGCCCGACGCCCGAGCGCGCGGCCCAGGAGCCCTCCGACCACCGCGCCGGCGCCGATCCCGATCACGAGGTACTCGAGGGACGGCCCGAGGCTGCTCAAGGACAGCGCTCCGGCCTGCTGACCGAGGAAGACCACGAACAGGCCGGCGATCCCTCCGCTGCCCGCCCCCTTCGTCCCGTCGCCCACGTTACTTCTCCGGCTCCTTGGGGGCCGACGACCTCGGGCGGGCGGGCTCGCGGTTGCGCAGGACCGCCCGGACGCTGCCGAGCTCGGCGATCGTGTAGGCCTCCCAGACGATGAGCACCCCCGCGACGACGGTCGCGGCGTTGAGGTCGTAGGGGGTCGTGAGGTGCAGGTAGAACCACTCGGTGAAGACCGTCACGCCGCCCGCGGCGATCAGCGTCGCCTCCATCTGGTAGACGCCGCCGATCACGTAGTGGGCATAGGTGAAGTCGGCGACCATCGCGATCGTCCCGTTGATCGCCGGCTGCGGGTTGGTGATGTCGATCTCGACGGAGTTGAGGGCAGCGCCGAAGACGTAGAGCTGGAGCCGGGCCGTCGTGATCGTCACCGGTGCCGTGGGCGCGGCCCCCGAGGCCTGCCAGGTGTAGAGTACGTGGAGCGGGCCGGTGAGCGACACCGACACCGCCGACGCGACCCCCGTCGCCGACGCCGTCGGCTGGCCCTCGACGGTGACGACCGCCGTCACCGAGGGGGCGCCGCTCGTGGTCGCGCGGGGCACCGCCGCAGAGCCGACCGGAGCCGCGGCGGCGATCGGAAGGAGAAAAAGCCCCACCAGCGCGAAGAGCACGGCCCGGCGGCCCCCGCGCAGAGCCGCGGTGGGTGAACCCCGCCGTTTCGGCGTGCCCATGCTGGGGTAGGTCAGGGGCAACCCCTATGAAAACGTATGGTGGCCGTCTCCGGGCGCTCAACGGACGCCGGGGTCAGTACTCCGGCATCGTCGGGTCGACCTGGCGCGCCCAGGCGTCGAGCCCGCCGCGGAGGTTCCGGACCCGGTCGAACCCCAGGTCGAGGAGGAGGCGCTGGGCCATCGCCGATCGGGCCCCGGTCTTGCAATAGACGACGATCGCCGGGGCCGACGCGAGCTCGGTGAGCCGCTCGGCGAGCTCGGCCCGCGGGATCAGCCGTGCCCCGGGCAGGTGGCCGATCGCCCATTCCCCGGGCTCCCGCACGTCGACCAGCACCGGCGGGCTCCCCCCTCGCAGCTCCTCGGCGAGACCCTCGGGCGAGACCTCGGGGAGGCTGGCGCCGTCGGGGCCGGGAACGATCCCGCAGAACGCCGGATAATCGATGAGCTCCGTCTGCGTGGCCCGCGGCCCGCAGAGGACGCAGTCGGGGCTCTTGCGCAGCGTGAGCTCCCGGAACTGCATGCCCAGTGCATCGAACAGGAGCAGCCGGCCGATCAGTGGCTCGCCGATGCCGAGCAGGAGCTTGATCGCCTCCGTCGCCTGGACGAGGCCGATGAGCCCGGGGAGCACCCCGAGCACTCCGCCCTCCGCGCACGACGGGACGACGCCGGGCGGGGGCGGCTCGGCGTAGAGGCAGCGGTAGCAGGGTCCGCGGTGGGCGTCGAAGACGCTCACTTGACCCTCGAAACGGTAGACGGAGCCGAAGACATCGGGCTTGCCGAGGAGCACGCACGCGTCGTTGACGAGGTAGCGGGTGGGGAAGTTGTCCGTCCCGTCGAGGATGACATCGTAGTCACGAAGGATCCGCAGGGCGTTGTTCCGGTCCAGGCTCTCCTCGTAGGTCCGGACGGTGACGCCGGGGTTGAGGTCCTCGAGCCGCTGCTTGGCCGCCTCGGTCTTCGGCCGGCCGACCTGCGACGTCGCGTAGAGGACCTGGCGCTGAAGGTTCGACGTGTCGATCCGGTCGAAGTCCACGAGCCCGATCTCCCCGACCCCGGCCGCGGCAAGATAGAGGGTCGCCGGGGCCCCGAGACCCCCCGCCCCGACCACCAGGACCCGGGCGTCCCGCAAGCGTTTCTGGCCGGCGACCCCGACCTCGGGCAGGATCAGGTGCCGACTGTACCGCTTCAGCTCTTCGCGGGAGAGCGGGATCACGGGGGAGGCCCCCGGGGCGGCCGGTTCGGCGTCCGGCGCCCCTCCCGCGATCGCCGGCACGATCGCGAGGCGGTCGCCGTCGTCGAGCGATGTCGAGAGCCCGTCGCGTTCCCGCGTGTCGGTATCGTTCAGGTAGAGCGACACGAACGAGCGCAGGCGACCTTCGGGGGTGAAGAGGTGGCGGCGCAGCGCCGGATGATCCGCTACGAACCGTTCGAGCGCCTCGCCCACGGTCGCGCCGCTCACGGTGACCGTGGCCGAACCGCCGGCGAGCTCGCGCCAGGCGCTCGGGACCCGCATCGTGACGTCGGTCATGCGGTTCCCTCGTTCGGCCGGGGGCCATAAACGCGCTCGGAGTGCGGCGCGGAGGTCCCCGAAGCCACCCCGATCCCGGCCGGGCCGTCGAGGGGTGCCGGGTCGAGCCGACCGGTGATCGCATCCAGCTCGAAGGCGCCCGGCTCGTCGGCGCGCCCGGCGCGGACCCCGATCACGACGTAGGTGTAGCCGGGCCACGCGGCCGCCTCGTCCAACGCGGACGGTCGGCCCGGTCCATCCGGATGCGAATGGTAGAACCCCAGGACCGTCTCGCCCGTGCCGACGAGGCGCGCCTCGGCCGTCCGCAGCTCTTCCGCCGGAATGACGAAGCGCCGGCGGCGATCGACGCCGGCCGCGTTCTCGGTGGCGATCGCCCGGTCGATCCCGCGCGTGTCGATCCCGCCGACCTCCTTCCCGACGAGGAAGCCGCAGGCCTCCTCGGGGTAGGCCCGCCGGCCGTGGGCGGCGATCGAGTCCCGTGCACCGGGGCTCAGGAATCTCCCCCTCACGCCTCGGCACTCCCGGCGCGGTTGGGTGCCGGAGCGCGAATCGGTCCGGCCGGGCTCAGCGCAATTGGATCAGGTGAGAACACCGCATTCCCCCGCGCCCGATCGAATCTTCGATGTCGAGGCCGACCTGCCCGAGCAGCTCCTCGGTGAGGTGCTTGTCGAAGACGTCGCAGAGGAGGTAGGGATGCGTGAGCGCATTGTGGCGGAAGACGCAGTTCGTCCGGACGATCCGCAGCGACCCGTCGCCGCCCGGCGCGACCGTGGCCCGGAAGCCGAGGTCGTTGAGGGCCTCCGTGAGCGCCTTCGCCCGGTCCGTCGCCGGCTTGCCCGCCGGCACCTGGGCCGCGATCTGACGGGCCATCCGCCGCGCGGCCTCGGCGAACAGCGCCGCCGCGTAGCCCTCGCCCTCGCGCTCGAGGAGCTCCTCGACGACGGAGTCGAGCAGGATCTCGTAGCGACGGGGGAACAGCTCGTGGCCCTCGGGCGTCAGCAGGTAGCGCTTGCGCGGCCGCCCCACCCCCTCGCGACGGAACGACGGGACGACGAGCCCGCGCTCCTCGAGCCGGTCGAGGTGGCCCCGGGCCGCGCTCTCCTGGATCCCGAGCGTTTTCGCGAGGTCGCGGGCGGTCCGAGGGGCGATCGCGAGCTCCTCGATGATCCGACCCCGCGTGCCCTCGCCGATGCGCAGGTCCACCGAGTTCATCGCCCTCCCCTTTCCCGCCGGCCCCAGTCGGAGTTTAGACACCGCGCCATGCTTAAATAACCGTATCGGGTGGTTGTGGTCGAAGGCAGATGAGCGGCGCGTCGGCCCCGAAGCACACCCTGGTTGTCACGAACCTGCACGCCGAGGTCGCCGGGAAGGAGATCCTGAAGGGCGTCACCCTGACCCTCAACTCCGGGGAGCTGACCGCCCTCATGGGACCGAACGGCTCGGGGAAGAGCACGCTGGCTTATGCGCTGATGGGCCACCCGAAGTACAAGGTCACCTCGGGATCGGCGCTGCTCGACGGGAAGGACCTCCTGGCCATGAGCGTCGACCAGCGCTCCCGGGCCGGGCTGTTCCTCGGGTTCCAGTACCCCCAGGAGGTCTCGGGGCTGTCGCTGTCGAAGTTCCTCTGGACCGCGCACATGCAGCGGCATACTCCCGAGACGGCCGACGCCGAGGGGTTCGGCCGGGACCTCAAAGAGCACCTGGGCTACCTCGAGATGGACGAGACGTTCCTCAAGCGCTCGCTCAACGAGGGGTTCTCGGGCGGCGAGAAGAAGCGCGCCGAGATCCTCCAGATGGCGACGCTGCGGCCGACGTTCTCGATCCTCGACGAGCCCGACAGCGGTCTCGACATCGATGCCGTCCGTGCCGTCGGCCAGACCGTCGCGAAGCTCCATCGCCCGGACGCCGGGATCCTCGTCATCACCCACTACCAGCGGATCCTGCAGTACCTGCACCCGGACCGCGTCCACGTGATGGTCGACGGGGTCGTCGCCCTTTCCGGCGGCCGCGAGCTCGCCCTGGAGCTCGAGGCCAAGGGCTACGACTGGGTCAAGGTCGGCGCTCGCGGGAGCAATTAAGACCCCCGAGCCCTCCGGCCGGGTCGAGATGGACGTAGCGCGCCGGCGGGCGGACTTCCCGATACTCTCGCGGACCTTCCACGGAAAGCGTCTCGTCTACCTCGACTCGGCCGCGACCAGCCAGAAGCCGAAGGTCGTCATCGAGGCGGAAGGCGAGTTCTACTCCCGCCTGAACGCGAACGTCCACCGCGGGGTCTACGCGCTCAGCGAGGAGGCGACGGAGGCGTACGAGGCGGCCCGCGAACGGACGGCCCGCTTCCTCCATGCCGACGACCCGAGCGAGGTCATCTTCGTCCGCGGAACGACCGAGGCCCTCAACGTCGTCGCGACGAGCCTCGGCCGATCCGTCCTCGGCCCCGGCGACCGCGTCGTCACCACGGTGATGGAGCACCACTCCAACATCGTGCCCTGGCACTTCCTCCGGGAGGGGCGCGGGATCGACCTCCGGTTCATCGACATCGACGACGACGGACGCCTGCGCGAGGAGGAGGTCGAGACGCTCGTGGCCCGCCCGGCGAAGGTGGTCACGCTGACCCACGTGTCGAACGTCCTCGGGACCGTCAACCCGGTGCGGGCGATCGCGGATCGGGCGCACGACGCGGGGGCCCTCGTCGTCGTCGACGCTGCCCAATCCGCGCCGCACCGGCCGATCGATGTCCGGGCCCTCGGCGCCGACCTCCTCGCCTTCTCCGGGCACAAGACGCTCGGCCCGACGGGGATCGGTGTCCTCTGGGGTCGCCGCGAGCTCCTCGAGCGCCTCCCGCCCGCCTTCGGGGGAGGCGAGATGATCCGGGAGGTCCACCAGGACCGCGTGAGCTACCGGGAGCCGCCCGCGCGGTTCGAGCCGGGGACCCCGAACATCGCCGGCGCCTACGGGCTCGCCCGGGCCCTCGACTACCTCGAGTCGGTCGGATGGGACGAGCTCGCCGCGCACGAACGGGACCTCCAGGAGTACGCACGCGCCCAGGCCCGGGCGCGCTTCGACGGTCGCCTACGCATCTACGGCCCGCCCGACTCGCGCGACCGGGAGGCGGTCCTCTCCTTCGCGCTCGAGGGTCTGCATCCCCACGACGTGGCGAGCCTTCTGGACGCCGAGGGCGTGGCGATCCGCAGCGGGCACCACTGTGCCCAGCCGCTGATGGACCGGCTCGGGGTCGCGGCGCTCTCCCGCGCCAGCCCGTACCTCTACAACGATCGCGCGGACCTGGACGCCTGGCTCGACGCGCTCGCGAAGGCCGAGGCGCTGTTCCGGCGCGCCGCGTGAGGTTCCTGCGCCTTCCGCCGCGTCTCGGCGTGCCCCGGTGAACGCCACCGCCACGATAGCATTAGATACCCGCCGGGAAAGCGGGGCGCTCCGAGGCTTCCGGGATGGACCTCTCGCCCACCACGATCGGACTGCTGCTCACCTCGTTCGCCGCCGCGGTCCTCAACGGCGCGGTGGGCTACGGCTTCTCCTCCGTCGTGACCCCGATCGCGCTGTTCTGGGTCACGAACCGCCTCCTCAACCCGTCGCTCGTCCTCGTCGAGCTCGGGGTCAACGTGGTCATGCTCGTCCGCGAGCGCAAGTTCCTCCGGGCCACGTACCGCCGGGCCCTCCCGGTGATCGCCGGCCTCATCCCGGGCGTCCTCGTCGGGAGCGTCGCACTGCTGCTCATCGCGCCGATCGGGGTCCGGGTGTTCGTCTACTCCGCTCTCCTCCCGCTCACCCTTCTCCAGCTGATGGGGTTCCAGCGGCGGATCGTGCGGGAACGGGCGCTCGCCGGGGGCGTGGGGGCGGGGATCGGGTTCCTCTATTCGCTCACCACCATCTCCGGTCCCCCGCTCGCCCTCTTCTGGCGCAACCAGGGGCTCGCGAAGTCCGAGTTCCGCTGCATGATGTCCCAGATCCGGGTCGCCGAGGCGAGCTTCACGACGGTGAGCTACCTCGCTCTCGGGCTGTTCACTCCGGCCTCGGTCAGCCTCGTCCCCGTCCTCCTGTTCCCGGTCCTGGTCGGCGTCCCCCTCGGCACGCTCCTCCTCCAGAGCCTCTCGCGCGACTTCTTCTCGCGGCTCGTGATGGCCGTCGACGGCCTCATCGTAAGCTACGGGCTCTACCGCGTCGTGGTCCCGGTCGGGTGGCTCACGAGCCAGGAGGGACTTCTCTTGCTCCTCCTCTGCGTCCTCGCCATCGGCCTGCTCGCCTTCCGCGCCCTGGCCCGCCTCCCCACCATCTGGGCGACCGCCGAGGAGCGCCGCAGGGAGCGGATCCACGGGTTCACCGACGAGCCCGCCCCGATCGGCGGCGGTTCCGGCCCGTAGGGTGTCGCGGGAGGACCGACACCCCCGAGGCCCACGTCGCCCTTCCCCACCGGGAACCCGCGCTGTCGTGGCTTCGGCGACTTACAATTTAAATACCTACATGTGATGGAATTGGTTGGAAGGTAGCGATGGCTCAGACGGCCCAGGAGGTCACCCCGCTCGACTACACGCGGTACGACTTCAAGAACCCCGAGACGTACAAGGTCCGCACCGACCGCGGTCTCAGCCGCCGCATCGTCGAGCAGATCTCCGCGCTCAAGAGCGAGCCGGACTGGATGCAGGAGTACCGCCTGCGCGCCTACGCCCACTTCCTCGACCGCCCGATGCCCGACTGGGGCCCGTCGCTCGACGACATCGACTTCGAGGCGTACACCTACTACGCGAACCCGCTCGCGGAGGGGGAGACCAAGCGCAGTTGGGACGACCTTCCGGCCGACATCAAGAACACGTTCGAGAAGCTCGGGATCCCGAAGGCCGAGCGGGACTTCTTCGGGGGCGTCGGGGCGCAGTACGACAGCGGGACCGTTTATCACAAGATCCGCGAGGACCTCCAGAAGAAGGGGGTCATCTTCTGCGACACCGACACGGCGCTCAAGGAGCACACCGAGATCTTCCGCAAGTACTTCGGCAAGATCGTTCCGTACAACGACAACAAGTTCTCGGCCCTCAACTCGGCCGTCTGGTCCGGGGGGAGCTTCGTCTACGTCCCGCCGGGAGTCGACGCCGGCATCCCCCTCCAGGCGTACTTCCGCATCAACGCGAAGAACGTCGGCCAGTTCGAGCGGACGCTGATCATCGCCGACCGGGGCGCGAAGGTCCACTACATCGAGGGGTGCACCGCGCCGATCTATTCGACGGACTCCCTCCACGCCGCCGTCGTCGAGGTCATCGCCGAGCCGTACGCCAAGATCCGCTACACGACCGTCCAGAACTGGTCGAAGAACGTCTACAACCTCGTGACGAAGCGCGCCGTCGCCCAGGAGGGCGCGCTCGTCGAGTGGGTCGACGGCAACATGGGTAGCAAGATCACGATGAAGTACCCGTCCGTCTACCTGCGCGGGCGCGGGGCCCGGGCGGACATCCTCTCGGTCGCGTTCGCCTCCGAGGGCCAGATCATCGACAGCGGCGCGAAGGCCGTCCACTCGGCGCCGGACACCTCGAGCAAGATCGTATCGAAGTCGATCGCGATCCGCGGCGGCCAGACGAGCTACCGCGGTCTCCTCCACGTCGCGAAGGGGGCGACCGGGGTCAAGGCGGCCGTCCGGTGCGACGCGCTGCTCCCGGACGACCTGAGCCGTTCGGACACCTACCCCTACAACGAGATCCACGCGGAGGACGCGACGATCACCCACGAGGCGGTCGTCGGGAAGATCGGCGAGGAGCAGATCTTCTACCTGATGAGCCGGGGGCTCAACGAGTCCGACGCGATCCATCTCATCCTGATGGGATTCCTTGCGGAGTTCGCGAAGGAGCTCCCCGTCGACTACGCCCTCGAGCTCAACCGGCTCATCCAGCTCGAGATGGCCGGCGCCGTCGGATAGACGACCGGGCCGAGTCCCCGGTCGCTACCGCCGGGCCGCCGGCACGCGCGGGACCTCGGTGTGGCTCTTGACGAGGTCGATCGCCGCGAGGAGGACCGCGTACTGGACGTTGACGAATCGCGCGAGGAGCCCCGGGTCAATCCCGTCGGCCGCGAGCGCGTCGCCCAGGGCGATCGTCTCGGTGAGGAGCTCCTCCGCCGTCCTCAGGCTCATCGGGTCGAGGACGCGGCCCCGCGGCGCGCGGACGAGCTCCAGGGTGCCGGTGAGGTCCTCCCGGAACGATCGCTGCATCTCGGCGAGGCGGGCGCTCGCGTGGCGCGCGGGGTCGATGACGAGCGGCATGCGTACGTCCCCACGGGCCGTCCCGCGATAACCCCTGCCCCCGGACGGTGCCGGGAGGCGCGACGTCAGCGAAGCTTCGAGTCGAAGCGCCAGTCCGGTCCCACGTCGGCCCCCCCGTAGGAGAGCGGGGGCAGCGACGGGGTCGCCGGGTCGAGCCAGATCGCCGAACGTCCCTCCCAGCGGGCCGCGAGGTAGGGGTAGAGGGTCTCCCGGAGCCCGGCGACGGGGACACGGTCGAGCACGTGCGCGAGGAACCCCTCCGCGATCATGCGGACGCTATCGGTCTCGGAGATCCCGCGGGACTCGAGGTAGAAGACCCGCTCCGGGTCGACCGGCGCGACGGAGGAGGAGTGGGTGGCCTTCACGTCGCGGCAGAGGATCTCGAGGATCGGGATCGTGTCGGACCGGGCCCCCCGGGACAGGAGCATCGCGTGCTCGGAGAGGAAGCTGATCGTCTTCCGCGCCTCCTTCTCGATGCGGACGAGCCCCCGGCTCATCCCCCGGGCACTGTCCCGGAAGACGCCGCGGGTCACCGACTGGCCGTGCGTGTCGGTCCCGACGTGGGTGATCGCGACGGCGCTGTCGTAGGCGGTCTCGCCCGCGCCGTAGAACGCCTGGAGGTCCTCGAGATCGCTGCCCTGGCCCGCCAGGATCGAGTGGTTCCGCGCCTTCGTGCGGAACCCGCCGAACCCGGCCCAGGTCCACGTGAGGCGGGCCGCCCGGGCGAGGGTCGCGTGGCGCGTGAAGAGGGAGACGACCCGGGGGTCCGGCGCGTGCAGCGTGAGGTAGACGCCGCGCGCCCCGTTCCCGATCTCGAGGTCGGTGGACGACCCGACGAGCCGCTGCTCGGCCGGAGGGGACGCCTTCGAGAAGACCTCCTCCGAGAACAGCAGCCGGCTCTCGTCCCCCACCTTCACCGACCGTCGGATCGACAGCGCTTCGCCCGGCCGGCAGAGGACCGTCGAGTCCTTCACCCGCACCGGGATCGGACAGCGCGCGGGGATCTCGAGCCGGTATCCGCGGTTGAGGAGGGCGATCGTCAGGGCGGAAAGGCGGTCGGCGGGCTCCTCCTCGCCCCGGAAGAACGCCGCCCGCGCGGCATCGCCCTCGGCGAGCGCCGCCACGAGCGGGGTAACGGTCACTCCGGCGTCCTGGAGCTCCGACGGCAACCGGACATGGGTGCCGGCGACGTCGTGGAGGATCTCGACGGTCCCTTCCTGGGGCGGCGGAGGAACCACCGGCGCACCGAGCCTCGCCGGCAAGATCCCCGAGAGGTCGACCCCGGCGAAGTATCCGTACTTCCGGTAGAGCGGGTTCGGCTCCAGGGGGAGCTCACGGAAGCGCCGCAGCGCCTCGCGGCGCCGCGCGGCGACCGGCGCCGGGTCCTGGAGCGATGCGGAGAGCTCGTCGACCGTCCGGTCGGTGACCCATCCCCCGAACTCCGTCGCCCCGGTGGCCATCGAATTTACGCACCGTTCGGTATTTATAACGGATGCGGGGGCGCCGCCGTTCCTCGACCGCCGCCGATCGGCGGGTCGGTCACTGCGCCCCCGGGGCCGCTGGTCCATCGCTCGGTCCTCCATCGGTACCGGCCTCGGCCCGGTCGGTCGGCCCGGCCGCCGGCGCTTCCTCGAGCGGCGCCTCCGGTCCGTTGAACGGAGCGGCGGGGGGCCGGCCGCGTCGCCGCCATAGGGCGACTCCGGCCAGAACGAGCGCCAGAGCCACGGCGCCGGCCAGAGCGGCGACGATCGGCCAGGTCCAGAAGGTGGAGATGGCGCCCGGGGCGGTCGCGTGGGGAATGGGGCAGCAGGGGGAGTTCGGTGGGAGAACCGTGAGCGAAGCGTTCGCGCTCGCGACCTGGCCGATGGGGTCACGCACCGTGACGGTGATGGTGAAGGCACCGGGCCCGTTGGGCCAGCAGTCGAGACGGGAGGCGTTCGCCGCGGCGCAGCCGCCCGGCAGGCCGGCGTAGGAGAACGAGTAGGGGGTCACCCCGCCCGAGACCGTGACCGTGAGATGGGTGTCCCCGCTCGCGTTGACGGGGTCCGGAGCCGCCACGAAACCCACGATCACGAGCGTCGGGGCCGTTCCGCTCGGGTAGGTGAAGCCGACGGACTCGACGACGGCACTGCCGGCCACGGTGAGCCCTCCCGAGGCGGGCGACGGAGTGGTCCCCGTGGGCCCTCCGACCGAGAACCGGTAGGTGCCGTTGGCCAGCGTGAGAACGATCGTCGGGGTGGTGGAGGAGAGATTCGCGACGCCGGTCACGTTCGTCCACCAGGGGGCCGATGCGATGAGGCCCTGCTCCTGGAAGGTGACGGGGTACGCCGCCGCCGTGACGGGGATGGAGAGGTCGAGGGGGGCCCCGTGGACGGTGACCGTGCCGTTGACGGTCTCATTGCCGGTCGCGGCCGATCGGGCGGAGAACGTGTACGAGGCGTTGGTGAGATTGACCGCCAGCACGGTCGACGTGGAGGAGGAGGTGGATCGGCCCGGAATGGAGACGTACCACCCGGTGCCCGTGGGAAGCCCGTGGGCGGTGAAGGTGACGAGGAAGTCGACCGGGGCGAACGTCAGCGAGACGACCTCCGCACCGCCGGCGACCTGGACCGAGCCGGCCGCCGCGCCCCACGCGGGGTCGAGGGACCAGGGGACGAATCCGAAGGTGCCGTTCGGCAGGTCGAGCGATGCGGTCGTCGCGACGCTCCGCGTCGTCGCGCCGGTCGATAGGCCGACGCCCCACTCGGTGCCGTACGGAAGACCGGCCTCCTCGAAGGTAACGGCGTAGCCCGCCGGCAGGAACGCGATGCCCGTCGTGGCCTTCCCCCCGAGCACGGAGAACGACCCGGAGACCGCCCGGAAGTGGGGGTCGGCGGAGGTCGCGAGGAAGCCGTAGGTCCCGTTGGGTTCGACGAGGTAGATGGACGCGCCGATCGTCGACTGGGATGATCGACCGGAGACGTTGAGCCACCATTCGGTCCCCGCCGGAAGCCCGGTCTCGTTGACCCACGCGGGATACCCTCCGCTGACCCAGAGAACGGACTCGAGCACGCCGGCGTTCCCTGCGCTGTCGGAGAAGTTTGCGTACGTGGGGTAGGTGCCGGGGACGGACGGGGCGCAGCGGACCCGGGTCGAGTTCGTGCTCGCGCATCCCGGGGGAAGTCCCGAGTAGCGGAACGTGAGCGGCCCCGTGCCCGCGGAGACGTTCACGTAAAGCTGGACCGTCGAGCCGTTCTCGACGAGGAACGGCCGGTCTTCGAACTGGGCGTTGGCGAGGGGCGGCGTCGACGGTGCTCCGACCAGGTAGAGCGCGCCGTCGCCACCATCCCCCACAAGGAATCCTCCGCCCGGAAGCGCCAGCAGGGCGTAGGTATCGTACCCGAGGGGGAAGGTGGTGAGGTTCCCCGTCGACGGGTCCCACACCGAGAGGGTGCCGGTCAGGTTGGCCACGACGACCAGTCCGCTCTGCGTGTCCGCCGCAACGCCGGTCGGCATCGCGGCCGGGAACCCGGGGAGGGTCGCGTCCGAGCTCGCGTTGATCGGCGTCACGTTCGTCCGGAAACCGAGGTGGGGGACCACCACCAACCCCGCGACGCTGTCGTAGGCGATCGCCGAAGGGTTGGCCCCGACGGCGATCGTGGCGCGTACGGAGGCGCTCGTCGCGTTGATCACGCTCACATTGCCCGACCCCTGGTTCGCCACGAACACTTCGCCGGCGGAGGGGAGGTCGACGAGCGAGAGCGGGTAGGTGCCGACGCTGACGTTGACGACGAGACGGCGGGAGCTCGCGTTGAAGACCGAGACCGAATGGGCGTTGTTGTTCGCCACGAACACCCGGTCGGTGCCGGCATCGTACGCGACGGCGACGGGGAATTGGGGATCCGGCACGGTCGCCCTCACCGTTCCGTTCGTCCCGTACGCCACGAGGATCTCCTCGGTCGAGAACGGTGCGTAGCCGACGGCGATCCAGAGGTCGCCCGTGCCCGAGGCGTAGGCAAGACCGTCCGGCTCGGCCGGGAGCTCGACCGTCCTTTCCAGGCGGAAGGTCGTCCGGCTGACGAAGTAGAGCGCATCCGAGTACGAGTCTCCCACGGCGTAGCAACCGCAGGCGGTGTCGTCGGCCAGGTAGGTCGGCACCGGATAGAGGTCGAGGGAACGATAGACGGTCTTGTTCGCGACGGAGAGGGCATCGAGCCGGTTGCCTCCGAAGGACTGGGCCACGAAGACCGTCCCAAGGGCGGGCGCCTCCACCATCGACAGCGGGATGACCGACCCGCTGGAGGGGACGTAGACCGGAACGGGGATCGTAGCGGTGAGGTTGAGCCTCGCCGGGTCCACGGCGTAGACCGAGCCGTTCCCGCCATCCCCGATGAAGAGAGAGCCGGTCACGGGGTCGAACTGGACGGCCCCCGCATCGGCCCCGAGGGCCCGACGGTGGATCGTCGAACCGTTCGCTACGTCTACCTCGGCCAGGTACGACGGGTTCCCGCCTTCGGTGAGGTAGAGCTGATCCCCTCCTGCGCTGACCGCGAGCCCGTTGGGGCCGGAGAGGAACCCGCCCGCCGCGATGGTGCGGACGAGGGTCCAGTTCGATACCGCGAACTCTTCGACCGTGCCACCCGTGGCATTGCCCAGGAATACCACTCCGGCCCCCGGGTCGTCCACCCCCTGGCTGATGCCGTACGCTCCGACCGGGAGCGTGGCGGTCACGAGGCCCTCGGACAGGTTCACGACCGCGGCCTGGGAGCGATACGGCGACGCCACGACGAGCGCGTCGGCCGACGGCACCACAACGACGGCACCGCCGGTCTGGCTCGCCTCGGAAACCGTGTACTGCCTCAGCAGGGTCCCATTGGCAGCCGAGAGGGCATCCACGGCCCCTTGGGTGACCACGTAGAGGGTGTCTCCGGTCGGGGAATACGCGAGAGGGCCCGCGGTGACGTTGCCGGGGAGCGCGAGCGACCCCGTCGACTCCATCGTGCTCGGGTCGATCGTCTGGATGCGATCCCCGGTCTCCACGAGCAGCTTCTCATCGACGCTGTCGTAGGCGACCGCGTCGGCAGCGAACCAGCTCGGGTAGGCCCGGTTCCCGGACCGGACGGTTCCGTTGATCAGGGAGAGCGTAGCGTCGACGGTCCACGGTGCCGCGGGCGCGGACGGTCCCGCGATCCGCGGATCGAGCGAGGCCGCGGTGACATGGTGCGCGGTCGCTCCCAACGAGCGAGAGTGGGGGATGGAGGGTGCGAGCGCGTTCGCCCCGGGCGACGGCAGCAGGAGGAGGGCGACGACCGCGACCGCGGACGCGAGGAGAACGCACCGCGCGCGTGGGCGGGGGAGGTGCGCCCGACAGCCGACCACGAGGCGGGCACGCTCCGGGGGTCGCTTAAGTCTGCCGAGGCCCCGCGCCTCGGCGGACGCCGACACGGTCCGTTGCGGCGATACGGCTCGACGCGCCGCGGCCTCCGCCCACTGCCTACCGACCGAGTCGCGCCACTCGAGCCTGCCACTGGCGGAGGCGGCGGAAGCGCGCCGGGACCGCGCCGCCGGCGGCCACGAGGGGGGAGATCGCCCCGAATACACCACAGTCAGCGACCGAGGGTTGCCCGAGGATCCACTCCCGGCCCTCAAGGATCCGCTCGACCATCCCGAGATGCTCCTCCATTTCCTTCCGGAACTCCGGCTCGCGGGCCTTAAGCACGTGCCAGGGCCCCCGGGCCCGGGTCTGCATCTCCTCGAAGACCCACCGCTCCAGTTCGTCGCTCAGGCTCCCGCCGACGCGGGTCACGACGGCGCGCCAGACCCGCTCTTCGAGCACCTGGTGCGCCCAGTTCTGGAGGAGGGCCGCTTCGCCGGCCAGACCCGGGGGGAACAGCGGCGGGAGCGGCTGCCGCTGTTCGAGGAACGCGGGGATCTCCTTCCACGGGACGACGGTCCGGCCCCATCGAAGGGCCGGCACGTAGTCCTGGCCGGTCTCCCGCAGGAGCTCGCGCTTGTCGTGGTACGGGACCCGGACCGGGTCGTAGCGGATCCCCTTGAGCGCGAGCATCCGCTCCGCCGAGACACAGTAGTGGCTGATCGGCATCGTGTAGAGGCGGACCGGGACGGCCATGGACCCGGGAGGCGGCGCCGGATAAAAGCCCCGCCCGTTCGTTGGCCGAACCCTCCGCTCGCCGGGGAGTTGCCCGGCCGACCTGGGGGGGGCCGTTGCGTGGGCGCGGCCGGTCTCCGCGGCGAGCCCCGCCGCCGGAAGGCTCTTAATAGCGTCCCGTCGCTGGGGGAGTGACGGGGAGGTCACGATGGCCTACGACATGTACCAGGAGATCATCCTCCAGCACTACAAGTCCCCCCAGAACTTCGGCCCTCTCGCCGAGGCGGACCTTTCGGGGGAAGAGTCGAACCCCCTCTGCGGCGACCACATCCAGATGCAGCTCAAGCTGGATGCCTCCCGCACCCTCGTCGAGGACGTCCGGTTCTCGGGCGACGGATGCGCGATCTGTGTCGCCTCGAGCTCGCTGCTCACGCAGAAGGTCAAGGGGATGCACCTCGCCGCCGTCGGAGCGCTCACGCGGGACGACGTGCTGCGGCTGATCGGCATCCCGTTGTCGCCGGTCCGCGTCAAGTGCGCGCTGACGGGCTTTGCCGCCCTGGGACGCGCGCTCCATCCGGCCGCCGCCGCGCCGACGGTTGGGGCGGAGGCCGCCACGGGAGGCGCGGCCCCGACGTGATCGACATCGACCCGGACATGTGTGTCCTCTGCGGGCTCTGCGTCGGGGTCTGTCCACCGCAGGCCCTGGAGCTCACCCCCACTCGGCTCGAGGTCCTCCCGACCTGCACCGACTGCGGCTGGTGCCTTCCCTACTGCCCGGTCGGCGCGATCTCCGGGGACGTGCGCTACCGTCCTCCCGCGCTCCATGCCTGAGCGCGCGGCGGCCTCCGGCTCGCCCCGAGGGCGAGCCCGCCCCCGGGTCCTGCTCGTCGACCCGTACCTCGCCCGCGCGGACCCGATGGAGCGCAAGTTCGTCGAGCTGTACCCCTCCCTCGGCCTCCTGACCTTGGGCGCGTACCTCCGCGACGCCGGCAGCGAGGTCGGGATGGTCGACCTCACGTTCGCCCGGGACCTTGGCCCCCTTCGCACCAGCGTGCGGGCGAACCGACCGGACGTGGTCGGGGTGCACACGAAGACCCTCATGTTTCCGCGCGCCCTCGAGGTCGCCCGCGCGGCGCGGGCGGCCGGGGCGCTCGCCATCGCCGGCGGGCCGGATGCCGCGACCCGCCCTGAGGCGTACCTGGCCGGCGGGTTCGACGCCGTCGCGACCGGGGAGGGCGAGGAGACCCTGACCGAGGTCGCGCGGAAGGCGGCGGCGGGCGAGGACGTCGCGGGGGTCCCCGGCACGCTCGTGCTTCGCGAGGGGGTCATCGTTCGCGGACCCCGTCGGCCGTTCCTTCGAGACCTCGACCGCCTCCCGTTGCCGGCGTGGGATCTCGTCGACATGGAAGAGTACCTTGCGCGATGGGAGGCGCGGACCGGCGAGCGGCGCTCCGCCGTGCTCACCTCCCGCGGATGTCCGTTCGACTGTTCCTGGTGCTCGAAGCCGACCTTCGGCCGGACCTTCCGCCAGCAGAGTCCCGAACGGGTCCTTGCCGAACTGCGCGCCCTGCACGACCGTTTCGGGGTCGACTACGTCCGCTTCTGCGACGACGTCTTCGGCATCCAGCGCAGCTGGCTCGAGACCCTCCTCGACGGGATGATCGGCGCCGGGCTCGAGCTCAAGTTCGAGTGCCTCGCCCGCGTCGACCTGCTCAAGCCCGACCTCCTCGAACGGCTCAAGGCCGCCGGGCTGGCCCGCGTCTACGTCGGGGTCGAGTCCGGCAGCCAGAAGATGCTCGACCTCATGAACCGCGGCACCAAGCTCGGCCAGATCGAGCGGACCGCGGAGAGCCTCCGCCGGGCGGGCGTCCGGCAGTTCTGGTTCCTGATGCTCGGCTACCCCGGGGAGACGCTCGAGGACATCGAGGCGACCCTCGCGCTGTTCCGCCGGTTCAGCCCCGAGGAGTACTCGGTCTCGATCGCGGTTCCCTTGCCGGGGACCCGGTTCTACGACGCCGTCAAGGACCGCCTTTCCGGTCGGAGCTCCTCGACGCGGCGCGAGGGGGGCCGGGCGCTTCTCTTCGAGGCGGCGTATCCCCAGCGCCTCTACCGCTGGCAGCAGGCGCGGTTCGAGATCGAGGCGATCCTGGCCCGAGCGCGCGGGCGCATCTCCGACGCGGTCCTCCGCGAGGTCGGCCGGGTCGTCGACCGCTTCCACGAGGAGATCGCCACCCCCCTTCTCCTCGGGACCCGCGGATCGGCGGCCCCGGGGAAGGCGCCGCACGCGGCGGCCGGCGGCACGGTTCGTCCCGGACCGGGCCGTACGGACTCCGCGCTGCCGTAGCCCGCGGGCGCCGGGACGTCCGGCCGGGCATCGCCGAGTGCTTGCGGTGCACGTCGGCGCGCGCGCGAGGAGCGGGTGCGACCGGACGAGGCCCGGCCCGGCGGCGTCCCGATGCGACCGGGCGTCGGGCTCAGGTCTCGGTACGCGGATGCACCGGACACGGCCGCCGCAGTCGGCAGAACCGGCAGTGCTCCCGCGTGAGCGGAGGGATCGGCTTGCGTAGACGGCCGTACTTGCGGCGAGGCACGGAGCTCCCCCGGGACCCGCACGCCGGCCGGCATATCAACCTCGACTCACCGACGCCCCGCGGGAGCCCCGCCCCGGGAAGCTTTTGAGCGGACGGTGCCCGTTCCGGACGTGGGCGGGATCGAGGGCCGCGCCACCCCGGAGGGTACGCGGAGGTTCGCCCTCCGAAGCGCGGAGCGGGTGCACCTGCCTCCCACGCACTTCCGGCGCGCGCCCGGCGGGCTCACGCTGTCGAGCATCGGGCTCGGGACCTACATCGGTCGACCGGATCCCCAGACGGACACCGCGGTCGAGGAGGCGGTCCGTGTCTGCCTCGAATCGGGCCGGGTCAATGTCCTCGACTCGGCGATCAACTACCGCTACCAGAGGGCGGAGCGCAGCGTGGGTCGCGCCGTGGCCCACCTCGTGGACGGCGGCCGCGTGGCCCGGGACGAGGTCTTCGTCGCCACCAAGGCCGGCTACCTCGCGCCCGACGCCGAGGACGCCCGGACCCCGCAACGCTACGTGGAGGAGGTCCTGATCGCCTCCGGAGCGCTGGACCCGAACGACATCGTGGACGGCTCGCACGCGATGAGCCCGAGCTACCTCGCCGACCAGCTCGAGCGCAGCCGCACGAACCTGGGCCTCGCGACGATCGACCTGTTCTATCTCCACAACGCCGCCGACGCCCAGCTCCCCGTGGTCGGGCCGATGGAGTTCCGCGAACGGCTGCGCCGGGCCTTCGAGTTCCTCGAGCGCCGGCGCTCCGACGGCTCGATCGTCGCGTACGGTCTCGCGACCTGGGACAGCCTGCGTCTTGCCGAACCGGACCCCCGCCACCTCGACCTCGGCTCCGTCGTCGAGCTCGCCGAGGAGGTGGGCGGGAAGGAGCACGGGTTTTGCTTCGTGCAGGCCCCGTTCAGCCTCGCGATGCCCGAAGCGGCGAGCGTGCCCAGCCAGCGTCTGGGCGGCCGACGGGTCAGCCTTTTCGCCGCCGCCGAGGCCCTCGGGATCGGTGTCTTCACCAGCGTTCCCCTCCACCAAGGCCAGCTCACCCGGGGCGGGTCGGCCGTCGCGGGGCTTAGCCCCGCGCAGGCCGCCCTCCAGTTTGCCCGGTCGGCCCCCGGCAACCTCGCGGCGCTGGTCGGCCAGAAGCGGGCCGACCACCTCGCGGAGAACCTCGAGGTCGCGGGCCGCGAGCCCTGGACCGAAGCCGAGTTCCGGCGTCGGCTCCGCTAGGCCGGCGGCACGCCCGGTCCGGGAGCATCCAGGCGAGGGGAGCGCACCCGTCGCGGCCGCGGCGACGGGGCCTCCGACCCCGGCGACGGGGCCTCGGACCCCGGCGATGGGGCCTCCGACCCCGGCGACGGGCCGTCGTCGGCGGCGAGCGTCGACGCGCCGGCCTCCTTTCGGACGCGGACGACCCGGTCCGCGACGGCCGCGAGCTGGGCCTCGTGCGAGACGAGCAGGACCTGCGGGATCCCGAGGCCCTCGAGAAGCTCGCCCATGCGGACCACCTGTTCCGGCGAGAACCCGTCGGTCGGTTCGTCCAGGATGAGCGTGTCGAGCCGGAGGCGGCCGGCGCCGCGTACCACGGAGCCGAGGGCGAGCCGGAAGGCAAGCGCGAGCGCCGTTCGCTCCCCGCCACTGAGCGCCTCGGGCGGAGTGAGCTCGCCGTCGATCTCGACGGCGGGCGAGAACTGGGCGTCGGAGCGGGCCGAGAGCGCCGGGTCCTCGACGAGCGACGCGAAGTAGCGGGCGAAGTGCCGGTCGAACTCGGCCTGGGCGCGCGCCAGCAGCCGATGCTCGAGAAGGAGGACGCCGTCGCGGAACGGACCGTTGATCCAGCGCCCGAGCGCGTCCCGCTCGTCGGCGTCGGCGATGAGGTTCCGCCGCTCCTCGACCCGGGCCAAGGCCTCGTCCAGGCGTGCGCGGGCGGTCTCGAGGAGGGCGAGCTCCCGTGCGGCCGCGAGGCCCGCGGCCTCGAGCCCGGCCCGGGCGGCGGCGAGGCGACGCTCGGCCTCGCCGCGCCGGGCCGTCACGTCGCCCGCGGCGCCGATCCGTCGGTCGACCTCGTCACGACGTCGGTCGATCTCCGCCAGCGTCCCCGAGTCCTCGTCAAGGTCGTGGCGGACGCGCGCCTCCTCCTCCTCCGCCCGGGCGAGCGCCTCGCCGGCGGAGCGGGCGGCGTCGAGCGCCGACGAGGTCTCGGTCACACGGCGCTGGAGGGCGGAAAGATCGCCCTCGGCCCGAACGAGGCGGGCGCGCAGCGCGGTCAGCGCTTCGGTGGCCGGGCGCGCGGCGGCGACGCGGGCGTCGGCCGCCGCCGCGTCGCGCTCGAGCTCTTCCCTGCGGAGCGCGAGCCGGTCCCGGCGTCCCTCGGCGGATCGGACGGCGGCGAGCGCCGAGGCACGGGCGCGCTCGAGCTCGTCGAAACGGCCCTTGGCGCGCTCGTAGCGTTCCCGCGAGCGTCGTTCCTCGTCCAGCCGACGCAGCGCCTCCTGGGCCTCCCCGCGCCGCGCCTCGGCCCGGCGGAGCTCCGCGGTGGCCTCGCTCAGGTGGCTCGCGTAGGCCTCGCCTCGGACCGGCTGGTGGCACCGGGGGCAGACGCCGGCCTGGAGGAGCTCCTCGGTCTCGTCCCGAACGTGCGCGAGCCGCGCGGCGTCGGCGACGGCCGCCTCCAGCGCGGGGCGGCTAGAAGCGATGGCCGCATCGATCTCCGCCAACGTGCGGGGCGTCGGCGCGGGTGGCTCGCGCGTGGGGCCCTCCTTCCGCCAGCGGTCGAGCTCCTCGGCCGCGTGGAGGCGCTCGGCCTCCGCCCGGGTGAGGTCGGCCCCGACGTTCGCGAGCGCCTCCCGCGCGCCCCGCCGGGCGGAGTCCGCCGCCGCGGATTCTGCGGCCGCGCCCTCGGTTAGGTCGCGCTCGGTCCGCAGGGCGGCGAGCGCGCGCGTCTCCTCCTCCACTCGAGTCTGAAGCGCGGCGAGCTCGCGGGACCTCGGCTCCGCCGAGTCGCGTTCGGCCGCACGGCGCGCCTTCTCCCGCGCGATCTCGGCGAGCCGGTCGTGGCGGCGGGCCCGGTTCCGCTCGGCCTCGTGCCGCCGCTCGGCGAGCTGCGCGAGCTCCGTGCGGTCGCGCTCCACCGAGCGCTCGGCCGCATCGGAGAGCTCGAGCTCGGCGGCGCGTCCGTCGACCTCCGAGCGCCGCGCGTCCCGCTCGGTGGCCCGGAGCGCCGCGGCCTCGCTGCGGGACGCGATCTCGGCCGCGAGGCCGGTCCGCGCGGTCTCGAAATGATCGAGGCCGCGGGCCTCGGCACGGCGGTGCTCGCCGGACCGGCGGAGGTCGGCCGCGACCAGGACGGCGTTGTCGGCGGCCGTCCGGTACTGCTCGAGCCCGAGCGCCTTGCGGACCGTCTGGAGCCGGTCCTCCGGGTCCGCCTCGAGGATCGCGCGCATCTGCTCCTGGGGGACGTAGACCGCCCAGCGCCACAGGTCGGAGTGGGCCCGGGGGTTGGGGTTGTCCGGAAAGCCCAGAAGGTCGATCGCGCGCTGGCGGACCTCCGTCGCCGAGTAGAGGCTCTTCGCGCCGTCGACGGCATAGGAGCTCTCCTCGAGCTCGAAGACGTCGCGCCCCCGGCGCGTCCGGCGCTGGAAGCGGCGGCCGAGCTCGTAGCGGTGGGCCGCGTCGGTGAGGGCGAGCCGGACCTCGGCCGAGCGGGCGCGATGGCGGACGAGGTACGTCGCGTCGACTTCGGCGAAGCCGAACAGCGCCATCTCGATCGCGTAGAGCAGCGAGGTCTTGCCCGAGCCCACGTCTCCCGTAAGGAGCGTGGTGCCGGGGCCGAGGGTCAGCTCGGCGGAGCGGTAGCTGCGGATGTTCTCGACGCGGACGCTGGTGAGTTGCACGCGCCTCACTCCTCGGTGCGGGGAGCGAATCCGAGCAGGCGGAGCGAGGCGGCGACCCGCGCGGACTCGTAGTCCGCGCGCGCCTCGCCTTCGCCCCGGGGGGTCCCCAGCTCGCGGAGGAGCTCCCGCAGCGTCGCCTCGCCCGTCGGCCCCGCGAGGCGGGGGGCCCCCTCGGTCGCCGCCCCCGCAAGCGCCCGGACCGCCTCCTCCTCGAGGCGTCCCTCCCCGCCGAGGGGGGTCGGCGCCTCGGCCGGGGTCCGGGCGACATCGGTAAGGTCCCAGTGGATCCCCTCGGCGCCCTGCGCGTCGGCCGCGGCGCGGCCCTCGGCGAGCCCGAGCGTCCCCACGCGCCCATCCGCGAGGGTCCCGTGCACGCGGGGGAAGAGGAGGGCGCCGGGACCGGCGTGGGCCGCGATCGCCTCCGTGACCACGCCCCGTGCCTCCTCCGACGTCTTGCCGCTCACGTCGACGTCGAAGACCCTAAGGGCCTCGCGGGGCGCCGTGTCGACGAACTCGATCGCGGGCCGGCCCTCGGTGACGGTCACGATCACGATCCCCTGATGGGTCTTCCCGGCCGACCCGTTCTCGAGGTCGGTGAGGCTGGTGCCGAAGACCGCGCCGGGGTTCACGAGGAGGCCGCCGTCGGGCCCGGTACCGGTATAGGTGAAGTGGATGTGGCCGCCCGCATAGTAGGCGCACCCGCCAGGGAGGTCGTCCCGCGAGATGCCGTGGATGTGCTCCCGCAGGCCCGCGGGCAGGTACTCGTCGACGGCGGCGTGGAACTGGAAGATGCGGAACCCGGGCTCGGCGCGGAACGCCTCGGAGTCGACGGCCGAAAAGTAGCTGCGGTCGAGGCCGTGGGAGCGGCCCGAGATGCCGGCGATCACGGCCCCGGTGCCGGGGTCGCGCAGGTAGGGCAGGCTCCACCGGTCGCCCTCGACCCGGACCGCCTCGGGGGCGGCGCGCAGGAAGATGCCGGTCTCCGCTAGGACGTCGAGCCAGCTCGTGCGGTGAGCGACGTAGTCGTGGGAGCCGTAGATCACGTAGACCCGGCGCCCCGCCTCCGTCAGGCGACGCAGCGCCGCGGCGATCGGGGCGACCTCTGCCGGCTCCGGGACCGGGGTGTGAAAGAGGTCGCCCGAGATCAGCAGGAACGCGCAGTCGCGCTCCTCGACGACCGTAAGGGCGCGCAGCACGCTCTCGCGCAGCGCCCGCCGCACGGCGGGGTCCCGGGACCAGGCGCCGACGTGGGCGTCGGCCAAATGGGCGAAGACGAACGACTCCGGCGGCATTACGACCCTCTACCGGGAGGGTCGCGGGGCGCCGCGATCGGGCGCAGCGGGCTCGGGCGGGCCGGCCTGCGCGCGCTTGAAGATCGCGGCAAGGAGGCCCGCGCCGACCCCGAAGCTGAGCAACCCGAGCGCGATCGCCTCGTCGGTGACGGGCGGAACGGCCGGCGACGCCGGGGCGGTCGGCGTCCCGCCCGAGGGGCCGGGCGTCGACGTCCCGCTCACCTCTGCCGCATCGGCCGCGGTCTGCGCGGCCGCGATCGCGTTGGCCCGGAGCATCGCCTCCATCAGGCCGAACAGCTCGGCCGCCTCCTCCATCGTGATCTGCCGGCCCCTGAGCCGTCCGACGAGGTACGGGTAGCGGGGCGGGGTCGGGGCCATCCGGGGGGAGGGCGCGGGAGGCACCTCCGGGGCAGGAGGGGCGTACACTGCCGCGCGAACGCGCCGGGGTTCTTGAAGGGTGTCCTTCGCCGGACCCGGAGCGAACGGCACCTCCCGGGCGCGGCGAGGGACTTATAGGGGCCGTCGCGGTGCTCGGCGCCGATGGCGAACGCTTCGGCCCCTCCCGAGTCGCGCGAGGAGCGAACGCACCTCCACGTCCGGTTGAGCGATGTCCGCAGCTCGATCTACGACCTCATCACCGAGTACCTCCAGGAAGCCGGCAAGGCGCCGGACTGGTACTGGCGCACCGCCGGGCGGCTCGAAGGCAGCGAGGCCGAGAACCTCGAGGAGCTCCTGTCGTCGGCGTTCGAGGCGGGGGCGTTCATCTCCCACGAGCACCCCGAGGACCTCAAGTTCGACTGGCTCACCGAGGAGCAGTGCGACCGCGAGCGCCGCACCGAGGAACGGAGCGACCAGCGTGAGGGAGCGCGCGAGGAGCGTTCCTCGATGAGCCACTACGCCTAGGCCGGGGCGGCCGGCCCGCGCCCCGATCGCCCTTGGCGCCAGGTGATCGACTCCCCGCCGTCCACGATCAGGGTAGCTCCCGTCACGAACCGGGCCCCGTCGCTCGCCAGGAAGGCGACCGCGAGCGCGACATCCTCGGGTCGGCCCCAGCGGGCCAGCGGGATCCGCCGCCGGACCGCTTCCCGGCGCGCGGGATCGCGGTGATCGGCCGCCGTGAGGTCGGTGACGACCCAGCCGGGGGCGACGGCGTTGACCCGCACCTCGGGCGCGAGCGTCACCGCGAGCGACCGGGCGAGCGAAAGCACCCCCGCCTTGGCTGCGGCATGATCGAGCGACTCGGTCGCCGCGAGGAGGCCCGCGGTCGAGGCGATGAGGATCGCGCTCCCGTGCCGCCGGCGGAGCTCGGGCGTGGCGGCGGCAAGTAGGGCGAACGGGCCGTAGAGGTCGGTCCGCAGCGTCCGCGCGAACGACGCCTCCGTGTGGGCGTCGACCGGTCCCGAGCCGTCACTGCCGGCGTTCGCGACCACGAGGTCGATGCGGCCGAGCCCCGCGAGCGTCTCCCGCACGAGCCGTTCGGCGTCGGCCGCGGAGCCCGCCTCGCCCGCCACGGTCATCACCCGGCGGCCGAGCGCCGCGACCTCGGCCGCGGTTCGATGCGCGCTCACCGCGTCCGTGCGGTACTGCAGGACGAGGTCGGAGCCGCGGCGGGCGAGCTCGAGGGCGATCGCGCGACCGATCCCGCGGGAGCCGCCGCTCACGACCGCGACCCGGGCGGAGCTCGGCTCGCCGTTCATGCGAAGGGCAGCCCCCCGTCCACGGATATCACGCAACCGGTGATCCAGGTCGCCTCCGGACCGAGCAGGAAGGCGACCGCCGGCGCGACGTCGTCCGCCTCGCCCCACCGCCCGAGCGGGGTGCTCCGCGCGATCTCCGCGTGGAACGCCGGGTCGCCGTGGGCGTCGCGGTTCATGTCGGTGCGGATGAAGCCGGGGGCCACGCAGTTGACGCGGACGCGCGGGGCCAGCTCGAGCGCGAAGGCCCGCGTCATCTGCTCGATGCCGGCCTTCGCCGCCTGGTAGGGGACCGCGCCGCCCTCGGCATGCGAGGCGAGGATCGACGAGATCGTCACAACCGCACCGTGGGGCGAGGCCCGCAGGTGCGGGATCGCCGCCTGGACCGTCCGGAACGTCCCCTCGAGGTCCGTCGCGAGGACCTCGGACCAGGCCTCCGCGTCGACCGCCTCGGTCGCCTCGCCCCGGAAGACGCCGGCGCAGGTGACCAGGCCGTCGAGCTGGCCCCGCCAGGCGCTGGCGCGCTCGACCAGCGCCCGGACCTCGGCCGGCCGTCGCAGGTCCGCGGCCAGCTCCGTCGCCGAGACGCCGAGGGCTCGAAGCTCGGCGGCGACGGCGTGCGCCGCGGCCGCGCGGGCCCGGTAATGGAGCGCGACGTGGGCGCCGGAGCGGGCCAGCTCGATCGCCACGGCCCGCCCGATCCCTCGGGAGGCGCCCGTCACGAGCACGGTCCGACCGGTGAGATCGGTCACGGAAGGGGATGGCCCCGACCCCCGTTAATCCTTGACGGGCGTACCGAGCTCAAACGCGGGCGGGGTGTTCGGGGCGGGAATGGGTTACGCGGGAACCTCCCGCGCCGCCACAGGGTCATGTCGCGACCCTACGGCTTCTTCTTCGACTTGCAGCCGCAGGTGTCGCACATACCGGTCGGCCTCCTGAGGAACCTACGCGGTGCCGGGATATGAACCCCGCGACGGCGGGGGGCGGGCGCGGGCCGCGGCCCTAGAACCCGACCACCGAGTGCGCCACCATGAGGGCGATGAACAGGATCGCGATCGTGTTGACGACCTTGATCAGCGGGTTGATCGCGGGCCCGGCGGTGTCCTTCGTCGCGTCCCCGACGGTGTCGCCGACCACGGCGGCCTTGTGGGCGTCCGAGTGCTTGCCCCCGAAGTGCCCGGTCTCGATGTACTTCTTGCCGTTGTCCCAGGCGCCGCCGCCCGTCGTCATGGTGAGGGCGAGCGGGAACCCCGACAGGATGACGCCGACGAGCAGGCCGGCGAGGGCGAGCGGACCGAGGATGAACCCGACGGCGAGCGGGGTCACGATGGCGATGGCGGCCGGGGCCGTGAGCTGCCGGAGCGCCGTGACGGTCACGATGTCGACGGACCGCCCGTACTCGGGCTTGCCGGTCCCCTCGAGGATCCCGGGGATCTCGCGGAACTGGCGGCGGACCTCGAAGACGACCGACTGGGCGGCGACCCCGACGGCGTTCATGAGGAACGAGGTGAAGAAGAACGGCAGGATCCCGCCGATGATGAGGCCGGCGACGACCACCGGCTGGTCGATCGTGAGCCGGCTCGTGAACGCGGCCCACGTGAGCCCGGCCTGCTGGGCCGCCGCGAAGGTGTAGGCGGCGAAGAGGGCCAGGGCGGCGAGGACCGCGGAACCGATCGCGTAGCCCTTGGTGATCGCCTTCGTGGTGTTCCCGACGGCGTCCAGCGGGTCGGTCACCGCGCGCGCCTCGGCCGGCAGCTTGGCCATCTCCGCGATCCCGCCCGCGTTGTCCGTGATCGGGCCGAACGCGTCGATCGAGATGATCATCCCGGTGACCGAGAGCATCGACGCGGCCGCAAGGCCGATGCCGTAGAGGCCGAGCTCCGGATTGACCGCGGTGCTGCCGAAGCTCCCGCCGGTCCCGCCCCAGCCGACCGCGAGGAAGGCCGCGAGAATGCCGCCGACGATGACGAGCCCGGGGATCCACGTCGACTCGAGCCCGACGGAGAGCCCGGTGATCACGACCGGTCCCGCACCCGCCTCGGCCGACTCCGCGATGCGGTGGACGGGACGGTAGCTCGCGGAGGTGTAGTAGTCCGTCACGACCACGATGAGGACCATGACGATGAGGCCGACCGCCGTGGCGGCGAAGATGCCGAGGTTGCCGTTCATCAGGGCGACATCGAGGTAGTACAGGCCGGCGAGCCCGACGACCGTCGTCGCGCCGAGCCCCTGGTAGAGCGCGCCCATGATCGATCCGCCGGGCCGCATCCGGACGAAGAGCGCCCCGACGATCGTCGCCAGGATCGCCCAGGCGCAGACGACGAGCGGGTAGAGGATCGCGTTCGGGAACGTCGTCGAGAAGCTGGGGAGGACTTGGAGCGGGATGAGATAGGCGAGGAGCATCGCGCCCATCGCCGTGACGACGTAGGTCTCGAACAGGTCGGCGGCCATCCCGGCGCAGTCGCCCACGTTGTCGCCCACGTTGTCGGCGATGACGGCGGGGTTGCGCGGGTCGTCCTCGGGAATGCCGGCCTCGACCTTCCCGACGAGGTCCGCGCCGACGTCCGCGCCCTTGGTGTAGATACCCCCTCCGACCCGCGCGAAGAGGCTCATCAGCGACGCGCCGAAGAGCAGGCCGACCATCTGGAGGACGTTCCCGCCGAAGACCGCGTAGAATCCGATGAGCTCGAGAAGGGCCAGGCCCGCGACGCTGAGACCCGTGACGCTGCCGCCGCGGAACGCGTAGGCCATCGTGGCGGGAAGGTTGCCGGCCCGCGCGTGGGCGGCGGTGCGTACGTTCGCGCGGACGCTCACGAGCATCCCGACGGCGCCGGCGAGCGCGCTGCCCGCGACGCCGAAGAGGAAGCCGACGGCGAGGCGCGCCCCGTCGCCGGTCACGCCGAAGGCGACGGCGATGATCACGGCGAGGACGATCGCGACGCCGAAGACCGCGGTGTACTCCCGCCGCAGGAAGGCGGTGGCCCCTTCCCGGATCGCGCCGGCGATCGAGCGCATGGCGTCAGTCCCTTCGTCCTCCCGGAGGATGAGGAACGTCTGGATCGCGGCGTACGCGAGCGCGAGCAGCGAGGCGAGCGCGATGACCCCTTCGAGCTGGCCGGTCGTGAGGCTCATGTGGAATACCCCGTGAATTCGGCTCCGCTCAATCGGTTGACTATAAAAACGTTCCCCGGTCCGGGGCGCTGCCGGCCCACCGACGCCCCGGCCGTTCCCGACCACCCCTCGCTTCTATAAGGCGCGGCACGGTTGCGCGGTCGAATGCACTCCGGCGTCTCGCGGGACGCGCTGCTCGCACGGCGGGCCCGCATCGCCTGCCCGCAGTGCCGGCAGCCCGTCGAACTGAGCGGGCTTCGCCGCCACCTGCGTGAGGTCCATCAGGTCGGCAGCGTCCAGCTCGAGGCCGCGCTCGTGGCGGCTCGGCTCGAGGCCCGGCGCACGGGCCGGTCCCGTCGCTGACGATTACGGGTCGAAGGCGCGCGAACGCACCCGCTCGCCCACCCGCCCGATGAACTCGCCCCGCGAGAGCGTGACGGTCCCCTTCGTCCCCCGGACCCGCAGCGCGACGCCGCCGGTCTCCACCTCGGTATCGCCGATCACCGCGACGTACGGGACCCGCTCGATCTCGGACTCGCGGACCCGCTTCGACAGCGAGTCCTGGCTCCCGGTCGCTTCGGCCCGCAGCCGCGCGGCCCGAAGCTCCTTGGCGAGCCCGTCGGCCGCGGCCTGGTGGCGCTCGGCGACGGGAAGCACGCGGACCTGGACCGGCGCGAGCCACGGAGGCAGGCGGCCGTTGGTGTGCTCGAGGACCACCCCGAAGAACCGTTCCCAGGTCCCGAGGATCGTCCGGTGGATCACGACGGGTGTATGGAGGAGCCCGTCGGCTCCCTGGTACTGGAGCCCGAAGCGTCGGGGGATCTGGTAGTCGAGCTGGATCGTGCCGGTCTGCCAGGGTCGGCCGAGGCTGTCGCGGATGTGGATGTCGATCTTCGGTCCGTAGAACGCCCCCTCGCCCGGCGAGACCTTGAACGGGATGCCCGAGGATTCAAGGACGGCCTTGAGGGTCGCCTCCGCGCGGTCCCAGTCGGCCGGTTCGCCGAGGAACTTCGCCGGGCGGGTCGAGAGGTCGTAGCTCCACGCGAGGTGGAGGGTCGAGAACGCACGGGCGACCCAATCGAGGAGGGTGCGGATCTCTCCCTCGATCTGGTCGTCGCTCACGAAGAGATGGGCGTCGTCCTGGACGAACTCGCGGACCCGGGTCAGGCCGTGCAGCGTCCCGCTGGCCTCGTAGCGGTGCAGCGGGGCGAACTCCGCGAGCCGGAGCGGAAGCTCGCGGTAGCTGCGGGCCCGGGAACGGAAGACGAGCATCGCCCCGGGGCAGTTCATCGGTTTCCAGCCGAAGGTCCGATCCTCGATGGTCGTGGTGAACATGTTCTCGCGGAACAGCTCCCAGTGCCCGCTGGTCTCGAAGACCGATTGCGCGAAGAGGAGCGGGGTCCGGATCTCGGCGTAGCCGGCCTCGTGCAGATGCTCGGTCACGAACCGCTCGAGCTCGCGGACCACGATCATGCCGTTCGGGAGCCAGATCGGAAAGCCCGGTGCCTCCTCCACGAAGTGGAACAGTTCGAGCTTCTGGCCGAGGAGGCGGTGGTCCCGGCTCTCGGCCTCCTTGCGGAGCTTGAGGTACTCGGCGAGCGCCTCGCGGGTCGGGAAGCCGATCCCCCGGATCCGCTGGCGGGATCCGGCCTCCCCGGCCTCCACGGTGATCGCCGAGTAGCCGAGGATGTGGGCCCCGCGCAGCCAGCGGGTGCTCGGGACATGCGGGCCCCGACAGAGGTCGACGAACCCTCCGGTACGGTAGAACGACACCGCCTCCCCGGAGGGCACCTCGCGGACGTAACCGAGCTTGTGCGGGTTCGACGCGCAGAGGCGCTCGGCCTCCTCTCGCGGGGCCTCGAACCGCTCGAACCGCTCGTCGGCGGCGATCGCCCGGTCCATCGCCTCGCGGATCCGGTCGAGGTCCTCCGGGACGAGGGGGCGCATGTCGAAGTCGTAGTAGAACCCCTCGTCGCTGGGCGGCCCGGCGGTCGGGAGGGCGCCGGGGATGACCTCGGTCACGGCCTTCGCGACGAGATGTGCCGAGGAATGCTGGAGGATGTCGCGCCCGGCACGGTCGTCGAAGGTGAGCGGGTTGAGGGTACCTTCCGCCCGTATCGGCCCGTCGAGGTCGATCGGCGCGCCGTCGAGCGCCGCCGCGAGGAACGTGTCCGCCCGGTCCGGGGCCCAGGCGCGCAGGACGTCGCCCGCGCGGCTTCCCCGGACGACCGCGCGGCGCGAGCCGTCGGGCAGGGTCACGTTCACCGTCGCCTCGGCGTCGTTCATCGGTCGATCCGGCTGACGGAGCCGCGGGCGAGAAAAAGCCTTTCCGCCGGTCGGGAACCGCCACCGGTCATCGCACGCCCGCGGCCCGCCCCACCGACCCCCCCGGACTCAGCCCGCCCATTAGTCATCACAGGTCAGCTGGTTCTTTTTTCATCATCGTCCGGAGGGGTCCGGGTCGGAACGGGGAGGGGCGACGGTGAGCTCCGACAGCTCGTCGCGCACATGGAAGAATCCGCCGGCCGCCCCGCTAGCGGTGAGCTCGCGGGCCTGGGATCGCTCGAACGATCCGCCGACCCAGGTCGTGCCCGCCCCCGCTACCGCCCGGACGGTCGTCCAGTCGGTGTCGCGCTCGCGGTAGCTCAGGACGACCTCGTCGATGCCGACCGCACGGACGGCTTCGGCGACCTCGGTCGGAGGGCGGTTCGCCCAGTCGGGTTCCACGGCGAACGTTCCGGTCCCGCGGGCCTCGATCTCCACGGTCAGGTCCGGGGATAGGCCCCACGCCTTCTTCAGCTCCTTGCCGGAGCGGAGGTAGGCGGTCGAGAGGACCGCGCGGCGCGCCCCCGTGATGAGGATGTCGATCGCCTGGTCCGCGGTCCGTGGACCGGCGTCGATCCACACGTCCGCCTCGCGCGCGATCTCCTGGAGAAAGTCGAGCTGGGGGCGGTTGTCCTCGATCCCGTCGAGATCGACCACGTAAAGTCGCGGGTACCGGCCGCTGAGGAAGTCGGCGACGTCGAAGATGTCGAGCGGACCGCCGTTCGGGTTGCGCGCGATCTCGGGTCCTTCCTCTCCCGGGACCATCACCCGGCCTTTGGCGATCATCAGGCAGGGCACAAGGGCAGGGCCCGCCACGGAGGCGGGAGGCGCCGGGGGAGCGGATCGAGGGGCCACCCCCGCCGCGAGCGGCGGGGACGTATCCCCCTTTCGGGGTGGCGCGGGCTGAGAGCTTAACTTGACGCGCGGGCTGGCGGAAACGAGGAGCCGGAGGGCAGCTGACGGTGGAGGTCGCTGGCAACAGCACCCTGCTGAGGAAAGTCCCCACTCCGGGGATCACGGGGGCGGGCGGGAACCCGCCGGGCGAGAGTCCGAGCAACGGAGCAGAAACGACACAGTCCGGGGGCACGGTGAAGGCATCGTGCTGGAGGATCCCCCGGGATCTGGTGAAACGGCCGACTCCCCGGGAGCAAGCCCTAAGGGACGGAAGGAGGAGATCCCCCGACCGTCGAGGAGAGCGCGCAGTCGAATGCTGCCTGAAACAGGATGGGGCTTACTACCGGCACCTCACGACCTCCGCGCAGGGGAACGATCCTCCTGGGCGGAGGTCGGTTTTCCGCCGTTCGCGGACGACCGGCCACCGCCGGCGACGGCGATCCTCCTCGGGGTAGCGAGGGGCCGGCGACCGGGCGGCACGGCTCGGCCCGCGCGATCGTGCGGCAACGCCCGAGCTCTCGGTCCCGACGGACCGATAAACGACCCGATCCCCCAGTTCCCCCCGTACGCCCGGCGGTCAGGCCGCCGGCTCGGCAAGGGGCGGTTCGAGGGGGGCCGTTGCGCCCCGGGGAGGCGGCGCGTGGGAAGAGTCGCGGCCGATGAGGTAGACGGCGATCAGCACCAGAGCGACCCCCGCGACCTGCACGAGGTCCAGCCGCTCGGAGAATAGGATCGCGCTCGCGCCGAGCGCCACGATCGGGACGAGGAAGACGTAGGCGCTGAGCGTCGCCGCGTGAGTCCGCGCGAGCAGGTGGAACCAGACGGAGTAGGCGAACGCGGTCCCGATGAGTCCCAGCCAGAGGACCGTGGCGAGCAGGGGCAGGTTGAGGACGGGCGGCGTTCCCGGCTCGAGGAGGAGGGCGCCGGCGAGCAGCGCGAGCGAACCCCCGAGGAGCTGGAAGGAGTTCGCCTCCAGGATCACCTCCGGTCCGAACCGTCGTTGCATCAGGACCGTCGCCAGGGCCCAGGCGATGGCCGAGACGAGGAGCGCCGCGACCGCCCACGGCACGATGATCGCGGCCCCGTTCCACGGCTGCGAAAGGAGCGCTACCCCGAGGAACGCCCCGCCGATCGCCATCCAGGTGCGGCCGGTCAGGCGATGGCCGAGGATCGGTGCGGAGAGGAGGGCGACCCAGATCGGGAAGGTGTAGACGAGCGTCGCGACCTCCCCCGGCAGCACCGACCCCGCCGCGACGGTCCACAGCCCGAAGAACAGGGCGGTGTTGAGCAGCCCCAGGAGGAGCGCGTCGCGCTGTCCGCGCCGGTCGAGGCGAGCCGTTCGGCGCAGGGCGCCGGTCAGCGCGAAGGCCCCGACCGCCCCCGTCGCGGCCCGCAGGAAGGCGAGCCAGAGGGGGGCGGCGTACGTGAGGCCGTAGCGGACGAATAGGTAGTTGAATCCCCAGGCGGTGACGAGGGCCCCGAAGCCGACGAGGCGCAGGGTCCGGGCCCGGTCGACCATGTCGCTCGGGCCCGGCGCGGGCGGCGATATCCGTTGCGGCCCGGCGCGTGCGGGACCGTCCCGGGGCAGCGGCACCCGTCGGTCGGCGTTCCGACCGAATCCGGGCGGTCCATCGCACACCGGGACCCGCGCGGGCGTCGGGGTGCGGTCGAGGGGGCCGCGCGGCCCGTCCCACAATGATTATGGCGCCCCCCTCCCTGCGCCCGCCGAATGACCCTCAAGGGCCGGGACCTGATCTCTATCCGGGACCTCTCCCGCGAGGAGATCGAGGAGGTGCTCCGCGCGGCGAAGCGGATGATCCCGTACGCCGAGGGCCGCAAGTCGTCGCGTGCCCTCGAGGACCGTCTTCTCACGCTCGCCTTCTTCGAGCCGTCGACCCGCACGCGGCTCTCGTTCGAGACCGCGGTCCAGCGGCTCGGTGGGCGGTGCGTGACGATCGCCGACCCATCGGCGAGCTCGATGCGCAAGGGAGAGAGCCTGCACGACACGGTTCGGATGCTTTCGAGCTACGGCGACGGGATCGTCCTGCGACATCCCAACGAGGGAGCGGCCCGCCTGGCGGCGCTGGCCTCGGACAAGCCGGTGATCAACGCCGGCGACGGGGCGGGTCAGCACCCGACGCAGACCCTCCTCGACCTCGCGACGATGCAGGAGGCCTTCGGGACCCTTTCGGGCCTCAAGGTCGTCTTCCTGGGGGACCTCAAGTTCGGTCGGACCGTCCACTCCCTGGCCCACGCCCTCTCGATGTTCGGCGCGGAGCTCGTCCTCTCCTCCCCGCCGACCCTCGGGCTGCCGAACGAGGTGCGCGAGCAGCTCGACGAGGCGGGGGCCAAGGTGACCGAGGCCGACCAGGTCCACTCCGCGGTGAGGGACGCGGACGTTCTCTACGTGACCCGGATCCAGAAGGAGCGGTTCGCCGACGAGGCCGAGTACGCGAAGGTCGCGGGGTCGTACCGCATCGACAACACCATCCTTGCCGGAGCGAAGCCTCGGCTCATCGTCATGCACCCGCTTCCGCGCACCGGCGAGATCGCGCCGGAGGTCGACGGGACGTCCCACGCCGCCTACTTCCGGCAGGCGTTCCTCGGCGTGCCGGTCCGGATGGCCCTGCTCTCCCTCATCCTCACCGGCCGGGCCGGCTAGGAGCCGCGGTGCGCGAGCTCAAGATCACGCCGATCCGCAACGGGACGGTCATCGACCACATCGGCAATGGCCTCGCCCTCGAGGTCCTGCGCATCATCGGCGTCCGCGAGCTCGACAAGGACTCGACGGTGAGCGTCGCGCTCCACGTGCGCAGCCAGAAGCTCGGGTGGAAGGATATCGTCAAGGTCGAGAACATGGAGCTGTCGCCGCGCAAGGTGAACGCGATCGCGCTCATCGCGCCGACGGCGACGATCTCGATCATCCGCGACTACAAGGTCCGGGAGAAGAGGGCCGTCGACCTGCCGGACCGCATCGTGGGGGTCCTGCGCTGCCCCAACCCGAACTGCATCAGCAATCAGAACGAGCCCGTCGAAAGCGAGTTCGAGGTCGCGCGGCGGCGGCCGGTCGTGCTGCGCTGCGGCTACTGCGACCGGCAGGTCGACGAGTTCCTCTCCCACCTCGCGTAACCGGGCCCCGCCATGGTCGCGGGACCCCTCGTCAGCTTCGCCCTCGTCTTCGCCGTGATCGGCGCGACGGAGCTCCTCGACCGGACGAACTTCGCGCTGATCGGCCTCGCGGCCCGCCGTCATCCCTTCCAGGTCTGGGCCGGGGCCGCGTCGGCGTTCGTCGTGACCACGGCGCTCGCGGTCCTCATCGGGGCGGCCCTCCTGGCCGCGCTCGGCGGCCACGTGATGTATCTGCGGCTGGGCGGAGGGATCCTCCTCCTCGGCTACGCGGCCTACCTTCTTCGGGTCCACGAGACCGAGCGCGCGACCCCCGCCGGCCGTTCCGCCTTCTCGACGGCGTTCCTGCTCATCCTCCTCCTCGAGCTCGGCGACACGACGATGATCTTCACGATCAACTTCATCACGACGGTCCCGGTCGTGATCGTGGGGGTCGCGGCCGCCGCGGCGCTCGTCTGCGTCGCCGCGTTCGCGTGCTTCCTCGGACCCCGCCTCGGCTCTCGCCTCGCCCCGAAAGGCCTCGACCGCCTCGTGATCGTCATCCTCACGGTCGTGGGCGCGGTCACGATCGCCTACGCCCTCGACCCGGGGCTCTTCCCGGCGCTGGGGGCGTAGCGGCGCGCCCGCGCGAGCGCCGCTAGTCGTCCCCGACCGGCGCGGGCCCGGCGCGTCCCCCCTCGTCCCGGCGGAGGGCGGCCAGCCACTCCGACCAGGGGGGCTTGCGGGCGACGCCGAGGTCCCGGGCGGAGAGCTGGCCGAAGTAGCGCCGGGCCTCCTCGGTCCGGTCCGTCGCCACGTTGAGACGGATGAGGCGGTCGATCGCCCGCCGGCGGATCGCCGGGGGCACGGAGGCCTCGGGCCGGTCGGCGAGCGCCGAGTAGCGCTCCCGGGCGGCCTCCTCGACCTGGGCCAGCTCGAACTGGCGGCCCTCAAGGAGCCAGAGGAGGACCAGGGTCGGGGCCGGGGGGACCAGGTGGAGCGACTCGGCGATCTCGCGCGCGCGCTTGAGCGCCTCGCTCGCCCGGGCGTCCGGCTTCGTCTCGAGCAGGATGTCGGCGATCCCGAGCTGGTGCGGCAGCTCGAGCGCCGGCAGGTGGAGGCGGCGGAGGACCTGGACCGCGCGCTGGTGGACCTCGAGGGCCTTCGCGAACTCGCCCCGCGCGGCCAACAGCCGCGCCCGGAAGCCCTCGGCGACCTGCTGGAGGCCGAAGCGCCGAGCGCCGGCGAACATCGTCGAGGAGGTGCGCAGGAACCGGGCGCTCAGCCGGGCCTCGGCGTCGGTCCCCGTCGAGTGGGTGAGCCCGACGACCGACATCGCGAGCGCCTGGACGGGTCCCCTCTCGATCCGCCGGGCGGCCTGGCCGGCACGGTACGCTTCGTGCCGCGCGCGGTCGATGCGGCCGCGCTCGAACTCGAGGATCGCCGCGACGGACTGGAACAGGACCTCGGGGATGCGGGCACTGGTGTCGTGGAGCCGGTCGACGAGCTCGCTGACCTCGGTCACGAGCGACGGGCGCGGGCCCACGGCGAGGACCGCCGGCACGATCGGCTCGAGCCAGTCCTCGAGCTGCTCGGGGCGGACCTGGTGGGTGAGCGCGACGTTGAGCCCCTCCTCAAGGTGGCGCTCGGCTTCGTCGGGGAGACCGGCGGCGAGCAGGGCGCGCGCGAGGAACAGCCGAAGCTCCGCCTCGGTGAGCGGTCGCTCGGCCGCGGGGAGCGAGAGGAGGCAGTCGAGGGCCTTTCCGACAAGGTCGATCACGGTGTCGTAGGCGTCGAGCTGCTCGCTGAACTCCGCGGCCTCGACCAGATAGCGCAGGGCGGTCGGTCCGCGGTCCCAGGCGAAGAAGTGCTCGGCCATCTCGAGTCGCCGGGTGAAGACCGGCTCCGGGGTGAGGGCCTCGAGCGCCTGCGCGATCTCGCGGTGCATCGTGCGGACGGACTCGGGCTCGAGGAATCCCGGGATCGCGCTCGTCCACTCCGCATGCGGGATCAGGATGCGTCCGCCCTCGGCCCGCACGAGGTGCTCCTCGGCCGCGGGAACGAGGCTTTCGGCGAGCTCCGCGAAGGTGAGGCGGGCGATGCGGGAGAGGTTCACCTCGGGAACGGAACCGCCCATGAGGGCCGTGTAGCCGAGAATGCGCCGGGTCGTTCCGGGAAGCTGGTCGAACGTCCGCCGGATACGGGCGACCTCCCGGGGGTCCGCCTTCGAGTGGGGGAACCGGACCCAGTCGACGTCGCCCCGACCGAGGAGCTTCTCCTCCCACGCTCCGTAGCCCGGCTCGCTCACGTCGAGGACCAGCACGAGGAGGAACGGACGCAGGCGGGCCCGATCGGAAAGGGCGAGGAGGTACTGGCGGCTCTCGGCGTCCGCGAGCGCGCCGTCCTCCACGAGGACCGCGACGCGGCGGGCGGGATCCTCGCGAAACCCGTCCACCAGGGCCCGCCAGTACTCCATCGGCTCCATCTCGCGGACCCCCCGGCCCCGGACCGAGTAGGCCATGCCCATGATCGTCCCGCGGTGCCGTTCTCCCCGTGCGCGCCGCGGGCTCGGGGGGGCTTCCGCCACGAACGGGAATGCGGCCATCGGCGCGTCGTCGGCCGAGGGCGGGTCCTCGGGGTCCTCCTCGGAGGCGGCCTCCGCCCCGACGGTCCCGTCCGCCCCGGCCTCGGCCCCTTCCGGCGTCTCGAGCGGCGCGACGACGCCGAACGGGACCTCCCGGTCACGGTACGAGGCCCGCAAATCCCGTACCCTCACCCCGGCCGAGCGAAGCTCGGTGCGGATCTCCTCCAGGAGCTCGCTCTTCCCGCTCGTCGGGGGGCCCGCGACGACGAGGGTGCGTCCGCTCCCATCGGCGAGCGAGCCGAGTGCCCGGCGCACGGGCGAGGGGAACCCGGTCCCTTCGGCCATGCCGCCGGGCCTAGGGCGAGGGGGTTAACAGAGTTCGCCTCCCGTCTTACCCGACGAACGGCCCCAAGACGGACGACGTCGGGCGGCGGGCGCGAGCGCTTATGTCTCGGCCGCGGTTCGGACGCCCGTGGCGAAAAGCCGAGCTTCCGGCCGCCGACGTTACCTGAAGAAGGCCGTCGATGCGGTGGACGTCGAGCGGGTCCGCGGGCTCGGGGACCTCCTCACCGCCTTCCAGCGGACCTCGATCCAGGCGCGGAACCTCGGCCGGTGCCTCGAGGTGTGGGAGAACGCCCTCACGGACCGGCGGCGACCGACGATCCTTCTCGGGCTCGCCGGCCCGCTCGTGGCGGCCGGCCTGCGCAAGGTGCTGCGGGACCTGGTCGACTGGGGCCTCGTCGACGTCGTCGTCTCGACCGGTGCCGTCCTCTACCAGGACATCTACCAGACGATCGGCGGGCGTCACTGGATGGGGTCGCCGTCGGCCGACGACGTCGAACTTAGGGACCTTTACCTCGACCGGATCTACGACACCTACGTCGATGAGCTCAAGTTCGAGGAGACCGACCGCGCGATCGGGAAGATCACCGAGCGGTTCCCGCGACGCCCGGCCTCCTCCCGGGAGTTCCTCGGGTTCCTGGGCAAGCAGTTCGACGACCCCCGGTCGATCCTCGCGACGGCGGCGCGGCGCGGGGTCCCGGTCTTCTCGCCCGCCCTCATCGACAGCTCGATCGGCATCGGCCTTACCCTCCACTACCAGGCGAACCGGGGCCGCCCCGACCGGTTCATTCTGGACGCGGTGCGGGACAACTACGAGCTCGTCCAGATCCTCGCGCACTCCCCGCGGACCGCGGTCATCTACATCGGCGGGGGGACGCCCAAGAACTGGATCAACGACGGGATCGTGATGGCCAACTACGCCTTCGGCCGGGAGGGAGAGGGACACTACTACGCCCTGCAGCTGACCACCGACGTGCCGCACTGGGGCGGGCTGTCGGGCAGCACGCTCGACGAGGCGCAGTCCTGGGGGAAGATCTCCCGTACCGCGACCCGGGCGATGGCCCACGTCGACGCCTCGATCGGACTGCCGCTCCTCGTCGGGGCGCTCTGGGACCGCCGGCGGGTCTGGCAGCCCCGGAGCCGCCTTGTCTTCGATTGGACGGGCGACCAGGTCGAGATCGGCCGGGCGTAGCGTCGTGGCCGCGGCCCCCCGAACGAGCCGCCCCAGGGGCGGACCGGGCGACGGGGCCTCGGCCGCACACCCCGGCGCGGCGGCTCGCCCGGGCCTCCCCGCGAGCCCCCCCGCAGGGGGGCGACGTCCTCGCGGCCATCGACCGCGGGGGGCGGCGGAAGCGCCTGGCCCCTACCGGGAGGGAGATCCCGGCGCCCGGGAAGGGCGAACTGGGCCGCTACAGCCGCTTTTTGCTTCCGTGCGAGAGCGTCACGCGCTCCGGCTCGCTGCGCCGGGCCGATTGAGACGATTTTACCGTCATGGCGGAGGTTCTAAGGATTCTTAGATTGATGCGCATACGCCCTCACGGATGCGTGGCGTATATCTACGGGTCTACGGGGGGGCGTACCACGGAAGCCTTATAACTCAGTTTTCCGCCCGCGACCTCGGAGGTGAATCCGAGCATGTACCTGCCGTGTGTCCCCCCGCTCCCCCAGGAGCAGCTGTAACCCCTTTCCGCCGAGGGAAGGGTCGATCCCTTCCGCGGCCGTTGACGCCCTCGGCCTTCGGGCCGGGGCCGAGGCCGCCTCTCCTCCGTTCTTTCTAGGCCGTTGTCGGCGCGCCGGGCACGCCATCGAGCCTCCCCTTGAGCTCGCGCTCGAGCTGCGACTTCCACCAGGCGATCCCCATCGAATCGGCGAGCCGGTAGGCGGAGTCGAAGTGCACCCGGGCCCGCTCGAGGTCCCGCAGCTCGAGGTAGACCTCGGAGAGGTAGGCGTGGGCGATCATGAGCGAGTCCGACGGGGGAAGGCGGGAGAGGACCGAGACCCCCTGCTCGCCGTGCAGGCGGGCCTCCTCGATCCGCCCCTGGCGCAGCTCCCCCGAGCACTGGATCGCGAGCGTGTGGCCGTAGACGAGGTCGTTGCCGAGCCGCTCGGCGAGCGCGCTCGCCTGTCGGGCATAGTTGACGACGTCCCCCCACCGCTCGGCCTCGACGGCCATCGCCGCGAGACCGCTCAGGGTGTAGGTCAGCTGGTTGAGATAGCCGAGCGCCTCCGCCTCCGTGCGGATGATCCGCATCTCGGCCTCGGCCTGCTCCCGCTCGCCGATCTCCGCGTAGGCGCGGGCGCGGACCAGGAGGAGGCCGAAGACGATGTCGAGGCGCCCGGAGGCGCGGGCGCCGGGCAGCGCCTCCCCGACGACCGAGAGCGCCACCTCCCGGTTGCCGCCCAGGAAGGCCGTCCGGGACCAGGCGGCGATGCTCTCGAGGGAAAGGTCCGCCACGCGCGAGCTCTTCGCGAACTCGAAGACCTGCTGGTACATCGCCTGCGAGGTCGAGACGTCCCCCCGCAGCTCCACGATCCGCGCCTCGCTGAGCATGAGGTAGACCTGCAGGCGCCGGGTGAACGGCCCCTTCTGCCGCGCGTCGGCGAGCGCCCGCTCGGCCTCCTCGAGCTGGCGCATGCGCACATGGAGCTCGACGATCTGGCAGAGGGACTCCGCCTCGATCCGGCGGTCGCCTTCGGCCTCGACGATGCCGCGGCGCAGCGCGAGGATCGCCTCGGAGAACTCCGAGTGCATCCGTAGGACGGCCGCCTCCACGCGGAGGGCGCGGACCCGCGCGGCGCCCTTCGGCATCGCCAGGCTCAGGTGGCGCAGGGCTCCCCGGAGGGGGTCGGAGTACCCCAGGGAGAGGAGGGTGCGCTCCTGCGTCGCCACGAGGCGGGCGGCCTCCTTCCACGCCTCCGCGGCGACGAGGTGCAGGAACCGCTCCCGGACGGCCTCGGGTCGGTGGCTGCGTCCGTAGAACGCCGCGAGCTTGAGGTGGCCGACGGACTCGTCGCCGGGACCGGCCCGCTCCATGAGCGCGGTCCGGACCACCTGGAGGAGCTCGACCCGGCCCTCGAGGCTCCGCTGCAGGACCCCTCCCTGGACGAGGCGGTCGAGACGGGCGGGGGAGATGCCGCCGGCCTGGGAGATGAACGACGCGGGGATCGGCTCGTTGGCGAGCGCGATCGGGAGGAGCGCCAGCAGCTCCTCGCGGGCGAGCCGGCCGATGACGGCCGCCGGTAGCGCGGACGCGGAGGCCTCGACCCCGGGGTTCGAGACCGCGAGCTGGAGGAGGAGGGGGCTGCCGAGGCTCGCCTGGTAGACCGATTCGAACCGGTCGGCGAGCCCCCCCCGGCGGTCGGTCAGGTCGTGGGCCGCGGACCGGTCGAGGCCCCCCACCACGAGATGCCGCGGCTTGAGCTCCTTCGGCTCGAAGAACGGCGCCTCCTGGCCCACGAAGAAGTACAGGTCCCGCCGCCCGCGCGCGAGGCCCTCGGTGAACTCCACGATGAACCGGCGCATGTCCCCGCTCGCGGCCTGCAGGTCGTCCAGCACGACGATGATCGTGCGCTCGCCGAGGGCCCGGGCGGCCAGGTCGGCGACCTCACGGCCGACCGGCTGCCGCGGCAGCTGCGAGTAGTAGGCGAGCTGCTGGGCGCCGATGGTCGAGAGCGCGCGGGCGAGCGCCGTCGCGAAGTGGCGGGGGGAGCTTCCCGGTCGCAGGGTGAACCAGAACGGGATGCGGCCCGCCTTGAGCCGGCGGATGTGGCGGGCGATCAGCGCCGTCTTCCCCATCCCGGGCGGGCCCTCCACGAAGATCACCTCCCCCCCCTCGAGCGAGTAGCGCCAGAGCTCCTGGAGCTCCTCCCGGCGCCCCAGGAACGGGTTGGGGGGCGGGGGCAGGGCCCCCGAGAGCATCGGAACGTCCTTCGTCTGCTTCTGGAGGTAGGCCCGGCCCTCGTCCGTGACCCGGTAGACGAACTGCTTGCGTTCGCCCCCACGGACCACCCCCCGGTGGGTCCTCAGGTAGCCGTCCTTGACGAGCCCCGCGAGCGGCCGGGACATCGAGCAGGCGTGGTAGCCGAGCGCCTTCGCCAGCTCCCGCTGGCTGATCCCGAACCCCGCGTCCTCGGGCGGCGCGTGGGTCTCGAGGTAGTCGATGATCTCCGCCGGCAGGTAGCTCGTGACGGGCACGGCGTGGGAGGGTATGGGGGAAGGGGCTACTTAGAGTTATTTTGTACAAAATAGCAGCCGAGGTTTAAGTAGCAAATTCGCCCCAGTGGTCTTTGCCATGACGCGTGCTACCGAGAGCGGGGCGTACCTGGGCGGCATCGGAACGATGCTCACCCAGTCGGACGTCTGCCCCGCGTGCGGGCGGGTCCACGCGGACGCGCGTTCGATCCTCCGCACCGGTGCGCGGCGGGAGTGCCCCCTCGTCGTCTTCGGTACCCTCCCCACCCTGGCGCGCCTGACCGACCTCGACCTTCCCAGCGAGACCCCGTCCTCCGCGGCGCTCGACCTCGAAGCGGAGACCGACGTCCCCGCGGCCCCCCGGCCCCAGCTGCCCCCGAAGAAGGGCCCGGGGCTCACGATCCCCTGGCCGATGCCGTCCCATCTGGAGGACTTCCTGTGATGCTCTCGTCCATGGAGGCCGCTCCCCCGGTCCGCTCGCCGAAGGCCCGACGGCCTTCCGCCTCCCCCCCGTCGCCCCCGAGCCTCGTCATGGCGATGGTCCCCCCCGTGGGGGTCGGCGAGGTGCACTGGCCACCGTGGCTCGAGCCGATGGCGGCCGCTCTCCCGCGTCCCGCGGCTCGCAAGCACTCCCAGGATCCCGATCGGAGCAGGTAATATGTCGGTTATCGGGCTGTAATCACGATGTCTTTGGCCCCCGCAGGTTTACCCGGAGCCTGCGGGGGCTGTGTTTTTCCCGGCCGCCGGTAGTGCGCGGTCATCCCTTATCAAACTTGAGGCCGCGCCGGTTCGGCCCGGCGGGGGTCCCGGGGCGCCCGGCGACCCACCGTCCCCTTGAGCGAAAAGGAAAGATACTGGACGGCGGTGCGAGCCGCGGTCCCTACCATGGCAACGGGCAAGTGTGCGGTCTGCGCGGGCCCCCTCGAGCCGGGTTTCGTCTCCACCTCCAACGGCTCCGGCCTCTACTGGTCGCACGATGCGTCGGCCGCGAGGCTGCGGCCCCACGGGCTCGAGGTCCTCGTCCCGACCGGGTTCCTGGGGACGTACTCGGCCAACCTTTCGGGCGAGCGCTGCCCGAAGTGCCGGACGATCCTCCTGCGGCTGAAGTAGCCGGCCGGGGCCGGGTCAGTCGCCCGCCACGCTCATCCGATCGATGACCCAGGGCGGGCTCGCCAGGTAGCCGGCCACCTCGCTGCGGCCCCCGATCGTCCGCGCGTTCGCCAGGAGCGACGGCTGCTTCTCGGGAGCCAGGACGACCCCGCCGAGGGTGCCGCCGCGGACAGGTTCGGCGATCTTCCCGCGGTGGATGCGGTAGGCGACCCGTATCTCCCCGCCGAAGCCGCTCGAGACCGGATCGGGGAAGGCGTAGCCGAGCTGGTCGATCCAGAGCCCTTCGCCAACGGCCTCGGCGAGGTCGGCGTCGCCGCCTCCGCTTCCCGGGGCCACGACGACGGTCGTCGACTGGGGCGAGGGGGAGAGGTCGAAGTGCGACCACGGGCTGAACTGGACCGAGTCGCGCCGTCCGTTCCCGGTCGTCGCCGACCCGAGCGCCGCGCCATGCAGGAGGTCCTGGAGGGTCCCGCTGACGACCCCGTTCGCGAGGAGCGGGGTCCGGGCCTGGGGGACTCCCTCGTCATCGAACGGCGCGGTGCCGAGCCCGAGCGGGAAGAGGCCGTCGTCGGCGATCGAAACGGCCCCGCTTCCGACCACCGCGCCGGTCGGGAACGCCAGCTTCCGCAGCTCGGCCCCGCCGGAGAATCGGTAGCCGAGGACGGCCGGGAGAACGTCGGCGAGAACGTTCGGGGAGAGGACGACCGTGGTCTCCCCGGTCGCCGGCGCCGTCGTCCGGCGCACGTCCTGGGCCCGGCGACACCAGGCGGCAGCCCGCTCGTCCAGGCCCCGGGGGTCGAGACGGCGCTGGCGTCCCGTGACCCAGTACTCCCCGGGCGCCGCCCCTTCGGCCCCGCCGGTCGCCTTGACGGCGAACTCGAGGTCAGCCAGGGTATGGGCGTAGGCGCGCTGGATGCCCTCGGAGTTCGTCAGGGTCGTCTCGGTGAGCGTCGCGCGGATCGACCCGAAGCTCGGCGACTCGTTCGCGCGGCCGTCGAACGGGGCGAGCAGGGCCGCCCGGTACGCGTCCAGGGCCTCCATCGGCCGGTCCCAGAGCGCCGGGTCACGGTTCTCGACGGACGGGGCGTGGGCCGCCACCGCGCTCGGGAGATCCAGCCGGCGCGCGGGGAATCGGGAAAGCCGGCCCGCGGACTCCGCGGCGGCGAGCGCCGAGTCGATCCCCGCATCGCTCAGGTCGTTCGAGGCCGCGAAACCGACCCGCATCTCCCCGCCCACGGGGCGGAAGAGGCGGATCCCGTAGCCCTCCAGCTGGATCGGACCGCGCACCATCTCGACGCGGCGGCCGGTCAGATGGATCTCGTAGCGGCGGATCCGCTCTCCGAAGACCTCCCACGGCGCCTCGGTGCGCGGCCGGAGCCGGT
>DAHUXZ010000015.1 GCA_027315455.1 Thermoplasmata archaeon | reverse complement strand
GGCGCGTCGGAGCTGCTCGAGCTCGTGCTGGAGTCCGACCCCGAAGCCGAGAGTGAGGACCCAGAAGAGCGCCACGGGATCGACCTTGCGGTCGCGCTCGACGATCCCGCTCTCCTCGGCGAGACGACGGAGCGTCTCGGGAGGGAACATCCGGGCGAGGATCTCGGGGATGTCGGTGGGAGCGAGTCGGGTCCAGTTGGGAAGCCCGAGAGTCGGGAGGAGGGGACCCGGGATCTCGGGGAGACGTCGGCGCTTTCGGGCTCGAGGGGGAGAGCCTGCCATCCCGGAGACGTCGTGGGACGTCCATAAACACGACAGTCTCCATGCGCATCACTCCTGGGAAGGGGACTATAGGGGAAGGGTGGGGGTTAAGGGGGGCTTATCCGATGCCCGATGGAAAGCCCTCGGAGGGCGAGGAGTTCAGAAGCCTGTTCGAGTAGGCGCTGGCCGCGCGCCCGAATCCAATTCTTCGCTGGAATTGTTCCGACGGCGATCTTGTCAAGGACGCGAGCGACGGTGCCGCCAGATGAGCCGGAGATTCCCTCGGACTTGCAGCCATCGACGTAGCCGGGACCTCCCGCCATGGCCTCTGCGTGGGCGAGCGATGACCCCCGGACGCGGGAGCTCCGTCCCCCCTCGACCTGCGGGTCGGGCCGCCCGCCGGCCGGTAGCGACCCGGAGGGGGGAGCGGCCACGGACCGGGCGGGGCGGGGGACGGGGGGCTCGCCCCAGGTGGGCGGCCTCGGGCCGATCGCGGGGAACCGCTCGGGGACCGTCTCGGCGATGGAGGTCGAGAGGAAGGGGTTCCGCCGTGGCCTCGACCTTCGACGGACGGTCGCTGGCGTCCCTTCGGGTCGAGGCCCCGGTCGGGTCAGGTGCCGTAGCGCCGCTGCCGGTTCTGGAAGGCCCGGATCGCCTTGAGGAAGTCGACCTTGGAGAGCCCCGGCCACATCACGTCGGAGAAGTAGAGCTCCGAGTACGCGCTCTGCCAGAGGAGGAAGTTCGAGATCCGTTCCTCCCCGCTCGTCCGGAAGACGAGGTCCGGGTCGGGGAGGTCCGCGGTGTAGAGGTGCGAGGAGACCATCGCCGAGTCGATCTCCTCGGGACGCAGGCGGCCGGCCGCGACCTCGCCGGCGATCTCCCGGATGGCGTCGACGATCTCCTCCCGGCCCCCGTAGGCGATCGCGACGTTGTAGGTGTAGTCGGAGTACGCGGCGGTCGCCTGTTCCGCGAAGGCGATCGCCTCCTGGACCGCCTTCGGCAGAAGACCGATATGGCCGATCGCGCGGACCCGGATGTGGTGGCGGTGCACCCGGGGGTCGTCGGCGACCTCCCGGAAGCTCCGCGCGAACAGCTCCATCAGCGCGTCGAGCTCGTTCGAGGAGCGCCGGAAGTTCTCCGTCGAGAGTCCGTAGACCGTCAGGATGCGGATCCCGACCTCGAGGCACCAGTTGAGGAGCTCCTCGAGCTTGTCCTTGCCGCGGACGTGGCCGACCTCGATGAGGAGGCCGTGGTCGGCGGCAAAGCGCCGGTTCCCGTCCATGATGATCGCGAGGTGCCGCGGGAGCGGTCCTTCCTTGACCTTCTCCAGGAGCTGGCGCTCGGTGGTCTCGCGCAGCGCCCCGGCGACGGCGTGGGAGAGGTACGGCGGCGAGTTCGGGCGGGGGCGCTTCTCCTCGTCCACGCCCCGGTAGCCCGGCGGGAGCCTTAAGAATTGACGGCCGCGGCGGCGGGGAACCGCCGGGCCGCGCCTCCCACCCCGCCCTTATCCGCCGGAGCGCGCTCGGGGCGGGCCGTGGGCCTGCGCGTCCTGAGGCTGGACAGCTGGTCGGGACGCCCCGGCGGCGGGCAGGAGTACGTCCGGTCCGTGGCGGACGAGCTCGCGGCGGCCGGCCACGGCCAGCGCCTGATCCAGCTCACGGACTGGCGGCCCGAGGCGCCCCGACCGGACGAGCGGTATCTGGGCCGCCCGTCGTCCCCCGTTGCCCGCCTCGGACGGGACCTGGTCGATGACCCGGCGCTCGCGGCGGTGTTCCGTGAGGAGGTCCGATCGTTCCACCCGGACCTCGTGCACCTGCACCACTTCGATGCGTCGTTCACCCCGATCGCCCGGCTCCTCGCCGCCTCCGAGATCCCGCTCGTCGTCACCGCGCACGACGCCGAGCTCGTCTGCCCGATCTCGACGCTCGTGCGGCCGGGCGGGGTGATCTGCGACGGAGGGATCCGCCCCCGCTGCCTCTTCACGGGCTGCCGTGTCGGCCTCGGCGGGCCGTACAACCTCGCGCAGCGCGCCGTCTTCGACTCGGTGCTCGCCCCGAGGACCCGCGTCTTCCTCTGCCCGAGCCGCCGGCTGGCGGAGTACCTGGACGCGAACGGCTACCGACCGGCCGTCCATCTCCCCCCGTTCGCCCGCATCCCGCCGGCGGTGCGTTCCGGCCCCTTCGCCCCCGCCGCGGCCGGTGCGACCCGCCGGATCGGCTACATCGGCCGGCTCGAGGCGTACAAGGGGGTCCACGACCTCCTCACGGCGTTCGCTCCGCTGTCGCGGCAGCGCCCGGAACTGCGGCTGAGCGTGGCCGGGGACGGACCGTCGCGCGCGGCGCTCGGGGCGCAGGCCGACCGGCTAGGGATCGCGGACCGGGTCGAGTTCGCCGGCCACGTCGCGGGGGAAGCGAAGGAGGCGTGGTACCGCTCGGTCGAGATGGTCATCGTGCCGTCCAACGCCTGGGAGAACTTCGGCCTCGTCGCCCTCGAGGCGCTCACGCGGGAGCGTCCGGTCGTGGCCACGGACTTCGGCGGACTCCCGGACGTCGTCCAGGACCGTGAGACCGGCCGGCTCGTTCCGATGGCGAGCCCGCCGGCGCTCGCCGCGGCGATCGCGGAGCTTCTCGACGATCCCGCGACGGCGCGGCGCTATGCGGTCGAAGGCCGACGCCGCGCGCTCGAGCGGTTCACGCCGGAGCTGCACGTCCGCCGGCTCCTGGCGGTCTACGCGGCGGTGCTCGACGGACGGACCCTCCCGACGCTCTCGCGGGCCGCGGACCTTCTTGACTGAGATCGGGGCGCGGGGCCGGCCTCGCCGGCCCCGGGGGACCCGGGTCGATGCCGGGTCCGGGTCGGACGGAGCGCCCTGGTCGGGAGTTCCGGCACGGGCGGGGGTCCGCCCGTATCCTTCGAACCCGAGTCCCAGGCTCGACAGACCTAGATCCTAGACCACTAGACTACCAGGGCAGCGCCGGAGCGCGTTAGACGGTCCCACTCTTGAACCTTGCGCGGACGCCCGCGAGCCGCCCTCCCCCCGCTCCTCTGCTCGCAGCGCCGGCAGTGAGGCCGCCGTGCCGGTGGAACGTTCGTATTATGTACGATGAGCCCGAGAACGGAGGTTACCGCCGGAGGGAAGATGAGTGCCGGAGTCGCCTGGTTCACTGCCGTCGTGCTGCTGCTGAGCGTCGTCGTCGTGCTCCACCAGGTCGGATTCGATGTCGGTCCGACAGTGGGGACGGTCCTCAAGGGCGTCGTCCATGTTCTCGGCCAGCCGCTCTAGGCGGTTCGCCCGGCACCGGCCCCGGTGAGCCGCTCGTAGAGGGCGAGGTAGCGCCGGGCCATCGCCGCCTCCGACCATTCCGGGCTCGCCGCACGTCCCCGCGCGCCGATCGCCCGGCGGGTCGGCTCGTCCTCGAGCGTGGCGAGCGCCGCGGCGAACGCGTCCGGGCTGTCGGCGAGCAGGCCCCCGCCGGTCGCCGCCATCTCGGGCGCGGCGCCCGCCGGCCAGGTGACGAACGGCCGACCCGCCGCGAGGGCCTCGGCGAGGGTGACCCCGAACCCTTCGTACTCGCTCGCGCTCACCACCGCGTCACCGGCGAGGATCGCGGCGACCGTCGCGTCGCGGGGAAGCGGCCCGGGGGCGAGGAACTCGACGTTCCGGGCCCGGGCGAGCGATTCGCAGACCTCCCGGCGGTACGGGGAGTCGGGAAGGTCCCGACCGATCGCGACGAGCGCCCATCGACCCTGGGTCCGCGCGATGGATTCGATCAGGCGGTCCACGCGCTTGTTCGCGAAGAAGCCGCCCACATAGACGGCGACGTGCGGGGCGTGAAAGCCCCACTTCGCCCGCACCTCCGCGACCGGGAGGGGGCTGCGTGCGAACTCCTCGGTCACGGCCCCGAGCGGGATGCGCTCGAGCTTCTCCTCGGGGAACCCCCAGCCGAGCAGCTGGCGACGCTCGTGCTCGGTGTCGCAGACGTAGACGTCCAGGTTGCGGAGCACCCGCGGGAAGTACCGCTCGAAGTACCACCGGTCCCACGGCCGCCGGCCGATCGCGTACTGGTAGAATCCGTGGCCGGTGCCGAGCTGGGGCCAGGGATAGAGGCCGGCGAGGGGGAGGTAGAAGTCGGCGCACCAGATCCGGTTCCCGTGCAGGTGGAAGACGTCCCCGCCGAGCTCCCGCAGGAGCCGGTGATAGCCGACCGGCACCCGGACGCCGCCGACCCGGCGCATCCGTAGCCGGCGGATCTCGACGCCGTTGAGCTGCTCGCGCTCCGCGGACCCGGGCTCCTGCTGGGTCACGACGGTCGCCGAGTGTCCGGCCCGGGCCGCCGCCTCGGCGAGGAGCTGGGCGATCCGCTCGGAGCCGCCCGGGACCGGGTGGTAACGGTGACAGGCGAGGACGACCCGCACGGGGGGCGGAGCAGTGCCGGGGGCTTACGGGTGTCGGTTGGGCCCCGGTCCGCCTAGACCATCCGTCCGCACGACATGCACGTCCGGGTCTGGGGGTTCACCTGGCCGCCGCACGCCGGGCACGCGGCGGGGGGCGGCGCACCCATCGGCTGGCCCATCATGGGCTGGCCCATCATCGGCTGCCCCATCATCGGGGCTACCACGGGGGGCTTGTAGACGATCGCGAGGATCCCGCCGATGAGCGCGAGGAGGAAGCCGACGAAGAACCCGCCGAGCGCGAACGGCCAGCTGACGATCGACAGGACGATGATCAGCGCGCCCCAGGCGACCTTCATCTGCGGCATCACGTAGAGCAGGATCGCGAAGACGATGATCAGCACCCCGACCAGGAGGCCCACGATGGCGAGGCCGCCCAGGATGAACCCGAAGCCGAAGGCCGAGAGGATCGTTTCGACGTAGGCGAGCGCCAGCCCGCCCAGCAGCACGAAGATCCCTCCGATCAGCGACAGCACGAACCCCGTTGTCGGCACATGGTGCGACACGTCCGCCCTCGGCGGGCGGACGGGGGTCGTCTTACTTAAATATGCGTGCGCACGCGTCGCAGGGTCATCGCCGCCGATGGCGGGGCGTCGCGGCCCGACCGGTCCGGAAGGAGCCCAGCCCGGAGCCGGTCGCGAGCCGCGCCACCGCGGACGGACGGACGACCCCGACCGGCGTGACGAAGCCGGTCACGTACCGGGCCGGCGTCACGTCGAACGCCGGATTGCGCGCGGGGCTCGCCCGGGGAGTAAGGCTCCGATCGCCGAGCTCGGTCACCTCGCGGCCGGCCCGCTCCTCGATCGGGATGCCCCGCCCGTCGGCACACCCCGCGTCGAAGGTGCTGAACGGGGCGGCGACGTAGAACGGGAGTCCGTTCTCGTGGGCGAGGACGGCCTTTTCGTAGGTGCCGATCTTGTTCGCGAAGTCGCCGTTGCGGGCGATGCGGTCGGCGCCGACGATGACCGCGTCGACCTCACCGGTGTGCATGAAGTGCCCCGCCGCGTTGTCGGCGATCACGGCGTGCGGGATCCCCTCCTGCGCGAGCTCCCAGGCGGTGAGCCGCGCCCCCTGGAGGAGGGGGCGGGTCTCGTCGACCCAGACGAAGATGCGGACCCCGCGGTCGTGCGCGACGCGCAGCGGCGCGAGCGCGGTCCCCCACTCGACGGTCGCGAGGGCGCCGGCGTTGCAGTGGGTGAGGACGCGGGGCCGCTCGGCGAAGAGCGGGGCACCGGCCTCGCCGATCGCGCGGCATTCGCCGACGATCCGCTCCCGGTAGGCGTCCGCGGCGGCCACCGGGTCCTCCCCCTCGGCCCAGGCGCGCCGCACCGCCTCGATCCCCACGAACAGATCGTTCGCGGTGGGCCGCGTCGCCCCGAGGATACGCGCGGCGGCGTCGGGCGTGCGGCCGCGCTCGCGCGCGGCGAGAACCATCCCGTACGCCGCCGCGACCCCGATCGCCGGGGCGCCGCGGACCGCCATCGTGCGGATCGCCTGGGCGACCTCGGCGACGCGGGTGAGCCGAAGGAGCCGCCGCGTCTGGGGCAACCGACGCTGGTCGATGAGGGACAGGGTCCCGTTCGCGTACCAGAGGGCGCGGACCGCCACGGGTCACTCCGCTTCGAAGGTGTGGAGGAGGTCGCGCCAGGCCGGCGGCACCCGCTTCGTCTCGCGGAGGGCGTCGTCGAACGGCACCCCCCGGACCTCCTCGCCACGGAGGACCGCGACCTCGCCGAACCGCCCCGCGAGCGCGAGGTCGACGGCGGCCGCCCCGAGGCGCGTCGCGAGGAGGCGGTCGAACAGGGTCGGGGGCCCGCCGCGCTGGATGTGGCCGATCTGCGCGCTGCGGCTCTCGATGCCGGTCGCGGCCTCGATCCGCCGGGCCAGCGTCGCGCCGACGCCGCGCTCGCGCAGGAGCTCGTGGCCGAACTCGTCGTGCGCGGCGGCCGTCCCGGCCGCCTGGCCGAGGTCGACCCCCTCGCTCACCACGACGAGCGCATAGCCCCGGGCGGCGACGGCCGCCCGGACGCGCGCGAGCAGGCGGGGTTCGTCGTACGGCTCTTCGGGGAGCAGCGTGGCGTCCGCCGCCGCGGCGAGACCGGTCGCGAGGGCGACCCAGCCCGCGTGGCGTCCCATCACTTCGAGCAGGACGACGCGGTGGTGGCTCGCGGCCGTGTCCCGCAGGCGCCCGACCGCGTCCATGGCGACCGTCGAGGCGGAGTCGAACCCGAACGTCCAGTCGGTCCCGCCGACGTCGTTGTCCATCGTCTTGGGCACGCCGACCACCCGGCGGCCCCGGCGGTGAAGCTCGCGGGCCGCGGAGAGCGTGTCGTCCCCGCCGATCGCGACGAGGACGTCGATCCCGAGGCGGTCGAGCGTCGCGAGGGCCCGGTCGGCATCCTCCGGCTTCGCGAACGGGTTGGTCCGGGAGCTGCCGAGGATCGTCCCGCCGCGGGTAACGGCGTCGACGAGATCCGAGGGCCGGAGAGGGCGGCTCTGTCCGTCGCGGACCCCCTTCCATCCGTCCAGGAACCCGACGCTCTCGTGCCCGGCCCGCGCCGCGCGGTAGACGACGGCGCGAACGGCGGCGTTGAGCCCCGGGCAGTCGCCCCCGCCGGTCAGGACCCCGAACCTCACGCGCTGACCTCGAGATACTCCCGCGGGGCGGTGGTCAGGAAGCGGTAGCCGTTCGGCGTCACGACCACATCGTCCTCGATGCGGACCCCCCCGCGGCCGGGGAGGTAGATGCCGGGTTCGACGGTGATCGTCATGCCGACCTCGATCGGCTCGTCGATCGTCGGGTTCATCGCGAAGCCATCGTGGACCGCGAGCCCCACCGAGTGGCCGAGCCCGTGCGTGAAGCGGCCCTTCCACGGGGAGGCGTCCACGACCTTCTGCGCCGCAAGGTGGACGTCCTTCGCCGGCACGCCGGGCTTGAGGACCGCGAGCGCCGCCCGCTGGGCCTCGAGGACGGTCTCGTGGACCTTCTGGAGCTCGGCGTCGCGCGGACCGAAGCGGAACGAGCGGGTGATGTCGCTCGCGTAGCGCCGGTAGAACGCCCCGAAGTCGCAGACGATCGAGCTTCCCGGCGCGAGCGGGCGATCACCGGGGGCGTAGTGCGGCTCGGCGCTCGCCGGGCCGAACCCGACGATCGTGGCGAAGCTCCGTCCGCTCGCCCCCTCGCGGTTCATGGCGTGCTCGATCTCGGCGGCGACCTCGAGCTCGGTCACCCCGCGGCGGAGGAACCCGGGGATCTTCTTCGCGACCGTCGAGCCGATCGCCCCGGCGCGCTCGAGGCGCTCGACCTCGCTCGCGTCCTTGATCTGACGGGTCTTGCGCACCGCGTTCGACGCGTCGACCCACTTCGCCCGGGAGAAGGTCTTCTCGAGCTGGAGGAACTGCTCGTGGGTGAGCTCGCGGTAGTTGAGGGCGACGGTCGACGTCGGCGGGACCAGATCGGTCAGCAGGCGCTCGCGCTCCTCGCGGCTCGCCCAGACATGGACCTCGACATCGCGGTCGGCCTTCGCGGCCTGGCGCGCGCTCTCCTCCTCGAGCGGGCTCGAAAGGACCGTCAGCGCGCCGTCGGGCGTCGCGACGAGCCACGAGCCCTCGAACAGCCCGCCGGCGACATCGAACAGGTAGAAGAACGTCTGATCGAGGTGGGGGTCGGTCGCGTTGCCGATCAGCAGGCGGTCGGCCTTCGGGTTGATCTCTGCGAAGAGACGGCGGACCCGGTCCTTCATGCCCTCCGGTCAGCGGCCGGACGCTTCAAGGTTTGCGGCCGCCGCCCGGAGGTCTTTCCAGGAGAGGAGGAGCTGGCGGGCGGCGAGCACCTCGTCGACCCGACCCACGGAGGTGTTGCGCGGGGCGGCGTGGAGGTTCTCCGGAGTGTCGGAGACGGCCCGCTCGAACGCGGCGACGAACGCATCGAGCTCCTGCCGGCTCTCGGTCTCGGGGAACTCGATCATCATCGCCTCCTCGACGAGCGACGGGAAGTAGATCGTCGGGGCGTGCACCCCCTCGTCCAGCAGCCGCTTCGCCACGTCCAGGGTGCGGACCCCCTTTTCCTTGAGCGGAGCGCCGGAAAGGAGGAACTCGTGCTTGACGAGCGGCCGGAACGGCCGCGGAAGGAACCGCCCGAGACGGTGGGCGAGGTAGTTCGAGTTGAGCACGGCCCGGCGCGCGATGTGCTTGAGACCCTCCTCCCCGTGCGAGAGCAGGAACACGTAGGCCCGCAGGTCGAGGCCGAAGTTGCCGTAGGCGGTCTTGATCTTGCCGATCGACTTCGGCCGGTCGTAGTCGAGCGCGAACTTGCGTCCGCGCTTGACCACCCGCGGGACCGGAAGGTACGGGGCGAGGCGGTCGTTCGCGGCGAGGACCCCGGCACCGGGACCGCCGCCGCCGTGGGGCGTCGCGAAGGTCTTGTGGAGGTTGAGATGGGCGACGTCGAAGCCCATCCGTCCGGGGTTCGTCACCCCGAGGATGGCGTTGAGGTTCGCGCCGTCGTAGTAGAGGAGCCCCCCCGCGTCGTGGACCGCGCCCGCGATCTCGACGATCTCGCTCTCGAAGAGGCCGGCGGTGTTCGGATTGGTCAGCATGAACGCGGCGGTCTTCGGCCCCACGGCCGCCCGGAGCTCGTCCAGGTGGACGCAGCCGTCCTTCGAGGGGATCTCGCGCGTCGTGTAGCCGGCCATCATCGCCGACGCGGGGTTCGTCCCATGCGCCGTGTCCGGCAGGAGGACCTCGGTGCGCTGGGCCTCCTCGCCCCGTTCGCGGAAGTAGGCGCGGACCATGAGGAGGGCCGCGAACTCCCCGTGCGCTCCCGCGGCCGGCTGCAGCGACGCCTCGGGAAGGCCCGTCACCTTCGCGAGCCCCTTTTCGAGGCGCCAGAGGATCTCGAGGGCGCCCTGGACCGTCTCCTCGGGCTGGTACGGGTGGAGCTCCGCGGCGGTCCGCCGGCGGGCGAGGAGTTCGGAGACCTTCGGGTTATACTTCATCGTGCAGGAACCGAGCGGGTAGGCCGAGGTGTCGATCCCGAAGTTCATCTGCGAGAGGCGGGTGAAATGGCGGACGACCTCGAGCTCGGAGAGCTCGGGCCACGCGAGCGGCGTCTTCCGTCGCCAGCGTTCGGGAAGCCCCGGGATCGCGGCCGGCGCCTCGGCGGCGGCGCGGCCGGGGGCGAGCTCGCAGACGAGCGGCTCGTCGTAGCGGGCCTGGCGGAACGTCATGCGGCCCCCGTGGCGGCGAGCGCGGCGCGGGCGGCCTTCGCGTAGCGCTGGATCTCCTTGTCGTCGGTCGTGTCGCGCGCGGCGGTCAGGATCAGCTCCTCGCCGAGGCCCGGTCGGCCCGGGCGCGGGTCGGCCAGCGGGTGGCCGCCCAGCACCTTCCGGCGGCGCAGCCGGTCGAGGAAGGCATGGGCGTTGCCCCGTCCCACCGCGATCGCGAACTCGCCGAGGTACGGCGCCTCGAAGCGCGGGGCACTGAGCCCGTCGACCCCGCCGAGGGCCGAGGCGAGCGTGTGGGCCCTCTCGGTGACCCGGCCCTGCAGCTCGGCGAGGCCCCGGGCCCCGACCAGGCTGGCGTAGACGACGAACGCGAGCGCGACGAGCGACTGGTTCGTGCAGATGTTCGAGGTCGCCCGGGAGCGGCGGATGTGCTGCTCGCGGGTCTGCAGGGTGAGGGTGAACGCCCGCCGCCCCTCCACGTCCCGCGTCGCCCCGACGATGCGTCCGGGGGAGACGCGCAGCAGCTCCTTGCGGCAGGCGAAGAGCCCGACCAGGGGACCGCCGAAGTTCGGCGGCATGCCGAACCCCTGCCCCTCGCCGACCACGACGTCGGCGCCCCAGGAGCCCGGCGGCTCGAGGACCGACAGCGCGAGAGGATCCGCGCCGATGACGAGCGGTACCGTGCCGAGGAGGCTCTTGAGCTCGAGCAGCCCCTCGTCGAGGTGGCCGAAGCCGTTCGGGACGTCGGCGAGGAGACCGAAGACGTCGCCGCGGCCGACCTCCGTGCGCACCCAGGCGAGGTCGAGGCACCCGGTGCGCGGGTCGAACGGGATCGACTCGATGCGGATCGGAAACCCGGTCGCGTAGTTCTCGAGGACGCTGCGCTCCTCCCACGGCAGGCTGGCCGGGACGAGGAACCGGTGGCCCTCGTGGACGCGGTGGCAGAGGAGGAGCGCCTCGCCCATGGAGGTCGCACCGTCGTAGAGCGAAGCGTTGGCGGCGTCCATCCCCGTGAGCTCGACCCACAGGCTCTGGAACTCGAACATCGCCTGCAGGGTCCCCTGGCTCGCCTCGGGCTGGTAGGGGGTGTAGGCGGTGTAGAACTCGCTGCGGGAGAGGATCGCGTCCACCGCGGCCGGGACGAACCGGGTCCCGATGCGTCCGCCCAGGAAGCTCGCGAACTTCGAGTACGGGCGGTTGCGGTCGAGGATCTGGTCGACGGCGCGGACGACGTCGGGCTCGTCCTTGCCGGCCCCGACCCCCATCCGACCGAGGCGGACCTTCTTCGGAACGTCGGCGAAGAGCTCCTCGGTGTCGCTCAGGCCGAGCTCCTTGAGGAGCGCGACCTCCTCGCTCCGGTCCCCGGGTATCCAGCGAGCCACGACTGACCCCGGGGTCGCCGCGAGCCAGCCCGTCCATAAAGCCTTACCCTCGGCGCCGACCGGAAAGGTCTTCCCACCCCGCCGGCCTCTTGGGAGCGATGCCCGTCTCCAAGGGACGCGAGGATCGGGGGGCCTCCCGGGCCCGCCGGCCCGGGGCGCCCGCCTCGGCGGCGATCCTCGACACCGCCTTCCGGCGCGCGTACCGCGCGACCCCGCACGGCGCGACGGCCCACGAGCGCGGGCGCCGCCGGGCCCAGCTCAAGATCATCCGCAGCGCCGCCGTCACCGTGCGCCACCTCGGCCTCGCGCTCAAGGCGGTCCGGGGCGGAGGACTGTCGCCGTTCCAGGTGTCGCTCGTCGCCGAGGCGTTCGGGCCCGATGCCCTGGGGTCGGCGGAGCGACGGGTCGGGCGGGCCCAGCGGCGGATCCGGGACCTTTCGCGCGACGAACAGCGGGACCTCGCGAAGGCGGAGTCGGCCCCGGAGTGGGCCGCGGCCGTGCGCCGCTTCTACGGCCGGCTCGCGAGCCATCTGCGCGAGGTCGACCCCGACCTCGCCCGCCTCGAGAAGATCGAGCGGTTCCTGCGCGAGCGCCCGCGCATCGATCCGGGACTACCCACGGTCGTCGTGGGCGGATTCCCGAACGTCGGGAAGTCCTCGCTCGTCGCCCGGCTGAGCAGCGCGCGCCCGAAGGTCGCGGAGTACCCGTTCACGACGCTCGCGGTCGCCGTCGGGCACGCCGACCTCGGCTTCGATCGGCTCCAGGTCATGGACACCCCGGGCGTGCTCGGCCGGGCGGGCCGGATCAATCCGGCGGAAGCCGAGGCGGAGGTCGCTCTCCGGCGGGCGGCGACGATCGTATTGTTCCTCCTGGACCCGAGCGGGGAGTGCGGCCACTCGCTCGCCGAGCAGGAGGCGCTCTGCGAACGATGGAAGGCGGAGCTCCACGGCATCCCGTTCCTCGAGGTCGAGACGAAATCCGACCTTCCCGGAGGTACCTCCCGCCGCCTCGCGGTGTCGGCGAAGACCGGCGCGGGGATCGACGCCCTGCGCGAGGCGATCCGCCGGCTCCTCGCGACGCTCCCGCCCCCTCCCGCGCCGCCCCCGCCGGCCGCGAGCTGAGGATCACGGCGGGCGGCGCGACGGCGCGGCGCCGGCCGGGCCCACAGGATAATGTAACCACCCCCGCTCCCGGGACCATGGCGTGGAAGGCGACGGGCGTCGCGTGGGCGGCGTTCGCACCGGGAACGATGCGCGCGGTGAACATCGACGGGGGAACCTACCTCCTGGTCCACCTCGGGACGGCAGCCTACGCGCTCGACGGGGTCTGCACCCACGAGGGCGGGAGCCTTGCGGACGGCACCCTCGACGGCCCTGGGGTGATCTGCCCGGAGCACGCCGCGAAGTTCGACGTCCGGTCCGGCGCGGTCCTCGCGGACCCCGACGCGATCGTGCCCCCGACCGGGGTGGCCGACCCGCTCACCGCCTACCGCACGCGGGTCGTCGACGGGATGCTCGAGGTCGAGCTCGACTGACCGGGCCGACCGGGGAGCTCACCCTCAGACGGTGAACCGTTCGCCGTTCGCCGGCATGAGGACCTCGCACTCGTGGCCGAGGGCCTCGCTGAGCTTCTCGCGCTGGTCGCCGTGCATCAGGACGAGGGTCCGCGCCCCGGTCGCCCGGACCAGGTTCACGAGGTCGGAGTGGCCGGCGTGGGCGGAGAAGTCGAACTTGAGGACCTCGCATTCGGGCCGGATCGTGACCTCGTCGATCGTCAGTGTGCCGTGGTCGAGGAGCTGACGGCCGTTCGACCCCTCCACCTGGAAGCCGGTGAGCAGGATGGAGCTGTTCGCGTCCCGGTAGAGTTCGGACAGGTAGTACAGGACCGGGCCGCCGTCGAGCATCCCCCCCGTCGTCACGATCACGTCGGCCTCGCGCAGCGCATGGCGCCGCTCGCCGGAGTGCTCGACGACGTGGACCCCATCGAGGGCGCGTCGGAACCGCCGGGAATCGGCCAGGTACTCCGGCGCGCTGAGGTAGATCGCGTTGACGGCCCGCGCCATGCCGTCGAGCCAGATGGCGTAGCCGCTCGAGGCGAGGGTCATGAGGACCTCCTGGGCCCGGCCGACCGCGAACGCGGGAACGATCACCTTGCCGCCCCGCTCGATCGTCTCCGCGACCTTGTCACGGAACCGGCGTTCGGTCTCCTTCCGGTCCGGGTGCTCGCGCCCGGCGTAGGTCGACTCCATCACGAGGACGTCGCAGGTGACGGGCTCGGCGGCGCCGACGAGATGCGTCGGGATCGTCTGGACGTCGCCGGTGAAGAGCACGTCCTTGTCGCCGCGGTAGAGGAACATCGAGGCCCCGGGGATGTGCCCGGCCGGGGTGAGGTCGACCTCGATCCCCTGGTGGCGGTAGGTCCCCTTGCGCTCGACGGCGTGGGCCCGGGCGTGGAGGCTACGGATGTCCTCGGGGGCGTAGGGCGGGAGATAGCCCTCGAGCTTCGCGACCTTGAGCGAGTCCCGGGTCAGCAGGTCGGCGACGGCCAGCGTCACCGGCGTCGCGACGATGCGCGCCTTCGGCAGGCGGCTGAGCAGCGGGGTCATGCCGGAGTGGTCGAGGTGGGCGTGGGAGAGGAAGGCGGCATCGAGGTTCATCGGGGCCGGTCGGGGGTACGACGGCGGGTCGGTCGGGGTGAGGCCGTAATCGAAGAGTAGTGTCCGCCCCTGGTCGCGGACGACGAGCCCGAGGGATCCGACCTCCGACGCGCCCCCGAGGAACTGCAGCTCCATTTCGTGCGGCTATCGGGCGGTCGATTTAACGCCTCGCGGCGGTCGCCGCCGCCTCCCCGCGCGCACCGGGACGCCGCGGGAGCCCCCACGCTCTAATACCCGGCTCCGGGTCCCGACCGCGATGCCCTCCGGCGGACCGGCCGAGCTCGAGGTCCTCTTCCGCATCTGCGCCGCGGTCCAGGGCGCGGTCCGCCGCGAGGTGACCTCGCCCCACCGGGGGGACATCGTGGCGATGGGCGCCGACGGCTCGCCGACCGAGCAGGTCGACCGGGTCGCCGAGGGGCAGATCCTTTCGATCCTCGAGGCCGAAGGGATCGACTGGGACGTGCTGAGCGAGGAGATCGGCCTCGTGCGCCGCGGCGGCGACCGGACCCTCGTCGTCGACCCCGTCGACGGCAGCCACAACGTCCTGCGCTCGCTCCCGTTCGCCACGATCTCGCTGGCCCTCGGACGGAACGACCTCGACGGGATCGACCTCGGGGTCGTCCACGACCTCTTCGGCGGCACGACGTACTGGGCCTCCCGCGGCGGCGGGGCGTTCCGCGACGGGCGGCGGATCTCGGTCCGCCCGTGGGACGCGCACCAGGAGATCTTCTTCGTGAACCTCGGCCGGCATTCGACCCCGCGGGCCCTCGAGCTCGCCGGGCGGGGGCGCCGGATCCGTTCCCTCGGGTGCGCGTCGTACGAGATGGTGATGGTCGCGGAGGGCGGCGCCGACCTCTACTTCTTCGAGAACGACACCGAGAACCGCAACCTGCGCGTCACGGACATCGCGGCGGCCTACCGCATCCTCGCCGAGGCCGGCGGCGGGACGTTCGACGCCCGGCGGCGCCCCCTCGGAAGCTTCCCCCTGGAGCTCGGCCGGCACACGAGCGTCCTGGCCTGGGGCGACCGCGCGTTCGTCGAGCGGATGGGCGAGGAGCGGCCCGCATGAGGATCGGGATCGCGGGCAACCCCGGAAAGCCGCTCGCCGTCGAACTCGCGCGGCGGGCCGTCGAGCGGATCGGGGACCGGGCCGAGGTCGTCGTCGCGAGCGACATGGCGGCCGTCGCAGGGACCGACCGGCCCCACGCGCCGCTCGAGGCGATCGCGGCCGACGCGCTCGTCGCGATCGGCGGCGACGGCACCTTCCTGTGGACGCTGCAGCGGACGGAGCTCCCCCTCCTTCCGATCAACGCGGGGACCATGGGGTTCCTCGCCGAGGTCGACGGGAGCCGCTTGGCGGCGTTCGACGGCGCCATCGACCGCCTCCTCACGGGCCGCTACTTCGTCGAGGCCCGGATGCGGCTCGCGAGCCAGCTCTCCGGCACGAGCCTCCCGGACGCGATGAACGAGATCGTCGTCCACACCTCGCAGGTCGCCAAGATGCGCCTGTTCGAGATCGGCGTCGACGGCCGGGCGGTCGGGCGGCTGCGCGCCGACGGGGTCATCCTGGCCACCCCCACCGGGTCGACCTCCTACTCGCTCTCGGCCCTCGGCCCGATCGTCGACCCGGCGGTCGAGGGGATCGTCGTGAGCGCGCTCGCGCCGTTCCAGGCGACGCAGCGCGCCGTCCTGGTCGACCCGCTGCGCACCGTCAGCGTCCGGCTCGTGCACCCGGAGAAGGAGGGGGTCGTCGTCGTCGACGGCCAGACCGAGCAGCACATCCCCGGCGGCTCCACGGTCGTCGCGTACCGCAGCCCGCGCCGCGCGCGGTTCGTCCGGTTCGGTTCCGGGTTCTTCCGCCGGCTTCAAGGCAAGAAGATCCTCCCCTGGAGCGAGGAGCTCGGGGACACCGAGACGACCGACGATGCCGATCTTCCGCCCCCGACGTAGGCGGGCCGAGGGGACCCCCCGGCTCGGGACCGCCCCGTCGGCGATCACCCGCCGCTGTCTCGACAGCGCCCTCGCCTGCGCCCGCTCCGCCTATCCGAACGAGTTCGGCGGGATCCTGCGGGCGGACGTGCCGGGGACGATCAGCGAGCTCCTCCTCCTGCCCGGCACGACCGCCGGTCGCCGCCACGCGAACTTCCAGCTCCACATGCTCCACGTCGACCTGGGCGTAGTGGGGACGGTCCACTCCCACCCCTCCGGTGCCCTCTACCCTTCCCAGGCGGACATCACCCTCTTCCGGCACTGGGGCCAGCGGCACGTCATCCTCGGCACCCCCTTCTCGGAGGGGTCGTGGCGGGCGTACGACGGGAACGGACGCGAAGTGACGCTCGCCGTCATCGGGCAGGGCGGGGCGGGCCCCGCGCCGTCCGACGTGCCGCTCTACCGCCCGCAGACGGTCCACCGCCCGCTGCCGAGCGGCCCGATGCGCGAGCTGCCGGACGAGGCCTAGCTCACTCCCGCACCGGGATCGTCGGCGACGGGATGCGCTCCGGGTGGCGCAGCGGGTTCTCGATCGCCGGCACGGCGCGCTGCGGCTCGCTGTTGAGCCCGTGCATCCGGGAGATGAGGTCGAGGAAGCCGATGAACCCGCGGAACGTCGCGCGGTAGGCGCGGGTGTGGGCCCCCTCCCAGTCGAAGAAGTCGCGGAGGAGGCGCTTCGACTGGCGCAGCCCGTGGCTGAGGGCCCGCTTGAACAGCTCCACCTGGACATCGGAGAGGCGGTCGCGGGAGAACCAGTCCTTCGACTTCAAGTGCCCGAGCGGGACGAAGAACATCGGGACGAGGATCGCCTTGAAGTCCCAGAGGTTGTCGATGAGCTCGATCGTCCGAAGGACGTCGTCCTCGGTCTCCTGGGGGAGGCCGACGATGAACGTGCACGCCGGGAAGACGTGGTTGTCGTTCATCAGGCCGGCGGCCTGCACGACGAGCTCGGGCCACTGGGAGGCCTTGAACGGGGCGACCTTCCCCGGCATCGCCGCGGTGATGAGGCGGGGACTGCCGGTCTCGACGCCGACCTCGACGCCCCACCAGTCCTGCTGATCGTCCAGGAGGACCTCGGCGCACTGCGAGAGCAGGCGGGGCTTGGTCATCAGGGAGGCGATCGCGACGTGGCTCCAGCCGACCTGCTCGTAGTAGCGCTTCGCGAGCTGGAGGAGGGGGATGAGCTTGTCCTCGCGCGGCATGATGTTCGGGCTGCCGTAGAAGTAGACGTCGTCGGAGTGGAGAAGCCCCTTGCGCACCCCGATGGCGGAGTTGACCTTGAGCTCCTCCTCGACCTTCTCGAGGGGGTACCACCGGGTCGGCCGGGTCGTGACGGAGCAGAACGAGCAGCCGCGGCAGCACCCGCGGCCGATCTCGATGAGGCCGTTGACGCTGGGGTAGCGGATCGAGGAGATCTGCTCGACCCTCGGGGCCTCCTTGGGGGAGAGCACGACGTGCGGGGGGAGGAACTCGTCGTTCAGCGCCTTCCGGACGATATCCCGGACGAAGACGTCGGCCTCGCCCTCGACGACCGAGTCGACGCCGCCGATCGAGTCGACGAACTCGCCGATCCAGGGGACCTTCTGCCGGGTCGCCGGGGCGAGCTGCCAGGCGCACGGCCCGCCGGCAATGAGCTTCATCCCCTCCCGGCGCGCCCTCAGGACGTGCGGCTGCGAGAGCATCCGCTTGAAGTTGACGCAGTTGAGCGGCTCCTTCGCCATCACCCCGCCGAACGTCGAGCTGGGCGGGTTGAGGCCGAAGTAGTCGTGGCCCGAGATCAGCATCACCTTCGCGTCCCCGGGCATGTAGCGGTCGAGGTAGCTCGGGTGCACGATGCGGGCGTCGATCCCCGCGTCGAGGAGCGACGCCTCGACCTTCCGCATCCCGTACGGGGCCTGCGTCGGGAATCCGTGTTCGTCGACGGCCATCGTGGGGAAGAACAGCCGCTGGTAGACCGACTCGGGCAGGAGGTAGGCGGGGGTCGTCGTTCCGAACCCCAGGAACTCCTTCCCGTGGTGGTTGCTCATCATCGTCCAGTCGCAGGTGATGACGACCTCCGGCATCGAAACCTCCGCGCGGGGCGGATAGGCAGTCCGACGGGAACCACGTTCTTATTGGTTGCGAAGCGCACGGGGCGACATCCCGCCCGCCTCCGCCGCGGCTCAGCCGAGGTCGGGGTCGTCGTCGTCCCGCGGCAGCACCCCGTCGATCGCCTCGGAAGCGTCCTCCGGGAGCTCCTCCGGCTCGCCCTCGCGGAACGCCGGGTCGCGCTGCATGAGATGGATGCGGACGCAGTCACGGTGGGCGGGGCTTCCGTTCCAGCTGCTGACCTCGCTCGGCTGGGTCAACGGCTCCTTGCAGAGGGTGCAGACCTCCGGGGGCGGGCTGATCCATGCGATCCGTCGCGGCGGAGCGGTCATGCTCGGGTCCGGGTACCCGCGCGCCGGCACGGGAAGCTCGCCCATGTAGGTTTCGCCCCTCCGCGGCCCGGGGCAAAGCCAGATAACCCCTCCCCGGGGTCCGGTCCCCGACCATGGACTCCCTCGCGGAGATCCGCAAGCGCCGCGTGTCCCTCGGGGTGTCGCTCGGGGAGTTGGCCCGCGCGATCGGCCGGAGCAACGCCACGCTCTCCCGCATCGAGCGGGGGCAGATCCGCCCGAGCTACGAGCTCGTCCAGCGCATCCTCGCCTACCTCGAGGAGCGCGAAGGGGTCGCCGCCCCCCATCTCACCGTCGCCGACGTGATGAAGCCGAGCCCGGTGACGGTCGACGGCGCCGCCACCCTCGCCGCCGCGGCCCAGGCGATGGAGGGGGGTGGGTTCTCCCAGCTGCCCGTCGTCGACTCGGGCCGGGTGACGGGGTCGATCTCGGAGACCGCGCTCCTCCGGGCCCTCGCCCTTCCCGGCGGGCGGCGGATGCGGGTCCGCGACGTGCAGGAGTCGGCCTATCCCCAGGTCGACCGGAACTTCCCCGCCGACCTCCTCGCGTCGCTCCTGACCCGCTACCCCGCGGTCCTCGTGACCCGGCGGGGCGAGCTCGAGGGGATCGTCACGAAGACGGACCTCATCCGGGGGCTCCGCGGCACGGCGCTCCGCCGCCCCGCGGACCGCGGCGACACCTAGCCGGCGCCGACGGCCCGCAGGAGGGCCTCGGCGACGAGGCGCGCGGCGAGGCCCCCGATGCGATCGGCGAGGGCTCCGGGCGCTTCGGTCCTTCGCGGCCCCGCCGGGCTGCCCGTCGACGACGCGAAGACGACGTCGCCGTCGGTCGCGGTGTGGACCGGCACCACCGCCCGGGACAGTCCCGTGTGCGCGAGGACCGCGACGCGGAAGAGCCCGGGCCGGTCGATGGACGCGTCGGTGACCACGGCCACCAGGTTCGTCCCGGGGCCGGGCGACGACCGCCGGGCGGGGGGTGGGACCCGGGCGTCGGGCAAGAGCAGGCGGCCGTTGCGGTCCCGCGCGGCGGCGATCCAGCGGCCGCGGAAGGGGTCCCGGATCGCGCCGACCGAGTTCGCCACGGCCACTACGCCGACCATCCCGTCCTCCGTCGAAGCCGCGACCGAGCCGATCCCGCCGGGGCGCGCCGAGCTGCGCCCCCGGTACTTCGCGACGGTGGCCCCCGCCCCCGCACCCACCCGTCCGCTCGCCAGGGGTCGCTCCGACGCCGCGCGGGCCGCGGCGTGGCCCAGGACGGCGTAGTCCGGCAGCGCGGTCCCGTCCGGGGGAAGGTCGAACAGCGCGGCCCCGGAGACCGGGGCGATGCGTCGCCCGCGCTCGAACGCCGGGTGACCCTCTCCGTCCTCCAGGATGCACTCGCGCAGCCCTCGCGCGGCGTCGAGGCCGAAGATGCTGCCGCCGGCGAAGAAGAGGCCCCAGCGCCGGCCGTAGGTCGCCTCGAGACCGAGCGAGGCGGTGTCGTAGGTGGCCGAGGCGCCTCCGCGGACGTCGACGGCCGTCGGGGTCGGTTGCGCGAACCGAAGGACCGTCACCCCGGACCGACCGAGCGCGTCGTGCGCGTGGCCGGCGCGCACGCCCGGCACCCGGGTGAGGGTCGGACGGCGCGTCGCCGGCGGCACGGACGGACGAGGGCCGGCAGGGATTAGGCATTGCGGGGCCGCGGCGTTCAGCGGCCGCGCAGATTTATGAGGAAAGGAGGCTCCCCCGGCCGATGCCGCCCGCCAAGCCGTCCCGCCCGGCGCCGCTCGAGGGGGTCCCTCCCGGGTTCCGCGTGGAGCGCGACCTTTCCGTGGGACGGCATCCGCTGCTCGCGGCGTTCCCCGGCCTCGACCGGCTCGACACCGCGCGCCGGCACGAACCGGACGAGGCCGCGCGCGAGCGGCTGCATCACCAGACTCTCGTCGAGGTGGTCAGCCAGGACGTCTGGATGTACGTCGCGCCCCGCGCGCTACCCAAAGGGATGCGGCGCGCCTGGCGGCCGGTCGTCTCCCCCGACGCCGATTGCATCGTCGTCGGGCAGGAGCACCTGAGGGAGAGCCCCGAGCTGACCTTGTTCCTCGACATCTTCCACGAGCTCTGCCACATCCGGCAGCGGGCCGCCGGCCGCGAGCTCTGGCCGGAGGACCTGAGCTACGTCGAGCGGCCGACGGAGGTCGAGGCGTACCGGTTCGTCGTGGACGAGGCCCATCGCTACGGGGTCGCCGACGCCATCCTCCGCGACTATCTGCGCGTCGAATGGATCGACGACGACGAGCACCGTACGCTGCTCGACGCGGTCGGCGTCGCCCGGCGGTAGACCGCGGTTCCACGACGCGATCGGGCCCGCGCGAACCCGCGACGGACCGTCCGACGCGTCGCGACCTTGCCAGAGCAGCCGAGCCTTTATGGACCGCGCCCGGCTCGTTCACCGTTACCGAGGGGAGACGGAGGGCCGGAGATGGACATCAAGACCCGGACCCCGATCCGGCCCTCGTCCAGCGACCTCTGGTTCCTCGCCTATCTTCCGCTCGCGATCTCCGACGGGATCGCGACGCCGCTCATCCCGCTCCTGGCGCTCCAGCACTACAATGCGGGCGCCTTCGCCGTCACGATCATCATCGCGGCGAGCGCGATGAGCCAGGTGCCCTTCACGATCCTCTGGGGCAACCTCTCCGACCGGGTCGCGCACCGGAAGTTCTTCCTGGTCGGGTCGTTCCTCGCGACGGGCGTGAGCCTCATCGCGATCGCCCTCGCGACCTCGCTGATCAGCTACTTCTGGTGGAACGTCGTCGAGGGCCTCACGATGGCGGCGAGCGCCCCCATCGGTACGATGCTGCTCCTCGAGACCCGGCACAAGCGCTGGTGGCCCCAGGACATCGGGTTCTTCGGTCTCATCTCGGGGCTCGGGACGACCGCCGGGCTCGGCCTCGGGTTCATCTGGATGTTCGTCATCGGCCTGCATTCCCCGGTGGTCTCGGTGATGACCGGCCTGCTCGTCCTGGCCGGCTGCCTCGCGCTCCTCTCCGCCGGGATCGCCTGGGCCTGGATCGAGGAGCCGGCCGTCCGGCTCGACCGCCGGAACGTCGCGGACCTGGTGAACCTGCATCGGGGAGTGGTCGAGCGCCTGCGCCGCGTTCGCGCCCGGGTCCTCAACATCATCGACCTGACCCGCGCCTCCGACGAGTCGCTCCCGCGCCGGGAGATGCTGTTCCTGGCCGCGCTCGGCGTCATGACCGTCGGATTCGAGATGTTCTACGGTCCCTTCCCCGTCTTCCTCTGGCAGGACGCGAACTTCAGCGACGCGTCGGTGTTCATCGTCTACCTCGGGGCGAGCGCGGCCTCCACGGCGCTCTTCTTCCACTCGGGAAAGGCGGTCGAGGCCCACTCCCCGAAGCTGGTCTTCCTCGAGTCGCTGGGCGGGCGCCTCTTGCTGATGCTGCTGTTCCTCTGGGGGCCCGCCTACATCCTTTTCGGCCTCGGAAGCCCCGCGCTGGTCGGCTGGGTGACGCTCCTCAACTGCCTCATGGGGGTCACCTGGGCGTTCATCAGCACGGCGAGCACGCTGTTCCTCGTCCGGCTCGTGGGACGGTCGAACCGGGGACGCGCGCTCGGTCTGTACAACGCCGTCGCGGGGGCCGGCGGCCTGTTCGGCACGCTGCTCGGGGGGTATCTCTACGCGACCGACGGGGTCCACTTCGCCTACGCCCTCGCCGCGGTGATCGTCGTCGGCGGCGCGGCGCTCCTCCTCCCGATCCCGTACCACGTCTTCTCGCTTCCCCACCCGTCGGCGCACCGCCACCGCTCCCTGCGCAGCGCGCGCGCGACCTCCGCGCCCCGCATCCACGTCGGTTCCTCCGAGGGGACCCCGTCCCCGGGCGTGCTGATCCGCGGACCCCGGTAGGGTCGCGCGGAGCGGCCGACGCGCTGCGAGTGGGACGCCGACCCCCCGGGCGCCACCCTTGGCCCGGCGGCACCCTTAAGCCCGCGCCGAATCTCGCCCGCCGCCGGAGGGACGCGCATCGGCGAGACGTCGGGGGAGCGGTGGCGCCGGCGCCTGGTCCATCTCGGCCGGCATCCGCTCCTGTGGGCGGCCTACGTCTGGCACCGGGAGATCCGGCACCGCGAGGTGCGGTTCGACCAGAACCCCCGGTTCCGAGACTGGCGCCCGATGTACGACGTCGCCCGACCGGCGCTGCTCCGCCTGACCGGGCTCGCCCCCGCGGCCCTCGAGGCGTTCTACGCGGAACTGCCGCCGCTCCACGCGGCGCTCCGCCAGGAGGTCGGACGCCGGCCCAGCGCCGGGGCCCTCGTCCAGGCTCCGCTCCTCTACCTCCTCGTCCGGGCGTTGCGCCCGCGCTGGGTCGTGGAGACCGGGATCTCGAGCGGCTACAGCGCCCGTCTGATCCTCGAGGCGCTCGCACGGAACGGCGCGGGCCACCTCGACTCCATCGGAGTCGATGTCTTCGGGATGAGGAAGGACCGCGGGGCCCCGGACCTCGCGGAGGCCGGCCTCCACGTCGGCTGGCTCGTCCCCGACCGCCTCGCCCCGTGGTGGACGCTCCACCTGGGGACGAGCCAGGAACGGCTCCCCCCGCTGCTTGCGGCGGGCCGGGGGCCGCTCGACCTCTTCCTGCACGACAGCCTCCACCAGTACCCCACGATGAGCTGGGAGTACGCGACGGCGTTCCCGGCCCTCGGGCCGGGCGCGCTGCTCGCCTCGCACGACGTCCACGCCAACGCCGCGTGGGCGGACTTCCTGGCGGGACACGCGCTCGCCCACGACGAGGAGCTGGACCATGACCTCGGGGTCGTGCGCCTCCCCGCGCCGTCGCCCGCGGGCTGATCGGCCGCGGTCCGGCCGGTGACGAACCGGCGGGCGGGCCTCCGGGACCGGTGCCCGAGCGGCGCCGCAGAGACCCCCGCGAACGATCGCGGGCATCCCCGCGCCGTGCGCCCTCTCCGCTCCGTCCGACGTGGGAGCCGCTCCGCCCTCGTCGTCGTGGCCGCCCTCGTGGCCCTCCTCCGCGTGCCAATCCGTGGTGGGAGCCCCGGGCAGGCCGGCACCCCCATCGCCGCCACCGGGGGGTGGCCGCACGGGGCGACCGGATCCCGGATCGCCTTCTCGACCGCGTCGGGGGCCCGGGGCAACAGCAGCGCCCCGATCGGCGCATGCCCGCCCCCCTCGTTCACCCCGACCGGGCCCGGGTGGGCCGCGCTCCGCACGCCGGTGACGCCGGGGGACCGCGGGAGTCCGGCGATCGCGAGCTTCCCGACGGAGGACCAAACCCTCCTGTTCCCGGGGGCCGGGGCCAGCCACCGCGCCGACGACGAGACCTGGGAGCTCGCGAACGGCACCGGGACGGACTTGACCTCCTCGCTCTCGCGCGCCCCGCCGCCGGACGCCGGTGGCTCGCGCGTGTGGGACGGCGCCGACGGCTACTTCCTGTTCGTCGGTGGCGTCAACGGCTGCGGTGGGACCTCGGCCAACGCGACGTGGACGTTCGCTGACGGGACGTCGACGAACCGGACCGTGAGCCTCGCGGGCTCCCCGCCCGCCACGTGGCCGCGATGGCCTACGACGCGGCCGACGGGCACGTTGTCCGGTTCGGGGGAGCGTCGGAGAACGGCGTGCTGGGAGACACCGGGTCGCGCTCGAAGGGGGTCTGGACGAACCGGACCGCGGGACTTCCGGCCGCCCCATCGGCCCGCGAGTACGCGGCGATGACCTACGACGCCCGCATCGGAGCGGTGGCGCGGTACGGAGGCTCCACTCCGAGGGCCGCTGGACGAACCTCTCCTCGGACATCGCCTACTCCCCGCCCGCCCTCTTCCGCCCGGGGATCGTCCACGACCCGACGTCCCACGCGGTCGTCCTGTTCGGCGGGTGCACCGCGATCGGATGCGCGACGAGCCTGAACGCCACCTATCGGTTCAGGTACCACCGCTCCGCGTCCTCGCTCGCGGCCCGCGCGACCCGCCTCGACGCGAACACCGCTGGACCCTCACGACCCAGGTCGCCGGCGGCCCGTACGGGTACCGCTTCCGCTATTCTGGTCTGCCCGTCGGCGGTGCGAGCGTCAATGCCTCGCGGGTGACCCGCCAGCCCTCGACGGCGCGCAACTATACCCCGTCGGTCCGCGGCACCGACCTCTACGCTCCTCCCGGCGGGACCGCAACGTTTGTCCGCGCGATCGGCCCCTCGATCCCCGTCGCGGCGTCGATCCACGTAGGAGACTTGGCCAGGCGGGGTCGGCGAAAGTGCCCAGATGGGGAACGGTTCGGTCGCGAATCTTGCCTAAACTCCATCCGAGGGCAACAGATTTTGAGCGCCGAGGGATGACGACGTGACCGACGTTCATGGGAGAAACACCGGGGTTCTCTCGGCTCTCAAAGGATCTCCGCGCCTTCGTTGAGGAGCAGAAGCTCGGATTCGTTGGGACAGTCCGCCCGGATGGGAGTCCGAACGTCTCTCCGAAAGGAACCGTGACCGTCTGGGATGACCAGCACCTCATTTTTGCCGACCTCGCATCCCCGGGAACCGTCCGAAATCTAGAACGGGATCCGAGGGTCGAGGTAAATGTCGTTGATCCCGTGGCCCGAAAGGGTTGGCGGTTTCGCGGTACTGCGGAGGTTCTTCACACGGGAGATCGATTTCACGCCGCCGTTCAATTCTTTGAACGGCTCAACCTGCCGGACGCGCCCCGGAGAATTCGCTCCGTGGTTCTGGTTCGAGTAACCTCCGTAGCCCCTCTGATCTCGCCCGCGTATTCCTCCGGAAGCTCAGAGGAAGAGATTCGACGGCGCTCCTGGAGCCGTTTTCAGAGACTCTACGGTGCGGACGGGTCTCGACCCGACGGATCATCTCCTTCTCCGCCCCCACCGTCGCGGTCGCGGTCTACGCGGTCCCGACGCTCGTCGTCGTGGGGTCGGGCCGGCTCCTAAGGGTCGGGCGGTCGGTCAACCTCACCGCCGTAAAGACCGGCGGCTGGCCGACGGTGAACATCTCCGGGCCGGCCCCCCCGGCGGGATGCGCGACCGTGGGGAACGCCTCGATCCGATGCCGGCCTTCGACGGCGGGGCGGCCTGACGTGAGCGCCCGGGCGACCGATCGCCCGGGGGCGACGGTCGTCGCCGGGGGGGGGTCGATGTCGTCGCTCGGGCCTCCGTGAGCCTCGCCCTGACCAGCGCGAGCCGGCCGCCGGCGCGGGCCCGGGGTCCTCGATCCTCCCGAACGGCCTCCTCGACGCCCTGTCCATCTCGGTCGGCGTCCTGGCGATCGCCGTCGTCGTGCTCCTCGTCCGCCGCCGTTCCCCCGGAGCGGGGGCGCGAGCGCCCGCGGAGGAGTTCGAAGCGGGGGCCCCGTCCCCGACCGTTCTAGAGGACTCCGCGCCCGCGGAGCCGCCGGGCGACACCGGCTTCTGATCGCGGGCCGGTCGGTCGCGAGCCGGACCGGAGGCCGCCCACGGCGGTTAAGGCGCGGCCGGTCACCCCGGGGGACCCGAGCGTCGGAGCCGGGCCCGGCGTTGCGTCAGCGGAGCATCTCCCAGAAGAGATTGCGGATGAGGTAGCCGAGGGCCAGGTTCGCCAGCAGTTCCTCGACCTCGGCCGGGGCGTCCCGGACCGTGCAGGTCCGGAAGCCGAGCTCCCCGGTCGCGAGGACCTTCTCCTCGCGGACGATCGTGAAGCGGCCGGTGAGCTTCTCGTGGACGGCGTAGTTCAGCCCGCCGTACTCGAACGTCATCGGGCCGAAGGAGCTCGAGTGGGTCCTCCACTTCTGCTCCCCGGTCTGGATGATGATCTCGTCCCGTTTCGGATGGTAGCTCACCGTCGAGCGGACCTCGTCCGGGGCGGTCGATCGGTAGGTCTCGTAGACCGTCGAGAACAGCTCCGCGATCCGCCGGACGATCGGGCTCTGGATGTTCGCGACCGGGCGGCAGACCCAGGTCTCCTGGGCGAGCTTGATCTCCACGACGTTCTGCAGCACCCGGGCCGTGGCCTGGATCATCCGAGGACGTGGGAGGGAAGGTCGGCTCATAGTCGTTGTGAGCGGTCGGCACGGGGGCGGGAAAAGCGGATGAGCCCTCGGCGGTGACCGCGGGCGTGGAGCCGTCGCGCCCCCTCCCCCCCGACCGCGAGCAGGCCTTGGGCCTCGAGTTCTACGTGACGGAAGCCCCCGGGCTCGACGCCACCCTCAAGGGGACCCCCGAGGACTTCCGGGTGACCGAGATCTCCCTCTACCCGCGCCCGGACCCCGACGGGGCGTTCACCGTCCTGCGCATCGCGAGCCGGGACTGGGAACAGCACGAGCTCGCCCAGCGGCTCGCCGGGCGCCTCGGCCTCCGTCCCCACGCGCTCTCCTGGGCGGGGACCAAGGACCGCCGCGCCGTCGCCGAGCGGCTCGTCTCCTACCGGGGGACCCCGCCGTCCGGACCGATCGATCTGCCGGGGGCGACGGTCCTGGAGAGCTACCGCGCGCGCGACGGCCTCGTCCTGGGCCACCACTTCGGCAACGCCTTCGCCATCCGTGCGCGCCTCGCTCCGGGGGCCCCCGACGACGCCCCCTTCCGGGTCGCGGCGGTCCACGACGAGCTGCGCCGGCTCGGCGGGTTCGCGAATCTCTTCGGGCCCCAGCGCTTCGGCGAGGTGCGCCCGATCACCCACGAGGTCGGCCGGGCCCTCGTGCACGACGACCCGGCCCGCGCGGTGGAGATCTACCTCGCCGAGATCCCTCCCGGCCCGGAGTCCGTCGGCGATGCCGCGCGGCGCGCGTACGCCGCCTCCCACGACGCGGTCCGGGCCCTGGCCGAGTTCCCGCCGCACTATAGGTTCGAGCGGCAGATGCTCGACCACCTCGCCCGCGGCCAGCCGCCGGAGCGGGCGCTCCGCGCCCTCTCCCGGGAGCTCCGGATGCTGTTCGTCCACGCCTTCCAGGCCCTCCTGTTCAACCGCTGGGTGAGCCGGCGGTTCGCGATGGGGGTGTCGCTGACCGCGCCGGTCGAGGGCGACCATCTTCTCCGGGTGGCGAGGGACGGGACCGTGCCCAGCCTCGACCCCATCCCCGTGAGCGCGGACAACCTCCCCGAGGCACGGGAGCTCGTCCAGCGGTCCCGGGCCCGCCTCGCCGGACCGCTGGTCGGGATGGAGACCCCGGAGCTGACCGGGATCCCGGGGGAGATCCTCGGGGGCCTCCTCGCCGAGGAAGGCGTCGAGCGCGCGGACTTCCGCCTTCCGAAGTTCCCCGAGATCGCGAGCCTCGGTGCGTGGCGGCCGGTCTGGCTACCGCTGCCTCCCATCGCCCTGGCGCATTCCGCGCCCTCGACGGAGGACCCGACCGGGTCCGTCGAGTTCGTCTTTGCCCTCCCGAAGGGCGCGTATGCGACGGTCCTCCTGCGCGAGTTCCTGAAGGCCGGCAGCGCGGCCAGCGCCAGTCGAGGCCAGTTTTCTAATACGTGAGTCTCGCCACGCACCCCCGATACGGAGGCCATGGCCATCGACGCCCCCCGCCCTTGGATCGCGCCGATCGGGCGCCCCGCGTACCCGGCCGCGGCCGGGCCCGCTCCGGTCGTTCCCGACCGGGTCCCGACCGGGGTGCCGGACTTCGACCACCTGAGCGGGGGGCTCCCCCTCGGGTCCGTCGTCCTCCTCGCCGGCGAGGCCGGGGCCGGGCACCAGGAGTTCGCGCTCACCAGCGCCGCCCAGCTGATGCTCCACCAGGACGACCCGGCGATGCACCCGTTCCACCTCGGCACGACCCGGGGCGACTACGTCTATCCGAAGGGGGTCGCCTACGTGAGCCTCACCCGGTCGAAGGCGCAGGTCCTCCGCGAGGTCGACGGGGCGTTCGACGAGGACTACGGCAAGGTCCTCGCCCGTCACCTCACCTTCCACGACCTCTCCCCGTCGTACTTCGCCGACTCGGTCGTGCCCCCGTCGTGGTCCGCCCTCGAGAGCCCGCTCCTCTCCACGATGGCCGCGGGGCCCCGCCGATCCTCGAATGCGCTCGGGGCGCTGGCCGAGGCGGTCGAAGCGAGCGGGCCGGACCAGCTCGTCATCGTCGACTCGTTGACGGACCTTCTCGTCCGGCGCGGGGTCGACCCCGAGGAGATGCTCACGCTCGTCAAGGGCCTTCGTCGCAAGGCCAAGAGCTGGGGCGGCCTCGTCTACCTCCTCCTCTCGCGCGGCGTCGTCCCGGCCGCGAGCGAGCAGGCGCTCTACGACTCCGTCGACGGCGTGCTGTCGTTCATGTGGACCGCGAGCCCCCTCCACTCCCACCGGCAGCGCTCGATGCTCATCGAGAAGTTCATGCCCGTGCTCTCGCGCGTCCCGCCGGAGCACCAGGGGCGGTTCGTGATCCGCATCAGCAACGTGAGCGGGTTGGTGACCACGCAGTATGAGCGAGTCTAGCGCGACCGGCTCCCGAGTGCCGACCGGCATCGGCGGCCTGGACGAGATGCTCGAGGGGGGCTTTCCCCCGGGGCACGTCGTCCTGGTCACCGGCCTTCCCGGCACCGGCAAGACGTGCTTCGGTCTCCAGTTCCTCGCCGCCGGCCTCGCGCGCGGCGAGGTGGGAGTCTACCTTTCCCTCGAGGAGGACGCCCCCGCCCTCCTCGCGAGCGCCCGGCAGTTCGGCTGGCCCGTGGACGCCGCGGAGAAGGACGGGAAGCTCAAGATCCTCCGGCTCGACCCGAAGGAGACGCATTCGAACCTCCACCGCATCCAGGGCGAGATCGGCAAGGAGCTCAAGGCCCTCGGGGCGCGGAGGATCGTCGTCGACTCGGTCTCCCTGCTCAACATGCTGAGCGACGACGAACCGGCGCGACGCGCGACGCTCTTCGCCCTCGCCGAGGCGTGCCGGGGGGCCGGCGCGACGACGGTCCTCACCGCCGAGGCGGACCCGCAGCACCCCGGGGTCTCGCGCGACGGGCTCTCCGAGTACGTCGCCGACGGGGTCATCCTCCTCGGCTACAACACCGCCGCCGACGGACGCCAGGTCGGCCTGTCGCTGCGCATCCTCAAGATGCGCCGCACCCGCCACGCGCGCAGCGTCCAGCCCTACGCGATCGGCGAGCACGGCATCGCCGTGGACGCGAAGGCCGTCGACTTCGGCCGATAGGGGCGCGCGGGTCGGCAGCGAAGCCCTAAGGGCGCCGGTGCCTCGACCGGCCATGCCGGCCCTGCCGGACCCGGAGCCTACGGGGGCGCCCCGGTGGGTCGTCTACGTCGACATGGACGCCTACTACGTCTCCTGCGAGCTCACCTCGCGGCCGGACCTCGTGGGCCGCCCCGTGATCGTGGGACCGGACCCCACGCTCGGCCCGACGCGCGGGGTCGTCCTCTCCGCCTCCTACGAGGCGAGGGCGTTCGGCATCCATAGCGCCCAGCCGGCCGCGCTCGCCGCCCGGCTCTGCCCGGAGGCCGTGTGGCTCCCGGCGGATTTCCCCCGCTACGAGCGGATGGCCGAATCCGTGCGGGCCCTTCTGCGGCGGCATTCCCCGCGGGTGGTCGCCCTGAGCATCGACGAGGCGGCCGTCGACTGCCCGGTCGCCGACGCCGCCGGCGCGGAACGGTTCGCCCGCGAGCTCAAGGACGCGCTGACCTCGGAGCTCGGCCTTCCCGCCTCGCTCGGGGTCGCGACCCACCGCACCGTCGCGAAGATCGCGAGCGACCGCGCGAAGCCGGGGGGCATCGTCGTCGTGCCCCCCGACCGGATCGCCGCGTTCCTCGCGCCGTTACCGGTCGGCGCGATCCCCGGGGTCGGGCCCAAGACGCGGGCGGTGCTCGAGTCGCTCGGGGCCGCGACGATCGGTGCGCTCGCGGAGGCCCCGGGCGCCGTCCTGCGGGCGCAGCTGGGAGGCTTCGGGGAGGAGCTTCGGCGCCTCGCACGGGGGGATCCCGCCCCGGAGGTCGAGGAGGAGCACGGACCGCGCTCGCGCAGCGCCGCCCGGACGCTGTCGGCCGACTCCGCCGATCCCGACGAGCTCGCGCGGGAGGTCGAGGCCCTCGCCGTCGGCCTTGCGGCGTCGCTCGCGAGCGAGCACCTCCGTTACCAGACCGTCACGCTCGCGGTCCGATGGTCGGACTTCGACCGGGTCCAGCGCAGCCGCTCCTTCCCCTCGGCCCAGTCCGGCCCGGCCGCCCTCGCCACGACGGCCGCCCGCCTCCTCTACGAGATCCGGGCCGCCGAGGGACGGGGGCGGGGGCGGGCGGTCCGGGCCCTGTCGGTCGGGGCGGAGCGCTTGGTCGCGGAGGAGGCCCGCCAGCGCCGGCTTGACGAGTTCGGCGCAGGGACGGCGCTTACCGTTAAGTAGCCCGGTTCGGCTACGCGGGGGATTCTGGAATGCTTCCCTACTTAGACCTCAGCGGCGGAACCCAGATCCTGGTCGCCTTCGCCCTGCTCATCCTGGTCTCGTTCGCCGCGGGGGCCCTCGGCACCCTGCTCGGTCTCGGGGGCGGCCTGTTCATGGTCCCCGCGCTCGTCCTGATCTTCGGCGTGGAGATCCACATCGCCATCGCCGCGAGCCTCGTCTCCGTCATCGCGACGTCGTGCGGCGCCGCGTCGACGTTCGTGGAGGAGGGGCTCACCAACCTGCGCATCGGCATGTTCCTCGAGATCGCGACGGCGATCGGCGGGCTCGTCGGGGCCATCGTCTCGGTCACGATCCTCGCCGCCCACGGGGAGATCCTGATCCTCGCTTTCGTCCCCGTGGTCCTGCTCGCGGCCCTCGCCATGTACCTGACCCGGCGCGTCGACACCCGTCCCGACCTTCCGCCGGACCGTCTCTCGGCGCGGTTCCGGCTCTCGGGCAGCTACTACGACGTCCGCACGGGCCGGGACGTCGACTACCATGTCACCCGCAGCGGGACCGGCCTCGCGCTGGCCGGGGTCTCGGGGGCCGCGTCGGGGCTGCTCGGGGTCGGCGGCGGGGTGTTCAACGTACCCGCGATGAACGCGCTCATGAACCTCCCGATGCGGGCGGCGAGCGCGACCTCGACGTTCATGATCGGGGTCACCGCCTCGGCCGGGGCGCTCATCTACCTGTTCGCCGGCGACGTCTACCTCGGCATCGCCGCCCCCGTGAGCCTCGGCACCCTCGCGGGGAGCCTCCTCGCGAGCCGCCACCAGTTCCGCGCCCCCGTCCACGGTCTCAAGGCGCTCTTCGTCGGGATCCTGGTCCTCGCCGCGCTCCTGATGCTGGCCCGGGGCGTCGGATGGCTCGGGTGAGCGAGATGCCCGACGACGACGGCCCGGCCAAACCGAGGTCCCTGCGGCCGGAGGAGCGCGGGGTCCCGCAAGGGTTGCAGGGGCTCGTCAGCCGGGCCCTCCGCGGGGGAACCGTGCTCGCCGTGATCCTCGTGATCATCGGCATGATCCTCGTCGCATTCCGGGGCGGGCCGAACCTCATGACCCCGTCGACCACCTTCAGCCTCGTCGGCCTCGTGTCGGGAGTCGCCCACCTCGCCCCGTTCGATTTCCTCCTTCTGGGCCTCCTCGTCCTCGTCCTGACGCCGGTCTCGCGCGTGGTGATCTCGGTCGCGTTGTTCTCGGCGTCGGGAGACCGTCAGTTCATGTGGCTGACGATCACCGTCCTCACCGTGCTGGTGCTGAGCGTCGTGGTGGGGGTCATCGCGTGAGCCATCGGGCGGCCGAGATTTCCGACCTGGTCGTCCCCCGGTCGCCCCTCGGCCTCCCCCTCCCCGCGTACGACGGGCGATCGCTCGTCAACCTCGCGGTCTCCGTCCACCGGGCCGCCGGCGGCGGCTCGGACGGCGAGCCACCGCTCTCCCCCCCGCTGGCCGCCCCGCTCGACCCGTTCGGGGGTCGTCGGGCCGAGGGGCCCGTCGTGCTGTTCCTGATCGACGGGCTCGGATGGTCGACGCTCGGAGCGTGGGTGAAGGGCGGCTCGGCGCGCGCGGCGCTCTGGGACCGGCACGCCCGCCCGATCACCTCGGTGTTCCCGACGACGACCACCGCGGCCCTCGCCTCCCTTTCGACCGGGGTCCCGCCGGCCCGGCACGGCCTGATCGGCTACCGCCAGTACCTCCCCCGGTTCGGGGTGGTGGCGGATCTCCTGCGGATGACGCCGACCGGGCTGCCCGGCGCCGACCTGCTCGTCGGCCCGACCTGGTCGCCCTCGGACGTCTCCGGCGCTCCGACGCTGTTCCGACGCGGGCTGAGCGCGATTGCGGTGTCCCGCGACCGGTTCCTCGGCTCGGGGTTCACGCGGCTCCTCTACGACGGCGCGGAGTACGTGGGCTACGCGACACTCACCGACCTCGCGGACGAGCTTCGCGGGGTCCTCGAGCGGCCGAGCCCGCCCCCGGCGGTCTTCCTCTACTGGGATGGCCTCGACACCATCCAGCATCTCAAGGGACCGGACCCCGAGCTCGCCGGCCTCGAGCTCGAGCAGCTGGGGCTCGTTCTCTCCCACGTCGCCCGCCGACTGTCGCCGTCGCTCCGGGCGCGGACGACGCTGCTCGTCACCGGCGACCACGGCCAGGTCCCGAGCGCGCTCGCGTCGCGGCTCGCGCTGGAGGAGCACCGCGAGATCGTAACGGAGATGAGCCGACCGCTCGCGGGGGACCGACGCGCCGGTTTCCTCGCCGCCCGTCCCGGACGCGCCGACGCGCTCGCCCGCGCCGTCGCCGCGCACCTCCCCGTCGGGGCCCGCATCGTGACGATGGAGGCCGCCCTGGCCGAGGGGCTTTTCGGCCCGCCGCCGTACCATCCGGAGATCTCCGAACGTCTCGGGGACCTCCTCGTCCTCGTCCCGGCCCCGCACGGACTCACCTACCGGCTCCCGGGGGGGCCGGTCCCGACCCGCCATCTTTTCGGCGCGCACGGCGGCCTCGAGCCGGACGAGCTCGTCGTGCCCCTCGTCCACCTGGCGTTCACCGACCTCGCGGAGGACCCGGCGGCGAAACCGTAAAGCGCCGGACGAGGTGCGACGCCCGTGCCCGAGCTGCGGCAGCCGATCCTCTCGCTCCTCGGCCACGTCGACCACGGCAAGACGACGCTCCTCGACCGCATCGCGGGCTCCGGTCGCGCCGAGCGGGAGGCGGGCGGGATCACCCAGCACATCGGGGCGATCGAGGTCTCCCAGGCGGCGATCCTCCGGCTCTGCGAGGGGATCGTCCGGACCGAGGGGTTCAGCGTTCCCGGCCTTTTGTTCGTCGACACTCCGGGCCACCGGTCCTTCGAGACCCTGCGCCGGCGCGGAGGAGCGCTCGCCGACCTCGCGATCCTCGTCATCGACGCCCGCGAGGGCGCGATGCCCCAGACCCGGGAGTCGATCCAGATCCTCCGCCACGAGAAGACGCCGTTCGCCGTGGCCCTCACGAAGATCGACCTGCTCCCGGGCTGGCGGCGGCCGACCGGCCCCATCTCCCTGACCGAGCAGACCCGCCGCTGCGGCGCCGACTTCGTCAAGGCGCTCGACGAACGCCTCTACGCCGTCGCCGAGGACCTGGTCGGTGCCGGCTTCTCGGCCGACCGGTTCGACCGGGTCAGTGACTTCACCCGCAACGTGGGGATCGTCCCCGTGTCGGCGAAGACCGGGGTCGGGATCCCCGAGCTGCTCGCGCTGTTGGTCGGCCTCTCGCAGCGGTTCCTGACGACCGAGCTCGAGCTCGTGACCGAGGGGGGAGAGGCGACGATCCTCGAGCGCAGCGAGCAGCGGGGCATCGGCCCGGTCTCCTCGATCATCCTCTATCGCGGACGCCTGCGGGTCGGCGACGACCTCCTGGTCACCGGGCGCGGCGATCCGTTCAGCGCCCGGGTCCGGGGGCTCTACCGGCCCGAGCCGACCCGCGGCCACGGCAGCCGGACCCTGCGCCTCGCTCCGGCCACCGAGGTGCGCGCGGCGGCCGGGGTCTACCTCTCGGCCCCGGGGATCGAGGCCGCCGTACCGGGAGGGCTCCTCAAGGTCGTCGCCCCGGGCGATGACGTTGCGGCGGTCCGCGAGGCCCTGACCCGGGAGAGCCATCCCGTCGCCGAGCTCGCGGAGAGCGGCGTCGCGCTCTGCGCCGACGCCCTCGGCGGCCTCGAGGCGCTCGCGTTCGAGTGCCGCCAGGCGGGACTGCCGATCCACCAGGCCGAGGTCGGCCCCGTCCACCGCGCCATGGTCCTCAAGCTCGCGACGATGAGGGACCCGACCCACCGGGCGATCCTCGCGTTCAACGTCCCCGTCCTCCCCGACGCCCAGCCGGACCCGAAGGCGACCGAGCCGCGGATCTTCCGCGGCGAGGTGATGTACCGCATCCTCGAGGAGTACACCACGTGGCGGACCCAGCGGCTCGCGGCGATCGGGGCGGAGCGCCGGCTCGCGACGGCGCACCCGGCGAAGGTCGAGTTCCTGCCGGACTTCGTCTTCCGCAGCTCGAAGCCCGCGATCGTGGGGATCCGGGTCATCGGGGGGACCGTGCGCTCCGGAGTGCGCCTCATGCGCGCCGACGGGACCGAGGTCGGGCTGCTCAAGGCGCTCCAGAAGGAGGGCGATTCCGTCGACCACGCCGACGCGGGGACCGAGCTTGCGGCGTCGATCGACGGGGCCGTCGTCGGCCGCACTCTCCATCCGGGCGACATCCTCTACGTCGCCCTGTCCGAGTCGGCGGCCCGGATCCTCCAGTCCGCCGAGCTCACCGGTGAGGAGCGCGCGATCCTCGACGAGGTGCTGCGGATCCGCCGGGCGGCCCTCGGGCCGTTCTGGGGACGCTAGCGCGGCTCAGGGCCGGGGGGGACCGCGGGCGATCTCGGCCGCGTCCTCCGCCGAACGGGAGACGAGGGGCGCGGGTCCGCGGTAGACGCCTCCCCGAAGGAACAGACCGAGGAAGATCGCGACCGCGCCGACCAGCGCGAGCGTCGCGGCCCCCCCGTCGATGACGAGGTTCCCGAGGGCCAGGTACGACGGGCTGCCGGGGGACGATTCGAGCGCGTTCGCCGAGAACGTCCCCGGAGCCCCCGACGGGCTCGACCAGACCAGCAGGTAGGGAAAGCGGAGATCGCCCGAGGTCGACCAGTTCCCCGAAGCTTGGGAGGCCCAGCCGACGAGGGGGGTCCCGGTCGCGCAGGTGGGGGCCGGCGCGGTGCATCCCGGCACGGCATAGAGGTCGACGCGCGCGGCCATGGTGGCGCTCCAGTGGAGCTCGAAGGTCCCCGACGCGGTGTCGGTCCCCTGGATCAGCGCGGCGCCCGTCGCGTTGCCCCCGACCGGCTGAGGCGGGAGCGTGAACCAGTCCCGGTTCTCCGACGTCGACGGGGAGAGGTTGACCGCCAGGAGCATCCCGGCGGCGAGCACCGCGAAGAGGACCCCCACGCTCACCAGGCCGGGCCGCACGCTCCTCCCACCAACGAAGGGAGGAAATACACTTCGCCGCCGCGCGCCAGGCTCCCGGTCGGCGCGCCCCCTTCGCCGTGGGCCCGTGCATCGGGCCGCCGGTGCAGCGCGGGGCCTGGCCGGCGCGTGCCCGTACCGTGCCGCCGCTCGGGGGCGGCCGGTGCCGGGGCGGTCCTTCGGCGCGGGGCGGTCGCCGTGTGCGGGACCGAACGCTAAATACCACCGGGCCGTTCCGACCCATGCCGTGACAGGGCCCGGGTCCCCGCCGACGGGGCCGAACGCGGAGCCGTCGGCGCCATCGCGGACGTGTCCGATGTGCGGAAGCCCGCACCGCATCGTCGATCCGGCCCGTCTCGAGGAGCACTGTGCCGACTGCGGCCTGGTCTTCGAGGGCCACGAGCTCGTCACCGCGCCGCCGCGGCTTCCGGCCGACGACGGCAGTGACGGGAGCGGGCGGGGGATCGGTCCGTTCGTGACCCCAGGGGGGTCGCGCCGTGCCCTCGGGTCGACCCTGACGCTGAGCCGCGACGGGCAGGGCCGCCCGCTCGACTGGCACCGCCGCTACGAGTACCAGCATCTCAAGCGGGTGATGCAGCGCCAGACGGCGCGTGCGATCGACGGTCCGCTCGACCGCTCGCAGGCACGGGGGGAGATCGCGCAGTGCGGAGAGCGTCTCGGGCTGCCGACCGTCGTCCTGGCCGAGGCCGAGCGCATCTTCCGCGAGGCGAAGCTCCGCGGGCTGTTCCGCGGGCGCAGCCTCCCGTCGAGCGTCGGCGCGGTGGTCTACGCGGCGTGCCGCCGCTACAGCGTCCCGCGGACCCTCGGCGAGGTCGCCAAGGCCCTCGGGGCCCGCCGGAGCGAGGTCGGCCGGGCGTTCAAGGTCGTCCAGCGGGGGGTCGACGTGGCGATCCCTTCGGTCGGGACCCGCGCGTTCCTCTCTCGGTACGCCGATGAGCTCGCCCTCTCCTCGCATGTCCGCTCGCACGTCGAGCAGATGCTCGAGGAGGCGTACCGGGACCCGGAGCTCTCGGGCCTGTCGCCCCACGGGCTGGTCGCGGCGCTCATCTACCTCGCGGCGGAGCGCAACGGGGAGCACCGGTCGCGCGCCCAGGTCGCCCGGGTGAGCTCGGTGACCGAGGTGACCCTGCGCTCGACGAGCCGACTCGCCGAGCGGATGCTCTCGCGGTTGGGTCGGGGCCGGGAGCCGCCGTAGCGGGACTACTTGAGAAGGTAGTAGCCCGCGGCCTTCTCGCGGACCTTGCGACGGGCGAAGCCCTTCGTCTGGAGTTCCTGCAGCGCGTTCATCACCATCGTCTTCGGAAGGCGGGAGCTCTGGGTGATCCGCTCCGCGGTCCCCATCTTCTCCTCGGAGATGTGGCCCAGCTCTTTCATCGCCTTGTAGACCTTGACCCCGTTCGGAGAGAGCTCGTCCTCGATCGCCATCCCGCCACCGTGACCGGTCGATTCGGACGGGGTATTAAAACCAGTTCGCGGCCGGCTGGGGCGGAGCTCTTTACCGGACGGCGCCTTCGGCGCACCGGATGACCCACCCCACGCTCTCGCTGGTCTGGGACGAACGGCTGCGCGCCTACGACTTCGGCGCCGGCCACCCGTTCTCCGAGGCCAGCCGTGCCCTGGCCGTCCGCCTCCTCGTCGCCGCGGGGGTGGTCGGAGGCCCCGAGGGCCCGGCGGCGTGGATCGACCGGACGGAACCGGCCGAGGAGGCCGCCCTGGCCCGGTTCCACGAACCCGACTACCTCGCCCTCGTCCGTCGTCTGGATCGGCGCGGCCGGCGGGAGTACCTCGACCGGGGCGACACCCCGTCGTTCCCGGGATGCTTCGACGCCGCGTCCCGCGTGGTCGGCGCCACCCTCGCCGCCCTCGCCGCGATCGAGCGGGGGCCGTCCCGCATGGCGTTCCATCCGGGCGGCGGTCTCCACCACGCCCACCCCGACCGCGCGAGCGGCTTCTGCATCTTCAACGACCTTGCGGTGGCGATCCGTACCGCGCTCGCCGGCCCCTTCCGCCGTATCGCCTACATCGACATCGACGTCCACCACGGGGATGGGGTGATGTACGGGTTCTACTCGGAGGGGAGGGTCCTCGACATCGACTTCCACCAGGACGGGCGGACGATCTTCCCGGGGACCGGTGACCCGTCGGAGGTCGGACGGGGCGACGGGGCGGGGCTCAAGGTGAACGTTCCGCTTCCCCCGCGAGCCGGGGACGAGGCGTTCGTGCCGCTGTTCCGCCGCCTCGTGCCCCCTCTCCTGCGGGAGTTCCGCCCCGAGCTCATCGTCCTCCAGCACGGGGTGGATGGTCACGCCGGCGACCGGCTCGGCTCGCTCCAATTGACCCACCGTTCCTACGACGCCGCCGTCGCGACCGTCCGCGCGCTCGCCGCGGAGGTCGCAAGGGGCCGGCTGCTGGTCACGGGAGGCGGCGGCTACGCTCCGGGGACGGTCGCGGTCTCCCTCGCGCGCGCCGGGGCGCTGCTCGCCGGCGGCGCGCCGGACGGAGGACTCCCGGGGGCGTGGCGTCGGGAGTTCGAGTCGACGACCCATGAATCCGCCCCCCGCCACTGGGTGGAGGACCCGCCGCGGCTCCCCTCGCCGTGGAGCCCCGCGTCGGAGGAGGCGCTCGTGGGCGAGCTCGAGGAAGCCCTCGGTCGGCGGCTACCGGCGAGCGGCTAGAGGTTCTCGCCGAGGCCGGGGCGGTCGAGCAGGTCGGCGTCCGTCGCGCGGATCCCCTCGAGGATCGCCGCGCGCGAGAGCTCGCGTCGATGGTCGCCGGCGAGGCGCCGTCGTGCCCAGCCCCGACCCTTGACGGTCGACGCGATCTCCTCGAGGTCGCCACGGAGGGTCATCCGAAGGTCCTCGGGGTCCGACGGTTCGGCGACGGCCATCGCCGCGCCGAACAGGGAGTCCCGTTCGATCCAGTAGCGGAGGTAGCCGACGAGCAGCGAGCGGGCGGGAGCTTCCATGTCGACGCTCGAAGGAGGCGAGGGGACGATCGTCGGCGGTCCGTCGGTCCCCCCGGACTCTCGCATCGCAAGGAACGCCCAGCCGACCGGGTGGGCCGCGATCGCGATCCGCCCGGCGTTCTCATCGAAGAAGAGCGGCAGACGCTCGAGGCCCTCCTCGTCGTCGGGGGGCTCGCCGCCGGCGGGGGCCGCCCGCGCGAGCGTCTCGACCTCCTCGTGCAGGGTCGCGCGGAGGTCCGCGAGCCGACCGGACCAGTTCGGGCCGAGAAGGCGCCGGGCCCCCCGTACCCACCGTCGTCGCGCCGCGGCGAAGCGGACCCCCGTCGCCGGCCGACGGGCCTCAACCATCACGGCGTTTACCTCCCCGTCGAGGCCGGAATGAACCGGGCCGGGCGCGAGCGACGTTCCCCATCCGTCGAGCCGGGCCGGGTCGACCCCGGGGCAGCTCAGCACAAGGGACGCCTGCAGGCGCTCGCCCATGTGCACGGTGATCGGGTACTCGCGGCAGGGGAACGGACGGAGATCGTGGGCCGAGCAGCGGAGGTCGCGGAGCAGCTCGCAGGCGCCCCCCTCCGGACGGCTCGCGATGTGTCGGAACCCGCCCGCGGCGGGGAGGAGCGGTAGATTCGGATGGCGCTGGACAAGGGCTCGGACCTCCTCGCCCGACGCCGCCGGTGTGGCGAAGCAGCAGAGGGCGCAGCCGGGACGGCAGCCGAACTCCCCCACCGACAACAGCGTGAGGTCGACCGGTGGGCCGGGGCGCTCGTCGCTTTCACGCGCCATCGGGGATCGTCCGGGGCCTCAGACCGGCGGGCCGACCCGGGGGAGCCGTCGGCCGCCCGGGACGGCGCCCGCGGGAGGGCGCCCCGCGGGTTCGGACCGAAGGACGTCCCGGCAGGTGCGATGGAGCACTTCGAGGATCACGCTCTCGACGATATGATCGGTCGCGCACCGCTCGCACGGGCGGATGCGCTCGGCGATCCGTCGCAGGCGCGCGGCGTCGCCCTTCGCGAACGACGCGACCGCGGTCTGGAAGGTCGGGCGCAGCTTCTTCACGAACGCCTCGAGCTCGGCGTCGAGATCGGGGGGATACTCCAGATAGACCGGCCGTGCGCTGGCCGCGTAGGACTTGAGCACCGCCCCCCGAGACTGCTCGAGCAACGCGAGGTCGATGAGCCCGGCCCGCTTGAGGACCTCCACGTGGTGGCGAAGGGTGTTGAGCGCCTTCGAGAACCCATGGTCGCTCAGTTCTTCGGCCAGTTCCTCGATCGACATCGCGCGGGTCGACAGCAGGTCGAGGATAGCGAGCCGGATCGGCGCTTGCAGCGCCCGGGCCTGGCGGGCCGAGACCACGAGGACCTGCTGGATCGGGACGTCACGACGGAACAGGACGGGCATCCGAGGGCAACCACCTGTGTATTCCGAAGAACAGGGCACGGGTGCGAAGACCTTCGTAGCAATACCACTTTCTGTTCCGGCTGCCCCCGGCCTCCGCGCGCCCTAGAACGGTACCGACCGTCTCGCCGCTTCACGCCCGCCCCCCCGGGTCGACCGTCACTCCCCTTCCCGCGGGCCGGGGTGGGCGGAGGGCCCGATACTATATCGATATCGATATATCTGGACCGGGACCTGCGGGGAGCATGCCGGGGCGCCTCGGTTCGGGCCATCGCCTCCCGATGCGTCGTCGGCTCGTGGGCCTCTACGCCCTCACGCTGATGGAACGGGACGGCCCGTTGCACGGCTATGCCCTCTCGGGGCGCATCTCGCACCGGACCCTGGGCTCCTGGCGGCCGGGGCCCGGCGCGGTCTATCCGTCCCTGCGACGGCTGGTCGAGCACGGGCTGGCGCGCGCTCGCACGTCGGGGCGGCGACGGATCTACTCGATCACGCCCTCCGGGCGTGCGCTCCTCGCTCGCCTGCGCCGCGAGCGAGCGGGGGGACGCCGACCGAACCCGGACCTGAGCGCCCTATGGGCTGAGGTCCTCGGCTCGACCGACGCCGGGAGCTTCCTCGTCGAGCGGCTCCGGGCGACCCTCGCTTCTCTCGAGATCGAGGCGGCGCGCGTCGGCCTTCCTCCGGAGCGTGCCGGGCGACTGGCCTCGGCGGTCCGGACGGAGCTCGTGCGGGCCCTCCCGCGATGGAAGCGCCCGGTCGGCCGGGGCGGGCGCGCCCCTCGTCCTCGGACGGAGGACGATGGCGGCCACTGACGCGATCGTCGCCTCGGGGGTGACGAAGTACTACGGGCGACTGCGGGCGCTCGACCATGTCGACCTGCGGGTCCCGGCCGGCGGCCGGTTCGGACTGCTGGGACCCAACGGCGCGGGCAAGACGACGCTGATCAAGGTGCTGACCGGCCTGAGCGAGATCTCCGAGGGTGAGGCGCGCGTCGCGGGATACGATGTCCGCACCGACCCGATGCACGTCAAGCAGAACGTCGGGTGGGTCGCGTCCGAGGTGATCCTGGACGACGACCTGTCGGCGTGGGAGAACCTCTGGCTGCAGGCGAAGCTCCAGCGCCTCGACCGCTGGACCGAGCGGGCCGAGAACCTTCTCGGCTACTTCGAGCTCAACGACCGCCGCCGGGACAAGGTCGGCACCTTCTCGACCGGGATGCGCAAGAAGCTCGAGATCGCGCTCGCGCTCCTCCATGAGCCGCGGGTGATCTTCATGGACGAGCCGACGATCGGCCTCGATGCGGGGACCCGCCGCACCCTCTGGGACCTCATCCGGGGCGTGAACGCGGAGTTCGGCATCACCGTCCTGCTCACGACCCACTACATCGAGGAGGCGGACGTCCTCTGTGACCGCGTGGCGATCATCGACCGCGGCCGGATCGTGGCCACGGGCAGCCCGAGCGAGCTCAAGTCGCGGGTCCGGACCGACTTCATCGAGATCGAGGTCACCCCGCCGGTCCCCGAAGCGCGGTTGCGGGAGATCCCCGGGGTCCTCGAGGCCAAGAGCTCCGGCCCCGCCTGGACGCTGCGGGTCGAATCCGCCGAGGCGGTCCTCCCCCGGCTCCTCGCCGCGCTCTCGGGCGAGGGGATACGGAGCATCCGGGTCGACAAGCCGAGCCTCGAGACCGTCTTCCTCGACCTCACGGGAAAGCGGCTGGACGCCGAGGGGAGCGGGCCGGTCGATTACCGCAAGTTCTACGCCCAGATGCGGAGGGCTCGCCAGTGAACGGCGCGACGCGCAGGGCGGACGCGGCACGCCCCACCTCGTCGACGGCCCCGGCCTATGTCCCCCAGGGCAGCCAGTTCGCCGGGCTCTACGGCCGGGAGCTCCTCAAGACGTTCCGAAACCCCTGGGTCCTGGTCATCACCCTCGTCCAGCCGTTCATGTGGCTCGCCTTCTTCGGCAGCAGCTTCAGTGCGGTCCCGCTGAGCGCCCTCGACCTCTTGCTCCATGCCCAGATCCAGAGCTATCTGCAGTTCCTTCTGCCCGGGGTCCTCGCGACGTCGATGCTCTCGATCGGGATGTTCGGGTCGATGAGCACCATCCAGGACAAGCGTTTCGGTTTCATGAAGCGCATCCTGATCACGCCGACATCGAAGGCGACGGTCTACCTCGCGAAGGCGCTCGGGTCCGCCACGCGGGGAATGGTCCAGATCCCGGTGATGATCGCGGCGGCCCTCGTGTTCGGCGTCCACCTGGAGGGCAATCCCCTGCTCTGGGCCGGTTGGATCCTCGGCCTGGTCCTGCTGGGGTTCGGCTTCTCCTGCTTCTTCCTCGCGGTCACCGCCTCCAGCACCGACTGGCAGACACCCGGGGTCATCTCCAACTTCCTCACGATGCCCCTCATGTTCGCGAGCGGGGCGCTCTTTCCCTCGGCGAACTTCCCCGGCTGGATGCAGGCGATCTCCAACTACAACCCGGTCACGTACGCGGCGCTCCTCGGCCGGGGGGTCGTCCTGAGCGGCCAGGCCGACTGGAACTACCTCGCCTACCTCGCGATCTTCGCTGCCGCGATGGTCCTCATCGGCACCGCGGTGGCCTCCCGGTACCTGAAGGCCGAGTAGGGCCTCCGACCGTACCGCCCGACGCCCACGGTCCGAGCCGCGGTCGTGGCCGCGGACCCGCGAACCTGCGCCGCGCGGGTCAATCGGACACGACGGGCCCTTTTTGCGACCCTCCCCGAGTCGGGGACCGATGGCTATGTCCGCCGCTCTGACCCCTCCGCGGCTCGGGCCCGTAGCGGCCGCCCACGTCCCCTCCAACGCCTCCCGCTACGTGGGGGCCTTGGGCGCCATGCTCCGGTCACGTCTGCTCACGCGCACGCCGTTCGTCCTCGCGCACGCCGTGACGTTCGGCTGCAACTCGCGGTGCCAGACCTGCACGTACTGGAAGCTCACGCCCCGGATGAAGGAGGACCTTCCGACCGCCGCCGTGTTCGACCTGCTCGACGAGGCGTATGCGGCCGGGATGCGCGGGTACTACCTCTTCGGGGGCGAGCCCCTCGTGCGCCGCGATGTCGGCGCGCTCGTCGACCACGCCCGGTCGGCGGGCTTCGTCACGATGATCAACACGAACGGCTCGCTCCTCGCCGCCAAGGCGGAAAGCCTCACGGGCCTCGACTTCGCGTTCGTTTCGCTCGACCAGGTCGACGCCCGCCACGACACCATCCGCGGCCGGCGCGGGAACTTTGACGAGGTGATACGCGGGATCGAGCGGCTGCGGGAGGTCGGGCCCACCAAGATCACCCTCGTGACCACGATCAGCGCCCTCAACCGGGACGCCATGGAGCCGATGGCCCGGCTCGCCCGGGACCTCAACGTGACGGTCTCCTACAACGCCGTCGAGCCGACCCTCGACTTTGGGCTCACCGACCCGACGTCCTCACCGAACTTCCGACTTGGTCTCAGCCGCGAGGACTTCGCGACGTTCTACACGACGCTCCTCCGTCTCAAGCGGGAGGGCTATCCGCTCCTCGAGACCGAGGAGGTCCTCGAGGACTTCGTCGCAGGACGCCCCTGGACCTGCCAATTTCCCAAGATGTTCGTCTACGTCACCCCGGACCGCAAGATCTACTCCTGCGACTACGCCTACAGCTACGACCTCCGTCAGGGGTCCTTCCGGGAGTACTTCGCGAGCGCCGGCTTCAAGGAGGCCGTCGCGCGGGCCGAGACCTGCAACTCCTGCGTCCGGACCTGCGTTCGGGGCTACTCCTATGCCTACGACCTCAAGGCGCGCAACCTGGCGCAGCTGGCGCACGAGGCGCAGGTCCTGTTCCGGAGCCCGGTCCCCGGGAACGGATCCGCTTCCGGACGGCCGGGATTCCCGATCGGCCACGACGCGCGGGGCTGAGCCGAACCCTCGCTCGGTACGACGCGGCCCGGTCGCACCGGGCGTCGCGCGCGGGACCGTTCGCTAGAGGTACTGCTGGTCCGTGTAGCAGTAGAAGCGTCCGTACTGGGCGATGTAGGTGCCGGGTCGGCCGCACCTCGGACAGTTCGGAGCCACCGCAGGGGCGGGTGCCGCCCCGGGCATCGGCGCAGCCGCGGGTGCGTAGCCGGGGGCGACCCCGCCCGGGGCATAGGCGTAGGGCGGTGCATAGGCCATGGCCGGTCGGCTCACCTCGCTCATCGCGTCGCCGATCTTGACGTAGGCGATCAGGTAGAGGATCCCCGTGATGAACCCGCCGAAGATCAGGCCGATGATCCCGAGGATGAGCGCCGGCGTTCGGGCCGCCGCGTACTGGCCGTTGCGGATCCGGACATAGACCCACGCGTATCCGGCGTAGAGGAAGAACAGGCCGATCAGGAGGACGACCCCGAGCACCACGCCGAGGATGATGCCGAATCCCCCGGCGAAGGCGAAGAAGGGAAGGATCAGCAGGAACGGAAGGATGATCCCCGTTCCGATGATCTGGAAGATCAGTGCGATGAGCACGAGCGTCTTCGCGGTACCCGCGGAAGGGGGAGGCTGGACCACTGGCGGCATGGCTCCCATCGGCGTGTAGCTGGGCTGCATCGGACGGGGGACCTCGCCGGCGGACAGCGGGCCCACCAGATAAATCCCCCGCCCGGGCCGAACCCTGCCACACCCAGGCCGAGGGGCGGACGTGCGCGAACGTTCGAGGCCTGGGGGTTGGAGCGCGTATCACCACGATCGCCTCTGACCGGATCGCCTCCCTGCCACCGGTGGGCCCTCTCGCGGTGGGACCGGGTCGAGGCCGGCCGGTAACGGCAGGGTCCACGCCGTTCGCACGGGACGCGGGTCTGTGACGGCGCTCGTTCGGACCCGCGGTACGCGCCACTGCTGCGACGGATACGGGAGGCCGCTTCCGGGCGGAGCCGTAGCGTTCCCCCGGGAACCCCGAGCCGCACGGGGCGCCCATCCGAACGGCCCACGGCGGCCGACGTTCGTGGAGGGAGGTCCACCACTTCACGCTGAGGCAGGTCTCCGTATCGCTTACTCCCGCGGCCTCCCCTCGTCGAGATAGGGACGATCCGGGACGGGAGCGCCGTCGTTCCAGCGCCTGGTGCGCCGTTACGCGGACCCCCGACGCACGGTCCGAAATCCAGGACCCGGACTCGCGGACCGAGGAACGAGCGAGTTCATTCCCCGTGTTCCCCGCGCGGGGCGATTCCGACGGTGCGTTGAACCGTCGAGCCCTAGGCGCGCGATCGATGCTTCCTCCCCGGCGGGCGCCGTCCCCCCTCGTCGCCGTGGGGGTGCATTGTGAGGCCCCGCCACCGGCCGGCCCCTTCCCTTGGGGGTGGGCAAACCACGCCCGCCTCGAGTCGGGAGCGCGGCGAGCGCAACGCCAAGCTCCCCGCGTGCCACCCAAGTCGAAGCCCATAGGGACGGACCCCGGTGGGTCGGTCTCTGCGGGCTCTCTCGGGCCGCCGGACCAGCAGCGGGTTCCTCGCATGGCCACCGCCTCGGAGCCACGCGGCGCGGCGACCCCCTGCGGGTCCGCTCGGCCCGCGGGAACGGACTCGAACCCCTTACCCCGTGGGCGGTCCGGACCCCGAAGGGACGAGCTCGATCCATATCCCGTTCGGGTCCTCCACGAACGCCTCGTTCCAACCTTCCGACGCCCCGATTTCGCGCGGGCGAACCCGTATCGGGACCCCCTTGGATTCGAGTTCCTTCACGAGCCGATCCACGTCGTCGCACTCAAAGGCGAGGTGATCGAGCTCCGCGCCGTTCACGTAGGGAGGGCCAAAGCGGCTGTCCGGCGCATACCAGTTGAGCTCGAGCCGTTGCGACGAACCGGGACTGCGGAGCGTCACTACCCGGCCGTCGGTCGAGGGCGTTCGTTGCACCGGCTCGATGATCTCCATCCCCAGGATCTGGGTGTAGAATCGGAGCGACTCGTCGAGGTCCCGCACGCGAATGCCGGTGTATCCGAACCGGACGACCATCCGCCCGGCAACACCGTGGCGCTATAGAACGTGCACCGCGTGGGACCGGTTCGGCGCGAGCCGCGGGATTCGCCCGGTCCGGTACGGGGCGGCGGCGCGTCCGAAGCCGACGCCGTGATCGGTCGCGCGGAGCCGGACCCCCCGCACGCCGCGCGGGTCGATCGGCTCACCGCGGATCGGAAGGGACCCCGCCCGCCGCTCGCTCGAGCTTGTCGAGGCAGTTGTTCCACCCCGGAACGAGCCTAGCGTAGACGTGGGGGGCGCCCCGCTCGAGATCCTCGAGCTTCTCGTGGACCACGTGGATGCGGGTCTGACCCCCCGGCTGCGGCCGCAGGCGGACCGTGACGAGCGTGTCGAAGTGCTCCCCGTTTTCCGGCTCGGTCCCGACGAACGCCCAGCGGTACACGAGCTCCCGCGGGGGATCGATCTTGAGGAAGTACCCCTCGAACCGCCCGGTGCTCGCCCCGTTCCTCGAGTGCCAGACCTCGATCCGGCCGCCGACCCTCGGATCTACCGCGACTCGGTCGACGTTTAGGTCGTCAGGGGCGATCCACTGGCGGAGCAGGTCCGGCTCGAGAAAGGCGCGGAAGACGCGTTCGGGAGATGCGTTGAGCGTCCGCTCGACCCGAACGGCGACTTTCGGTCCGTCGGACCGGATCATCGGGTGCCTCGATCCCGGAGGCGCGCTCCCTCCGTAAGGACCTTGTCCATCCGGCTCAGGCCTTCCACCCAGAACCGCTCGTAGTACGACAGCCACTCGGAGGCCTCTCGAAGCGGCCGGCCCTGTATCGAGTAGAGGTGTTGCCGACCGTCCTTTCGCAGACGGACGACCCCCGAGTCCAGCAGCAGCCGCAGTTGCTTCGACACCGACGGCTGGGACATGCAAGTGCGCTCGACGAGTTCGTTGACCGACCGCTCTCCATGTCGAAGGGCGTCGAGGAGCTGCCGCCGTGACGGTTCCGCGAGGAGCTGAAAGACGTCGGCCACGATACAGGCATGCCTAGATAGATATATATCCATTCACGTATACGTTGGCTCGATCGGGACGGCCGCCTCATCCGGCAAGTCACGGCAGAAAGGAGTGGGAGGGAGATGCGAAAGATCACGGCAAACGTCTACATGACCATCGACGGACGAGGGGCGTTCCCGAAGTATCCCGGGTGGGATCGCGACACGGGAGACACGAGCCCGTTGTTCGACCAGATGTGGGCGCCGAGGTACGACGACGTGACCACGGTCGTCATGGGTCGCCGGTCGTTCCTCGGCCACCGGAAGGTCTGGACCGAGAAGGCCCGAAAGCCGAAGGATCCGAAATACGCGCTCGACTACGCCCGGTTTCTCGATCGGGTCGACAAGGTCTGCCTCTCCCACCGACTCAAGACACCGGGGTGGGAGAACTCCCGCATCCTGAAGGGCGATCTCTCAACGATCGTCGCGAAGCTCAAGCGAGAGAAGGGCGGGAACATCATCATCGAGGGGGGCCCTCGGCTCATGTTGGAGGTGTTCCGCCGAGATCTTGCGGATGACTATTGGTTCGTCATGATGCCGGTGGTGTATGGGCGTGGACCCAGGTACTGGGGCACGATGAGCCGGCAATGCACCCTGAAGCTGCTCGAGTCCAACTCCACGCAGGATGGCGAGCTGTATCTCCACTACGAGGCCCTTCACGGCTTCAAAGCGTAGCCGCACCATAGCTCACGGAAGCGACCATCGCAGGGGGCCGGCCCGCGACGGCGAGCGGGGGCGCGATCGCGCCATGGCGACCGATACCGCCGAGGATCGCCGGCCGGCCGATCGGTACTGCCCTTCCGTGAGCGCGATCTGAGCGGCGGCATTGCGGGCGGGTTCGCCGTCGTCATCTGCGAGCGGGGCCCACGCGAGGGATTCACCGCCGGGGAACGGAAGGTCGGGGCACCACCTGGGCGGCTCCGAGAACTTAGCTCTCGGGCTTCGGGCGATCCGACGTGGGGCCGGCGATGCCGTCGGTGGGCCACCGTTTTAGGAGTTTCTTTTCGACGATCGCCAGCGCCTCCGATAGGCTCGACGGGGCCATTTCGAGATGACGGGCGAGACCGGTGAGCGTGATCTTCCGGGGGACCTCGAAGTAGCCGGCAGCCAGTGCCCGCCGCAGGAGGTCGGCTTGCCGTGCCGTGAGCGGACCGCTGCTCTGTTCGGGATCGCTGTGGCGGACCGATTCGAGGGTCGCCCCCGGGGCCCGTTCCTCCAGCCGTCGGAGCAGGAGACGGATCTTCGCTTCGGGGGCGACGATCACCCACGACGCCACCCCGGCCCGGATCTCGAAGGGAAAGCGACGCATGAGGTGGAGTTCGCGGAAGATCGGCACGAACCCGGAACTCCGGTGGACCACCCGCAGGTGCACCCGGTCTAATCCGCTCTCGAGCACCTCTACCTCCTCGACTTGGGGAAGCGCCCGGATCTCTTCGGCCCACGGATCCGTTTCTGGGGTCCTGAGCTGCACCTCGGTTAGGCTCCGCCGCCGGTCGAGGTCGAGGCGGCTCAGGATCTCGATCCGCAGCTCGGGATGGAGCTGGCTGAACCGGGCGATCCAGGCCGAGTTGGGAAGCGGCACGCGCAGCCGACAGATGTTCACCAACCGTCGGGGCCGCGCAGACGGGGGGCTGGGTGGGCCCGTGAGCGGAGGACAACGCGCTCCCGACGGGCGGGTGGGGGACACAGGGGCGAACGTGCATCGACCCGCATATTCGTTTCGTCCGCGATACGAACTGTAGTATCCCGGAAATACTTGCTCTCGGAAGATGTCGCGGCCGGAGTGAGGAAGCTCTCCCGAGCCGAAGTGCACGGGATCCTACGGGAGCTGGCCCGACACCGCTTCTCCGTCTACCACATCGCCCGAGTCCACGGCGTGACGCCCCAATGGATCCGAGAGATCCGCCGTCGGGCGGCGCTCGGGCTCCCGCTACCCGGCGAGCGACCCCTCGGACGACCCCCGAAGGCCCGGGACCCGGACGAAGCCGAGCTCATCCTCGCCGCCGAGCGGCATCACCGCCTCCACCCGCTCGCCCTGGAACGGCTGCTCGAGGAGGAGTACGGCGCCCATATCGCCCACAATCGTCTCTGGGCGACCCTCAAAGGAGCCGGGCTCGTGGTCGACTCTCCCAAGAAGCAACGCCGACGCAAGTGGGTCCGCTTCGAGCGCCGCCACTCGAACTCGCTCTGGCAGATGGACTACTCGGAGATCCGTCGGGGCGACCACCTCCTCGTGATCCTCGACGATGCCTCCCGTCTCATCGTGGGGTGGGCCCGGACCCCCAACGCCACGGCCGAACTCGCCTGGGCGACCTTCGAGACCGCGGGCCGTCGGTACGGGTTCCCCAAGCAGATCCTCACGGACCACGGGACCCAGTTCACGAAGGTCCAGTATGGCCAACTCTCCTACTTCGATCGGAAGCTGAGGGAGCTCCAGCGGCGGAAGGGGATACGGGTCCAGCACATTCTGGAGCGGGTGAAGCACCCCCAGACGGCCGGCAAGGTCGAGCGGGTCTTCGGGACCCTCAAGTCCAAGCTGCGCGCCCGGTGGCCGGACGGCGATCCGCTGTTCGACACGCTCGAGGAACTGATGGCGTGGTACAACGAGGAGAAGCCCCACCTCAGCCTGAACTTCGAGCGCGCTGAGACCCCCCAGCACGCCTTCGTGAGGAAGCTCCCCCCGAAGGCGCGAGCGGCCTACTTGGCCGCCCACCCCGAGGACCAGGTGCATCGATGAAGCACAACCACTTCGGTTCGCGCCGCCGAGAGCAACTACTTACGGGATACCACAAGGGCTGAGTGCCTACGAAACTTCAAATTCACTGAGTGCATATCCCAGTTCGTGGCCGCGGAGCGGCGCTCCGATCTCGCCCGTGCCGGTATCCGTGCGCTCGCAGTCACATTAGTGCTCGGGCTTTTGGCAGTGGAAAGTCTCTCTCCCGCCATGGTGGGAGTACAATCCGCGATCACCCCCGTTGCCTCGCGGTTTACCTTGGACTGCATACCTTGCCTGCCGTACGGAGGATGTGTCGGAGATTTCACAAAGAAATCTATGGAGAACGACACTTGGTACTCTGGATTTTGTGGCGGAGGAAATGTGTCGGCAATTGGTATACTCCTGTACGTCCCAAACGTAACAGGGTCGTACACGCCAGGGCAGAATCTCATCACTGTCGATGGCCAGACTTTCCCCAACGGATCCATGGTAGGCTTAGTCCTAGGCGTGCCGCATTCTGTTGCCGCGTCCTCGATTCTGTCAGGGTACCGATTCAACGATTGGCAGTCGAATATTGGAACCTTCGCGAAGAACTACACCCCGAGCACGAACTTCTATCTCAATGCGACGCCGTGGGGAGGTGAACAAGCGCAGATCGACATGGAATTACAGCAGTACCAGGCGGGTGGTGGGTGGGGGGGCTACACCTACTACGGGACCCGGGTTACAGCCGTCGGTGCCACCCTCCACCCTCCACAGACCATGTCCCTTTCGGTCCATTCAGGCACCGGGTGGAATCAGGAGGGGATCGTATTCTGGGTAGGCATCGGAGGTGCGTTAGGGAACAAGACGCTTTGGCAAGTCGGCGTCAGTTTCTTGGACAGCATCGCGTGTAACAATGGTTCCTCATTGCCCACCCAGTGTGCTGATGTGTGGTACGAGGACTACGACCCTACTGCTGCCAACGGAAGCGCACCGCCATGTGACACGTACCCCTGTTATTTCGGCGCCCCGGTATCGGACCCGGAATGCGGTACGTGCTTCAACCTGATGCACATGCTAAGGGGCTCGGGTGCGTCGCTGACTCTTCAGGTCTGGACTACTTCTGCGACGAGCAACTGCCAAATTGTTCCGGCCTGTAAAATGGGAAACTTCGCCGTCTACGTGAACGGAACGGAAATCTGGGGCACCGGCGCATCGCCTATTCAGTTCTGGAGCACCCTCTACCCATATCAACTATACTCGCCAAATTGGAACACGTGCGAATGGGAGACGGAAACCGATGGGTTCTTTCCACCAGTTCTGGGTCATACATACTGGTACGACCCCACAATCACCGACAACAGCTTCAGCACGGCGATGTTTGTCTTGCCATTACTTAACAACACGGACCCGTGGACGATCAGCCAAACAGTGGCCCCAGGGTTCTTCTACGTCAGCAGTCCGTGGCAGGCACCCGCAGCGTTCGAAGTGCGAATCTACTGAGGTTTCTAGCCCGGGCACCGTATGAATAGACCCAGCAACTACGCCGTCTTCCAGACTGTGGTCTTGGCGTTC
>DAHUXZ010000014.1 GCA_027315455.1 Thermoplasmata archaeon | reverse complement strand
CACTCGCCGCACCGGGCAGTTCCGAGCATCCGCGCCCCGGACTCGAACAACCGAATCGAGCGATTGAACGGAACGTCCAAGGACCGGACCAAGACCATGCGGGCGTACGACAACGACTCGGGCGCGGCGGCCTTGAGCGAGGGTTGGCAGGTTCACTACAACTTGGTCCGCGACCACCTTGCGCTAGGGACCACCCCGGGAGTTGCGGCAGGTCTCCGCCCAATCTCGGGGTTCCGGTGGAGGGAGATTATCGACATGGCCGTACACCGAGAAGTGACGGCCGCGCCGGAGGGAACGGTGTCAACCGATTAGGGGACAGAACCCTGAAGCCGGGTTCTGTGCCAACTCGGCTGACCGGGGGGGCGGCCCTGACGGCAGACCCGCGCTTCCCTCGGGGGGAACCCGACCGTCCTGAGGAGGGCCGGGGGGCCAGGGGACCCCTTGGCAGGCGACGCGTCGCGGATCGGGACGAAGGTCTTCGCGGGTCCGATCGCGATGCCGAGGTAGCCACTGGCCCCGCCAGGACCGTCGCGCTCTCGCACCGCGCAGGTCGGCCGGGTACTGACCGGAAGGACCCTCGACACCGGCGGCAGGGCGATCGTGGTGAAAGGTCGAACGTCACGGCGGTGGGACCCCTCTTGGAACGGGCTCCTCCCCGGCCGCGAAGGACGCGGCGTTCCCTTTCGGCGCCCGCCTCGGGGATACCCTTCGGGCGGAGTGGACCGTCAGTCGAGGTAGTCCGCGCGGTCGGCGACGTGATGGGGGCCGATCCCGGAGAAGAAGCGGACGAGGTTCTCCACCGCGAGCGTCTCTGCGCGGGAGCGGGCGGCGGACCCCACCCCGGCGACGTGCGGCGTCCCGAGGAAGTTGGGAAGCCCGACGAACGGGTGGGCGCTGCCGAGCTCTCCGCCCTCGAAGTCCTCCCGCCACCACACGTCCGTCCCGGCCCGGAACTCCGCGTGTCGGCGCAGGTGGTCGAAGAGCGCGGTCTCGTCGACCGTCGCCGCCCGCCCGACATTGACGAAGATCGCGGTCGGGCGCATCGCGGCGAGCGCCGCGGCGTCGATCGTCCCACGGGTCGCGCGCGTGAGGGGGCGGCAGTCGACGATCACGTCCGCGCCCGCGAGCGCCGAGGCGAGTTCCGCCGCCGTGTGCATCCGGTCCGCCCCCGGCCGGGGGTCCCCGGTCCGTCCGACCCCTTCCACCCGCATGCCGAAGGCCCGAAGGCGCTCGCCCGTCTCGCGGCCGATCTCGCCGAACCCCAGGATGAGCGCGGTCCCGCCGAGGAGGTAGCGGTTGGGGGTCGGAGGGCGCAGGGTTCCCCGTCGCACTTTCTCGAAGTTCGGAACGATCTCGTGGGCGAGGGCCAGTACCAGCGCGACCGCGTGCTCCGCTACGAACGGGGCGTACGCCCCGACGTTCCCCGCGACCGCGACCTCGGGCCCGAACGCGGCGAACGGGAACCGATCGAGCCCGGTGAACAGTTGCTGCACGAACCGGAGCCTCGGGGCGAGGTCGCGACGCCAGCGCGGGAGCTCGCGCGCGAGGCTCCCGACGAGCATCGCCTCCACGGTCGGCCAGGGTCCCTCGTCGGCCGGCGTCGCGAACTTTACCGGCACGCCGGGAAGGCGCCCGGCGATCGTGGCGCGCAGGCCCGGGGAGACCGGCAACGTCACGAGGAGCCGGGGCGTCGCGGTCGCCATCGGACGGAAAGGGGGTGCGGGGCTATAACGGCGGGAGGGGCTCGGGGACCGCGGGCCCCGGCCTAGGCGGGCGCCGACTCTCGCTCGCGCCAGGCCGCCACGGCGAGCGAGAGACGTTCGGCGTTGTCCCGCGTGAGATACAGCCAATCGAGGCGGCGAGCCGTGCCGTCCGGGCCGGACGGGACACGGGCCTCGACCCGGCAACCGTAGAACCCCCCCGCCCGGATCGCGGTGATCGCCCCGAAGTCGATCGACCCCGCCCCGGGGGCGGTGCCGGAGATGCGGTCGACGTCGAGGTCGACCGCGCGAGGGGCGCGCCGCCGCTCCCAGCCGGCGAGCACGCCGAACAGCCCGAGGACGACGACGCTGAACGCGAGCGCGAACCCTTCGAGCCCCGTGGCTCCCGTGGTGGCGAGGCCGAGGCGTCCGAGCGTGAGGGCGAGGACGAACCCGAACAGCCAGACCGGCACGAACGGCGCCGCGGTCCGGGCGAGGACGGACCGGTAGACGGGGTTGGGGTACGACGGCACGGTCGGCGGCCTCAGAGCTCCTCGAAGTGGACGCACGAGGTCGATTCGAGCAGGGGGGCCTCCTCCGCGGAGACGATGGGGTCGGGCCAGAGACCGCCGGTCGCCTCCTTGAGGTGGTCGAGGGAGTCCCAGAGGCTCAGGACGACGAACCCGACCTGGCCCTCGGGCGAGAAGGTGCGGCCGACGCGGACCTCGAGGCAGCCGGTCTGGCGGCGGACGGACGGCACGATCGTCCGCTTCAGGATCTCGGCGTACTCGGCCGCCTGGCCGGCCCTCGGCCGGGCGAAGTAGAGCCGGAGGATCACGGGGCCCCTCGGGGGTACATTCGCCGACGGGGGCCTTAAGCCTAGGGCCCTGCCGCAGACCGTCGTTCGGGGGGCCGAACCGCGCCCAGGGTCCTCGCCAGGGCGAAGAACGCCTCCGGGGGGAGCTCCTCGGGGCGGCGATGGCCCCAGTCCGCGGGCCAGCCGCTCGCCCGGGCGACGCGCTCCGCATCGGCCCGCGGGACGAGGCGGGGCATCAGGTTCCCGAGCTGCTTTCTCCGGGCCGAGAAGAGGGTCGCGACGATGCGCTCGAGACGGGGGACCGAGGGGACCGGCAGCGGACCGGGCCGAGCGGTGAACGCGATGAGGCGGCCGTCCACGGCGGGCGGGGGATAGAACGCCGCCGAGGGGACGACCTGGGCGAGCTCGACCTCCCCAAAGAGCGCCGCGGCGATCGTGAGCCGGCCGTAGGCGCCCGACCCCGGCCCCGCCGCGAGCCGGTCCGCGACCTCGCGCTGCACGAGGGCCACGATCCGCGGGACCCGCGCGGCGAAGAAGCGCAGCAGGAGGGGCGTGGCGACCGAGAACGGGAGGTTTCCCGCGATGTGGGAGACGCCGTCGAGCGACGTCGTGCGGGCGTCCTCCTCGCGCACCTGGATCTCCCCGTCGAAGACCCGCGTGAGGTGCGCGGCGAGCCGCGGGTCCCGCTCGACGACCGTCAGCCCGCGGACCCCGCGGCGCAGGAGCGCCTCGGTCAGGATCCCGAGCCCGCCCCCGACCTCGAGGAGGGCGCCGGGGGCCACGGGCCCGACGAGCGCCGCCTCGGCGTCGGCGATGAACGGGTCGGTGAGGAACGACTGCCCGAGCGGGCGGGCGGGGCGGATCCCGAGGGCGGCGAGGGTCCGCTCGATCTCGGCGGGACGATGGGGGACGCCCGGCCGGTCGCCGTCAGGGAGCGATGAAGAGGCGGTACTTGTCCTCGACACCGCTCAGCTCCAGCTCGATCCGCCCGACGAGGAGCCTCTCCGGGTTCTTCACATGGACCCTCGATTCGAGGTCCGCAAAGCTCGTGAACGCGCCCCGGCGGCGCTCGTCGACGATCGCCTGCATCGTCTTCTTGCCGATGCCGGGCAAAAGCTCGAGGAGGTGGAAGCGACGGGAGACCGCCGGCGCCTCGTTGAAGAAGCGCAGGAACCGCGGCGGGTCGGCGAGGACCAGCTTCTCGAGCGCGAGGGGAAGCTCCGTCCGCGCCGCCGCGGTGAGGTCGCCGTAGGCGAGGCGGCGTCGGACGTGGTCGATCGGCGGCGCGACGCCCCCGACGGGAACGAGCGGGATGCGCCCGCCGACGCTCAACGCCTGACCGGGGCGGGGCAGGATCTCGAGGAGCTTGAGCTCCGATTCACCGAGTCCGAGGGCGACCGGCTCGCGGTGGAAGCCGCGCTCGGTCTGCCGGCCCTGCGGCAGGTAGTCCAGGATGTACGCGTAGTTCTCCGTGGCCGCTCCCCCCGCTCATCGGTAGTGGGCGATCGTCTCCAGCAGCCGGGTGAGCTGCGCCTCGTCCAGAAGGACCCGCTCCTTCGACAGCAGGAGCCGGATCTCCTCCGGATACTGGGGGAGGGTGTCCGCGAGCTTGATGGCGAGTGCCGCGTCGACGCCGGGGAGCTGCCGCAGCTCCGCGACGAGCTGGTCGGTCTCCGCGACGGCCAGCCGGGCGAAGAGGTCGGCGTGCTGCTGGGCGAGCATCGCCTCCCGGGGGAGGGTGCGGCGTCCGGCTTCGGCCGTGAGGAGCTCTTTCACGCGCGCGAGCGGCACCGGTTCAGGCACGGGGGCCTCCCTGGTTCGCCCGGATGAGGTGGACGGGGTTCGCGATGAGCTCCTTGCGCTTCTGGCCGTCCCGGAACTCGATGCGGTAGGCGCGGCCGACCTTCCCGAGGACGACGCAGACGCGGCCCTGGTAGCGGGGGTGCGGCATGCCGCGGGGCTCGGAGGCCTCGAGACGGACGATGACCTGGTCGCCGACCGCGAACGTCTGCAGGTAGCGCGTCACGGGCGGGCGCCCGCGCTCGCGGACATCCTTCGTCAGCGTTCCGCGGGTGCGCGAACGGAATCCCTTCGAGCTCTTGACCATCGATTCAACCTTCCCGGTCGTGGATCTCTAGCACGTCGAGGTACTCGACGCTCAGCGGCACCCCGAGCAGCTGGGCGAGACTCGGCTCGGTGCGGCCTCCATCTCCTTCCACCCACTCCTTGATGTACGTGCCGGCCTCGGCGCGCAGGTCGAGCGTGAACCGCCCTTGGGCCGCCTCGACAAGCCGCCCCGCGACGATCCGACGCGTCCGTACGCGGTCGGCTCGGCGGTGGGCGACCCGGGTGGGCGTCCGCTGGGCGATGGCCCGGCCCGCAACGAACGCCAGGGCCTCATTAATCTTTGCCTCCGGCGCCTCGCCGCGGACGGTGACGCGGTAGCTCTTGAGCGGGGCCGCCTCCTTGACCCGGACGACCTCGGCCGCGACGGCCGGGACCATCTCGAGGACCTCGACCCGGCCCTCCGCGGTGCGATTGACCTCGGCGGCGGTCGCCCCGACGTCGACGGTGCGGGTGTGGGGCCGGTCGATCTCGAGGACGAACGGCCGACCTCCTCCGAGCATCCGCGCGTCGATGTCCTCGCGTCCCATCCCGTGGAAGCGGGTCCCCGTTCCCCCCGTCGCCGCGAGGAACGGCGCGGCCACGAGCTCCTCGACGCTCGTCGGGTAGGTCTTACCGGTCCCGCCGCACCGATCGCAGCCGCGCCCCTCGCACCGGCGGCAGGGCCACCGCGTCTGCGGAAGGGTCCGGTCGAGCTTGCGGTAGCGGCCGGCGAAGTAGATGGGCAGCACCGTCACCTCGACGCGGCCCGCCGGGAGGTCGGCGAGGAAGACGAGGTCGGGCCGGTCCGGGCCGCCGACGGCGCCGGTCGCGACCTCGAGGCGCTTTCCGAGCTCCCGGTTGAACGCGCCGCGGGCGCTCTCGCCGAAGGCGCTGCCGACCTCGACCCAGAGGGTCTCTTCGTGGGCGAGGATCTCCGGGTCCCAGCGGGAGCCGCACGCGAAGCGGTGCCACTCGAGCCCCGTGGCGGCCGCGCGGACCCGCTGGGTCCACGTCTCCCATCGGTCGAACGCCCCGCGGCAGAGCCGGCAGGCCCCGTCGGGCGAAGGGAGCGCCTCGCCGAGCGCGGCGGCCAGCCGGGCCGACCGCTCGGGGTTCGAAAGGCCGTGTCCGAGGCGGCCGAAGAGCCGGCCGTAGCACTCCGGGCAGAGGCCGAGGGGGAGCGCGCGCCGGGCGGCGGTCAGCGTCGCCTCGTCCAGGGGGAACGTGACGGGGGGACGGGGAGCGGCCGCCTCGGTCATCGGGGCCCGCCGGACCCGGCCCTTCCTCAAGACCTTGCCTCCCCCGCGGACGGGACGGCGGGGAGGCGGACGCACCGGCACCTTGATAGTCGCCGGAAGAGTGGCCCGGGTGAGACTGTGGCGGCGATCACCGAGGAGGAGCTCGTCCGGGCCCTCGAGCGCACCCTCGTCCTTCGGGGAAAGATGACGGAGCCCGACGTGCGCCCCGTCGCCCGGATGGTCCTCGGCTACTTCGGCCACGAGGACTCCGTCCTCGACAACAAGCTCTCCAGCGACGACCGGGACCGTTTCTACCAGCTTGAGGAGGAAGGGCTCCTGACGAGCGAGGAGGAGGACGCGACCGTCTCGCGGGGGAAGACCTGGCGCATCCACTACTGGTTGCTCAAGAAGGACCGCATCCGCCTCGTCGGCGAGACGCGGGACGCCCCGGCGTCGGACGAGACCGCCGCGCTCTACCGCGAGATCGGCGACAGCGCGTGGAACCGGTCGGAGAAGCGCGAGGTCCCGCCGGCCCCGCCGTCCTGAGCCCTAGCGGGACCGCGGGGGCGGTCCCGGCCGGGGCGCGACGGACGGGGGCCGGAAGCGCGGGTGGACCTGTGCGGCACCGGGGAAGTCGGTCCGCAGGATGACGGCCCGGGCATGCTCGATCGCCACGAAGGCGTAGACGAAGACCAGGAGGAGACCGACCAGGCTGGCGTAGTCCTGGATGCTGGCCGAGAAGCCGAGGAGCGCGACGATCGCCCCGAGGCCGGCGAGGGCGTTGAACCCCGCGTGCATCGCGACGGCGAGCAGGTAGTAGCCGCCGGCGTAGCCGGCGCGGTGGTTGAGGCGGCTCTCGGCGTAGCCGTAGCCGAACATGGCGGTCGTGCTGCCGTGCAGAAGGACGCTCGATAGGCTGCGGACGAGGATGAGGAGGATGCCGGCGACGAGCCCGCCGGTGAGGAAGGCGCCGAGGCCGTAGAAGAACGTCTCGAAGAAGCCGAACCCGAGCCCGACGGCCGCCCCGAAGACGAGGCCGTCGGAGACGACGGAAAGCCGCGCCCGCGCGCGGACGACGCCGGAGGCCTTGAGGCCCTCCTCGACGAGCGGGGCGATGACGAGGACGAGGAAGAAGTAGCCGAGCGGGGAGCTGCCGTTGAGGAACGTGAACTCCGGGGCCGGGTACGCCTGCGACAGCTTCGTGCCCGCCGCGACGAGGACCGCCTCGAGGATCGCGGCGACGATCGTGGCGAACAGCGCCCCGTAGAAGAACGACCCGAGCAGCGGTCCCCACGGCTCCTTCCCGTAGCGCTCGGTGCTGCGGATCCAGGCGAGCCAGACGAGGGCCGGAAAGAGCGCGGCCAGAAGCAGGGCGATCAGGTCCTCGATGCCGGACAGCGCGCTCATGGCGCCGGCCCCGGCGGGGGCGCCTCGCGCGGGTAGGCATAGAACCCCTCACCGGTCTTGCGGCCCAGCTTGCCGGCCGCGACCATCGAGCGAAGGAGCGGGCAGGCCCGGTAGCGGCTGTCCCGGAAGCCGTCCCAGAGGACGTCCAGGATGGCGAGGGCGGTGTCGAGGCCGACCAGGTCGGTGAGCTCGAACGGTCCCATCGGATGGTGGAACCCGAGCTTGTAGGCGGTGTCGATGTCGTCCCGCGACGCGGTGCCCTCGTAGAGCATCCACGCCGCCTCGTTGACCAGGACGGCGAGGGCGCGGGTCGTGACGAAGCCGGGGCTGTCGCGGGAGGCGACGACCGTCTTGCCGAGGGTGCGCGCGAAGGCATGGACGGCCTCGGTGACCTCCGGCCGCGTCCTCAGGCCCGGGATCACCTCGACGAGGTCCATCTGCAGCACGGGGTTGAAGAAGTGGAGCCCGACGACGCGGCCCGGGTCGCGCAGTCCCGCCGCGATCGAGGTGACCGGGAGGGAGGAGGTGTTCGTGGCGAGGATCGCCGAGGGGTGGGCGGCCCCCTCGAGCTCGGCGAAGATCGCCCGTTTGAGCTCGAGGTTCTCCGGCGCCGCCTCGATGACGATCTGGGCCGCGTCGGCCCGGCGGAGGCCGATCGCCGTGTCGATGTTCGCGAGCGCCTCGTCCCGGCTCGCCGGGGAGACCCGCCCGCGGCGGACCGCGCTGTCGAGGGCGCGCCGCGCGTTCTCGAGCCCACGCCGCGCCAGCTCCTCGCTCACGTCTTCGAGGGTCACGGCGCAGCCGGCGAGGGCGCTCTGCGCCGCGATCCCGCTGCCCATGATGCCCGCGCCGACGACGAAGACGCGCGTGCGGACCGAATCGCGCGGGTCGCTCCCCGTCGCGGGGGCCGGCGGGTTCTCCATCGCGGTCAGGAGCGGGCCGCCCCCATAAGCGGATTGCGGGCGAGGCGCAGGTAGTCGCACGCGCGGCACCGCTCCCCCGTCGCGGGTTCGCCGCAGTCGACGCAGCGGGCCGGGCCGGCGTCGCTGCCGGTACGGAGGAGGTCGGCGAGCGCGGCCTGCGTGCGGAGCAGCGCGTGCCGCGTCCCCGGGATCTCCTCCTCGAGGCGCCAGACGACCTCGCGGAAGACGTTGCGGGCGGCAGCGGAGGCGTGGGGGCACTCCCCGTGGTCGAACGGAAGCTCCGAAAGCCGGGCGTAGAGGTACACCTCGCGCTCCGGGACCTGAGCGAGGGGGGCGATCCGTGGGACGAGCCCCGGGGCGCGGTCCCGGTGGGGGGCCATCCGCGCGAGGCGACCGAGGTCGGCCCGTGCGAGGTTCATGAGGACCGTCTGGGCGAGGTCGTCCAGGTTGAACCCGAGGACCAGGACATCGGCACCGACGTCGCGCGCCGCCCGGTTGAGGAGCTGGCGGCGCCAGACGCCGCAGAACGAGCACGGGACGGTCCCCGGGAGGCGGCCGACCCCTTCGTCGGTCGAGACGCCGAGCGCCGCGCTCGCGCGCACGATCACGTGCTCGACCCCGAGGCGCCCGGTGAGCGCCGCGGCCGCGCGGAGGGTCGCGGGACGATAGCCGGCGATCCCCTCGTCCACGCTGATCGCGACGAGCCGGACGTTCGGGCGGCGGGCGAAGTAGCGTACCGCCGTCGCGAGCGCGACGGCGGAGTCCTTCCCGCCCGACAGCGCGACGGCGACGGTCCCACCGCGGAACCGGGGCAGCTGGCGGTGCATCTCGCGGCGGACCCGCTCCCAGACGGAGGCGGAGAAGTGGGCCGAGCACAGGTGCGCGCCGCGGTACGGCTGGTCGATCACCGCGTCGCGCGGACACGCGTCGCAGCGCACGCCGGCCCCACCGCGCCGCCGGTATTTGAGGGGCCGCGCGCCGTCCCGGGGCCGACGGCCGCGTCGCGGCGGGCCGCGATCGTCTCACGGGTGCCGGTGCGGGTCAACCCTTAATTAGGGACGAACCGGCCAAACGACAAGCGATGGCATCGTCCGCCGTCGCATCGCGTCCGCGGGGCCCGCCGGGCCGTCGCACCGCTCCCGTGGGCCTCGCGCTCACCCCCTCGAACGGCGAGTTCTCCGTCCTGGAGGTCGTCGGCCGGTTCCAGAACCTCCTCCGTTCCCAGGAGCGCAGCCCGTGCACGGTCAAGCAGTACGGGCACATCGCGAAGATGTTCCTCGGCTTCGTGCAGAAGCCGCTCGCCGAGGTGACGAAGGAGGACCTCCAGGCGTTCCGGGAGCATCTCGTCCTGGAGCGCCACTACTCCAAGAACTCCCTCTACACCACCGTCCGCGGCCTCGCGTGCCTGTTCCGCTCCTACCAGCTCGACGTCGCCGAGGGCCTCGAGGCGCCCCGCCGCCCGGAGCGGCTGCCCCGCTACCTCACGGAGGAGGAGACCCACCGTCTCTTCGACGCGGTCCGCGACTCCCCCCGCGACTCGGCGATCGTCCATGTCCTCGCCTTCGGCGGCCTTCGGGTCGGGGAGCTCTGCCACCTCAGCATCGACGACCTCGAGTTCGAGCGCAACGTCCTCCACGTCCGCTCCGGGAAGGGCGACAAGGACCGCGAGGTCGTCCTCGAGGAGCGGACCCGGGCCGCGATCGACCGCTACATCACCGAGCGCACGCTCTCGGGGATCCAGTCCCCCTTCCTCTTCCCGGTCGGGTCGGTCACCGTCGAGCGGATCGTCCGCCGCGCCGCGCAGCGGGCCGGCATCCCCCGCCGCGTGACCCCCCACGTCCTCCGCCACACGCTCGCGACGGCCCTCCTCAGCCGCGGGTGCGACATCCGGTTCATCCAGAAGCTCCTCGGCCACGCCTCCGTCGCGACGACCCAGATCTACACCCACGTCGACACCCAGGCGCTGCGGGACGCCTACCAGCGGGCGAAGCCGCAGTATTAACCCGCCCGCCCCCTTCGCGACGGCGTGCGCTCCGGTCGGTCGGAGGTCCTCGTGCTGGGCGCGGGCGTCGCCGGCTGCGCGCTCGCCCACCACCTGGCGCTCCGCGGGATCGCGCCGGTCACCGTCTACGACCCCAACCCCCCGGCCGCCGGGGCGAGCGGGCGCGCCGCCGGCGTCGTGACGGAGCAGCTGTGGAGCCGCTTCGACGTCGAGGTGACCCGGGAATCGCACCGGGAGTACGCCGAGATGTGCCGCCGGTGGGAGCCGGCGGCCTTCTTCGAGAACGGGTTCGTCCGGGTCACCCGCGACCCCGCGGTGGCGGCGATCCTTACCGAGGCGCTCGAGCGGTGGCGGTCCTTCGGGGTCAACGTCGATGCCATCGGGGCGGAGACCCTCGCGCGGCGGCTTCCGGCCGGCCGCTTCGACGACATCGCGGGGGCGGTCCTTTCGCCGTACGACGCCTGCGTGACCCCGAGCTCCATCACGACCATCTACGCCGAGGCCGCCCGCGGCCGCGGCGTCGCCTTCGACTTCGGTCAGCCGATGACGGACCTCGTACGGGACGGACCGGAGTTCGTCCTGCGTCGGGGCATGGGCGAACTGCGGGCCCGCACCCTCGTCGTCGCCGCCGGGGCGTGGACGAAGGCGCTCCTGCTTCGGCTCGGCCACCCGCTCCCGCTCGTTCCCTACCGCACGCAGGCAGCGCTCCTTCGACCGCCGGGCGCGGGGGCGGAGGAGTTCCCGACGATCCACGACCTCGACACCGACCTCTACGTCCGTCCCGAGGCGATGGGCCGCATCCTGGGTGGGGACGGGACCGAGCGGGTCGAGGCCGACCCGGAGCGCTTCGTCGCGGGCGGCGACGACGCGTTCCTCGCCCACCTCGCCGACGGGCTGTCCCACCGACTTCCCGGGTTCGCCGCGAGCGAGGTGCTCCGGGCCTGGGCGGGGGTGTGCACCGCGACGCCGGACCGACGACCGCTCGTCGGTCCGGTGCCCGGGGTGGACGGTCTCTTCGTGATGGCCGGGTTCAACGGATTCGGGATCATGCGCGCCGGCGGCGTGGCGCGGCGGCTGGCCGACCACCTCGCCGACGGAGCCTCGGAGGACGGGCCACCGGAGACGCTCGCCCCCGTCTGGCCCGGCCGGTTCACCCTTCCCCATCCGCCGTTCGTTCCGCGGCCGGGATTCACCCTCGAGGCCGGAGATGACCCTCGCTGCTGACGCCCGGGGGATCGTCCGCGCGGCCCTCGCCGCGGTCGACCCCGCGCGGGCGGTCCGTGGGGCCCTCCGTACGCGCCGGGAGGGGATCTCGCTCCCCGGGGGGCGCCGGGTCCCCCTCGGTCCGGGGGCCTCGGTCCACCTCCTCGCCCTCGGGAAGGCCGCCGGGGCGATGACGGACGCGGCCGTCGCCGTCCTCGGCCCGAGGTTCGCCGGGGGGATGGCGGTGATCCGCGAGGGGAGCCCGGCCCCGCAGGTCGCCGTAGAGGTCCTCCGCGGGGAGCACCCGGTGCCGGGCCCGGGAAGCGAGCGGGCCGCCCGGAGCCTCCTCGCCTACGCCTCCCGCGTCCCCGCATCGGACGCCGTCCTCTTCCTCATCTCGGGAGGAGGGTCGGCGATCGCCGAGGCGCCGGCCCCCGGCCTTCGGGGCCGCGACCTCGCCCGGGCGACGGAGGTCCTCCTGCGTTCCGGAGCCCCCATCCAGGCGATGAACGTCGTCCGTCGCCACCTGTCGGCGATCAAGGGGGGCCGCCTTGCGGGGGCGTGCACGGCCGGGTCGATCGCCACTCTCGCGATCTCCGATGTCGTCGGAGACGCACCGGAGGACATCGCTTCCGGTCCGACCGTGGCCGACCCGACCACCTATGCCGAGGCGCTGACCACCGCACGCCGTCTCGGGTTCCACGCGGCGTTGCCGGCGCGTGTGCGACGCCACCTTAAGGCCGGGTCGCGAGGCCGGCGACCGGAGACGATCAAGCCGGGGGACCCTCGGTTAGCCCGGGGCTCCTTCGCCGTCATCGCCTCGAACCGGACCGCCGCGACCGCCGCCGTCGGCGAAGCCCGCCGCCGCGGCTACCGCACGGAGCTGCTCACGGTTTGCATGACGGGGGAGACGCGGGACATCGGACGGCTCTTCGGAGAGCTGCTCGCCGAGAGGGCCCGCGCCGGCCCGCGGCCCGCATGCCTGGTCGCGGGGGGCGAGACGACCGTGACGATCACGGGCCGCGCCGGCCGCGGCGGGCGCAACCAGGAGTTCGTCCTGGCCGCTGCCGGCCCTCTTCGCGGCCTCCCCGCGGTCCGCCTCCTCTCGGTGGGGACCGATGGGATCGACGGGCCCACCGACGCCGCCGGTGGCTGGGTGGACGGTCGGACCGTGGACCGCGCGGCACGGCGCAAGGTCGACCTCGCGGCGGCGCTGGCGACCCACTCGAGCTACGACGCGCTGCGGGCCATGGGCGGTCGGATCCGGACCGGACCGACCGGGACGAACGTGACGGACCTCCACCTGGGGCTGGCCGGTGCTCCGGTCACTCGTCGCGATAGGGGAAGAAGTAGCCCGCCGCGTGGGGCTGCTTCCAGTCGACGTAGACGCTCTTGAGCTGGAGGTAGTCCTGGACCCCCCAGCGCGAGCCTTCCCCCCCGAGCCCGCTCTCGCGGAACCCGGCGTGGTAGCCTTGGGCGCTCTCGGGACCGACGCGGTTGACGTAGGTCTCGCCGAAGCGGAGCTCCCGGATCGCCTTCTCCGCGAGGGAGAGGTCCCGGGTGAAGACGTAGCTCGAGAGGCCGTAGCGCGAGTCGTTCGCCCGACGGATCGCCTCGTCGAAATCGTCGAAGGTGAGGAGCGGGAGGACCGGACCGAAGATCTCCTCGCGCGCGATCGGGTTGTCCTCGGTGACCCCGTCGAGGACCGTGGGGAGGTAGAACGCTCCGTTCGCCAGCGCGGGCTCCTTGGGCGGGTGCCCGCCGAGCCGCACCCGGGCGCCGTGGCCGACGGCCTCGGTGACGTCGCGGGCCACCGCGTCGCGCGCGCCCGGGGCGTAGAGGGGGCCGACGTCCATCCCCGGCCGCAGACCCGGACCGACGCGCAGGCGCCCGACCAGCTCCTCGACGGCCCGCCGGAACGCGTCAGCGACCGGTCGGGCCACGTAGACCCGCTCGGCGGCGATGCAGGCCTGGCCGGCGTTCCAGAACCGCCCCCAGACCGTCGCCCGGGCCGCCCAGGCGATGTCGGCGTCCTCGGCGACGAGGACGGGGGCCTTCCCGCCGAGCTCGAGGAGGCACTTGACCACGCGCGGGGCAGCGATCTTGAGGACCTCGACGCCGCTGGCCGTCGAGCCGGTGAGGGTCACCGTCGAGCAGCGGGGGTGGCCGATGAGCGCCGGGCCGACCTCCGCTCCCGAGCCGGTGACGACGTTGAGGACCCCGGGGGGCAGACCGGCCGCCTTGAGCACCTCGGCGATGAACAGCGAGGAGAACGGCGTCGCGCTCGACGGCTTGAGGACCATCGTGTTGCCGCCGAGGAGGGCCGGGGCGATCTTCCGGGTCACCGTCGCCGCGGGGAAGTTCCACGGCGTGATGCCGACGACGACGCCCCGCGGCGCCCAGATGAGGCGCAGGGTCTCGCCGGCGGGAAGGAGGCCGACCTCCTCGCCGTTGAGGGTGCGGGCGAAGGCGGCGTAGTAGTCGAAGTTGTCCGCGGCCCCGTCGACCTCGAGGAGCGACTCGGTCAGGACCTTGCCCATCTCGCGCGTGATGAGTTCGGCGAGCTCGGTGCGGCGGGCGCGCAGGAGCTCGGCGCCGCGGACGAGGATGCGGGCCCGCGCCGCGCCGCCGAGCGCCTCCCAGGCCGGCTGGGCCGCGTGGGCGCTGTCCATCGCGGCCCGCGCGTCCTCGGCGCTCGCCCGGGTCGCGGTCCCGACGAGGCTCCCGTCGGCCGGGTCGTGGATGTCGAACGTCGCGCGGTCGGCAGGGAGGTGGGTCTCGTTGTCCCGGAAGAGCCCGGCGGCGCGCGTCGCGGCCATGGCCCGTCAAGGGCCCCTCCTCTATACCTCTGACCCGGGTCGGGTGGCCGCGGTCAGGCGCTCGAGCTTCTGGAGGAACTCGACCCCCTCCCCCGACGCCCGCGGTCGTCCATCGGGGCGGGTGAGGGAAAGGCCCGCGGTGGCGCAGGCGGATTCGGGAGTCGCGCCACCGAGCAGCGCGCGGACGGCGATTTGTTCCCGCCGGCTCAGCGAGAGCGCCTCCAGGGTGAACTCCTCGAACGCCTCGTAGGCGATCGGCGCGACGGCCCGGGCGGCCTTCGCCATCTCGGCCGCGTAGAGGCGGATCTCCTCCTGGGCGTGGGGGTCGAGGCGGAGCGACAGGAAGTGGAGCAAGTTGTGGAGGTCGGTCTTCCAGTACCACTCGGTGTAGTAGGCCAGCGGGAGGATCATGCGGGCGGTCTCGCGCGCGACCCCGTCGGCGAGCGCCGCCGAGTAGGCGGCGTACGCCTCGCGCGAGACGCGCTCGAGGTCGGCCCGGAACCGCGCGTCGACGGCCGCGGGCGCCGGCTCGCCGCGCCCCTGGCGGTTCGTGCGGGACTGGAGGCGGACCGCGCCGGGCGGCGGCAGATCGAACTCGTCCGGAACGATCGAGTAGCGCGCGCTGTACTCGTTCACCGACGCCGTCCGGTGCCGGATCATCTGGCGGGCGACGTAGATCGGCAGCCGGACGAGGAACTTCAGCTCGACCATCTCGAACGGCGTCGTGTGGCGGTGGCGCATGAGGTAGCGGATGAGCCCCCGGTCGTCCCGGACGCTCTTCGTTCCGGCGCCGTAGGAGACGCGGGCGGCCTGGACGATCGCGGCATCGTCGCCCATATAGTCGACGAGGACGACGTATCCGTGGGCGAGGACCGGCGACTTCAGGCCGATGAGCCGGTCCGCCTCGGCGACGGACGGCCGGGTCATCGGGGCCTCCCCCTCCGTCATCGTGACCGCGAACGGCAACGCGGAATAAAGATTCGGCCGCGGACCGCGAACCGGCCCGTGCCCGGGCCCAAAAGGGTTTAGGCACCGGTTCCGCCTGATGACGACCGGGGGGAGGGATGGCGCGCATCTTCGTCGGCGCCGGTTGGCCGTACGCCAACGCGGCGGTGCACATGGGCCACTTCGCGGGCGCCTACCTCCCCGCGGATGCCTTCGCCCGGTTCCACCGGCTGCGGGGGAACGAGGTCCTCTTCGTCTCGGGTTCCGACGTCCACGGGACGCCGATCCTGGTGACCGCCGAGGCCGAGGGGTCCGTGCCGTCCACGGTGGCGGCCCGCTTCGATGCGCTGAACCGCGAGGCGTTCCGCCAGCTCGGCGTGAGCTTCGACGTGTTCACCAGCACCCACACCGTCCTGCACGAGCGGACCGTGCAGGAGCTGTTCCTCGCGCTCCTCGAGAACGGCCTCGTCGGCCGGCGAACGGAGGAGATCGCCTACTGCCCACGGCACGGCCGCTTCCTGCCCGACCGCTACGTCCTCGGCGAGTGCCCGTACTGCCACTCCCCCACGGCGCGGGGCGACGAGTGCGACGCCTGCGGCCGCATCCTCGAGGTCCGCCAGCTGATCGGCCCGCGCTGCCGCCTCGATGGAGGGCCGGCCGAGTTCCGCCCCTCGGAGCACTTCTACCTCCTCCTGGAGAAGCTGGCCCCCCGGGTCGAGGAGTACGTCGCCGCGCATCCCGACTGGCGGGCGAACGTGCTCGGGGTGACACGCAACTTCCTCTCCGCCGGGCTCCATGCGACCTCGATCACGCGGGACCTCGACTGGGGGGTCCCGATCCCGCTCGAGGGCTACGCTTCGAAGCGGTTCTACGTCTGGTTCGACGCGGTGATCGGCTACCTCTCCGCGTCCCGGGAATGGGCGGTGCGCGCCGGCCGGCCCGAGGCGTGGCGCCGCTACTGGGCCGCCGACGAGCCGGCCCGGGCCTACTACTTCGTCGGGAAGGACAACATCTTCTTCCACACCATCGTCTGGCCGGCGATCCTCCTCGGGGTGGGGGGACTACAGCTGCCGGCCGACGTGCCGGCGAACGAGTGGATGCAGATCGGGGGCCGCAAGATCTCGAAGTCGGCCCCGGCCGACGCCAAGGTCTTCCTCCCGTCGCTCCTCGCGCGGTACCCGCCGGACCTCATCCGGTTCTACGCCGCCCTCCTCGCCCCCCAGAACCGGGACACCGAGTTCGACTGGGACGAGTTCCACCAGGTCGCCGACGAGGTCCTCTCCAACCAGTACGGCAACCTTGCGCAGCGCATCCTGGTGCTGTGCCGCGAGCGGTCCGAGAACCGGGTCCCCTCCCCTCCCGACGGGTGGAGCCCGGACGCGCCCGACGGGATCGGCGAGCGCCTGCGCCTCGCCCACCGGGAGATCACGCGGGAGTTCGAGGCGGTGCGTCTCAAGGAGGCGTTCGACCGGACCCTCGCCGAGGTGCGGGAGGCGAACCGCCGCTTCCACGAGGCCAAGCCCTGGCAGGCGAGCCCGGAGGAGCGCTCGCGCGCCCTCTACGAGGGCCTCTGGACGCTCAAGGCGCTCGCCGTGTGGCTGTCTCCGTTCCTCCCGTTCTCCTCCGACGACCTCTGGCGGATGCTGGGCTATCCGTTCGCGCCGGAGCCCGGCACCTGGGACGAGGCGATCCAGCCGCCCGAGCCGGGTCAGCGTCTGGGGGAGGTCCATCCCCTGTTCCCGCGCCGCGAGCCGCGGTCCGACCGGTCGACGTCGGCGCCCCCGGAACGCGCGAGCGCCCCGGCCGCGGCGGCCGGCGGGCGCGCGCCGCTGGCCATCCGCGTGGGCCGGGTCGAGCGTGTCGAGCCCCACCCGAGCGCGGACAAGCTCTACCTGCTCACCGTGGACGAGGGCGGGTCGACGCCGCGGTCCCTGGTCGCCGGACTGCGTCCGTACTACACGGCCGAGGAGCTGACGGGTCGCCGGGTGGCCGTCCTTGCCAACCTGGCGCCCCGCACGATCCGTCGCTTCACCAGCCAGGGAATGGTCCTGGCGGCGGACGTCGGGGAACGGGCGGTCCTCCTCGCCCCGCCCCCGACGACGACGGCCGGCACGTTCCTCGTCGGCGGCGACGCCGCGTCGCCCACGGTCTCCTACGAAGAGTTCGCGCGGACGCCGCTCGTGGTCGGTCGGGTTGAGGGACCCCACGGGCCGGACCGGCTCCGGGTCGACATCGGGGGCCGGACGGTCGAAGCCCCCGGCTCGCATCCGCCGGGCACGGAGGTGATCGTCCGGCTGGACGGTCCCGAGGCGGGGACCGGCGAGGTGCTCGCGTTCCCCGACGGCACGGTCCTCCCCGCGCCGACCGGCGCGGCGCCGGGGGCGAAGGTCCGATGACGGGCTTCGTCCGCCTGGACCTGCACGTCCACTCCCTTTACTCCCCCGACTCCTCCCTCGCGCTCGAGACGGTCGTCGACCGACTGGGCGTCGCCGGCCTCAAGGGCTTCGCGCTGACGGACCACAACTCGGTGGCGGGTCATTCGGCGCTCGCCGACCTTGCCCGTCGCAATCCGATGTACCTGATGGTCCCGGGCGTCGAGGTGTCGACCCGCGAGGGGCATCTCCTCGTCTACGGGGTGTCGGAGGTGCCCCCGGTCCGGCGGCCGCTTTCCGAGACCCTCGACTGGGTCCATGCCCGGGGGGCGGTCGCCGTCCTGGCGCACCCGCTGCGGCTCGCCCACGGCGTGGGCCGGCGGGCGGCGGAGACGGCCCCCGTGGTGGGTATCGAGACGCTCAACGGCCACAACAGCGAGATCGCCAACGCGCGCGCGGGGGTGATCGCGGCCGGTCGGCGGATCGCCGGGACCGGCGGCAGCGACGCCCACGACCTCCATGGGCTGGGCCGGGCCTTCACCGAGCTTCCCGACGAGGTGGACGGCGTCGACGCGTTCCTCGCGAGCCTGCGCCGTGGCCGGTGCGAGGCCCGGGGCGTGTCGCTCCACGGACTGGCCCGCGTCAGCCTCGGGCTCCGCACCGGGCTGCTCCGGGTCGCCCGGGGGCTGCGCCCGATCTAGTCCTGCCCCCACATCTTTAATCCGAACCCGATTCCCTCCCCCGGCCGTTGCCGAGGTGGCAGAATGGTTAATGCGACGGACTGCAGATCCGTTTCCTGGGGGTTCGATTCCCTCCCTCGGCTTGCGGCCTAGGCCCGCGCGGGGGGTTCGACGCCGCGGGCGGTTCCATCCCGCGGACGATCCGTTCGAGCGCGAGCCCGCCTTCCCGGCGGGCGAGAGCGGGCCGGCGGCTCAGGTGAGGCCGGCGCTCTTCGCGTAGCGTCGGAGCGAATCCTCGAGCGATGGGACCGGCCCGAGCCCGGCGGCCTGCGAGGTGGTGTCCGCCACATACTTGCCCGAGGCGAAGAAGGCGACCATCGCGTTCCTGTCCCTCATCCGGTGGCTGACGACGGAAAGGAGGCCCATCCCAGCGCCGAATGCCCCCATCCCCACCGCCCGGATCGGTCGGCCCAGGAGGAGGGAGAACGCCGAGGCCATTTCGTTCATCGACACGGCGCGGTCCGCACCCAGGTCGATCCGTTTCCCGGTGACGTCCGGGGCGTCGACCGCGAGCGAGAGGGCGCGCGCCACGTCATCGATGTGGATCCATGTCCACGGCACGTTCCGGGGTCCGGACGAGCGCAGTCGTCCCCGCCTCAGGCCCTTCGACCCGAAGTCCCCGCCGGATCCGGGCGGGACGATGAACGCTCCCGGTCGGAGCGCGACGAAGGGGACGCCGCTCGACTCCAGCGCATCTTCGATGAGCGTTTTCGTCCAGAAGTGCGGCCCCCCGGGCGCCGGATCGCACTTCAGGATGCTCGTGAACACGAACCGGGGTACGCGGGCCACCGCGGCCGCTTCGACGAGGTTACGATTCCCCTCGAGGTCCACGGTAGCGAGCGAATCGCCCCGGCGCCGGCCCGTATAGCCGGCGGCCGTGGTGATGACCGCGCTCACGCCCGCCAGCGGGCCGTTCAGCGAGGCACGAACGGTCAGGTCCCCCCGAACGACCTCGACCCCTTTCGCCTCGAGGCGGGTCGAGTCGCTGCCGGGTCGGACCAGCGCGCGCGCGAAGCGACCCCCCATCCCCTAAAGGAGGCGTTGGTGCACAACCTCCGTGGTGCTTCCTTCACGGTGCACGCGCGATTTCGCAAGGCCCTGGGCGATCGAGGGCTTTCCATGCGGCGATTCGTCGTCCTCCGGAGCCTCGTCGGGGCCGGACGGTGTACCACGAAGGACCTCGCTCGGTCCATGCGGGTCACGACGGGGAACATCACGGGACTCGTGGACCAGCTGGAGGCCGAAGGTCTCGCCCGGCGCGAGCGGAGCACGACGGACCGGCGGGTAGTCTACCTGGAGGCGACGAAGAAAGGTCGAAGCCGGGTGGAAGAGCTTCGGCGGGCCGTCGTCGCCGAGTCGGCCCCGGCGTTCGTATCGTGGAGTCGCAGGGAGCTGCATCGGCGGAACGACCTTCTGCGGCGCATCGTCGATAGGTCGCCCTGCGACGGCTCGCCGGGCCGACGCTCTTCCGCGGGACCCGCTCCCGATCTCGGCGCGACCATCCGGCGTAGCCGGGCCGGGTCGATCCCGCGAGGGAAGCCGTCCGCGGAACTTCCGCCACGACCGGGGTACGCGGGGCCGACGGGGCGTTCGCGTCGGGCTCGAACCGCCCGACGAAGGGGGGCCGGGACCGAGGGTCTTCGCCTCGGACGAAAGGTCGGTTTATAGTCCGACGGTGGTGCGCCGTCGACATGCCGGAAACCCCCTCGAAGCGGCAGCGCGATGCGGCGCGTCACATCGTGACCCAGTACCTCAAGGTCCGCACGGGGGAGAACGCGATCGTCGAGTCGTGGGACCACACCCTGCCGATGGCCTCGGCGATGATCGACGAGATACGCCGCGTCGGCGGCAAGGCCCTTCTCGTTCACAACGACGAGAACGCGTGGTGGCGCGCGATCGACCGCAAGCAGAGCCGACTTCTCGGCCAGTCGAGCGAGCCGGAGTGGGCGGCGTTGAAGGCCGCGGACGTGTATGTGAACTTCTGGGGTCCGGGCGACACCGACCGCCTCGAGACGTTCCCGGACCGCGCCAACGACGCCTTCGACTGGAACTGGCCGTGGTACGCGGTCGCCCGGAAGACGGGACTCCGCGGAGTGCGCATGACCACGGGGTTCGCGACGGAGCGACGGGCCCGCCAGTGGGGCCTCGACCTCCGGCGGTGGGAGGAGAGCATCCTGCGGGCATCCCTCGTCGACCCCGAGGAGATCGCCAAGAGCGGGGCCCGGCTCTCCCGGGCGCTCTCCCGCGCCAAGAAGGCGCGGATCACCCACCCCAACGGAACCGACCTCGAGGTCGCGTTCGCCGGGGCCGCTCCGCGCGTTCAGGACGGACGACCCCATCCGTGGACCAAGAAGGACTCCCTGTCGGGCATGCTGACGAACATCCCCGCCGGCGTCGTCGACCTCCCCCTCGATTCCCGGACCGCAGAGGGGACCTTTCGTGCCAACCGCCGGACGAACATCTGGTGGAACTGGCACGCCGGGGCGACGCTCGAGTTCGCGGACGGCAAGCTCACCGCGTCCTCCTTCGACGCAGGAGGAGAGGAGTTCGCGCGCCAGTACGCGGCCGCCACGGCCGGCAAGGACCGGGCCAGCGCGCTCACCTTCGGACTGAACCCGTCCGTCCGCGACGTTCCCAACCTGGAGAAGTTGGAGCGCGGCTGCGCCACGCTGCAGATCGGAGGGAACCGGGGGCTCGGGGGAACGAACCGCTCGAGCTTCTTCACGTGGTTCTCGCTCGCGGGCGCGGAGATCGCGCTCGACGGGGCCACCGTCATCCGTGGCGGACGGCTGGTGTAGCGCCCCGGCCGTCCGGGGCGCGGGAAGCGAGGGTGGGGGGACCGTGAGCGAGCCGAGCGGATCCTCCCCCGCCCGGTTCGCACCGCGCGATCTCGCCCTCCTTGCGGCGGTCAGCCTCGTCTGGGGCGCGGCCTACGTCATGATCCGGGAGGGCCTCCTCCTGGGCGCGTCTCCGCTCGCCTTCGCCTCGGCCCGGTACGCGCTGAGCGCCGCCGGGTTCGCGGCGCTCGCCGCGGCGACCCGGGAGCGGCTCCCCGCCCGCCGGGAAGCGGTCGTGTCCGCGGGGGTCGGCGGGGTCCTCATCATCGGACTCTACGGCGGGCTCCTCTACTGGGGCGAACAGTACGCCTCGGGAGGATACGCGGCGGTCCTCGCCTCCACCGCCCCGCTCCTCACGGTCGCGTTCGGCTACGGGCTCCTTCGGTCCGAGCGGCTCGGATCATTGGGCCTTGCGGGGATGGGGGTCGGATTCGTGGGCGCCGTAATCCTCGTGCTGCCCCAGCTCACCGGCTCGCCCATCGGGACCTGGCAGGGGCCGGTCTTCGTCCTCGCCGCGATGCTCAGCACCGCCGTCGGAACGGTCCTCCTGCGCCGGGTCGGTCGGGGCCGGCAGGGTCTGTGGCAGATCGGCATCCAGTTCGGCATCGCCTCGCTGCTCCTGAGCGGAGGCGCCGTCGCGCTCCGGCTCCCGCTCACGGTCCCCGCGGTCCCCGGCGTGCTGTTGTCCCTGGTCGCCCTCGTCCTTCTGTCCTCCATCCTGGGCTACTTCGCCTACTTCGCGCTGCACCATCGCGTCGGGCCGGTGCGCGCCAACGTCGTCGCCTATCTCGTTCCGTTGGTCGGGGTCGCCCTCGGCTCGGGGGCGTTCGGCGAGCCCCTCACGGCCTGGGAGGTCGCCGGAGTGGCGGTCGTGCTCGGCGGCGTCACGCTCATCCTGCTGAACTCGGCGCGGGCCCAACCCACGCGCCGGTAGGCCGCGGCGCCTCCCGGCGCCGAACCCGGGTGGGCGCCCATCGGCCGGCCGGAGCTCGAGGTCCCCGCGCCCATCCCCTCGCCCCCGACGGCCCGCGGTGCGCGAGCGCCGGGTACCCCCGGCCCGCTGCCTACGCCTCCGCGGCGGAGAGCGGGCGCATCACCACGCCCCGAACGGCCGTCATGACGAGGAGGTAGGCCGCCGTGAGCCCCGCGATGAGGAGGAGGACGAGCGCCGGGAGCGGCGTGAACCCGAGGACGGGGGCGAGCGGGCTGTACGGAAGGATCGCGGCAAAGGCGAGGGCTCCGCCCGCCGCGAGGAGAAGGAGCGGGCTCGGCCGGCTCGCGAACGGGTTCTCCGTGGTCCGGATGACGAAGACGACGAGCGTCTGGGTCGCGAGCGACTCGAGGAACCAACCGGTCTGGAACCCGCCGGCCGCGTGCCCGACGAACTCGAGAAGGAGGAAGAACGTCGCGAAGTCGAACACCGAGCTCACCGGCCCCGCGGCGATCATGAAGTTGCGGATGAGCCGGATGTCCCAGCGCCTCGGCTTGCGGATGAACGCCGGGTCGACCCGGTCCGTGGGGAGGGTGGCCTGGGTGAGGTCGTAGAGGAAGTTGTTGAGGAGGATCTGGTCCGGGAGCATCGGCAGGAACGGGAGGAAGAGGAACGCCCCGGCCATGCTGAACATGTTGCCGAAGTTCGAGCTCGTCCCCATCAGGATGTACTTCACGACGTTCCCGAACGCCTCGCGCCCCTCCCGGATCCCCTCGTGGAGGACCCCGAGGTCCGGCCGCGTGAGGACGATGTCCGCCGCCTCCCGCGCGACGTCCACGGCCCCCATGACGGAGATGCCGACGTCGGCGGCGTACATCGACGGCGCGTCGTTCACCCCGTCCCCGAGGAACCCCACGACGTGGCCGGTGGCGCGGAGGGCGAGGATCACCCGGTTCTTCTGCGCCGGGGAGACCCGGGCGAAGAGACGGACGGCCGGGGCCCGGGCCGCGAGCGCCGCGTCCGTGAGCGCGTCGACCTCGCGGCCGAGCAGCGCGGGCTCGGGGTCGATCCCCACGGCCGTGAGGACATGCCGCGCGACGACCTCGCTGTCGCCGGTCAGGATCTTGACCTCGACCCCGTCGCGGGCGAGGTCGCGGAGGGTCGGACCGATGCCCGGCAGCGGTGGGTCCTCGAACGCGAGGAACCCGGCGAGGACGAGGTCCCGCTCGTCGGCGGCACCGTAGCCCGCCCGGTCCGGAACGGCGCGGTATGCGACGGCGATGGTGCGCTGTCCCGCGGCGCCCTGGACGCGGACGACCTCGGAGGCGCTCGCGCGGTCGGCCCCGCTCCACGGGACCACCGCATTTTCGGACGCCTCGCGCGCCGTGCAGAGGGGGAGGACCGCCTCGGGCGCTCCCTTGGTCAGCAGGAGGCGACCTCCCGGGCCGTCGACGACCACCGAGAGCCGGCGCCGCTCGAAGTCGAAGGGGACCTCATCGACCTTCGTGAACGCGCCGTCGTCCCCGCCGGGGACGGCGAGGATCGCCCGGTCGAGGGGGTTCGCGATGCCCGTCTGGAACCGGCTGTTGAGGCGGGCGAGGGCGAGGGGGCGTGGGCTCGTCCGACCCTCGGCGTCCACCGACGATTCGAAGCGGAGCTCCCCGCGCGTGAGGGTCCCGGTCTTGTCGCTGCAGAGGACGTCGATGCTGCCGAAGTTCTGGATCGCCGCGAGGTTCTTCACGATGACCTGGCGGCGCGCCATCCGCACGGCCCCGCGCGCGAGCGTGATCGTCGAGATCATCGGAAGGAACTCCGGCGTGAGCCCGACGGCGAGGGCGAGCGCGAAGAGGAGGGTCTCGAGGAGGTCGGTCCGCAGGAGGATCCCCGCGATGACGATGAAGAAGACGAGCACGAAGATCGTCTGGGTCATGAACGTCCCGAACGCGCGGATCCCGCGCTCGAACTCGGTCTCGGGGCGGCGACGTGCGAGCCGTTCCGCGATGTCGCCGAAGACGGTCGAGCGACCGGTCACCCGGACGAGGGCGGTCGCCGTGCCGCCGAGGACCGACGTCCCTTCGAAGACGAGGTCGCGCGCCGAAAGGTCCGGGCGGAAAGCCGGTCCGCTCGGAACGAACGGGCCGGGCCGGGCCTCCTTCTCCGCGGGCACGGCCTCCCCGGTGAGGGCGGCCTGCTGGACGTGGAGGTCCTTCGCCTCGATCAGCTCGCCGTCGGCGGGAACGAGATCCCCCGCCGAGAGGTGGACGACATCGCCGGGGACGATCTCGCGCCGGGGGATCTCGACCCATCCCTCCCGGTAGACCGTCGCCGTCACGGCCACGCGACCGCGCAGCTCCTCCACGGCGCGGTGGGAGCGTCGCGTCTGGAGGTAGCTGATGAGCAGGCTGAGCGCGATCATCGCCAGGATGATCGCGGCGTCGGGCAGGATGCCGAGGTAGACCGAGACGAGCGCGGCGCCCAGAAGGACGAGGATGAGCGGGTTCGCGAAGTTCCGGAGCGTCTCCTCGAGGGGGCCGCGCCGGGCGGACGCCGACGGCTCGTTCGGCCCGACCTCCGCGAGCCGTTGCTGGGCGGCGGCGGCCGTAAGTCCCGGGTAGGCGGGCGCGGCAAGCCCCGTCGGCGATCCCGGGGGACGAGCGGACACCACCCGGGGAGACTCCGCGCTCATCTCGGAAGCTCCCCGCAGGGCGGCCCGGCGTCGCACGGGTCTCCGCCGGCGCGCTGGCCCCCCTCGGCTATTCCCCCTCGGTCAACGCCGGTTGACCGATCAGGGGGCGGGGCGCCGGCGGCGGGCCCTCTCTCCGCCCTCAGGGGGCCTTCGCAAGATGGCTCCAGACGGTGCTGAATCCCATGAGGATCGACGCGACGCCCGCGAGCACCGCCATGGCGAGGAACACCGCGAGGGCCAGCTTCCAGACGGTCGGTACGGGAGCGGCGGTCGACTCGGGGTCGGTCGGCGTCACGTACCAGTCGAGGAAGAGGGTCGCCGGGTAGGAGAGCACGGCGAGGGCGCCGAAGGCCAGATACATGAGGAACATCTCGAGGGGTTCCTGGGTCAGGCTCAGGATGTAGGCGCGCGCTCCGTAGTAGATCACCCCGGCCCCCGAGACGACCCCGACGACGCCGACGTACTGCGTCGGAACCCCGGCCCAGACCGTCGCCCAGAAGCCGAGGAGGAGGATCCCGACGAGGATCGTCGGGTCGTAGAAGAGAAGGTTGTACGAGGCGGGGAGCGGCCACGTGAACTCCCCCCAGAACCCGAGCATCGTGAGGAAACCTCCGAGGATCCCGAGGAGGACCGCGCCGCCGCGCAGATGGTGGACCGCCTGGGTGGGCCGCTTGCGCGACTGGTTCCACCAGATCCAGATCCCCGTGTAGAAGACGACCGCCGTCACCAAGACCAGCGCATCGAGCTCGAACCCCAGGTTGTCGATGAACGCCACGGTTTCACCCGGCCCGGCCACCCGTCCCGGCCGAGGGCGTTCGCCCCCTGTCCCCGGGGGGGTTCCCTGACGGGCCGGGGAGACGGTCTTCTGGGCTTTATACCCTCGGTAGAGCGCGGGGTCGAGCTCGGGGGCGGGCGTCCTCGTACAGCGGCCCGAAGGTCGGTGCGCCGCCTGCACCGCGGCCGCCCGCGGGTCGCGCACGAACCAAACGGTAAGTGCGTCGGCGGGCTCTCCCCAGCGGTGGTTCGATGGTCGGGAGTGGACCCGGTGCTTCGGAGGAGGGCGAAGGGGGGGACCTCGATGAGATCCGGGCCCGTCTCCGGCGGGAGATCCTGGCGGGCCAGCGGACGCCGGCCCCCGCTCCCTCCGCGACCGCCGGGCGCCCGGTCGATCTCCGCCGGGGCGGATTCGAGAGTTTCCTCACCGCGCACGAACGGGTCGCCGTGGACGTCTGGGCCCCTTGGTGCGGGCCGTGCCGGGCCTTCTCGCCGATCCTGGAAGGCCTGGCACGCCGGCTCCACCCCCACGTCGCCTTCGGGAAGGTCAACGCCGACGAGGAGCCGGAGATCGTCAGCCGCTTTGGGGTCGAGGGGATCCCCACGGTCCTCGTCTTCCGGTCGGGACGGCTCGTCGACCGCTGGGCCGGCGCCTACCCCGGCGAGGTCGTCGAAGGGCGGCTACGCCGGGCGCTCGGGCTCGTCCCCCCGGGGCCGGAGAGTTCCGCGAGCGCGTAGCCCACGCGACGACCGCCCGCGCGCGTGTCGTCCCGGCCGAGCCGTTAAGGGTCGGAAGGACTACACGCGCCCGCCCATCCCCATGAAAGCGCTCGTCCTCATCGGAGGGTTCGGCACCCGTCTCCGCCCGATCACCTACGAGATCCCGAAGCAGCTGATCCCGATCGCGGGCAAGCCGATGCTCTACCACGTCCTCGACCTGCTGCCGCCGGATACCGAGGAGGTGGTCCTTGCGACGGGATACAAGGCGGACGTGATCGCCCGGTACATCGCCGAGCATCCGCCCCCGTTCCCCGTGCGCTGCGTCCCGGAACTCGAGCCCCTCGGCACCGGCGGGGGGATGCGGAACGCGGGCGACGGGATGTCGGACCCGTTCCTCCTCCTCAACTCCGACGTCATCGCGGCGATCGATGTCCGCGCGTTGCTCGAGCACCAGCGTCGACTCGGCGGCGTCGGCGTGATGACGCTCGCCGAGGTGGCGGATACCCGCCCGTATGGCGTGGCGGCGCTGGACGAGTCGGACCGGATCGAGCGCTTCGTCGAAAAGCCGGCCCCCGAGGTCGCCCCATCGCACTGGATCAACGCGGGATGCCAGGTCTGGCGCGCCGAGGTCATCGACCTGATCCCGCGGGGCCGGGCGGTAAGCTTCGAGACCGAGATCATGCCGAAGCTCCTGCCGCGCGGGGTCTACGGCTTCCGCTCCTACGGCTTCTGGGAGGACGCGGGGACTCCGGATCGCCTCCTCAACGCGCAGCGCCTCCTCTTCGACGGGGGCCGTGCGGCCCCGTCGCGGCTCCCCGACGGGGCCGTCGGCACGGGGCCGGTGGCCGCCGACCCGACCGTGACCGCCCGGGGCGCGCGCTTCGGCCGGTACGTGAGCCTCGGGGCGAACGTGAGGATCGGGGCGGGCGCGTTCGTCGAGAACTCGGTCCTGATGGACGGGGCCGACGTCGGGGCGGGGGCGACCATCACGCACGCGATCCTCGGCCCCGGCGCGGCCGTGCCGGCGGGCGCGCGCATCGAGCGGGTCGTCCTCGGCGCGACGGCACCGCCCTAGCCGTCCGGGTCGAGGGCCGGCCCGGTGACCACGACCTTGAGCGCCTCCGCGGGGGCGGCCGCGAGGCGGAACGCCTCATCGATCCGCGCCAGGGGGAGCCGATGCGTCACCAGGTCCCGGACCGACAGCCGACCCGCGGCGACGAGCGCGTGGACGTCCGCGATGTCGCGCTCGGTCGTCGCATAGGTGGGGATGACGCGGGTGCCGTGGAGGTACAGGGCCTGGAGGTCGGCGTCCAGCCGGCTTTGCGCCTCGGGGAGACCGAAGAGGTTGAGCGTCCCGCCGCGGCGCGGCAGGCGGGCGGCGAGCGATACCGCGGCCGGCGCACCGGTCGCGACGACCGCCAGGTCGACGCCGATCCCCTGCGTCGCGCGGGTGACCAGCTCCTCGGCGGCTCCGTCCGACCTCGGGTCGACCGTTGCCTCGACGCCGCCGCGCTCGGCCGCCTCGCGGCGGAGGGGCGAGAGCTCCGCGCCCCCCACCCATCCGGCGCCGAGGGCGTGGGCGACGCGCGAGTAGAGCAGGCCGACCGGGCCGAGCCCGACGAGGAAGACCGAGTCGCCGGCATGGAAGCCGACGCGCCGGAGGGCGGTCAGCGCGCAGCCCGCCGGCTCGAGGAGCGCACCCTCCACCCACCCGACGGAGGCGCCGAGCGGGAGGACGGCGCCCCGTCGCACGTTCTCCTCCGGGACACGGAAGCGTTCCGCGAAGCCGCCCGGGTCGATGTTCGTCCGCTGGTAGGTGGGACAGAACGTGAAGTCGCCGCGTCGACAGACGGCGCACGCGTAGCAGGGGACGTGGTGGTGGACGAAGACGCGCTCCCCGACCCGGTGGCGCTCGACGCCGGCCCCGACCTCCTCGATGACGCCGACCGGCTCGTGGCCGATCCGGCCGGCGCTCTGGTAGTTGCCGCGGAGCTTTTCGAGGTCCGTGCCGCAGACGCCGCACGCGGCGAGGCGGACCACGACCTCGCCGGGACCGGCGCGGGGGGGGTCCGCCTCGGTGAGGACGACGCGGCCGCCGTCGAGCCGACCGACCTTCATCCCTGCCGGGCGGCGCGGATCGACGCGTCCAGGATCTCGACGCCCTCGTCGACCTCCTCGCGGGTGATCACGAGGGGCGGGATGTAGCGGATCGAGGAGCGCCCGCACGGCAGGAGCAGGAGGCCCCGGCGGTACGCCTCCTCGATGATGCGGTCCTTCAGCCGGACGTTCGGCGTCCGGTCCTCGCGGCTGCGGACGAACTCCGTCGCGACCATGAGGCCGAGCCCGCGCACGTCGCCGATCTCCTCGTATCGGGTCTGGAGCTCGCGCAGGCGCTCCATGAGGTGGGCGCCCTGGACCCGGGTGTTCTCGAGGAGCTTCTCGCGTTCGATCGTGTCGAGCGTGGCGAGCGCGGCGGCGACGGAGACGAGATTGCCGCCGAACGTGTTGGAGTGGGCCCCCTGGTAGGTGTAGTCGAGGTCCTTGCGGAAGATGACGGCGCCGATCGGGAGTCCGCCGCCGAGCGCCTTGGCGGTGGTGACCATGTCGGGAACGATGCCGTGGTGCTCGATCGCGAACCACCGGCCGGTCCGGCCCATGCCGGCCTGGACCTCGTCGTCGATGAACAGGATGCCGTGCTCGTCGCAGATCGACTTGATCGCGGCGTGCCATCCCTTCGGCGGAACGATGTAGCCGCCCTCGCCCATCACCGGCTCGGCGATGAAGGCGGCGACGTCGTCCGGCGGGATCGAGGTCTCGAAGTAGAGTTCCTTGAGGATCTTCGCGCAGTAGAGGTCGCAGCTCGGGTACTCGAGCTGGTACGGGCAGCGGAAGCAGTTCGGCGGCGGGATGTGATGGCCGCCCCCCGCGAACGCGTCGAAGCGGGCCCGCTGGGTCGTCTTCGAGGCGGTCATCGTGAGCGATCCCATCGAGCGGCCGTGGAACGCCCCGAGCAGCCCGATCGTGATGGGACGCTGGCGATTCCAGCGCGCGAGCTTGAGCGCGGCCTCGGCGCTCTCGGTCCCGCTGTTCGTGAAGAAGACCTTCTTCCCGAAATCGCCGGGAGTGAGATGGGTGAGCCGGTCGGCGAGAAGCGTCTGGTTCTCGTAGTAGAAGTCCGTCCCGGCGAAATGCATCAGTTCGGCTGCCTGGTCCTGGACCGCCTTCACCACGGCCGGGTGGCAGTGGCCGACGTTCAGGACGCCGACCCCGCTCGTGAAGTCGAGGATGCGGTTGCCGTCGACGTCGTCGACCCACACGCCCTTCGCCCGGGCCGCGGTGACGGGGGAGGTCTTCGTGCTGGTCATCAACAGGCGCGTGTCGGCCTCGACGATCTTCTTCGCCTTCGGTCCGGGGATCGGGGTCCGGATCCGGACGCCTTTCGCGGCGGACGGGGGTTCGGAAGGGGCGGGCGCGCGCGCGGTGGACCGGCGGGTGCTCTGGCTCATGGACGCTCCCGTCCGGTGACGGCGTTCCCGCCCAAAAGGATATGCGCCGTGCGGGGCCGCGGCACGCCTGCCCGCGGCGTCCGCGCGACGTCCCGTCCGATGGAACTGCCGGATTTATCATGGCGGCCGGGTCGGACGACTAGCATGGAGCCACGGGACGGGCCCTGGCGGGCGCGGGGGCCCGCGGATGTCCGTCCGATCGCCGAGGTCGTGCCCGCCCGGGCCGTCCTCACGGAGCTCGCGCGGGGCTTCCTCATCTCCCAGAACGCCGACCCGGAGCGCGCGAAGCGCTTCGCGGCGTCGTTCCTCCGCGAACAGCAGGGCCCGCCCGTCCCCACCCGGGTCATCCCCTTCCGCTTCGTCCCGGCTGCGCGCCGGGGGGTCGACGCGGCGCTCCGCGACGACGAGGCCTCGGGATCGCCCTGAGCTACGGGCGGGCGCGCGCGGCCGGGCCGGCGTCCCGGACGTGGAGGTACGCGGCAAGGTCGGCGGGGAAGGAGGGCTGGGTCAGGCAGACCCTGACCCCGGTCGGATCGCCGAAGAACGCCCCGGAACAGACGAGGATCCCCGCGCGGATGAGGCGTCGCTGGAGCCGGTCGCCGTCGAGCCCTCCCGATCCGCGGTCGAACCATACCGGGGCGTCGAGCGACGGCACGCCGGGGACGGCGCGCCCCAGGGCCTGTCGGTTCCGTCGGAAGCGGGACTGCACCTCATCGAGGATCGCGCGGCGGTGGGCGAGGATCGCCCGGGCGCCCGCGACCGAGGCCGGGGGAAGCTCGTCGAGCAGGACTCCGTGGAACGCCGCGAACTCCCGGCGTGCCTCCTCCGGTGCGACCACGTAGCCTACCCGCAGCGCGTCGGCGCCGTAGACCTTCGTGAACGTTCCGGTGGTCCACAGGCGGGGGGTCCCGGCTCGGGCCAGCGACGCGGCCGGGCCGAACTCGCGGAACGTCTCGTCGGCGAGGGCCGCGGTGACGCCGTCGAGGAGGTCCTCCCGCTCGGTTCGGGAGCCGACCCGGCCGGTCGGGTTGTTCGGGCAGGAGAACACCGCCACGTCGGCCGTTGTTTCCGGGGAGACGCGGCGGAAGCCGGCGAGCGTGGCCGCGTCCACCAAGGGAGGGTACTCGGGCACCGGGGCGCGGAAGCGTGGCGTCCGGGCGCCCGTGCGACGAAGCCGACCCGCGAGGAAGAAGAGGACCGCCGTGTTGCCTTCGGTGGCGCCGTGCGTCAGGAAGACGCGCCGGGCGGCGACCCCGAGGACGGCCGCGACCTCGGTGCGCAGCCCTTCCGCATCCGGCGCCTCCGGCTGGCGGAGCGCCTCGTCGACCGTGCGGAGGGTCCCCTGCATCCCGCTGCGCGCGAGATGGTGCGGGGCGCCGGAGTGGAGCTCGATCCAGTCCTTGAGCGGGAAGGCCACGCCGGGCCGAGCCTTCGGAGCGATTAAGCGCGCGCGGGGGTCCCCCCGTCGCCCACTTATAGGTCCCGCGAGTGGTCGGGAAGATCCACGATGGAGCGCGCCGTAGTCGGGGACGGGGAGCAGTTCCTGGTCGCGTTCCGCCGCCAGTTGCAGTTCTATCTGAGGACGTGGCGGTTCGCGGGGCTGCTCATCTTCACCCTCGCGGTCTCACTGATCGTCCTGTTGCTCGAGGTGGCCGTGTTCGGCTCGGGGGCGGCCTCCGCCAGCGACTACCTCGCGGGGTTCTACGGGAACCTCGGGGTCGACGGGATCCTCGTCGCGGCGTTCCTCGGCGGCGACGCGATCTCGATGGACTTCGGGAGCGCGAGCGGCTACTACATGCTCGTCCAGCCGGTCCGGCGCTGGGTCCTCCTCCTGGGGCGCTACGCGGCGGCGTTCGTGGCGGCCCTGACCATCGGGTTCGTGTACGTGGCGGTCGGGCTGATCGGGGCGGCCTACTTCTTTGGCGCGGGCGCGATCCCCCTGGGGCCGCTCGGGGAGAGCATCGGGCTGCTGTTGCTGTTCCTCCTGGGGGCGCTCTCGGCGGCATTCTCGTTCAGCGCGCTGTTCCGGAGCCCGGCCGTCGGAATGATCGTCTCGGTCCTCGTCCTGTACCTCGGGTTCTCCATCGTCGACGGCGTCTTCGCGCTGTCCGACATCGAGCCGTGGTTCTCGATCCAGTACGCCGGCCAGGCGATCTCGGAGGTCTTCGGCTCCTCCTTCTCCCACCGCGTGGTCCTCCACGTCGCGCGCCTGCGGATCATCACCTACCATCCCTACCCGGCGGAGGCGGCCCTGATCATGGCCGGCTACTTCGTCCTCTTCCTCGTCCTCGCGCTATTCATCTACGACCGCAAGGAGAGCCAGGGGTAGCCATGCCGAGCATCCAGGCCATCGGGCTGTCGAAGTCGTACGGCTCGTTCGTCGCGCTCGACGACGCCACGTTCTCCTACGACCGGCCGGGGGCGGTCGGCTACCTCGGGCCGAACGGGGCGGGAAAGACGACGACCCTCAAGCTGTTCACCCATCTGCTCCGTCCGACGCGCGGGCAGGCACTGGTGAACGGGGTCGACGTCCTCGCCCACCCGAAGCGGGCGCTGTGGGACGTGGGGAGCGTCATCGAGACGCCGGAGCCGTACCCCATGCACACGGTCCGCGAGGCGCTCGAGTACGTCGCCGAGCTGCGCGGCCTGCCCGCGAGCGAGACGGCGCAGCAGATCCGCCGCTACAACGAGCGGCTCGAGCTGCCCCCGCTCGACCGCCGGACCGGCAAGCTCTCGAAGGGCCAGCGGCAGCGCGTCGTGCTCGCGAGCGCGTTGCTCGCCGAGCCGTCGGTCCTCCTCCTGGACGAGCCGACGAGCGGGCTCGACCCGGCGGAGCGGGTCGCGGTGCGGAACGTCCTGGTCGAGCTCAAGAAGGACCGGCTGATCCTGATGAGCTCCCACCTCCTCAACGAGGTGACGGAGATCTGCGACCGGGTCATCTTCATCAACGGCGGGAAGATCGTCCTCCAGGATTCCGTCGCGGCGCTCTCGGACCGGATGCGCGCCCGCTTCATCGACGTGGAGTTCGCGTCGCCCGTCGCACCGGCGGCGCTCGCCCCGCTGACGGGCGTCGCCGCCTCGGTCCAGCCGCTGGGCGACCGACGCTACCGGCTCGGGTTCGACGGCTCGGATGCCAGCCGGGCCCGCCTCCTGGCCGCCTGCCAGCAGGTCGCCCCCGTCCTCAACTTCGCGAGCGTCGGCTCGGTCCTCGAGGACGCCTACCTCCAGCTGATGAGCGGCCCGAACTCGGGGGTCGGCCTCCCGCCGCCCCCTCCACCTCCGGCCTAGAGCCCGAGCCAGAGCGTTCCCAGAAGGACGGCGACGGTGATCGCCGTCAGGGGCAGGCCGTGGCGGACGAACTCGCCCAGGCCGATGCGGATGCGGTCGCGTTCCGCCCGCTCGACGATGATGAGGTTGCTCGCTGCCCCCAGGAGCGTGAGGTTGCCGGCGAGGGTGCTGCCCGCGGCGAGGGCGACCCAGGCGAGGGGGGTCCCCGGCCCGTAGCCGAGCCCGTGAAGGACGGGGATCTGGAGCGCGACCCACGGCACGTTGCTCACCAGCTGGGGGCCGCCGAGACTGGTACCGGTGATCGCGAGGAGCCCGACCCCGCCCGACCCCGGCGCGGGGATCGGGTAGAGCCCCTCGAGGGCGCCGATGACCCCGCCGGCGATCGCCCCGTTCACGACGACGAACAGGCCCGCGAACAGGAGGAGGATCGACCAGTCGACCCGCGCGAGGATCGTCGTGCGATGCGGAGAGGCGGCCAGGAGGACCACCGCGCCGCCGAGCGCCATCACCTCGATGGGAACCGACGGGCCGCCGACGAGGACGCTCGTGATCGAGACGGTCACGATGACCACCATCGTCACCGGGAACAGCCAGAGGGACGGGTACGCCGCCAGCCGGCGCCGCCACCCTCCCTCGGGGAAGAGGGGGGGCGCCTGCGCACGGACCTCGGCGAACGCGCGGGCGTGGGGCGCGAGGAGGGAGCGGTAGGTCCGGGAGAGGTACCACCCGCCCAGGACCAGGTTGATGAGCGTCGGCACGAGGAGGTAGCGCAGGAAGACCGCCACCGGCGCCGCGAGCCCGCTCGACAGGGAGACGAGGAGGTTCTGCGGATTGCCCATCGGCGTGAGGACGCTCCCCACCGTCACGGCGTAGGCCAGGGTGAGGAGGAGCGGCTTCGCGTCCATCTCGAGCCGGCGGGCGATGACGAGGAGGAGGGGAACCCCGAGAAGGGCGAGCGCGTCGTTCACGAGGAACGCCGAGAGCAGCCCGAAGCCGACGAACAGGTAGAACGGAAGGGCCTCGGCGCGTCGGGCGCGCCCGATGAGCCAACGGGCGACGTGGTCGATCGCCCCCGCCCGCTCGAGGTCCGCGGCGAAGAGGAAGAGGGCGAAGAGGAAGACGAGCACCGGCGCCGCCTCGGCGATCGCTCCCTCCGCCCCGGAGAGCGGAAGGATCCCGACGGCGACCGTTGCGAAGCCGCCGATCGCGAAGCTGAGCCAGACCGTCGGTCCGCGCCCGGAGAGCTGGCGGACGATCACCGCCGCGTACACCGCCACGAGCAATCCGAGCGACAGCAGGTCCATCGGGGTCCCGGACCGGGCAGTAGGGTGCGCTACTTCAACCGGCCGTCGCGCCCCTGCCGGTGGAGCGAGAGGCATTTGACCCGGTCCCGCGGACGAACCGTGCGTGGCGCGAGCGTCCCGCGCGATCGCCGCGGCCCCTCGGGCCCGGACCGTCGCGCTGAACAACGCGGACGGCTGGCGCACCGAGGCGTTCCGGCGGAAGGCCGAGGCCCGGCGCGCGCGCCGGTGCGTGGAGTGCGCGGGGGCGCTACGGAGCGGTCGGTCGCCGTACTGCTCCCACCGGTGCCGCTGGAGCTTCCACGGTCACTACTTCTGGGACGCGGCCCGCGTCGTGGTCCTGCGGCGGGACCGCTACACCTGCCGCATCTGCCGCCGGCGCTTCCGCGCGCGCGAGCTCGAGGTCGACCACGTCATCGAGCTCGCCGCCGGGGGACGCCCGCTCGAGTTCGCGAACCTGCAGACCGTCTGCCGCGCCTGTCACCGCGCGAAGACCGTCCAGTTCGCCCGCTGGAGGGCCGGCCGCACCCCGTCCCGTCGCGCCACCCAGGTTGCCACGGCCGCCCCGGAACCGGAGGGGTGGACCAGCCCCTGGTTCCCCGCGTAGACGGGGCGCGGGGCCCGACCCCGCGCCGCCGCGGCCGGTCCGATACCCGGTGTGCGGAGAGGTGACCCTCATGCCACCGGCGACCGATGACGACCCCTGCGACGGAGCCCTGGCGCCGGGCGGTGCCGGGGCGCGCTCGGTCTGGCCGTGGTCGTCGCGGCACGGTGCCTTCCTGCGCTCCCCCCGACCACCTCCGTCCCCGCCGGACCGCCTTCGACGGCCTCTCCGGTCGCCGCCGGGATCGCTGGGGGCTCGCCGTTGGCCCGGGTGGCCTCCGCATCGACGAACCCCTCCCGTATCTCCTCGTCGGTGCGATCGCCGTCGAGGCGCTCGCCGTCGCGCTCCTCCTGCGCCGGCGCCCTGGCGCGCGGCCCCGTCACCGGTGAGAACCTTCCGCGGCGTTATCTGACGCGCGCGTCTGGGGCTGGCGCATGGGCGCCCGATGGGGGTCCGGTCCGATGGGCGTCGGCATCGCGGTGGTCGCCCTCTGCCTGTGCCTTTCCCTCCCCTCCCTGGCCCCGCTGCCCGGTGGGGCGCCCGCGCCCGCCCTCGCGCCTCGCGCACCCGTTGCGCCGGCGGCGACCGGCGCGGCCGCCGCGTTCTCCCCGTCCCCGCACGTAACCGGGGCATGGGACTGGGATCCCCAGCCGTTCTACCCTCCCCTGACCGTCCCGGCGAACGAGGTCGCCGGCCTCGGCGCGGCGATGGCGACGAGCGATCGGACGGGGACGGTCCTGCTCTTCGGCGGCGAGGGCTACCACGGGCTCACGAACGTGACCGCGACGGTCAGCGAGTCGACCGGGAACTGGCTGCGGGTCGTCACCGCGTCGGCGCCCTCCCCCCGCGCCAACTTCACCCTCGCGACGTTCGACGCCGGTCGCTCCGCGGTCCTGTTCGGGGGGCTGACGAACCTCACGACCGGTGCGAGCGACAACGCGACGTGGGTCTACTCGTTCGTCAACCAGACGTGGACGAACGTGACGCATGGAACGGCCCCCCCGCCCCGCGAGGGCGCGGCGATGTCGGTCGACGACGCCGCGGGGACGGCGATCCTCGAGGGAGGGCGGGACCGGGACTATCGGGTCAACGGCTCGGGAGCCTCCGTGACCTGGAACGACACCTGGTCGCTGAACCTGACCACGTTCAACTGGACGCGCCTGTCGCCGGCCCGGACGCCGTCGCCGATGTTCGGCTCGGCGATGGTCTTCGCCCCTCCCGAGGGGGCGTTCTACCTCTTCGGCGGATGTGCCTCGTTCTGCACCAACGCGACCTGGGTCTACCGTCCGGGGGGCAACTGGAGCCGCCTCGCGGTCGGCGGGGACTCGTTCCCGGCGCGGGGGGCGGCGAGCGCTGTATGGGACCCCGTGGACAACGTCTCGTTCGTCGGGATGGGGCTCGAGCCCGGGGCGACGAGCTACGCGGCGTTCAACGACACCTACCTGTTCACTCCGTCGCCAGCGCGCTGGGACCTGGTCGCGAGCCCGGGGGGCCCTCCGAGCCGGTACGGCGCGGCGGCCGCGTTCCTCGCGGCGAACCAATGCCCGGGGGTGTTCCTCCTCGGGGGCAGTCCGGTCCTCACCCAGCCGCCCGCCGACGGCTGGTTCCTGGACACGAACCCCGACCTCGGGGCGGGGTGCAACACCTGGGGCGGAGACCAGGTCGGAGGCGGCGGCGGGGGCGGGACGACGAACTGCACGCCGGCGGCGAACCTGTCGGTCGAGGTCATCTCCCACGCCACGGGACGACCGATCTCCAGCGCCACGGTCACCCTCTCGGGAGCCTGCGGCCACGTCACGATCCTGACGGACCCGCACGGGTTCGCGAACTTCTCCGCGTTGCGGCTGGGGCCGCTGACGGTGGAGGCGGCCGCCGCCGGCTACCACGGGAACTCGTCCGTCGTCCGTCTCACCGGGCCGAACCTTTCCGTGCCGCTGTTCCTCGACGCGCTGCCGAACCTATCCCTACGGACCTTCGGCGCGTCCCTGACGGGGACCGCCCCCCTCGGCTGGGTCGCGCTCACCTTCGACGGGATCACGAACCTGGGGCTGACCGACCCCGCCGGGTGGCTCAACTTGACGGCGTTCGCCGGGGCGAGCGGGCCGGGCGCCTTCCAGGCGGAGACGCCGGGGTATTCGAACGCGACCGTGACGGAGGCCGTCCCGTACACCGGCGATCTCAGCTTCTCCCTCACCCTCCTCGCGGACGGGGCGTTCGACGTCCGGGTCATCGAGGTCCCGGACGGGACCCCGGTCGCCGGGGCCGTCGGGACGATCACCCCCGTCGGCGCCTACACCTACGGCGGGCCGGTGCCGTTCACCACGGGAGCGACGGGATGGTTCAACACGTCCCTGCCGCAGGCGAACTACTCGGTACGGGCGAGCTACCCCAGCTTCGTGCCCAACGCGACACGGGGCTCGGTGTTCCACTCGTGGATGAACACCACGGTCGTCCAGCTCAACCTCACGCTGGCCTACGGGGCGAACGTGAGCGTCCGGCTGCTCGACGCGCGCAGCCACGCGCCGATCCCGGGCGGCAACGTCTCGATCGGCTATCTCCCCGGGCGCCAGACGACCGACGCGGGCTGGGCGAACTTCACCGACATCCTGCCCCCCGGTCGCTACGTGGTCACGGGCGTCGCCTCCGGCTACCTGAGCAACTCGACGACGGTCGACCTCACCTACCGCACCCTCCTCAGCCGGCTGACGCTCAACCTCACCCCGCTTTCCGCCTGCTCGCCGCTCGCCCCGTGCCCGGGGGGACCGAACGGGACCACGGGGCCCTTCGCGCTCCTTCCGCCGGGAGGGCTCTCGCTGTACCTGATCCTCCTCGCTCCCCTCTTCCTCGCGGTGGCCGGGGCGGCCTACGCGGTCTACCTCCGCCAGAACGCGCGGACACGGGGCGGCTGATGGGTCGGGCCGAGGGTCCCGTCCGCCGGGAAGCGGCGCTGGGAGGTTTATACCGCCGCCGGCGATGAGCGGCGTTCGTCCGATGGCGCAGGCGGCGGAGGCGCGATCGCGCGCGCCCGAGGGACTCTGGGGCCGCCGGTTCCGACGGCGGGCCGTCCTGCTCGAGACGATCCGCCCCCTCGAGGTCCCGGTCGTGACCGAGACGAAGCGCCGGGACGGTCTCGGCGATCGCCCCGGGGCGGTCCGGTTCGCCTACCTGTCCGTCCTCGCCGACCTCGAGCGCGCCTTCGACGTGGCATTCCCGCCGCACTGGACCCACGAGGAGATCCTCGCGCGGGGGATGTCCCCCGAGATGGACCCGATACCGGACTTTCTGCGCCGGCTCCTCGCGCTCTACGAACCGGTCCGCTACGGGGCGCCGTCCGCCGGCCTCGGGGACCCGACCCCGCTCGTCGTGAGCATCTACAGTCACCGCCGCATGTGGGGGCTCTACGCGGAGCAGATCCTCCGCAGCCCGCCGGTGGCCTCGCCGGTCGCGGCGGGAGAGGCCCCGTGACGGACCCCGGCGGCCTCCTCGCCTTCGTCGTCGCGTTCCTCACCGAGCCGACGTTCTCGATCCCCCTCCTCCTCGGTGCCTGGGCGCTCGTCGCCTGGCTCGCGTGGAGCCCCTCGGGCGTGACGATCCCCCCGAAGTTCCGCGGCACGCGCGAGGAGCCGTCCGGGGAGATCGTCTCGGCGATGTACCACGCGGTCCTGGACGGCGCGTACTCGCGCGTGCTGGGGGTGGCCGCCGAGGAGCTCGACGGGGTCACCCTGCGGCGCATCGGCCGGTCGGTGTTCCACCTCCCGTGGCGGTGGCGGCCGATCGGTCCGGCCGCCGCCTTCCCCCTGGGACGGGTCCGCCGGATCGCCCGCGAGCTCTCCCACGTCCACGCCCGCGCCCTCGAGCGCGAGGGCCGCTTCTTCGTCCGCTGGCGCTTCTGGATCCCCCCCGAGGAGGACGAGCGCCGGTACCTGGCGCGGGTCGATGCGGCCCTGGGCCGCGCCCGCGCCCTCTGCCGGGAACTGGAGCCCGAACCATGACCACCGCACCCGCCACCGGAGCGACCGGCCCGACCGAACCCGCGAGCGCGAGCCTGCCGCGCGCGACGGAGACCGCGGCACCGCAGATGCTCGCGAACCTCCGGGAGGCCGTGGCGGAGACGGTGATCGGCTACGAGGAGGTCGTCCGCCTCCTCGCGATCGCCCTCGTCTCCGAGGGGCATGTCCTGCTCGAGGGGGTGCCGGGCCTCGCGAAGACGTTCCTCGTCCGCCGTTTCGCGTCGACGCTCGCGCTGTCGTTCAAGCGCATCCAGTTCACCCCGGACATGCTGCCGTCGGACATCGTCGGGACCGTCGTGCTCAACCCCTCCGCCCAGACCTTCGAGTTCCGGCGGGGACCGGTCTTCGCCAACGTCATCCTCGCCGACGAGATCAACCGCGCGCCGCCGAAGGTCCAGTCGGCGCTCCTCGAGGCGATGCAGGAGCGCCAGGTGACCGTCGACGGCGTGACGTATCCGCTCCCCCGGCCGTTCCTCGTCATCGCCACCGAGAACCCGGTCGAGCAGGAGGGGACCTACCCGCTCCCCGAGGCCGAGCTCGACCGGCTCCTCTTCCGCATCCTCATGGACTATCCGGGCGAGGAGGCCGAGGTCGAGATCATGCGGCGCCACGGCGCCGTCCTCGAGGAGGGGCCGCCCCGGGCGCCCCTCACCGCCGCCGAGCTCGACGCCTTCCGCGACCGCGCGCTGCGCGTCGGGATCTCCGACGAGGTCCTGCGGTACATGGCCGCGGTGGTCCGCGCCACCCGCGGGGACCCGCGGGTCCTGATCGGCGCGTCCCCGCGCTCCGGGGTGCAGTTCGTGCGCGCGGTCAAGGCCGCCGCCCTGCTCGACGGGCGGACGTACGCGACCCCCGAAGACGCCAAGGCGCTCGCCTTCTGGGTCCTCAACCACCGTCTCCTCCTCCACCCCGAGGTGGTCACCCAGCAGTACACGAGCGGCCGCAGCGGGGTCGAACCGGTCCTGCGCGAGATCGTCGGCGACAGCCTCGCGAAGGCCGTCGTGCCCCGGTAGGCGGCGGACGGGACCGTGATCACGCGGCGCGGCTGGGAGGCCGTCGCCGGCACCCTCGCCGCCCTCCTCATCGCGCTCTACTCGCTCAACCTCGTCCTCGAGCTCGTCGCCGTCGCGGCGTTCTCCTTCGTCCTCGCCGAGATGATCGCCTTCGAGTCGGCCCATCGGGGGATGGGACCGTCGCGGTTCACGGCCCGCCGCGACCCCGGCCCCCGCCGCGTGCCGGCGGACGGCGAGGTCCCGACGACCGTCGATATCGCCTACCGCGGCCGCGCGCCGTTCCGCGCCGAGGTCTACGACGTCCTCCCGGACGCCTTCGACCCGACCCACGGGAGTTCGCGGGCGCTCACCTGGCTCGTCCCGGGCGCCACGCTCACGCTCGCGTACTCCTACCGCCCGCGCGTCCGCGGCGCCTACGTGGTCGGCCCGACGATGGTCGTCGCGCGCGACGCCTTCGGCTTCTGCGTGCGGACCACCGCGCTCCGGACCGACCGTGCGGTGACCGTCGTGCCGCCGAGCATCGCCGGCCGCCTCGGCCGGCTCGGGGTCGCCCTCTTCACCCGCTTCCAGGCCGGGCTCTCGGTCCGCCGTCGCGGCTTCGGGACCGAGTTCCGGGGCCTCCGTCCGTACCAGCCGTCCGACGACATCCGCCACGTCGCGTGGAAGCGCTCGACGCTCCGCCAGCTTGTCGTGCGGGAGTTCGACCAGGAGAGCCGCCAGGACTTCGTGGTCGCCCTCGACCTCTCCGGCGGCATGCGGGCCGGCCTGTGGGGCCGCAGCGCCCTCGACACCTCGGTCGAGGCGGCCGCCCTCCTCACCAACCTGATCGCGCGCGGCGGCGAGGACCGGATGGGATTCCTCTCCTACGCCGGGGGCGTCTTCCAGTTCCTCGGACCGGGCCGCGGCCCCGGCCATTTCCGGCGGGTCGTCGACAATCTCGCGCTCGCCGACCACCGGCCCGGGGCGTTCTCCCTTCCCGACCTCCTCCTCCAGGCCTCCCGGCGCCTGCGCGGCCCCACGCACCTGTTCGTCTTCACGGCGCTCGACGGGAACCTCGCCGGCCTCCGGGCCGCGAGCGCGAACCTCCGCGCGCACGGCCACCACCCCTACCTCTTCGTCGCGAACCGCGGCGGCTTCTACCCGGCCCCCGAGGAGGCGCCCCGGACCCAGGCGATGGAGTGGGCGCTCGAGAGCGAGCGCGGCCGTCTGCGCTCGGCGCTCGCGGTGACGCGGGGGGAGGGGCTGCCGTCGTTCACGTTCGACCGCCGAGGTGCCGGGGACCGGGTCCTCTACGCCTACACGCAGATCCGCGCCTGGGGGTGGGCCCGGTGACCGGAACCCCCCGCTGGGTCGCCGCCGTCGCCGTCCTCCCCGTCTTCCTCTACGGGGTCGCGACGACCGTCCTTCGGGTCGGTCCGTTCCCCCCGCTCGCCCTCCTCGCGGCGGTTGTCGTCGCGCTCCCGCTTCTCGCGGTGGTCCGGCCCCGCTTCCTCCTCGCCACGGTCGTTCCGTCGGCGCTAATCGCCGCGGCAGTGAGCGCGTCGGCGTGGCTGACCCAGAGCGTCCCGACCGGCGCCGTCGGCGCGCTCGGGGAGGGCCTCCTCCTCGGCCTTCCGCTCTGGTTCGCCGGCGTGGCGGCGGCAGCGGTCGACCGCTTCGGCCTGTCGTTCCTCGTCCTCGAGGGGGGGCTCCTCGGGGTCGTGATGACCCGGGCGGCCGTCGACTCGCTCGGCGGGCCCGCGCCAGCGTCGGCGCTCCTGCCGGCGTGGTACCGCACCGACGGGGCCCAGGTCCACGCCCTCGCGTTGACCTTGGGCCACGGCCTCCTCCCGAACCCGCCGCTCGAAGGGGTCCTCGACCCGGTCTTCATCGGCCTCGCCCTCCTCGCCGTCGCCGGGCTGCTCCTTCCCATGCTCCGCTCCCCCGAGCGCGACCTCGCCCTTCCCCGCCCGGAGCGCCGGCGCCCGATCGTGCCGGCGAGCCGGACCCTCCCTCCGCCGGTCCTCGCCGTGCGCGAGGGTGCGCCCACGCCGGCCGTCGCGTCGCCCGGCGCCGGGGTCGTGCCGGTCCTCGGCGCCGCGGCAGGGCTGGCCGTGGTCATCGCGGTCGCCGAGGTCGCTCCGTCGTTCGTCTACCTCGTGGTCGGCGTCGGGGTCGCCACGGCGCTCATCGCGCTCGGCCTCCTGCAGCGACCCCGCGGAGCCCGAAACGGCCGAGGGCCGATACGGAAGGGGGTCTCCGCCGGACGCGGCCGCGTGGGGGAGGCGGCGGAGGCCCGGGGCCGGTCGGGTCGAATGGGCCCCGGCACCCCCCCCGCGGAGCGGCCCGCGGCCGGCGTGGGTCAGTACGACCCGACGGCCCGCCCTTAGCGCTCCGCGGCCGTGCTTAGCCCATGACGCGGCTGCCGCCGGCCCGCTGGACCCTTCTCTGGATCGTGACGGCCGTGCTCGTGATCCCCGTGAGCCCCGGAGTGTTCGGCGCCGTCCCGTCCCCCGCCGCGGCCCCTCCGACCTTTACGACCGTCTCCTACCCGTCATCGGTCGACGGGTGGCCCCTCTCCTTCGCGGAGTTCCTGCCGTCGGGGTTCCAGCCGGCGCGCACCTACCCTCTCGCGGTCTATCTTCACGGGATGATGGCGACCGGGGCCCGCTGGGCGGAGGGTGGCGTGCCCAGCGATCTTCTCGGGATGATGTCCCGGCCCGACAGCCAGGGGGCGGTGGCGCGCGGCCTCGTGGCGAACGCCTCGGCTTCCGGGTTCATCCTCATCGTGCTCAATACCCGGACCGGGGCCGGGTTCTATGCCAACACCCCGTGCGGAGGCCCCCAGGCCCAGGACGTCATGGACGCCATCGCCCTCGAGCGGGCGGTCCGGCATGTCGGCCCGGTCTTCCTCATCGGGTTCAGCATGGGCTCGATCGGGGCGCTGAGCCTGGCCGCCGAGCATCCCGGAACGTTCCGCGGCATCGCCATCGCCGGGACCAACACGGACCGCTTCGCCGGCCACGCCTGGCGCGAGTACGCGGCCTCCCTCGGCGCCTCGTGGGCCGCCCCGTCGATCGCGGTGTCGCTCCAGTCGACCTGCGGCATCGGCCCGGGTCAGGGCAACGCAACGGTGGACGCCATCTTCGTCGCGCAGAGCGTCGCCCGACTCCACCCGCAAGCGCTCGCGGGGACCCGCATCTGGGTCGCCGCCGGGGGGTACGACAACCGGGTACCGAACAACGCGAGGACGTTCGCGTTCCTCCAGGTCAACAACACCTTCGTCAACTCGACCTGCCTCACGTTCTACTCCGAGCCCGCCAACTGCACCACCACGTTCTGGAGCCTCCACACCCAGCATCCCGGCGCGTACGCCTTCCGCTACGTCTACGAGCGGACGGCCGGCCACTCCATCGCGCAGTTCTCCCCGTCGGACATCTTCGCGTGGTTCCGCGGGCAGGTCCCGTGGGGCTTCTACACCTCACCGACCGTGCCGCCGACGGTCTTCGTCCCGAACCCGCATCCGGGGCGGTAGGCCCACGGTCCCCGCGATGCGGGAGCCCGGCACCTCGCATCGCCCGCGATCATCCGAAGGAAAGGCAGCCCCCGGCCCGCCGGTCGCCACGGCCCGGCCGACCTTCTCCCGGCCGGGGACCGGCGCCCCGTTGGGCCCGTTCCTGTCGGCGGAACCGTTCGCCCGGGATCGCGATGGGGATCGCTGTCGCCGGGTCGGCGCGGGGTTCGTCGGCGTCGCCGTGGGGGGGTGGCCCCCGACTCAGGCGATGTCGAAGCGGCCCGACATCATGCCGCCGTAGCCGCCCATCATCCCGTTCATGCCGTCCGCGTCGCACGTCCAGCCGAGGTCCGCGGCGCCGTGGGTCGGCAGCCAGAACTGGACCTCGGACGGGTGCCCCGCGCTGGCCGCCGGCGGGACGACGACGTTGAGGTCGTAGCCGCCCGACGTGACCGAGAAGGTGTGGCTGACCGCCCCGGCCGGCATGCCCGAGACGTTCCACCACGTCCCGTTCCCGTAGTCGACCATCTCGCGGCCCATCCAGGTGCCCATCGTCCCGGCCATCGCGGTCGAGGTCCCATGGGCCGACGGGTCGTAGTTGACGATCGTGAAGTGGACAAGCGTCCCGGCGGGGACCGTGATCGTCGGCTGGGCGAACCCGTACGTCGAGGCGCCCGGGGCGCGCACGATCGTGAGCGTGACGTTGGAGGAGACCGCAACCGAGGAAGGAAGGAGGAGGTAGACGGAGACCGATGCGACCGCGCCGACAGCGACCAGCACGAGCGCGAGGGCGATGCGGGTGGGGGGCCTCGGCTTCGCCATCATCGGCCCCGGGTCGTCGGGGCGGGATAAGGGCGGGCCGTCAAGCCGTCTTGACTGAGGGCGCATCGAGGGGTGAAGTCTCATTCGCCGCTCGCGGGCGAAACCGGGCGTACGGCCGCATCCTAACCCGAGCGTGGGTCCTTCGCGAGGGGCCGACCGTGCGCCGTCTCCTGGGGGTCGTCGCGCTCATCGCCGTCCGCTGGCCCGCGGTACCCTGGCTACCCTCACCCACGGACGCCGGCGGGACCTCCGGGGCCGCGAGCCCCACCCCGACGGTGATCCCGTTCCGTTCCTCGGTCGACGGCTGGCGGCTCTCCCACGCGGAGTTCCGCCCGGCCGGATTCGCCCCATCGCGCAGTTCTCCCCGACGGACATCCTCGCGTGGTCCCGTGGGCAGGTCCCGTGGGGCTTCTCCACCTCACCGACCGTGCGGCCGACGGTCTTGGTCCCGAACCCGCAGCCGGGGCGTTGGGCCCGGGCCTCGTCGCCCCGTTCGATAGCCCTTCTCCTCGCGTCGGCGGCGCTCATCCGATAGGCAGTTAGCCCCCAGCCCGCCTCCCGCCCCGGCCATGCCGACCGGCGCCCCTCCCGGCCGCTACCGGGTCCTCCTCGGGAACCGGCCCTACCTCCGGGTGCTTTCGGCCGGTCTCGGCTCGGTGATGGGCTCGTCCATCTCCACGGTCTGCCTCGTCTGGATCGTCTACGAGGGGACGCGTTCCGCCCTCGACGTCGGCGCGCTGGCCACCTCGTTCGTCGTGGCCTCGATCGCCTTCAGCGTCTTCGGGGGGACCTGGGTCGACCGTTTCGACCGGCGCCGCCTCATGATCGGAGCCGACCTGGCGAGGGCGGCGGCCCTGACCGTCGTCGTCGTGACCCTCCTTCTCGGGGGGCTGAACCTCCCCGTCCTCTTCGCGGCGAACTTCGTCGTGGGGGCGTTCACCACCGTCTTCTCCCCCGCCGAGCAGTCCCTCCTCCCGGCCCTGGTCCCGCCGGCCCAGATCCCGGACGCGAACGGGCTGGTCAGCTCGAGCCGGTCGGCGCTGCGCTTCGTCGGAGCCTCGATCGCGGGAGGGTTCATCGTGACGGTGGGAGCCACGGCCGGGGTGGCCCTCAACGCGCTTACGTTCCTCGTCTCGGCGGCGCTCCTGGTCGGTCTGTCCGTCCCGGAGACCCGGCGCGCGCGCCCTGCCGCTCGTTCCCGCAGCTACCTCAAGGACGTCCGGGACGGGTTCGGGTGGCTCTGGAAGGCCCGGGGGTTCTTCCAGCTCACCGTCTCGGCGACGTTCTTCAACTTCTGCTCCAGCCTCATCGGCACCTTCGCGGTCGTCTTCGCGACCCTTGTCCTGCACGGCAACGCGCTCGTCTTCGCGTTCCTCCTCGCCGCCGAGGTGGTCGGCGCCGGTCTCGGTTCCCTCCTGGTCGGGCCCACCCACGCCCTTCGGCGCGCGGGCCGGGCGTGGGTCGTGCCGTACGGCGCCGCGTCGGGGGCCGTCGCGATCCTGCTCGCGTTCTTCCCGAGCGTGCCGCTCGCCCTCGCGGCGTTCTTCGCGTTCGGCCTGCTCGCCGGCTATGCGGGAACGGCGTGGCTCACCGCCGCCCAGCTCCTCGTGCCGACCGAGATGCAGGGCCGGTACTTCGGGGTCGACAACCTCGGCAGCATCGCGATCCTCCCCCTCGCGCAGATCGGGGGCGCGTTGCTGATCTCCGGCGTGGGAGTGGGGGCGGCGTACCAGGCCGTGGCCGTCTTCTGGCTCCTGAGCGGCCTCGCATTCCTCGTGCCCCGGTCGCTGTGGAACCTGGGCTACCCCGGGGTGGGAGGGCGCGACCCGTACCGCGAAGCGACCCCTCTGGAAACGGAGTAGGGGAAGCGCGCGGCGGCCACCGCGCCCCCCGGGCCGGCTCGGCCCCGGTCCCACTATCGGACGCGGGCCAGGAAGTCTCGGACGGTGCCGATGTAGCGGTCCCTCTCCTTGAACATCGCGTCGTGACCGCTCTGACCGAACACCACGAGGCGCGCCCCGCGGATCCCCCTCGCGATCGTTCGGGCGCACCTCGGAGAGACGTGATCCCGTCGGCCGACGGTGATCAGGGCCGGCACGCGGATGCGGTGGAGCTCGGAGCGGACGTCCCAGTCCGCGATCGACCCCGTCGCCGGCCGCGTGAGGTCATCGCCGCCCACCAGGGCTCTCGTGATCGCCGGGTTCATGTTCGCGAGAGTGAGGAAGAGGTCGACCGGCGGGACGGACAGGTCAGAGACATGGCGACGCAGGAACACCGCGACCGCCCTCTGGTACCGACGGCCCCGCACCCGGTCCTGGGCCTCCGTGGATCGGATCACCGACCGGTCGGCCTCCGGGAGGAGAGCGACGAGACGTCGCGTCTCGGCCTCCATCTGTCGTTCGCTCGCGTAGCCGCTTCCCACGACGAGGCTGCGGAATCCCCGCGGGTGGCGGAGGATCGTCTGGAGGGCCAGCGCCCCCCCGAAGCTGTAGCCAAAGAGGTGGCACCGGCCGAGCCCGAGCGTCCGGCGAAGGGCGTCCGCCTCGTCCGCCAGCCGCTCGATGGTGAGGCCGCGGTAGCTGCGCGGACGCTCCGACCGACCGCAGCCGAGCTGGTCGTAGAGGACGACGCGATAGCCGGACTGCGCGAGGTCCAGGAGGGGGTGGAGCGACGTGTGCGTGCCCCCCGGCCCGCCGTGCAGGCCGAGCACGGTGCCGCGACTGCCGTTCCCGAGAGTCTCGTAGTACAGCCGATGACCGAGGACCCGGAGCGAACCGGACCGGTAGTCGATCTTCACGAGACCCTCGGGCGCCGACGCGTTGGGCGGTGCCCGGTCGAAGCGCGTGGGCCACATAGCCCGGACGTCGGCCTCCCGCCGCGCCCGGCCCAGGCCGTGCGGGGTCGCCGGCCGGTTCCCCCCGACTGTCCACCGGGGTGGGTCGACGATCACTCCCGGAGATCGCGGAACGTCTTCCGCAGGAGCTTCGCGAGCCGATCCGGCGGGTTCGCGCCGACCTCGACCCGGACGAGCTTCTGGTCGCGGAAGAAGAGCAGCGACGGGATGGAACGCACGCCGAACCGAGCGACGAGCGAAGGCTCGTGGTCGGCGTGGATCTTGCCAAAGCCGACCTGGTCGCCCCAGTCCTTGGCGGCGGCCGCGAAGACCGGCGCGAAGGCCCGGCACGGACCGCACCAGGGTGCCCAGACATCGACGATCGCGCGGGGATGCTCCGCGAGGAACTCCGAGAGGTTGAGCCCGGTGAGGCGCTGGGGCGAGCCGCCTCGGTTCCGGGGCCGCTCGGCAGCCGTCACCGGCTCTTCCATTTCGGCCGACGGGGCCGGTCCGGCGGCGACCTTGCGGAACCAGTCCATCATGGGCCGCTCCCAGCGGCCCCGGCGCCCGAGACTATTAGGCGCCTCCGTCGAGCGTCATCGACTCCGCTGGCGAACGGCGTCCCATGGGCCGGAAGCGGGCGGATCGTCGGAGCGTTTCAAGGATTTAGTAGTCGAGCCGCCTGTCGGCACGAGATGATCGACCACGTGAACGCCTACGCTATCGCGGTCCGCGACGTGCGCGCGTGCGCGGCCTTCTATCGGGACACGCTGGGGTTCCAGGAAAAGGAGCTCTCGGACGGCTTTGCGTACCTGACGTTCGGACCCAAAGGGACCGCGGGCCTCGCGCTCGTCGCGGCGCCGGGGCTCGAGCCCGAACTGGCCAACAAGGACAAGCGCCTCGTCCTCGATGGGCTCTCCCGCAGCTACCTCGCCATCTTCCTGGAGGATGCGGACCGGGAGTACGAGGAGCTCCGCCGCAAGGGCGTCCATTTCGTGACGCCCCCCACGACCCGCCCGTCCGGCCAGCGGTTCGCCTTCTTCGAGGACCCCGAGGGCAACCTCTGGGAGATCTCCCACTTCCCGAAGTAGAGTAGGTAGGACCCTCCCCGGCTCCGGGCGGCGGGTCCGTTTCCTCCGCGGGAAGATGCTGGCGGCACCGGGCGGGCCTTTGGGCTCTATCGAGGGCGCAACGGTCGAAGGCGCACCGCGTGGGCCCTGACCCTTGTGGTCGCGGCGGACGAACCGAGCACAGAGCGGGGGGCGACCCTCTCCCGTTGAGGTACCATAGGGCCGTGCGCAGGAACCCCTCGTCGTCCGTTACGGCGGCGTCTCAGCAGGTATCTCCGCGCGATCGTGCCGGACGTGCCTCGTGTCGGTCAGTCGCCTCTGACGAAGGCACTATATCCCCGTGCGTCGCGGAGGGAGCATGCGCAGCGGCGAGGAGCCTACCCCCGGCCTCGAGGAGTTGAACTGGTGGGGCCGCAACGCCCCGGTGCTGAAGACGGCGTTCCGAGTGATCTTTGGCCTCATCTGGCTCATCGACGGGGCGTTCAAGTTCGCTCCCGGCCTCGTGGCCGCGTTCCCCGGAATGGTCAGCGATGCCGGCGCCGGACAACCCTCGTGGCTCCAGCCGTGGTTCACGTTCTGGGCCGACCAGGCGTCGGCGAACGCCGCGTTCTGGGTCTACACGACCGGTGTGCTCGAGGTGGCGGTCGGCCTTGGGTTGACCCTGGGCTTCCTGCGCAAGATCGCTTACCTCGGCGGCGCGGTCCTCTCGCTGTTCATCTGGGCGGTCCCCGAGGGGTTCGGCGGACCCTATGGGATCGGTTCTACCGACATCGGTGGCGGCATCGTCTACGCGATGACCTTCCTGATGCTGATCGTCATCAACGCAACGTACGGGACGAGCCGCTGGAGCCTCGACTACCACATCGAGAAGCGGTGGGCGGGCTGGGCCACCCTCGCGGAGTTCCGACGCGGGCCCCGGGTCACGCGGCCTCCTGGACAGGCCGCTCCCGGGTAAGGCAACACTGCTCGGTCGTTCCCGCGCATCCGCACGGGTCCGGGCGGCCGCACGTGGGGAAAGGGTACCCTTCGGCCCAGGGCCCGGTCGGAACCCTGGGGCCCCGACGGGTGCCGCTCGCGTAGGGGGTGGCCGCTGAGGGTTTCCCTCGGAGGGGGCATCGATCCCGGAGTCCCGGCAAGGCGATCTAGCGCGCCGTAACTGACGGATGCGATATTGACGGTGGGAGGCCCATCCGCTGGCGGATTCGCGCGACTTTCCTGAGGATGGCGTTCACGTCCTTCGTCCAGACCCAGGGCTCGGCGTGGCCATCGCTCGCGGTGACAAACCCCTTGATCGCCACCTTAAGCGCCGGGACGCTCGGGAAGCTCCCTCGGTAGATTGCCTTCTCCTCCAGCTGGGCGAACCAGCCTTCGACGATGTTCACCCACGACGACCCGGTCGGTACGAGGTGGACGTGGAAGCTTCGGTGCCGTCGCAGCCACCGCTCGACCTCCTTGGTCTTGTGAGCGCTCAGGTTGTCGAGCACCACCTCGACCGATAGTCCGCCGGGGACCGGGCAGTCCAAGATCCGCAGGAACGCAAGGAACTCCTGGTGACGGTGGCGGGGGTAGAACGCGTGGGTGATCTTGCCATCGAGGATACTCAACGCCGTGTACAGGTCGACCGTCCCGTGGCGTCGATGGTCGTGGGGTCGGCCCTCCGGCCACTGCTCCGCCATCGGGAGGACTGCTTGGGTCCGCTCGAGCGCCTGCACCTGGGGCTTCTCGTCCACACTGAAGAGGACCGCCCTTTCGGGCGGGTTCATGTAGAGCCCCCTCACGTCGATGAGTCTCTCCACGAACCGCGGGTCCTTGCTCGGCGTGAACGACCGGGTCCGAAGGGGTTGGAGTCCGTGCTCGGTCCAGATCCGCTGGACCGTGATGTGGCTCACATCGAGGTGTCGGGCGAGCGTTCGGGTCGACCAGTGGGTCTCACCTCGAGGCTTATCGGAGGTGGTGGTGCGGACGATCCGTTGCACCACGGCGGGCGACAGACGCGGTCGGCGGCCGGTGCGTCTTCCTCGACCGGTGAATTAGATATAATTAAATACATATTCCGCTATTATAGGAACATGGCGCTCACGTATGCTGACGTCGGCGCGCACATCTTCGGGGAACGTGAGTTTGCCGCCGCTGAGTTTGGCCGGCGCACCGGGAATCCCCGGGCAGCGAAGGTCCTTAGCGAACTCTTGATCCGAGGAGTCGTAGCGCGCAAGCGGCGGGGCCGCTATCGCTTCCTTCGCCCATCTGAAAGGCCGGACCTTCGGCACGTTGAGTGGGCCCGTGTGCGAAGCGCAATCCTCAATGGCCCGGGTCCCAAGGCCTGGGACGGACCCTCCGCGGTCGAAGCCTGGACCGGAGGCCGATACCGGGTAGCACCCAGCGTTTACTCGACCGTGTTCAGCGTGGTGGTCCCCACTGGCAGCATTCCTTCGTGGGAGGCCCATCTCTCATCTCGAGGGATCTCCCTTCGCTCTCGGAAGCGGGTTGGACCTCGAGTTGAGTTGAAGGAAGAGGCCCGTCTTCATCCCGTCGAACTCAACGGAGAGCCGGTCATTTCCCGCGGACGAGTCGTGGAGTTGATCCGGGGGCATCCTGGGATTTACGCGGGCGCGGAGGAGCTCTTGCTTGATTGACCCTGCGAACCGCGAACGGGCACTGATAGCCCTGCTGGAGGAATGGCCGTGGGAGCTTCGGACCACCCTGATTGGTGGCTACGCCCTCGCCGCCTGTGGCGTGGCCAGATACTCAAGCGACATAGACTTCGTACTCCCAATATAGTCGAACGCCCAGATCGAAACTTGGCTCCACAAAAGGGGATTCGCCGCGGCGAAGGGAGCGAGAGCAAAGTCCGAGCGGACGTTTGATGCGGCAAGACGACTGGCCCGGGGCGAGGTCACGATCGATCTACTTTCCGGATTCGTTAGGGACCGCGAAGCGCGAGTCGACATCCCCGAGTCGTGGATCGCTAGGCGTTCCCGGCGCACGCGACTTGACTTACTTTCAGGCACAGTCCGCAACCAGGTCCATGTCGCTCGGCCAGAGGCGCTGTGGGCTTTGAAGCTACAAGCCGGCCGGGACCAAGATCTAGCGGACCTGTTCGCACTGTCGAAGGAGCCGGTCAAGCCCCTTGAGGTCCGAAGCCTATTCGAGAGCCTCAGGACTCCCGAGCTCATTTCTAAGCTCGCCAAAGTTCTAGATAAGGTTGGGAGTCCCAAGCTCTACAAAGACAGCAGGTCGCGGCTGATGCTCAAGGATTCGGGATCGGTGCAGGCATCTTGGAAGGCGTACAGGGAGAGAGTTCGAGAGATGATTCCCGACCCGTAGTGCGGTAATGACTCCGGAGCGCGCCGGTGTCAACGCGCTCCGCCCCTCCTCCGCCGCCTTCCCGTCCAGATTCACGAACTTCGGAGTCCACGTGATCGACTCAATATTCCTGGCGACCCGAACCACTCCCATTAGGAGGGGCCGGTCGCCTTCGGTCCGCGGTTCCTGTACTCTGCGTTCTACCTGGAGTCGTGTTCAAGTTCACGAGGCTATGCGCTTCCCGAGGTTCCCATGCCCTCTCGGAAGAATCTGCCCCGTCCCCCGACGCGCGCGGGACCCCTGACAATCAGGGTTGGCTGCGAGATGGACGGATGCGGAGCGGTCACTACCTGACGTGCTCCCTTCTCGTTTGTACACCTGAGGGTGGGGTTCGGGGAGGGGCGCTCGGCCCTGGCTTGTCCGTCG
>DAHUXZ010000013.1 GCA_027315455.1 Thermoplasmata archaeon | reverse complement strand
GAACCGAGCACTCGACCCAGCACTCGCCAGCACTGGGCAAGCACTCGCGAGCGCTCGAACGACTTTACCGACCCTCTACTCAACTTCGCCCGCTGAACCCCGTTCTCTGTCGAGAATCCCGTAGTCTCTAACTACGGTCCGAACTTCGACGCGAGCTGGGCGGCCGGCACCGGGAGAGGGGCCGGGGCCGGGCGCGGAGGCGTCTCACCCCCCGGCGGCGAGGGTAGGGCGCGGAGGCCGAAAGCGGAGCTGATGCATCGAACCGAAGGGCATAACCGCGCAGCGCGTGTTTCGCCCAGCCATGCCGAGGCGGGCGGTGGGACACACGGGCGGGCGGGGGCCATCTCGACGATCGGACGAGGGGGGACGCGCGTCCGGTTTCTCCGAGGAAGAGCGGGCCGCGATGAAGGAACGGGTCAAGGAACTCCGGGCCGCAGGTCGACGCGGAGCGCAGGCCGACCCGGTCGAAGGCGAAAGCGCCGTGCTCGCCAAGCTCGCTGAGATGCCGGAACCGGATCGGGCGATAGGCGAACGGGTCCACGCGATCGTCCGGGCCACCGCGCCCGGTCTTTTGCCGAGGACCTGGTACGGGATGCCGGCGTATGCGGATGCGAACGGGAATATCGTCTGCCACTTCCAGGGGGCGTACAAGTTCAAGGCCAGGTACGCCACGATCGGCTTCAGCGACAAGGCCCGGCTGGACGAGAGCGACCTCTGGCCGGTCGCCTTCGCGCTGAACCGGATGTCGCCCGCGGTCGAGGCACGCGTCGCGGAGCTCGTGAAGAGAGCCGTGGGATCGAAGCCGTAGTCGGCCCAACGTGGAACGACCGGCCCTCGGGTCGACCCGGGGCCCCTACTCGCTCCCGCGCCGGCGCGCGCCCATCGAAACACCCCATGCCACGCTGACGGGCGTTCGGCCCCACCGGCGCACGTCCGGCCGTAGACGGAGCTAAAGCCGGTGCGCGGCCGCCGCCCCCCGGGTCCCGTGTGCCGGGGCCCGGCGGCGCGGGAGCCGTTCGGCGCTGTTCACCGACCCTTTATCATCGCCAAGGATACGCCCGGCCCGATGTCCGGACCGATCCGCCTCTGGGTGGCCGTCAAGCACGGGGTCGACGTCGTCCTCGCGCGGGCCGACCGATCCACCGGGACCGTCGCGATGGACCGCGCGCCCCGCAAGACGAGCGACTTCGACCGTAACGCCGTCGAGGAGGCCGTCCGCATCCGGGAAAAGCTGGGCGGCACGGTGACGGCGCTGACGGTCGGCCCTCCGACGTCGAAGGAGGCGCTCCGGGACGCCCTCGCGCTCGGGGCCGACGAGGCCGTCCTGATCACCGACCCCGCGCGGCCGGACCTGGACGGTCGCGGGGTCGCACGGGCGCTCGCCGCCTACGCCCGGACGCACCCCGGATTCGACCTCTGGTTCTTCGGCGAGGGGAGCACTGACCACTTCACCGGCACCATCGGCCCCCGCGTCGCCGCCGAGATCGGAGCCCCGTCGCTCTCCTACGCCCGGCGCGTCAGCGTCGAGGACGGCGCTGTGCTGGTCGAGCGCGAGTACGAACACGAGCTCGAGAAGGTCCGGGCCGCGTTCCCGGCGATCATCACCGTCGGCCAGGAGATCAACCAGCCGCGGGTTCCGACGTTCATGTCGACGCTCAAGGCGTCGAAGAAGGAGATCCGCTCCTTCGGGCCCTCAGAGCTCGGCGTCCAGCCCTCCGACTGGGCCCCGCTGGCCCGTCGGGACCGGGTCTTTGTTCCCGAGGTGAACCGGAAGCGCCAGGCGGTCTCGGGCGCGGACCCGGCGACGACGGCCCGCGGGCTCGTGGACGCGCTGCGGCGCGAGGGGGTCCTCCCGTGAGCGGGGAGACGGTCCTGGTCTTCTCCGAAGAGGCCGAGGCGATCCCGGGTCTTCTCGCGGCCGCCCGCGCGGCCGTCGGCCCGGGGCCCGGGCGCGTCGAGCTCGCCGTGCTCGCCGACGGGGGCGGGCCGGCCGGCTCGGCGGTCGGGGGCGCCGACCGGGTCTATCGCCTTCTGCTTCCCGAGAACGCGCGCCACGACCCGGAGCTCGTGGCCGTTGCCCTTCGTCGGGCGCAGGAAGCCGCGAACCCCCGGCTCACCCTCGTGGCGTCGACGAAGCGGGGGCGGGAGACGGCGGCCCGGCTCGCGGGGGCGACCGACTCGGCGGTCTCCACGGGGGTCGCCAGCTTCGCCCTGGAGCCCGAGGGCGTACGGATCCGGCGCGAGGTCCTGAGCGGCAACGCCCTCGGCGAGGAGGTTCTCCTCGGCCCTCGCCCGATCGTGGCGGTGATGCTCGGCGCGCCGGTCCCCGCCGTCCCCCCCACGACGCCTCCCGAGATCATCGACGTTCCGCCTCCCGAGGGGGCGGGACGGATCGCGCTCGTCGAGCGCACGGTCAAACCGGCCGGGGGCCTCCGCATCGAAGCGGCCGAGCGGATCGTCTCCGTGGGCCGGGGTCTCCGCAAGAAGGAGGACCTCTCCCTCATCGAGGAGCTCGCTCGCGCCATGGGCGCGGTTGTCGGCTGCACCCGCCCGATCGCCGCCGAGGCCGGCTGGCTGAGCGACGACCACTGGATCGGCCTCACGGGCCACCGCGTCAAGCCGCGCCTCTACGTGGCCGTCGGGATCTCCGGGGCGGTGCAGCACCTGGTCGGTATGCGCGAGTCGACGGTCGTGGTCGCGATCAACAAGGACCCGAACGCCCCGATCTTCGCCCAGTCCGACTTCACGGTCACCGGGGACCTCTACACGGTGGTGCCGGCCCTCGTCCGGGCATTGTCGGGGGCGTAAGGCGAGCGGGTCGCCTCAGAGGCTGCGCGCCGCGGTCCAGAGATCCCGCACGAGGTCGAGCGGCGACGGACCGCCCCGAACGGTCTCCTTGAGGACGCTCCGCAGGGGCGGTCGCCCCCGGCCGTCGACGGAGTAGAGGCGGTCGAGGAGCCCGACGGCGAGGCGCGGGTACTGCTCGTAGAGCCGCGGGTTCTCGAAGAACGAGGGGTACCGGCGGTACTCGCGCAGCTCGCGGAGGACAAAGCTCGCGTCCAGCGCGGCGGCGTAGCCGCGAAGCCCGGCGGCCGAAGCGTCCTTCGCCCGGAGCGCCGCGACGGCCGCCTCGCCGGCGAGTCGCCCGCTCTCGATCGCGAAGTCCATGCCGCGGAGCGTAAAGCCGGTGTTGAGGAAGAACCCCGCCGCCGACCCCGCGAGGAGGTAGCCGTCGCCGTAGAGCGGGGGCAGCGCGTCGAACCCCCCCTCCCCGACGTAGCATCCGGAGTACTCGACGAGCGTCCCGCCTTCGAGAAGGCGCGCGACGAACGGGTGCTGCTTGTACTCCTCGAGGACGTCGTCCATCGACACCCTCCGCTCGACCAGCGAGCGCAGGTTGACGATCATGCCGAGGGAAAGGGTGTCGCGATTGGTGTAGAGGAACCCCCCGCCCTCGACCTTGGGAGGGAACCCGATGGTCGTGTACTGCGTTCCGGACCGGCCCGTGAGCTGGAACCGCTTCTCGACCTCGCCGGGCGGCAGCTCGATGACCTGCTTGACCCCGACGCCGGTGGTGCGGGGGTCGCCCTCGGGCTCGAGCCCGCTTCGACGGGCCGTCAGCGCGTTCGCCCCGTCGGCGAGGATCACCACGTCCGCGCGGAGCTCCTCGCCACCCGCCTGGATGCCGACGACCCGCGACCCCTCCCGGACGAGCCCGTCGACCTTGACCCCGTAGACCGGCGTAGCCCCGGCCGCCTCGGCCTTGCCGGCGACCCAGGGGTCGAGACGGCTCCGGAGGACGCTGAAGGAGTTGTACGGGGGCCGGCCGAACCGCGCATCGAAGTGGTCGATGCTCAGCGCCTGGTCCGGCGTGAGGAGGGTGAGGACGTTCCGGTCGATCGCCCGCTCGACCGGGCACGGATCCTCCTCCCAGAACTTCGGCCAGAGCCGGGAGAGGGCGTGGGTGTAGAGGAGGCCCCCCGAGACGGTCTTCGACCCGGGTCGGCTGCCCCGCTCGGCGAGGATCACCTGAAGACCGGCGCTCGCCGCCACGAAGGCGGCCGCCGAGCCGGCGAGGCCGGCGCCGACCACCACGACGTCGAACTTGTCCGCCATGCCCGCGGGGGGTAAACACCGCTTGGCTTGAAGACGAGAGATGGTCCCCGGCCGGCGGACCCGTCCGGCGCGGCGTCCCCGAAAAGGGCATAGCCCGGGAGCCCTTCGTGCCCTACATGCCGCCCGTCTCCCTCGCGTGCCGCGGGCTCGGATGGAACTGCGAGTGGGCCACGCGCGCCCCGACCGCGGCCGAGGCGCTCGACCAGTTCGCCCAGCACGCCAAGTGCGCCCACAAGATGACCGAGCTCGACGCCGCGACCCGCCTGCGGGCGGAATCGGCGGCGGTCGCGCTGGCCTGAGGGACGCGTGGCCGCTGGCAAGCCGATCAGCCTTTCCGACCGGCTGGGCTCGACCTCGTTCCACACCGACACGGAAGCGCACCTGCGCATCCCCGAGCCGCGGACCTGCCTCACCTGCGAGCTCAAGCCGTGCATCCGGGTCTGTCCGGCCCAGGTCTACGCCTGGGAGGAGGCGGACCAGCGGATCCACATCCGCTTCGAGAACTGCCTCGAGCTGGGGGCCTGCCGCATCGCCTGCCATGCGCTCGGGAAGGGCGCCCTCGCCTGGGAGTTCCCCCGGGGCGGCAAGGGCGTCAGCTATCGGTTCGGATAGGCGCGCCGCGGACCCGACGCGGGGGAAGGCGGGTCCTTCCGCCGACGAACTGGACAATTGTCGAAACGTTTTTTTCCTCGCCGGCCTTGGCACCCGAGCCGGGGCGGCCGCGGAGGGGACGACCCTTCGCCCTCCGCCTCGAGGGTGTCGGATGCCTACCTACGTGGTCCCCAGCAAGTGTCAGGGGTGCATGGAGTGCGTGACGATCTGTCCGAGCGACATCATGCACATCGACCCGACGCAGGGCAAGGCGTACAACATCGAGCCGTCGTTCTGCTGGGAATGCTTCTCCTGCGTCAAGGCGTGCCCCGAGGGGGCGATCGACGTCCGGGGCTACTCGGACTTCGCCCCGCTGCACCACCGCGTGGTTCCGACGCGCACCGATGAGAAGATCCAGTGGCGGATCGAATCCCGCTCGGGTCTGGTCAAGGAGTTCACCTTCCCCCTGCGCACGACGCCCTGGGGGTCGATCCCGGCTCCCCAGGAGGCTCCCGTCCCGCCCGCCGGGGCGATCCGGGAGGAGCTGCTTTCCTTCGAACCGGACTATCTCGCGGTGGAGGCGCTCCCGACCTTGAAGCGACCCGCGGCGCCCGGAGCCTAGGAGGGAAGGGAACATGGAGTCGGGGCACTCGAGCACGGTCCACGTCGTCGACTCGGACATCCTGATCATCGGCGGCGGGTTTGGCGGCTGCGGGGCGGCGTACGAGGCGCGCTATTGGGGACGCGACCTCAAGATCGTCCTGGTCGACAAGGCGGCGATCGAGCGCAGCGGCGCCGTGGCCCAGGGGCTGAGCGCGATCAACTGCTACATGGGGATGCGCTGGAACGAGAACACTCCCGAGGATTTCGTTCGGTACGTCCGCAACGACCTCATGGGGCTCTCGCGCGAGGACCTCGTCTACGACGTGGCGCGGCACGTCGACTCGACGGTCCATCTCTTCGAGGAGTGGGGACTCCCGTTCTTCAAAGACGCCCAGACCGGCAAGTATGTCCGCGAGGGGCGCTGGCAGGTGATGATCCACGGCGAGTCGTACAAGCCGATCATCGCCGAGGCGGCGCGCAAGGCGTCGACGGAGGTCGTCGAGCGGGTGATGGTGACCCACCTCCTCCCCGACGCCCGCGACCCGAACCGGGTCGCCGGGGCCGTCGGCATCAACGTCCGCGACGGGTCGTACTACGTCTTCCGTGCGAAGGCCGTCATCGTCGCCGCCGCCGGCGCCTCCCACATCTACCGCCCCCGTTCCGCGGGCGAGGGAGCGGGCCGGACCTGGTATCCGCCGTGGGCGACCGGGTCGGCCTACGCGCTCCTCATCGGCATGGGCGCGGAGATGACGCAGATGGAGAACCGCCTCGTCGTCACGCGGTTCAAGGACGGCTACGGCCCGGTCGGCGCGTGGTTCCTGCTGCTCAAGGCCGTCGCGACGAACGCCGCGGGCGAGGAGTTCGAGAAGTCCCGCCTCCCCGAGCTGCGGCAACGGGTGGGGCCGTACGCGGACGCGAAGCCGATGCCGACCTGCCTGCGCAACCACCTGATGCTCCAGGAGATCCGCGAGGGGAAGGGACCGATCCTTCTCCACACCGAGCGGGTCCTCGACACGCCGGAGAAGGAGGAGATCGGCTGGGAGGACTTCCTCAACATGACCGTCGGGCAGGTCGTCACCTGGGCGGCGCAGGGGACGGACCCGTCGAAGGTCCCCTCGGAGCTCATCCTCTCCGAGCCGTACGTGATGGGCTCGCATGCGGTCTGCGCCGGGGCGTGGACGAGCGGGCCGGCCGATGTCGCTCCGCCCGAATACCAGTGGGGCTACAACCGCATGACCACCGTCCAGGGCCTCTTTGGGGCGGGAGACACCGTCGGCGGCTCGGCCCACAAGTTCTCCTCGGGCTCCTTCACCGAGGGTCGGCTCGCCGGGAAGGCGGCCGTCGCGTTCGTCCGTGACCACGCCGACGCGCCGCCGCAGGCGGACGACGCGCGCGTCGACGGGCTGCGAGGTCTCCTCTACCGCCCCCTCGAGACGTACGCGGCGGGCCGTGGCCAGGTGACCGCCGGCACGGTGAACCCCTCCTACCTCCTGCCCGTCGACGGGCTCTATCGCCTCGAGAAGACGATGGACGAGTACGCGGGGGGTGTCGGCGCGGACTACACGACGAACGAGTACCTCCTGGTTCGCGCCCTCGAGAACCTCGCCGCCCTTCGTGCCGATCTCGCACTGATCGCCGCGCCGGATTTGCACCAGCTGCAGCGCGCGTGGGAGCTCGAGCACCGCCTCTGGACGGCGGAGACCGTCGTCCGTCACACCCTGTTCCGCAAGGAGACGCGCTGGCCGGGCTACTACTACCGGGCCGACTTCCCGCACGTCGACGACACGAACTGGCGCTGCTTCGTCAACTCCCGCTTCGTCCCGTCGACCGGCGCCTGGGAGATCCACCGGCGGACCTACACCCCGATCCTCTGACGGGGCGCTCGGGCTTCACTCGCCGCCGGCTCCGGCCCGCGGGCCGGGGGCGCCGATCACGCGGATTGCGTACGGACGCCACGCCCCGTCCACCAGCTCCTCGACCGCGATCTCCTCCGCGCCGCGGATGCGCGGGGCCGCGGGGACCTCCGCCCGCAGGATCCCCCCGTGCCCGAACCGACGGAACAGGTCCGAGGTCTGGAGCGTGAGGCAGGCGCCGTGGTAGAGCGACGTGCCGGAATGCTTCGGGTCATGCCCGCGGACGAGGACCGAGGCCGGGAGCGGATGGAGGAACCGGACGAGCTCCGGCTCGTGGAAGGCGAAGCCGATGCCCCGGTCCTCGTAGGCGTTCGCGGGGTCTCCCCAGACGAGACCCTCGAGGAGGTCGAGGTCGTCCCGCCGCCACCGGTCCGCGGGGGGCGCGCCGGGGGGTGGGATCCCCCCGTGGGCGAGGAAGACCCCGTTCGAGGAGAGGGCCGCGAGCGGAAGGCGCTCGACGACCTCGAAGGAGGCCCGCCACAGCGCGAGGGCCTCGGGACGGGGGAAACGCTCCCGAAGCTCGCGCAGGTAGGTCGGGCCGGGGACCGGAAGCCGTCGTGCCGACTCGTGGTTCCCCTGGAGGAGGATGACGCGGTCCGGCTCGACCAGCTTCCGGGCCACGAGGAACAGGAGGTTCCAGAGGGACCCGAGGGGCAGCGCGGCCGGGCGCGGTTCGCTGCGGGTCGCCCGGTCGATGTAGTCGCCGACGGCGACGAACGGTCGGTCCGACGGGCCCTCCGGCCGATCCATCGCCGCGTGCGCGCTCGCGTAGTCGCCGTGGGTGTCCCCAATGACCCGGAACCCGTCGTCCCCCCGGAAACGGACGAGCGTCGGCTCGCCGAGCGACTCGATCGCCCGCGCCGCCTCGGTCAGGAACGCGAGCACCTCGCGGGAGGGAGCCCCGTCGAGCGCGAGGGGGTCGGCGGCGAGCTCGCGGGTACGCGCCGGGACGGTCGGTCGTTCGGACGGGGGCGGGCGCGCGGTCACGACGGCTCCGCGCCCTCCGCCCGGGGCGCGCTAAAGACGGTTGCGCCGCGTTCCGGCCCCGCAGCGGTCGTGCCCATGCAAAGGCTTATCACGGCCCCTCGATTCTGGACGTTTGTCCAAGGCACTTCGTATGAGCGTGGTGGCCCATCTGCCCCACCGTACCCCGACCCTCACCGATACGGAGGCGGCGCATCCGCCGGCACTCGAGCTCACCGGCCGGCGCCCGCTCACCGCCGAGGAGCGGCGGACGGCGGAAACGATCTTCGGCGAGTTCCGGGCCGATGGCCGGTACCGCGAGTACGTCCTCGGGTGCCTCAACTGCGGGGAGTGCACGACGGGCTGCCCCGCGGCGCGCTTCTACGACTTCTCCCCACGGGAGATGCTCCAGATCGCGGCGGTCGGAGACGCGACCACGCTCTGGGACGCGATGCAGGAGAAGATCTGGGCGTGCTGCCAGTGCTACACCTGCAACATGCGCTGCCGCTTCGGCAACGACATCGCCGGGATCATCAGCGTGATGCGGGAGCTCTCGGTCCGGCACGGGCTCGAGTCGACCCGCCGGGTCCTGGCGCCGTTCAACCGCTCGCTCACTCTCCTCATGACCGTCGGCACGCAGGTCGCCTCCGACATGATCCAGCCCGACTTCTTCCGCGACTGGGGACCGTTCGCGGCGGCCGGCGAGAAGTCGTGGGACGCGGACCCCCACCTCCTGCGTCAGGCGATCCCGATCGACGTCCTCCAAACCACCACCTCCTCCTGGGAGGTCTCGGTCCAGACGTCGCTCGAACTGTTCCGCATCTACGAGGAGGCGGGGGTCCTCGACATGCTGCGGGGGCTCGACCCGGACCTCACTGAGATGCTCATCGACATCATCGAGGAACGACGCGAGGAGTTCGAGGAGGCCCGGACCCGCTACCATTCGCAGCTCGCTGCGATGCACGGCCCGGTCGCGACGTTTTCGGGGTAGGGAGGAAGGATGCTCAGCGCTCACCAGATACGAGAGATCGTCGCCGAGCGGGACGCCCGACGCCGGGGCACGGGAAAGAAGGTCGTCGACGTCCGTGAGGAGATGGAGCGCCTCGAGGAGAAGGGGGAGCTCATCATCCACCGCATCCGCCCCGAGAACGCGCCGGTGAACGTCGAGACGCTCTTCGGCTGGACGAAGCGGATCCCGACCTCCCGCCTCTGGCACCACAAGTCCTGCGGCCAGTGCGGCAACATCCCCGGCTACCCGTCGGCGCTCCTCTGGATGATGAACGCCCTCGGCAAGAGCTACCTCAACGAGCCGCACCAGACCTCCTGCACCGCGTGGAACTACCACGGTACCGCCACGTCGAACCCCGTCGCCCTCGCCGCCGTCGCGGCCCGCAACTTCCACCGGGCGTACGAGACCGACCACTTCCCCCTCATCCACTGCGGAACGAGCTACGGCGACTACAAGGAGATGCGCAAGCTCCTCGTGGAGAACGCCGAGGTCCGCCACAAGGTCCGCGAGATCCTGCGGAAGATGGGACGGGACCTCGTCCTCCCCGAGGAGATCGTCCATTACTCCGAATGGGTCCACGCGATGCGCCCGGAGATCCTCGCCCGGCGCACGCACGACGTCTCCGGCGTGGTCGCGACGGTCCACGAGCCCTGTCACTACTACAAGATGATCCCCGAGGACGCGGTCTACGACCCCGAGATCCTCGGGGGCCAGCGTCCCGCGGTGCCCACGGGGATCCTCCTCGCGCTCGGGGCCCGCGTCGCCGACTACTCGACGTGGTACGATTGCTGCGGCTTCGGCTTCCGCCATATCCTTTCCGAGCGGGAGTTCAGCCGGTCGTTCGCCAACCTGCGCAAGATCCGCCCGATGATCGAGGAGGCCCACTCCGACGTGGCGATCACGAGCGACACGGGATGCGTCACCACCCTCGACAAGAGCCAGTGGATCGCCCGCGCCCACGGGGAGGCGCTGGCGCTGCCCGTCCTGGCCGACGTGCAGTTCGCCGCCCTCGCGATGGGGGCGCATCCGTACAAGATCGTCCAGGTCCACTGGCACGCCGCTCCCGTCGACCGTCTCCTCGAGAAGATGGGCATCGACGGGCGGGCGGCGAAGGCGGAGTTCGTCGAGTACCTGGCGGCGCTCAAGCGGGGCGCCACGCCCGAGACCCTGTACCCTCCCCGCGACGAGATCGAGAAGTACTTCGCCGTCAACAAGGGTCAGGTCCTCCCCGAGGAACCCGCATCGGCGGCATCGGGCGCCCTCGTGGCGGCCGTGGGGCGGGCGCTCAAGTGAACCCCGTCCTCGTGCTGGGCGGGGGCCCAGCCGGCTTGAGCGCGGCCGCGGAGCTCGCATCGCTCGGCGCTCCGGTCCTGCTCGTCGAGAAGGAGGAGTACTGGGGTGGGAACCCCCGACGCTGGCATTACTCGCTGCTCGCCCCGGACCTCCTGCCGGCCGAAGAGGTCCTCAATCCCCTCGTGAGCCGGGTCGAAGGCGCGCCCCTCATCGAGCGCCACCTGCGCACGACGGTGTCCCGGGTCGAACCGCTCTCCTCGGGATTCCGGGTCGAGCTCAAGGGTCCGGAGACGAGCGGTTGGCGGGAGGTCTCGAGCGTCGTCCTCGCGACGGGGTTCGACCACTTCGATTCCCGGCGCAAGTACGAGTACGGCTACGGACGGTATCCGGACGTCATCGATTTCAAGGAGTTCGAGGGGATGATCCACGACGACCGCCTCACGCGCCCCTCCGACGGGGCGCTGCCGAAGCGGATCGCCTGGCTTTTGTGCGTCGGATCGCGCGACGTGCAGGTCGGCAATCCCTGGTGCTGCCGGATGGGCTGCGCGGTCTCGATCAAGCAGGCCGTCGAGGTCCGCCAGAAGCATCCCGAGATCGACACCTACGTCTACTACATGGACATCCGAACCTACGGCCTCTGGGAGGACCTCTACTGGAAGTCGATGAACGAGTACGGGGTCAAGTTCATCCGCGGCCGGATCGGGCAGATCACCCAGGCGGAGGGCGGGAAGCGGCTCCTCGCGACCGGGGAGGACACGATCCTGAGCCGTCCGACCGAGGTGCCGTTCGACATGATCGTCCTCGCGAGCGGCATGGAGCCCGGAACCGGCACGAAGGAGGCGGCCCAGCTCTTCGGCCTCCCCGTGGGCCCGGAGGGGTTCCTCACCCCCAAGCTCTCCGACCTCAACCCGGTCGAATCGGGCCACCCGGGGATCTTCCTCGCCGGGGCGGCGACGGGACCGAAGGCGATCCCCGACGCGGTCACGGAAGGGATGGGCGCGGCGCTCCGCGCCTACAAGCATGCTCGGGGTTGAGACGCGCCCCCCGCCCGCGGTCCACCGGGACCTTGCGCCGATCCGGCGTGCCTTCGCCACCTGCGTCGCCCCGCTCGGCGCGGCGCCGATCAACCGGCTCGAGGCGCTCCTCGAGCGGAAGTTCGCCCTCGCCCACCGCCTCGTCGAGGCTCCGCCCGAGGAGCCCGACCGGCGGGTCGCCGACGTTCTCTCTACCTTCCGGGTGGGCAGCGCCCACCGTGCCGCGATCCTCGCCAGCGTTCCGGCCGAACGCTTCCGGTCCGCCGCCCGCCGCATCGAGAGGGGACCGTTCGGGCCCCGGGACCTGCCGGGCCTCGCCGAGGAGTTCGGTGGCGTTCCCGCGGAGGTGCGCGCCGACCTCGCGGCGGAGCTCGCCCACGCGATCGCCCCGGACCGGATCGCCCTGCTGACCCGGTGGGTGTGGAACCCGGCGCGGGGGCAGGGGTTGCTCGGGGAGCTCGTCCGACCGCCCCCCGAGAGCCTCGAGGGGGCCCAGGCGGCGCTCGGCGAGGCCCGCCTGGAGCTCGCGGCGCTCGGCTTCCCCTCGCCGACGTTCGCGAGCGTCGACATCCTCCTCGCGCTCGCCTACGCGCCCCGGCTCGCGACGGCGACCGAGCGGAGCTTCCAGGGGGGCGGCATCGAGAGCCTGCTCCCGGGGGCGTACGGCCTCGCCGCGATGATCCTCGGGATCCGACGTTGGGAGGTCCATGCCGATCGTTGAGAAGTCGCTCGTCGAGGGGCTCGAGCGCAGCGAGAGTCTCCAGGTCGAGGGGATCGACGTCTCGGGTGACTGGAACACGTTCATCGCCTCGCGCGTGCACACCGACCTCGACCTCAGCATCGTCGACTGGGTCCGGGGCCAGCCCCAGGGCGCGACGATCGACCGCTGCTGGCAGTGCGGCACGTGCACCGCCGGCTGCTGCATGCACACCGACTACGGGCTCGAGGAGTTCAACCCGCGCTACTTCATCTATCTCGCCCAGCTCGGCTACGACAAGGAGCTCGCCCGCTACGCGCAGACGGTCTGGCGGTGCGTCTCCTGCAACAAGTGCGTCGAGCGCTGCCCGAAGGGGGTCAAGGTCGAGGAGGTCGTCCACTCGATCGGTACCTACCTCGAGCTCACGGGGACGGCCCCGAAAAGCCCCGCGGACCGCTTCGACGAGGCGTACACCCGCAACCTCCTCGCGCGCGGCATCCTCGATGAGGCCGGGCTGTTCCAGACGTTCGAGGCCGGGGAGGGGCGTACCCTGCCGACCGGAGAGAAGCTGAGGATGGGCCTTCGGCTGCTCCTTACCGGCCGGCTCCACACCGGCCCGCTCGCCAAGCGCACGCGGGGCTGGGGACGCCTCCGGCCCGTCCTCGAGCGGATGCTCTCGGAGGACCTCGCGCGGCGCCGGCAGGACCTGCCGGCCCGCCTCCCGCCGAAGGGGGGGCCGTGAGCGGGACGGCGGCGTCGCCGAAGGAGACTCCGGCGTACTACCCCGGTTGCTCGATGGACGGCCTCGGGAAGGCCTACGAGGTCTCCTGCCAGCTCGTCCTCGAGACCCTCGGACTGCCGCTCGACCGCATCGAGGAGTACAACTGCTGCGGCGCGACGGAGGTCAAGAACCTCAGCCACGACGTCTCGGTGGCCCTGCCGTCCCGGAACCTCGCCCTCGCCCGGGACATGGGCCGGCAGACGGTCGTCGCGGCATGCAACGGATGCGTCTACTCCCTCGCCCGCGCGAACGACGCGATGGAGGACCCCGCCACCTCGGCCCGGATCAATGCCCGTTTGAGCGAGGGCGGTGCCCCGACGTACGACGGGCAGGCCGAGATCCGGCACGTCCTCGAGTACATCCGCCAGCGGGCCGGGCCCCGGGGGGTCCGCGCGGCGGTGACGGCCCCGCTCAAGGGGGTGCGGGTCGCGCCGTACTACGGATGCCTCTACAGCCGCCCGAAGCGCTACACCAAGGTCGGCCTCGAGCCCGGCCGGGACAACCCCGAGAACCCCTACTTCCTCGATGAGCTGCTCGAGGCGTGCGGAGCCGAGGTCATCCACGACTACCCGGCGAAGACGATCTGCTGCGGCGGCGGCCACGCGCTCAGCGACCTCGACGTCTCCGTCGCGTTCAGCGCGTCGGTCCTCAACGAGGCGAAACGCGCGGGCGCCGACGTCGTCGCGACGATCTGCCCCCTCGGCCAGATCAACATCGAGAACAACCTCGACCGGATCCGCCAGGCGTACGGCCCGGAGGTCCTCCTCCCCGTCGCCTACTTCACGCAGCTCATGGCGCTGGCCTTCGGGCGGAGCGTCCGGGAGGCACGGCTCAAGCTGAACTTCTCCCGGCCCGACCTCTTTTTCCGCGCGCGGGGGTTCGCCTAGGGGGACCCATGACGATCGAGAACGGCTGCGAGCTGCCGGACGAGCTCTACTACTTCGTCGAGCGTTCCCAGATGACCTGGGTGCGGGTCGACGGGGGCGAGGTCCGCATCGGGCTGACCGACCCGGCGCAGACCCGCGCGGGGAAGATCCTGCACGTCCGCGTCAAGGCGGCCGGCACCGCACGGGAGCGCGGCAAGCCGATCGCGACGGTCGAGAGCGGCAAGTGGGCGGGCCCGGTGATCGCTCCCGTCTCCGGCGAGGTCGTCGAGGCGAACGTCGCCGTCGAACAGGACCCGGGGCTGCTCAACACGGACCCGTATGGGAAGGGATGGATCGTCCGGATGCGCCCGACCCACCCGGAGGAGGTCGCCCAGCTGCTCCACGGTCCCGCGGCGCTCGCGAAGTTCCGGGAGATCCTCCAGCGCGACAACATCCGCTGCATGCGGTGCCAGGGGTAGCCATCATGGCGACGACCGAACCGGCGGTGCGGCCGCCGGACAACGCGGGAAAGAAGATCCTGATGATCATGACGACGGGGCCGGAGGACCCGGACAAGACCTACGCGCCGTTCTACACCGCCGCGCTCATGGCGGCGATGGAGATCGACACGACGATGTACTTCCTCATGCACGCCCCCGAGCTGCTCGTCAAGGGACGGGCCGACTCGCTTCCCCTCAAGAAGGGCGGCAACCTCCGGATGTTCATCGACATGGCCCTCGAGAACGGGGTGAAGTTCCTCGCGTGCAGCGAGAGCTGCCGCGACCTCTGCGACATCCCCGAGGGCGCGTTGCTCGACGGGGTGAAGCTCGTCGGCTCGGCGACCCTCGCCGACCTCGCCCTCGAGGCGGACTCCGTCATCTCGTTCTAGGCCCATGGACCCCGTGCGCTGGGTCGACCTCGGGGCCGTCGACGGCCCCACGATGGTCAACGCCTTCGTCGCCGTCGCGGAGTCCGTGGGCCGCGGGGCGAGCCCCGCGACGATCCTGTCGGTCCATCCCGCGGCGCCGTTCGCCAACGTGGGCTACCACCAGGAGGAGGAGCGGGAGATCGACCTCGACTACTGCCGGGCGGCGGGGATCCCCGTCGTGCGGCGCGTCGTGGGCGGGGGAGCGATCCTGGACGGACCGTGGGAGCAGGACTACATGGTCGTCGTGCCGGACGGGGCGCCGGGGACCACGGCCGGGGTCGAGGGGTTCTACGCGCACTACCTCGCCCCGGTCCGGTCGGCCCTCTCGCGCCTCGGCGTGCCGGCCGAGCGGGGCGGGGTCAACGACCTCACGGCCCGCGGGCGAAAGATCAGCGCGAACGGGGCGCTCGCCCTCGGGGGCGCCTGGGTCCTCACCGGCGACCTCCTCCTCGACCTCGACATCGCCCTCATGACCCGCGTCCTCCGCGTCCCGGACGAGAAGTTCCGGGAGAAGCTCGCCGGCGGGCTCGCCGAGTGGCTCACCTCCCTGCGCCGCGAGCTCGGGCGCGCACCGGATCGGGCCGTCGTGGCGGCGGCGCTCAGGGAGGCGTTCGCGCGCGAGCTCGGCGCGACGACGGTCGACGGAACGCTCTCGCCGGCAGAGTCGGCGCGGCGCGCCGCGCTGCGGTCGGAGCGGTCGGGGGAGGACTGGACCCTCCTCAAGGACGCGAGCCATCCGCGCCTGCGCGGACGCCCCGACCTCGTCCCCGGCCGGTCGGTCAAGATCGCCGACGGGACGACGCTCGGTCGCGCGGACGTCAAGGGAGGCAAGCTCGTCCGCGCGACGGTCCTCGCGCGCGCGGGCCGCATCGAGGAGGTCGAGCTCTCCGGCGACTTCTTCACCGTGCCGTTCGCCGGTGCGATCGAGGCGCTGGAGGCCGCCCTGGCCGGGGCGTGGGTAAAGCGGACGGACCTCGTGGCCCGGATCGAGGCGTGGCGGACGGCGGGGGGGATCCGGCTCGTGGGCGTCGGGGCCGAGGAGATCGCGCGCGCCATCGTCGCGGCCGGCGGCGCTCCCGTCCCCCCGCCCTAGCGCGCGCGTCCGGCCGGCGGGCCGCGGCGTCGGGCGCGGATCACCGAGCGCACGGCCGCGTCGGTCCGGTCGAGCGGCACCACCCCCTCCCGTCCGGCCGACCGGCCCGGCGCCGGTCGGTACGCGGCCTCGGGTCGGTCCCCGTCGAACACAAGGTAGAGAAGGCCACCACCGTCCGCGCCCGACCACGCCTCGAGCCAGCGCGCTCCTGCGACGCGGATAGCGCGCACACGGCGCGTCGCCGGCCGCGGTACCGGGGGAAGGCGCCACCACGCCGGGTCCCGGTGGCGGGGGACGACCTCGCGCCGAAACCGCCGGATCTCCTCGCCGGTCGGCCGGCTCCACCGTAGCCGGACGCCGGGGAGGGCGGCGAACGCAATCCCCAGCTCGCGGACGACCTCCGCCGTGGAGGGCGGGTCGGCCCGCTCCTTTGCGAGCGAGGTGAGCGCGCGGCGCATCTCCCCCCTCGCGAGGGCACGAAAGCCGGGACCGGGGCTGCGGAGCACCCCGGCCATCGCCTCGACGTTCGCCCTCCCGAGGAGGCCCCCCTGGACGATCGGGACCCCCTCGTGTTCCCCCCCGGCGTTGCCGGAGATCTTGCGGCCCCGCACCTCGAGGTCGCTCGGCGCGCGCAAGCGGGCCGGCAGCCCGAAAGAGTGGAGGGCCGCGAGGGGAGCGGCGAGCCATCGGGCGAACGATCCGGGGCCGGGGGCGGGTCCCCCGTCGCACGGGCCGATGACCTCGTAGAACGCCTGGCTCGGGTCGAGGTACGTCGTCCCCCCGCCGGTCACCCGCCGCACGACGGGCAGGCGGTGTCGGGCGAGGTAGCGCGGGTCGAGCTCCTCGTCGTAGGACTGGTGGAAGCCGAGCGAGACGTACGGGCGCTGGGGCCGGGCAAAGAGGACCGTCGCGGGCGACGCGTTGCGCGCGACGGAGACGGCGATGCTCTCGCAGAACGCCTGCGCCGTGAGGGGCGCGACCCGGCCGAGGTCGATCGCCCGCAGCGTTATCGGCGGTCCGCCCGCGCCTTCCGCCGTGCCGTTCACCTCTGCCCCGGCGCGGTCCCCCCGACCGGCGGGGGCGCTCCCGTTACGCCCGCCGCTACCGCGCGGAGCGCCTCGGGGCGGTCGGGGCGCAGACGGATCAGCCAGCCGGCGCCCTCGGGGTCACGACGGATGAGCGTCGGGTCCGCGAGGACCCGCGGGTTCGTGCCGAGCACCGTGCCGGCCGCCGGGGAGGCGAGGTGGCCCACCCACTTCTCCGACTCCAGGCTCACGGCCGGCGCTCCGGCCGCGATGCGGCTCCCGTCGGGCGGTCCGCGGAAGTGCACGGGACGGCCCAGGCGCTCGCTCGCCGACCGGGTGAGGCCGAGGGTGAACTCGCCCGTCGGTCCCTCGCGCGCCCACAGGGTCCCCCCGGGGAGCCGGCAGGCCTCCGGAGCCGCCGGGGGCGTCGATCGGCGATGGGCCACGACTTCCCTACGACGGCGGGGCGCCGGCGACGCCGGCGCGCCCGAGGCGCTTCATGAGGACCAGCGCGACATGGAGGCCCCGCTGGATCTCCGGGTCACGGAACGCCCGGCCGAGGCCGAAGATCCCGGTGATCGGCGGGATCGCCGCCGTCTCGCGGTCGAGGGCGGCCCGGTCCTTGAGGATCTCGACGGAGCCGAGGAGGGCCTGGACCGACGGGGCGTTGTCGCGGAAGCTCTCGAGAAGCGGCTCGACCTCGTGCCAGGGGGGAAGGCCCTGGACGAACCGCATCGCGCCGATGAACGAGGTGCCCGCCTCGGCGACCATCGAGTCGGTCGTCGCCTGGGAGAGGCCGACAGCCCCCTCGGCGAGCGTCACGAGGGTTTCGAGGGCCCCGGTCTCCTTCCACTCCCCGAGCCGGTCGACCAGGTAGAGGAGCCCTTCGCGGGTACGCTCGTCGCGTGCGATCGCGTCGAGCAGCGAGAGCGCGTTGATGAGACCGGCCCCCGCGGAGGCGACCATCTGCTCGGAGGTCGCGTCCGCGACGCCGACGAGCCCCTCGACCAGGGACAGGACGCGGTCGAGGGTGCCGTCGGCCTCCCACCGATTCAGCCGCTCGGTGAGGGTCTTGAGGCCGTCGGGGGTGGGCGGGGGGGCGGAGGCCGGAGCGGCGGAGGCTGGGACGGTCATCGCGACCTCAGAACATCGCCCGGGCCGTCATGTCCCAGTAGGCGCGGTTGTAGATCGTCTTGTTCCAGTAGTGCGCGAACGAGGGGGTCGGCGGGTGCGGGGGATGGAGGTAGTCGAACTTGATGTAGGTCGCCTGGGTGAGCCCGGTCATGATCCAGCAGTAGACCCGACCCTCGTACCGGGCCGTCACGCCGCCGCCGCGGACGACGGACGCGACGTTCTGCGCCACGACCTCGGCCTCGTAGTCGGCGGTCGACCCTGCCTTCGAGATCGGGATGTTGGTCGCGTCGCCCAGCACGAAGATCCCCTCCTTCCCGTCGGCGGTCAGCGCGTAGCGGTCCGTCGGGACCCAGTTGCCCTTGTCGCCGAGCCCGGAGTCCTTGAGGAAGTCCGCGCCACGGTGCGGCGGGATGCCGATCAAGAGGTCGAACGGCAGCGTCTCCCCCTCGAGGGAGGTCATCGTCTTCTTCGCCGGGTCGATCGTCTGCACGTTGAACGGGACGTGGATCGAGATCCCCCGGTCGACCATCAGCTTCTGCATCACCGGGGCCACGGTGTCGATCCCGAAGACCTTCGGGATCGGGTAGGTGTAGTGGATCTCGGACTTGTCCCGGACCCCGCGGCTCCGCAGGAAGTCGTCCAGCATGAACGACACCTCGAGCGGGGCGACGGGACACTTGTAGGGCAGTCCCGCGACGTTGACGACGATCCGGCCCCCGGAGAACGTGCGCAGCGTGTCGCGGAGCTTCTCCGCGTTGGCGAGGTCGTAGAAGGTGTGGGCGGCCTCGCTGAACCCCGGGACGAGCTCCGGGTGCAGGACCGACCCCGACGCGATCACGAGCAGGTCGTAGCTGATCTCCCGCCCGCCCTTCACGAGGACCTTCTTGGCGGCCGTGTCGACCTTCTCGACCTCCGCCTTGACCAGCTCGATCGAGCGATGCAAAAGATGGCTCTCGGCCTGCTTCGTCTCCTCCGGCCGCATCTTGTCGAAGACCACCATCAAGAACCCCGGCTGGTAGGCGTGGATCCCGTCGCGATCCACGACCTGGATCTGGACCTGCCCGCCCGCGACCTCGTTCGCCAGCAGGCGCCGGATCCGGTTCGCCACCGTCGTTCCGCCGATGCCTCCTCCCAGGACGACCACCCGTTTCATCTTCGATCTCCTCCGAATTGCTCCGTTAGCGGACCTTCTGTATCACGTAGCGGTCGAAACCGCCTTCGCTCGTCATGGCGAGAAGACGTTGTCCGGCCTTCTCGAGCCAGAGGGGGACGTCCTTGCGCGAGCCCTCGTCCGAGGAAAGGAGCTCGATCTCGGTCCCGACGTCCTCTTCGCGGATCGCGGCGATGAGCTCCATGAGCGGGCCGGGGCACCAGCTCCCACGGGCATCGATGACCCGCCGGGCGGTCGCGGGTGCCGTCGCGGGTCCGGCGCCGACGCTCATACGAAGTACGTCGCGGACGCCCCCCGGGTCCGGTCGACGAACGTGGCGACCCCCACGACCTCGTCGACGAGGTCGTCGAGCTCCTCCCGCTTGAGGGAGAGGACGTCCATCGACTGGGAGCAGGCGTAGACGTGGACGGGCCCGACGCGTTTGGCGGCGGCGAGGATCTGGCGCCAGCCGGGGACGTGGCGCTCCACGAGGGTGCGCTCCAGCACCTCGCCCTCGGCCCCGTGGCCGGGGGTCACCGGAGGGTGGGCGGCGGCCGGGCGGGATCGCCGCAGCGCGTCCAGCCCCCAGTAGCTCGCGAAAACGTGGACCTCGTAGCCCATCGCCACCGCGCCGCTCACCAGCGTGGCGAACGGAAGGAGCCGGTCGGACGTGCCCGCGGCCAGCACCACCGCCATGGTGGGGGAGACCGCAGGCGCCGCCATTCTCCGTCCCCCCCGGGCACCGCGCTCAGATGAAGAGCGCGATCGCGTCCGGCTTCGACGCGAGCTCGAGGAAGGTGCTCGCGCCGATGATGTCGTCGGCCTCGGCGACCAGGTTCTCCTTCGTGAGGCCGAACATCTGCATCGTCGGCGAGCAGGCGTGGATGTGTACGCCGGCCTGCTTGGCCTGCGCCATGAACTGCTCGATGGTAGGGAACGTCTTCGACAGCTTCTCCCGCATCTCGGGGGGGAAGACCTCCATCGACTTCTGGCGCCCGTCGCGGGTCAGCAGCTGCATCCCCCAGAACGTGAAGTACAGGTGCGCCTCCATTCCGAGGGCGCGCGCCGTCGTCGCCAGGATCAGCGACGGGTAGGCCATGTCGGCCCCGCCCTTCGACACGACCAGAACGAGGGACTTCTTCCCGGCCTTGTGGGCGCTTTCCAGCATTTCGGACTCCTTCGGTGCCGCGTGTGCGCTGCTCATCTTCGTTTCGACCTCCTCACTTGTGACGGATCAGGAATCGGTAGACGCCGCCCTCCTCGGTCGAGGAGAGCAGGTGATGGCCGGTCTGCTTGGTGAACGCGACGAAGTCCGGCGGCGACGCCGGGTCCGTGGCGAGCACCTCCAGGACCTCGCCGGCATGCAACGGCTGCATCGCCTGGCTGGCCCGCAGGATCGGCATCGGACAGAACAGTCCCCGGGCGTCGAGCTGGGCATTGGGCCGGTCGGTTTCCGGACTCACTTCGAAACCCCGCACCGTGCGAGAACGTGGCACACTATTTACGACTTTTCATTTGTCCAATTCTCCCTCGGTGGACCGGGGGGCCTGCGCGCGGTCGGCGCGCGGCGCTCCGGGGGGTCGGGCGGTCGGCTCCGCGCGGGGGGAGAACGTCCGGCGCTCGAGGATGCTCGCCTTCGGGATCGTGAGGACGTGCCGGTACGAGGGAAAGAGGTCGCCCCCGTACCGCTGGGCGTACTCCGGATTGTCGGCCGCGAAGGCGATCTCCCCGAGGGCGAGATGGTCGGCGTCCTCCCGCAGGAGGACCCCGGCGGCGTGGAAGACCGGGCCGGCGAGCCGGCCCCGTTCCCCCGGGAACTCGAGCGGGGTGGGATCCCGGTAGCGTACGTAGATGACCTCGACCAAGGTCCCCGCCCCGTCGGCCCCCGCGGGGGCCGGCGCCGGCCGTCCCGCGAGGGGAAGCGGCACGAAGGGCACGGGACCCTCGTCCACCGGCTCGCTCATCCGACCTCCATCACCCGCTCGGAGTCAAAGAGGAGACGGACGAGCTCGGGATATCCGATCAGGGTGGTCGGGCGCCGCGGCCGGATCCCGCGCCCCTCGACGTCCTCCTGGAGTGCGAAGAGCTCGATCGTACCGGCGTCGCCGTCGACCGGCCCCGCCGGCCGTTCCAGGTCGTACGTCGCGCTGCCGAGGAGCAGTAGGGCGAAAGAGGCGTCGGCGGTGCGCGCGCGAGCGCCCAGCGCGCGCAGGATGGCCGCGTCCGTCTCCCCACCGTGCGTCATGCGCACGGCGACCCAGCGCCGCGGTCCCCCGTTCGCCCCGTCGCCCGTCACTGGGTCACCACCGAATCGCTCGCGACCAGCCGGTCGGCCAGCTCCTCGGCGTCCACCACGCGGACGGGGACATCGGGGACGAGGCGGGCGGCCGTCAGGCCCCGCGCGGCCAGGGAGGCGCCGTCGACGAGCGCCGGGCTCGCCTCGGTGACGATCCCCCGCAGGACCGAACCGATCGGCGGCCCGAGCCGGTGCGGGGACTGACCGGCGGCCAGCGCCCAGACCCCGTCCTCGACGAACGCGAAGGTGACCTCCAGCTCGAGGGCCGAGGCCATCGCCGCCACCCGGATCGCCTCGGCGAGATGGTTCGTGGAGAACGGCGGATGGCGAACCCAGAGGAGGATCCGACGCATCGCTCACTCCTCGGCCGAAAAGGTCAGGAACCGGTCGGCGCGGGCGAGGAGGTCGGTGAGGTCCTCGAGCGTTCCCAGCCGCGCGTTCGCGATCAGGTCCGGCTCCGTAAGGCCGCGAAAGCGCGCGCAGGTCGTGCAGCTCACGAGCCCGATGCGCCCGCCGAGGGAGGCGAGCCGTCGGACCGGGCTCTCCTCGCTGGCGGCAGCGATCGCCCGGCTGGTGTTGTAGACCCCGTCTCCGAGGCAGAAGACCCCCACGTCATGGCCCGCGTCCGCGGCGGCGGCGGCGATCCCGTACACCGTCTCGGAGGCGCGGTGCTGGACAGGGGAGGTGAACAGGAGGATCCCCAGACGGCCCATCGGTCGCCCCTCAGGCCGGCCCGGCATGGACGCGCCAGCCCGCCCGGGTGCAGATGTACGTGGTCGCGTCGATCCGCACGATGCCGCCAATGTCGACCGTCGAGTCGAAGAACGCGCGGTTGAGCAGGGCGACGTGCGCGGGATGGGTCGCCGGCGGCGCGGACTCGGCGGCCTCGGCCTCGAACGGATCGCCCAGGCGCCGGAGGATGCGGGCCGTCGGGGCCGGTGGGGAGCCGTTGGGGGCCGTCATGCCGGTCCCCCGGGGGGGGCGGGCGCGGCCGACCCTCGGGGATGACGGGCGCGGGCCAGACGGTCCGCGAGGAGGCGCACCCTGCGCGCCAGGACCCCCGCCTCGGGAAGGCGGACCTCCTCGATGCGGCCCGCGTCGCAGAGGGCCGGGATCTCCGGGCGGATCGGCAGGCTCCCCAGGTACGGCACGCCCATGCGCACGGCGAACTCGTTGCCGCGGGAGGGGCCGAAGACGTCGACCCTCGCCCCATGGGGGCAGGTGAGGTAGGCCATGTTCTCGACGAGCCCGAGGATCGGGGCCTCGAACGTCTTTGCCATCGTGGCGGCCTTGCCGACGACCTCGGCCGAGAGCTCGGTCGGGGCGCTGACGAGGATCACGCCGTCGGGGTCGAGCGATTGGAAGACGGTCATCGGGGCGTCGCTCGTTCCCGGCGGCAGGTCCACGAGCAGGTAGTCGAGCGGGGGCCAGGCGGTATCCTTGTAGAGGCCCCGGATGGCGCTGTTGACCATCGGCCCCCGCCAGATGAGCGGGACCTTCGAGGTCGCCGTGACCAGGGCCATCGACATGACCCGTATCCCGGTCGCGCTCTCGGCCGGACGGATCGTGCGACCGTCCGCGTTGAGCTGAGGAACCTCGGACAGGCCGAAGAGGCGCGCGACGGACGGACCGGTGATGTCCGCATCCAGCACCCCGACCGACGCCCCCTCGCGGCGGAGCTCGCAGGCGATCTCGCACGTAACGAAGCTCTTGCCCACCCCACCCTTCCCGGAGACGATCGCGATCACGCAGCCGACCGCGCCCCGGTCGAGGCGGCCGATCGCGAAGGTCGCGTCGGACTTGCCCGCCGCAGCGCGCGGCGCGTCGATCATCCGGAACGGGGAGGCATCCGGCGCGGGCATGAGCGGCTCGCCGAGCGCTCCGCGCGCCTTAATCCTGCGCCCTCCGGTCGGACAATCGTCCATCCAAGAGCTTTTTAGCGATGGCCCGACTCGAGGGTGGTCGCGGGCATGACGACCCCGGACGAACCCGAGCCATTGAGCCCGCGGGAGTTCGACCGGAAGATGGACGCGAAGGTCCTGGCCTGGGGGCGCCGACGGGACGCGTCCTGCCCGCAGTGCGGGGAGCTCGGGTACCGGCTCATCGCGGACTCGGAGTTCGTGGCGCTCTACGCGTGTCGCCTTTGCGGCTACCAACGGGAGGAGCCTCATGAGCCGAGGGACCAGGTCGAACGGCCGTTCCGGGAGTACCGCGAGGGTCGGGGCTTGATCGCGGGATACGAGGACGGAGCCGGGGGGACGCCGGAGTGAACGGCGAGCGCCGCTCGATCGGCCGTAACGGTCCCCGGCCGGGGTCCGCGTCGCGGGGCGGGACGCGGAGCGGCCGGTTCCGCCTTGACCGGTTGGACGTGGCGATCCTCCGGGCCCTGCAGCAGGACGGGCGCGCCTCCTTCCGCCAGGTGGCCCGGAGCGTGCGGGCCAGCGTGACGACCGTCAGTACCCGGGTCCGCCGCCTGCGGCGCCTCGGGGTGCTGACGGGGTTCGTCCCGCTCGTCGACGCGCAGCGCTTGTCCGATGCCGGCCGCACCCTCTGCTGCCTGTTCTGCTCCATCCGTCCCTCGAACGACGACCCGACGGCGGTCGCCCGCCTCGCCGAGCGGATCGGAGGGTTCTCCGAGATCTGCTACATCTTCGAGGTCGCGTCGCACCGGGAGCTCATCGCCCTCGCCTCGACGCCGTCCGTCGAGGCCGGCCGGGCGCTCGTCGCCCGTCTTGCGGCGCTCAAGGGGGTCGAGTCGTTGACGACCGCGCCGATCGAACGGGTCCACAAGGAGCGGCCGCGCCACCCGATCCCGGCGGTGCGCTTTCGGACGGCGACGCCTCCCGAGGCTCGCGCGCTGACGGCGCCCGGGTAGGCCCATGTCGGCGGCCGTCGGGGCCCCGGTCGGGCGACTCGGATCCGGGGTTTCGGCGGCCGGGGGCGTCGGGATGGCTCCCGGACTCCTCGCGAGATTCGGACCCACGAAACTTACCGAAATGGACGCCTCTCGCAGCGAAAATGGCGCGTAGCAACGACCTTGCGTGACGGTGAATGCGTATGGACCCCAAGTTTATCAAATAGGAAACGCCATCACCCTGCAGGCCTCCGGGGGCCCCGCCGGTTTCGGACGGCGTCGCGCTCACCGGGGGAATCGGGACGGAACGTGCAGGGACGACGGCGCGGATGGGCGCTCGGCACGGCCTCCTCCGTGCTGGTCGCCGTCCTGGCCGCCTCGGCGACCTTTGCGGGGGGGGCGCGGGCCAGCCCCGAAGCGACCACGACGGGCGTGTCGGTCTCCCCGTCGCAGTTCCCGATCCAGCACATCGTAGTGCTGGTCATGGAGAACCGGGCCTACGACAACTACTTCGGCACCTACTGTCTCGTCAACGGTACCTACTGCCCCGACAACGCGACCGGGATCCCCTCCGGCCTCTGCATCCCCCTCAACCCGGCGAATGACTCCGCCGGGTGCGTGACCCCCTTCAACTACACCGCGGCGAACCTCACGATGCCGAAGCACGGGCTCCCGCACGACTACACGTCATCGATGGCCGCCTACAACAACGGCTCGATGAACAACTTCTACCTCGCCGAGGGCTCGGGGCTCACCCCGTTCGGCCATTACAACGGCTCCACGATCCCGATCTACTGGGACATCGCCCAGGAGTACGGCCTGGGGGACCACTTCTTCTCCTCCGTCTTCTCCTACTCGCTCCCGAACCACTGGTATCTCTTGGCGGGCCAGTCCCCGCAGATCGCGGTCTACAAGGTCCCAAGCGGCCCGAAAACGGCGGGGATGCCCCTCTCGTCCACGGCGGTGACGTACCTCAACGAATCGAACCAGACCCCGTCCGCCGAGGACCTCCTGATGAACGCGACGGGGGTCTCCTGGAAGTACTACGACTACTCCCTCCCGAGCTACGGGCGGGCGATCCAGGCGAGGGGGGGCCCCGACACCGTGGGCGCCTATGACTTCTGGAACCCCCAGGCCGCGAAGGCCGAATCGTACACGACGGCGCTCGCGTCGCACTTCGTGAACCGCAGCAGCTTCTTCACCGACGCCAAGCGAGGGACGCTGCCGAACGCTTCCTGGATCATCCCGGCCTTTACCCAGTCGGACCACCCGCCGGCGAACGTGACGAAGGGGGAGTCGTTCGTCGCGCGGGTCGTCAACTCCATCGAGCGCTCCCCCGAGTGGAAGTCCACGGCTCTGTTCATCACGTGGGACGATTACGGGGGCTTTTGGGACCAGATGACCCCGCCGTCGGTCGATTCGCTCGGGCTCTCCTTCCGCGTGCCCCTTCTGGTCGTGAGCCCGTACACCCCCGTGGGATACGTGTCCCACTCCGCCGAGTCGTTCGAGTCGCTCCTGGGATTCATCGAGTGGCGCTTCTCCCTCGGCTGCCTCACGGTCCGGGACTGCAACGCCCAGATCCCCCTCGAGTACTTCGACCTGAACATGACCGCGCGCGCCGCCGTGATCTTCCCGACCTCGCCGTCGATGGCCACCTACCCGATGTCCGTCGCCCAGTCCCCCGCCGGCGTTCCGATGGGATGGCCCCCGGCGACGTACACGAACTCGACGTTCAACTATACCAGCTACGACGGGCCCACCCCGGCCGCCGACCTTGCCTACGTCACCCCGGGCGACTGAACCGCGGGTCGGGGGAGAGGGTCGCCGGTGCGGGACGCCGTGCGCGGATGCGACACCCCCGTAGGGCGACCCCGGCCGGACCGGGGCCCGGTCGCGTCCGCCCGCGCCAAGGATTAAGCCCCCCGGGAAGGATGGAACCCGCGGCGACGGCGGGGTATCCGGCGTGCACGGATCGACACAGCGACAGGGAACGACGCTGACCGTCTACGGTCGGCCCCGCTCCGCGGTCAACTTCGCCGCCGGCGCCCTGGCCCGCTCGATCGATCCGGCGGTGATCTGCCTCGAGGTCCGGGAACGCGACGCCCCGGCCGGCGAGGTCGCCGAGGCGATCGCGCGCCGGGGGGGTGCCCGCCGGACGTTCGTCTCGCTCACGCCCGAGGAGCTCGGGCCCGCCCGGTCGACGCCGCCGCCCGAGGTAGGACAGCTCCTGGGGCCGGGGGAGACCGGCGCGGTCGAGCACCACCTCGCCGACTTCCTCGGACTCCCCGAGGCGTTCCAGACGGTCTGGAGCGCCGCCGGCCCGGAGGCCCCCCAGGTGATCCTGGTCCTCAACAGCGACGCCCTCGGCCGCGCCTACCCGGCCGGCTCGCGGGACCAGCAGGCCGCGATCCGGTTCCTGCTCGAGGAGAGGGTCACGCTCGTCTCGGCCCGGACGGGCGAGGTCGGGCTGGACGAGCGCGTCGACGAACACATCTTCCGCATCACCCCCCATCCCGACAACGACTGGACGCTCGCACGGATCACCTCGGTGCGCGGGAGCCGCTGGCACTACGACGACCAGCCGATCCGGGGCGTGCCGCTCTTCCGGGAGTACTTCCGGGTCCTCGGGCTGCGCGACCTCTTCTGAGGGGGCTACCGCCTACACGACCTCGAGGGTCGATTCCCTCCGGAGCATCCGGCGGGCCTCGACGTCCGGCGTGAGGAGGGACGGATGGCCGGGCCCGAGCCGCCGCCGGTCGAGCGAGGCGACCCGTTCGTAGAGCCACTCGAACTCGTGGAAGACGAGGGGATCGCGCAGGTCGTCGCGGGCGCGCCCGATGAAATCGACGGGATGGCGCAGCGCCCAGTAGTAGATCGTGACCCAGGTCCCGAACGCCTCCCACACGAGGTCGTCGTCGAGCACTCCCCGGTGGGTCAGCGCCCCCAGCAGCTCGAGGAAGGTGGCGACCTCGACGCTCACGATGTCCTCCTCGGAGTTCGTGAGGAGATGGGTCGCGAGGTCCTTGCGCGCCTTGCGCATCCGCGACGAGTCGAACCGCTCCCGGAGCGTGATGACGGCGTTGGCGCTGTTGAGCTCCTGGGTCTTGCGGGTCTGCCAGTACATCAGCACGATCGTGCCGATCACCAGCGCCCAGGTACCGAGCGCCGTCCACGTCGCAAGGTCGATCTGAACCATCCCTGAGCGCGCTCCGACCGTCCGGTGGACCGGATGCCGGAGGGGACAAAGGCTTGGCGTTCCGCACCCCGGGGCCCGCGGGCGGTCGCGTCAGCGCACTGGGCGCCGCCGGCCGGGGCCGCCCCGGGGGGCGTCCGCGTCCTTCGCGGCGGAGCGCGGAGGCGGTCCGCGCTCCCGAAGGAGGTGGCGGTAGACGACGAGGGCGAAGACCGCCGCGGCGACGGCCCCCCATGCGATTATCGGCACGACCTCCGCGGAGATCGGGAGTCCCGTCGCGCGCGCGCCGGCCAGCGGGCCGATCGTCTCGCTCGCCGAGGCCACGGCGCTCAGGTTCACGGCGTCGGTCACGGCGACGCTCACGCGGTAGGTCCCGGGAGCGGCGAACGCGTGCACGACCGATGGCCCGGAGGCTCCCGTTCCGTCCCCGAAGTTCCAGGTGAACGCGAACGGCGACCGGCCGTCCTGGACGGTCGCGCGGAAGGTGAGGGTCGTCCCGGCCGCCGCCGACGTGGCCCCGGCCTCGAGAGCGACGGTCGGCGCCGGCTGGACCTCGACGAACGCGTTCGCCGTCGCGCTCGCCCCCCGGGCGTCGGTGACCGAGATCGTGACCCCGTAGCGCCCGGGGGCGGAGAAGGCATGCACGGCCCCGGGCCCGGCCCCGGTCGTCCCGTCCCCGTAGGCCCAGGCGTCGACGAACGGGCCCACCCCGCCGGTCGTCCGCGCGAGGAGCGTCACCACCCCGCCCACGTCCGTGTTGAGCGGGGTCGCGACCTCCGCCACCCCGAGCGGGGGAGCGATCTCTACCCGCAGCGCCCCGGTCGTGCTCCCCCCCGCGGCGTCGGTGACCGCGGCGGTGACCGTGTAGTTGCCCGGCGCGAGATAGATGTGCTCGGGCGAGAACGACGAAGACGCCGCCCCGTCGCCGAACGACCACGCGACCCCGTACGGCGGCACGCCGTCCCCGATCGCCGCGGAGAACGCGACGGGTCGCCCGACCTCGGACCCGGGCTGCGGGGAACTGACGGTGACGACGAGCCCTCGGGCCACCGTCAGCGTCCGGTTGACCGAGAGGGTCGCCCCCGCCGCGTCCCGCAGGGTGAGGGAGACGACCGCCGCCCCGGGCGACGAAAAGGTGTGGACGACGGTGCTCCCCGTCCCCGACGGACCGCTCGGGAAGCTCCAGTTCAGGGCGAAGGGGGCACTCCCTCCGCTCACGTTGGCCGTGAGCACCGCGGGAACGCCGGCGTCGGGAGTCGGCGGGGCGACGACGATGCCGGCGACCGGGTACGCCGCGACCTGGACCGTCGAGGAGGCGTTGACCGCGGCGCCGCTTGCGTCCCGGACTTCGACCGCGACGTCATACACGCCCGGTACAGCGAAGGTGTGGTGCACGGGAACCCCGGAGCCGTTCGTGCCATCGCCGAAGGTCCAGTTCACTCCGAGCGGCCGCAGCCCCCCGCTCGCGGCGACCGAGAGCGCGACCGGAGTGCCGGCGTCCGCCACCACGGGGCCCGGAGGCGAAAGCACCTGGAGCGGGTCGAAGTAGGCCCAGGTGTCGTTGAGCTCGGGAGTGTCGAAGACGTTGACCGCGCCTCCGAACTCGACAAGGGCGCCCAGCGCCGGGTCCCATCCCCCGCCGGCTTCGTCCCGACCCGGAGGGAAGAGGGAGGTAGTGACATTCTCCCAGGTGCCGTTGAGGTACGCCCACGAGGCCGACGAGAACGTCCCCGAGCTGCCCGCCGTGCCTCCGGTCAGGACGACGTAGCCCCCGACGGGGTCCCAGGCGGCGAGCCCCCCCGAGGTGGGGGGAGGGGCGACGGGGGTCTCGAGCGGGGACCACGCCCCCGCGGAGAACGACCAGGTGTCGTTGAAGAGAGCGGCGCCTCCCGTCCCGCCGAACAGCAGAAGACCGTTCCGCGGCGGGCAGGTCGCCGCCTGGGCGAAGGCCCGGGGGCTCGGGGCCACCGGCAGGGCGAGCCGCGCCCACCCATGAGCCGTGTACGACCAGGTATCGTTCGCCGGCGAGATGGTCACGGGGTAGGTCGAGGTGTTGGCGATGTATCCTCCGAAAAGGATGAGGTCGGAGCCCGACGCGTCATAGACCAGGGACTCCCCGATACGGGCCGGCGGGGACGGCCCTCGCGGCGCCTCGCTCCAGGTGCCGTTCGCGAACACCCACGTGTCGTTGAGATACGTTTCGAGAGCGGGATCGTACCCACCGAACAGGATCACGGTCCCCAGGGCGGGGTCGTAGGCCATCGCCGGGTAGCCGCGGGCGGGAGGGGCACGGCTCGGGTCGAGGAGCCGCCACGTCCCGTTCGCGTACGCCCACGTCTCGTTGTTCGCGGCGGCCGGACTGGTCGGCAGGCCCCCGAAGACCAGGAACTGGCCGGTCGCTGCGTCCCAGGCCGACCCCATGCAGCAGCGGGGCGAAGGGGCGGCCGCCGAGCGGGCCGAGAGGTTCGTCCACACCCCGTCCACGGAGGGAGTGCCGGCGGCCGACGGTTCGGCCATGGCGGTGCCGGCCCGAGAAGTAGCGGGGTTCGACGTCGCCGCGGCCGGCGCGGCGGCGCTGGCTCCGGGGACGACGGGCTCGGCTCCGGTACGGCCCACGCCCGGCAGCAGAAGGGCGGCGGCCGCCACGGCGACGAGCACTAGACGGGAGATGTTCGGTCGCCGCCGCCGGGACACCCTCGCCGGGCCGCTGGGGGGAGGGACCGTTCCTCCCATCGGCCACCCCAGTCCGCCTGGGGAGATAATCTTTCGAGCGCCGCGTCCGCTCCGATCGCCCGGAGCGCCGGACCTCGCGAGCGCGCCCATACGCCGGAGATACGCCGTGGGTCGGAAGGCCGGCGGCGTTCTTGCGGAGTATCTTTTCTGACGGTATTTGAACGATGCCGCCCCCCTATGATATCCGATGTCCGAACCGGACCCGCCAACTGAGGGAGCGACCTGGACGCAACCCCCGCCGACCCTGAACGTCGACCATGGCCCACCGACACGAGGCCCCCGCCATCGCCGACCGACCCCTCGACTCGGGCTCCTGCTGATCGGAGGACTCTTCGCGGTCGGACTGGCGCTCGCCTTCGGAGCCCACCTGGCGATCGCCCATGGCTCACCGACCCAAGCCGTGAGCCCGATGGCCGGCGCCCACCCGTTGGACGGAGGCTCGGACGGCAACGGCACGGGCAACGGTTCGAGCGGCAGCCCGGACAACGGTTCCGGCAGCTACGACAACAGCACCGGCAACAGCTCGGACAACAGTCCGGACAACGGCTCCGGCAGCTACGACAACAGCACCGCCAACAGCTCGGACAACAGCCCGGACAACGGCTCCGGCAGCTACGACAACAGCACCGGCAACAGCTCGGACAGCAGTCCGGACAACGGCTCCGGCAGCTACGACAACAGCACCGGCAACAGCTCGGACAACAGCCCGGACAACGGCTCCGGCGGGTCGGGCCTCTCGCCGAACCCGCCCACGAGCGGAGCCAACGGGGTCCCGCAGAGCTTCGGTGGCGGGGCCGCCTCGCCGCTGGCGGCCTTCGGTGCGCCGACGGCCGTGGCAGGGATCCCGCTAGGCCTGGTCTTGGCCCTGCTCGGCGCCCTGGGCGCCGTGGCGGCCTTCGGTGGACTGCGCCTGCGAGCCCGGTCCCGCCGGCACGGGGGGCGAGACTGAGACGGCAACGGCCGTTTCAGATGGGCCGATGCCCCCTACGATGACCGAGGAGGACGCGGTGTCCCACCCCCGCGCCCTCCTCCACCCCCAACCCTTTCCCCGCCGGTCCGGTCCGGGTCGAGCGCCCCCGGCCCGCGCAGCCGTGGTTATCAACTCGCGGGCCCTCGCTCGTCCGATGCGACCGAGGCGGCGTCCCCCCCGGGGCGGGCCCCTCGTCCCCGCCCTCCTCTCGCTTCTGCTCCTCAGCGCCGTCACGACCGCCGGTGCGGGCGCGATGGCCCCCTCACGATCATCCGCCCTCCCGGCCGGTCCCCTTCCCCTGGCGGCCGTCCGCCCGTGGGTGTGCAGCGGCCCCCTCGCGGTCGCTGTGACCGCGACGCCCACCTCGGGGGCGGTCCCGCTGACCGTCCAGTTCTCGAGCAACGTCACCGGTGGCTGCCCTCCGTACGAAATCGAATGGCAGTTCGGCGACGCCGGCGAGGTCACCGGTCAGAACGTCTCCCACACCTTCCAGAGCGCGGGGATCTGGGACGTCCTCACCCAGGTCTCCGACTCGGGAACCGGGTTCGTTGAGACCAACACGACCATCGTCGTGAACGGCGGTAGCGGACAGCTCGCGGTGGCCGTGGCCGCGAACCCCGGGAGCGGGCCGGCTCCGCTCACGGTCACCTTCTGGGCGAACGCCTCCGGCGCGAACCTCACGTCGGGCTACACCACCCAGTGGCAGTTCGGCGACGGGGGCAGCGGCACGGGGGCGATCGTCCGGCACGTCTACCAGTCGGCCGGGTCGTTCACGGCGGTCGCGACGCTCCGGGACTCGACCGGCAACGTCGCGACGGGCGGGACCGTCGTGGATGTCGGGCCGAGTGCCGGCGGCGGGCCGGCCAACCTTACCCTCACGGCCACCCCGGCGGCCCTGGATGCCCCGGGGGCGGTCTCCGTCACCGCCTTCTCGCACGGACCCGGAGGACCGTACGCCCTCACCGTCTGCTTCGGGGACGGCTCTCCCTGCGCGGTCGGACCCGCGGGGTGGAACGGAACGGACCCCGTGACGTTCGCTCACCCGTACTCCGCCGCGGGGAACTACTCGATCCAGGGCACCCTTGCCGTGACGAACGGCACCGTCGTCGCGGGCGCGAGCGCGACGGTGCGCGTCCGGACCGGGCCCTCCCTCTTCCTCGAGACGACCGCGACGCCGGCCAACGGCGTCGCCCCGCTCGCGGCCTCCTTCCTGGCGACGATCAGCGGGGGCACTCCTCCCTACACCGTCCGCTGGACGTTCGGGGACGGGACCGTGGGCTCTTCGGTTCCCGGCGTGCCGGTGACGCACGTGTACGCCGCACCGGGCACCTACACTGCGGCGGTGCAGGTCGAGGATGCCGCGGGCCATGTGAACACCTCGGTCCTCCCCCAGATCGTGGTGCGAACTGCGGGCGGACCGTGGCTGCCCGCATCGGTCCTCGGGCTCCCTACGCTTGGGGTGATCGCGCTTCTGCTCGCGGCGACCGCGGGGGTGGGAATCCTGGTCGGCCGCTGGTCCCTTCGGCGGACCCGCGACCGGCAACTGCGGAAGGAAGGCGAGGAACTCGTCCGGGAACTGGAAGAGGAACGCTAGGCAGCCGCCCCCCCGGCCGCCGCCGGCCGGTCGGGCGGCCCGACTCGGGCCCCGTCGCCAGCGGACCGCATCGCCGGCGGTGGCCGTCGCCATCGCGGTCGGCCTGCTCGGGATGGCGATCGGCGCCGCGGCGCCGCTCGCGGGCGCGGTCCCCCGGCCCAGCTTCCAGGTCTCGATCTCCTACACTCCCTCCGTCTCCGACCCGTTCCAGGTCTCCTTCTCGACGACCGTGCTGCCGGGCACGCCGACCGGATACGCGTGGAACTTCGGTGACGGGAACTACCTGAACGGCTCGGGCGCGGGATTCGCCTCCCCGTCCCATCGCTATGGCGGACCGGGCGCGTACACGGTCGTCCTGACCGTCTCCGAGGGGACCGCGACCGCACAGCAGTCCGTCGTGGTCACGCTGACGCCGCAGCCGCTCGCCGTCACGATCCAGGCGTCGAACCGGAGCGGGACGGCTCCGCTCGAGGTGACGTTCGTCGCCGTCGCGACCGGGGGAACGGGGACGTACCCGTCGTTCCTGTGGTCGTTCGGGACGCTCGGCTCCGGCTCCGGTCCCACCGTGTCGTACTCGTTCGTCACCCCGGGGAGCTACCGTGTCGCGATCAACGTGACCGACAGCGCCGGCCACTCGGCGGTGGCCGCCGTCATCGTCAACGTGACCGCCGGCGGGGCTCCGCCGCCGGAGCCCCCGGCCGCGATCGATGCGGACCTTCTGATCGGCCTCGGGCTCGGCGCGATCGCCGGCGCGGTGGCCGGCGGTCTCGTGATCGGGCGCTGGGAGGGACGGCGGCGGCGGCGGGAGGAGCCGACCGACGAGCCCTCGGCGAAGGCGGTCGCTCCGGCGGCTCCGACCGTCGAGGGGCCCGCACCGTCCGGAGCCCCGGACGCACCGCGGGGCCCGGCCACGGCGGAGACCGGGGACCGGGCCGCTTCCGTTCTATCGACCGCGCCCCCCGAGGGCCCGTACGGGGTCGCCAGCACCCCGAGACCCGCCGAGGGCCTCTCCCCGGCGCCCGCCGACGCCGGGCCCGAGGCACGGGGAGCGCCCACCGCGGCGCGACCGGGGGCTCCCCTCGTCAGCCGCGAGGCCCTTCGGCTCTCCCAGCGGATCGTCCTCCACCTCGCCCGGCAGGGCGTCCTCGGGCCGGACGAGGTGGCCCCCCTCGGGTTCAGCCAGCCGGGAATGTCCGTCGCGCTCGGGGTCCGCCAGAACGCGCTCACGAACGTCCTGCGCCGCCTCGTCGCCGCCGGGGTGCTTTCCGAGGACGTCCGCCACGTCCGCGGACAGCCCCGCCGGCTCAAGGTCTACCGCCTTACGCCCCGGGGCGAGGAACTCGCCCGGGACCTGCGCCGCCACCCTCCGCCGACGCCGAACGCCGGCGGGAGGTCGCCACCGGCCGGTGGCGGGGCGTGAGCGCGGGTCCGGCCCCTACTCCATCCGGCTGAACGTCGGCGGGGTCTCCGATACCTTCTCGAACCGCGAGGAGGCGAGCCCGGACTTCGCCGCGACCGCCATCGCGATCGGCCGGTTCCTCACGGTCACGCGCATGAACCCGGCGCCGAGGAACCCCGCGGCCGCCGCCTGGACCGAGACGTTCCCGATCCCGACCGTCGAGGCGAGCGGGATCGGTGCCGCGATCGGCACCGGCGCGATGACCGGAGCGAGGATGCCGGGGGGCGCGGGGGGCGGAGCCGGCGGCACGCTCGGGGGCGGGAGCGGCGAGGTGGACGGCTCGACCGTCACCTGCGCGGGTGGGAACGACTGGACCTCGAGGGTGGTGTTCTGCTGGGCGAGGTAGGTCGCCCGGGTGAACAGCCCGTTGAGGCTGCCGCTTCCGTCGGCGATGCAGGTCGTGGTGGTGCAGGCGTCGACGGGGACGAGGGCGTAGGGCGGCCCGGTCGCGACGACGTAGAACTCGACCGACCAGGCATCGCCCACGTAGAACTGGTTGTCCGCGGCCACGGTGCTGAAGTTCCACCCGAAGTAGGTCATGCCGCCCTGGTGGAGGATCGTCGGCGCGCGCTGGCAGGTCGACAGGAAGCCGGTCGGGGTGTCGCAGACCACGGACCACTCCGGAGCCGGCGCGACCTGGATCGTACCGTAGGCGACGAACTCGAACATCGGCACGTCGGTCCCGGCGGCGAGCTCGGTGTGGAACACCGGCCCGAAGCTGATCGTGCGGAACGCCTCGAACAGCGACGGATTGTTGAGGTTCGGGCTGTCGATCGAGCTGCCGAAGTTGACGTACTGGAGATTGCCGTCCAGCCCATTCGGGCAGCTCTCGAAGCCCGGCCCGGACCAGGAGCCGCCCGTCGCGGCGGCGAGGTCGCAGCCGGCGGCGATGACGTTGGCGACGTTCGCCTGGACCTCTCGGCCGCCGGGCCCGCCCCCGATCTTCACGAAGGAGCTCGCCGCCGGCCACCCCGGCGACAACGGGTCGGTCGTGGTCGTCCACAGGTCGATGGTGTCGATCGTGCACGTTCCCCCGATCGACCCGACGCACGCCGGGGCGGTATGCGCGAGCGCGGCGATGGAGTCCGCCGGGTTGCCGTCCTGGGAGTGCACCCACCCCTCGCACTGGGGGCTCACGCCGTTCGCGAAGGCGTACGACGGCTCGCACGTCTGGCTGAAGCAGTCCGACGGGGGCCCCCAGACGTTCCACTCCGAAGGGCTCACGCAGTAGTCCTCCGGGTAGGACGGGTCGCGCGGTGCCGACGAGCCCATCCAGACGATCACGTGGTGGGCATTGTTGGTCCAGTTGAGGTCGCTCCCGATGATGGCGCCGTAGAGCGCGGTGATCGAGGAGGAGTCGAGGAAGTTGTTGTCGAGGTCCTGGTCCCAGGAGTACCAGGTCCCTCCCATGACGGTCTGCTGGAACGTCGAGCGCACGAGGCTCCCGAACGCGTTCGCGGGGACGAAGGTGCCGATGTCGACGTTGTACTCCGGTCCATCGGTGTCGTCCCAGGGCTCGCCCGCCGCGTCGTAGTAGTCGACGAGCGCGAAGGAGACGGCGGACCGCGGGTTGGCCAGCTGGATCGCGTTCGCGATCTGCTGGGCGTTCGCAACGAAGAACGGGACGCCGTTCGATTCCTCGCAGGCCGGGGCGGTGCTGCTCACCGCCGCGCACTTGTCGAGCTGGTCGGAGCGGTCCGTGCCGAGGACCCCGTCGTAGGAGGTCGTTTCGATGACGAAGGCGATCTGCACGGCGGGCCAGGCCGCCGTCGGACCGGCGGCCGGGTTCGCCGAGAGGCCGACCCGGGCCAGGCCGGTCCCCGCCGGACAACCGAGACTGGTGGCGGCGCAGATCGCGGCCGGCTGCGAACCGATGTCGAGCGAGAGCGGGTACGTCGCGGCGGCGGACGTCGTGGCCGCGGTCCCGGCGGGGAGCTCGGTCCCGGCCCGCCCGGTTCGGGCGACCGCCGACGACGTGTGGCCCGCGGCGAGCCCGCCTCCGAGGACGAGGACGAGGGTGAGCCCGAACGCCGTCGCGCCGAGAAGCATCCCGACGGCGGCCCGGGGTCTTCCCCGACGGTGTCCCAGGGCCGCGGGTGCCAAGGAAGTGCGTCGGGGACCCGTCACGTCGTACCGCGAGAACGCCACGCCGGCGGTGGGATAAGAACTTCGAGCCCCCATACACGTCCGTTACACGGCGCACGATCCCCGGTCGAGCGTTGAGCCGAGCGGGAGGGTCCGGTCATCTCGGAAGCGGGCGCGGCGCCCCCGAAGTCGGGCCGGGGGGCTTGACGCGGGCCCGCGTCGGGGGGATCCCGACCTCGCCGTGGGGCGAATCGACTTTCTCCCGCGCGCTCATCCCGTCCGTATGGCCGCGCGTCCGGGCCCTCGCGCATCCGGCCCCGGTGTGCTCTTTGAGACACGTGCCGCCGCGCTCGGCGGTACCGCGGGGGATCGGCGGCGGGGGGCGAGCGCGCTCGCGAACGCGGCGATCCTCGCGCTGGAGCGCGCGTTCGCCGCCCGGCCGGGGGCGACGTACTCCCGCGCGGCGCTCGCGGGCCTGGGCTCGGCCGTGGCCGCGGCGCAGCCGGCGATGGGTCCCTTCCGCCGATGGTCGGCCGAGCTCGCTCGCCGGAGCCGGGGCCGCGCGGCCGAACGGAGCGCCGGGGCGTTGCGGCGGTGGGCCGGGCGGGAGCGCCGCCGTCTCGCCGGGGAGACCTCGCGCGCGGTCCGGACAGCGCTTTGCACGTTCCCCCCGACGCAGCGGGTCGTCACCTTGAGCCAGAGCGAAACGGTACGACGGCTTCTCACGGGACTTCCGCCGGCGCGTCGCCCCGCCGAGGTGAGCGTGCTGCGGAGCCGGCCCGGCGGCGAGGGCGCGGCCCAGGCGGCCGCCCTGCGTCGCGCCGGGGTCAACGCCCGCGTGATCGAAGACCGAGAGGGCGCCGAGGCGGTCGCGGAGGCGGACCTCGTGCTCCTCGGGGCCGATGCGATCTACCGGGACGGTACCTTGATCCACAAGGTCGGCACCCGTCCGCTCGCGGAGGCCGCCCGTCGGCTTCACGTGCCGGTCGCGGTCGTCGCGGGCGCGTCGAAGTTCGTGGACGCGCCGCCCCCGCGGACGGCCCCGGCGGGAGCGTTCGACCGGACCCCCGGCGCCCTCCTCTCGGTGATCTGGACCGACGCGGGCCCGGTCCGCCCGCCGCAATCCCGCCGCCGGCCCGGCCCGCGGAATTCGTCTACGGGCGCGGCCAGAGCTCCCGGGCGGCGACGGCGTGCATGATCTCGTGGGGCCCGTGCGCGATCGCCCCGCTGCGGACATCGCGCCAGCGCTGCTCGTGGGGGAGCGCCTTCGAGTAGCCGCGACCCCCGTGGAACTGGATCGCGTGGTCGAGGACGCCGAGGGCGGTCTCGACGGCCATCCACTTCGAAAGCGCCGCGGTGCCGTCGGAGGGGGCGCCGGCGTCGATCGCACGTACCGTGCGCTCGACGTACAGCCACGCCGCCTCCAGGCGGGCCGCGTCCTCCACGAGGGGAAAGGACACCGCCTCCTGCGCCGAGAGCTTCCGCCCGAACGCGGAGCGCTCCCCCACGTAGCGGACCGTATCCTCCCAGCTCGCCCGGGCGACCCCGAGGTAGATCGCGGCGAGGAGCGCGCGCTCCCGTGTGAGCTCCCGCTTGAGATAGCCGAAGGCGGCCCCGGCCTCGCCGATGCGGTGGTCGGCCGGAACGCGGACATGGTCGTAGACGACGGACCCGCGGCGCATCCAGCGTTCGCCGAGATCGGGAATGACCGTCGCGGCGAGGCCGGGGAGACGCTGGGGAACGAGGAAGGCGGAGATTCCGAGGTCGTTCGGCCCGGCGCGCTCGCGGGCGTAGACGATCGCCGCGTCGGCGTCGCGTGCGAAGGCGATCTCGCTCTTCGTGCCGGTCAGGACGAACTCGTCCCCCTCGCGCTCCGCGACGAGCGACAGGCTTCCCGCGTCGGCACCGGCGCCGGGCTCGGTGACGTGATTGCCCACCAGGCACTCGCCCCGCAGCATCGGCCGATAGAACCGGTCACGGAGCGGGCCGGACCCGTGGTCCCCGAGGACCGAGGAGAACTCCGGCTGGAGCGAGAGCTTGGCGAAGGTCGTTCCTCCGAGATAGGCCATGTGGTAGAGCGCAACGGCGACCCGCGGCAGGTGGAGCCCCCTCCCGCCGTGCGCCGGGGAGGTGGCGAGTCCGAGGAGACCGGCCGTGCCGAGCGCCCGGAACTCGGCGCGGGGGAACTCCGGGGCGAGGTCGAGCTCGGCGGACCGACGGCCGAGGGCCAGTCGGGCCGCCGCCTCGACGACCTCGGCCACGACGGGGTCGTCCGCCCCGGGCAGCCCCGGCAGCTTCACAGCCCCTCTCGCCGGAAGAACGGCTCCGGGCCCGATGGCGGGTGGGCGGGCTCCCGCTCGCCGAGGACGCCGGCCCGGGTGAGCTCGTCGACGCGGGCGGGCGCGTAGCCCAGAAGGTCGGTCAAGAGGCGCCGGTTGTCCTGGCCGAGCCAGGGGGCCCCGCGCCAGACCCCGCCGGGGGTTTGGGAGAACTTCGGGGCGACCCCGGCGCCCTTGACGCGGCCCGCGACGGGATCGTCCCACTCGACGAACATGCCCCGGGCGCGATAGTGCGGGTCGCGGGCGATGTCGGCGATGCCGTAGACCCGAGAGATCGCGAGGTCGTGGGCGCGGCCGACGGCTTCGAGCTCGTCGATGCTCCGATCCCGGCAGTACGCGGCGATCGCCGCATCGACGCGCCCGCGCTCGGCGCGGCGCACCGCGTCGTCCGCCCAGCGCGGATCCGTCCCCGGGAGCAGGCGCCGCAGCCGCTCCCAGGTGTCCGGGGTCGGGGCCGCCACGACGACCCAGCCGTCCCGGGCCCGATGTACGTCGTACGGATGGAGCCGGGCGTGGCCGCTCCCATGGCGGCCGCGGGCCACGCCGCGCGCAAAGTAGTCGAGCGCGAGGTTCTCGAGGAGGGTGAAGAACACCTCGTACTGCGCGACATCGATGGACTGGCCCCGCCCGGTCCGCTGGGCATTCACGAGCCCCATCAGCGCCCCGGCGGCCGCGGCGAGGCCGGTCACGGTGTCGTTGAGCGCCGTGCCGGCCCGCATCGGGGGGTCGGGGTCGGGGTTCCCCTGGAGCGAGAGGTAGCCGCTGAACGCCTGGCCGATGAGATCGTAGGAGGGCGCCGCGAGCCGCTCGGGACGGCCGGTCTGCCCGTAGCCGGAAACGTGAACGATCGTGAGCCGGGGGTTCGCCTCCCACAGGGTGGCGTCCGACAGGGCGAGGCGATCGAACGACCCCGGCCGCGACGACTCGATGAAGAGGTCGGACCTCCGCACGAGGTCGAGGAGGAGCCCCTGGCCCTCGGGCCGGCGGAGGTCGACCCCGAGAGAGAGCTTGTTGCGCGCGTACTGGACCCAAGACTCCGAAACGGCCTCGTCGGGCATCGCGCCCTCGGGAAGGAGCGGGACGAGCCCGCGCGTCGGGTCGGAGTACGGCGGGGCGAACGGGGGGCCCTCGACGTGGATCACCTCGGCCCCGAACTCCCCCAGGTAGGTGGACGCCCACGGCCCCGCAACGAACCGGCCGCAGTCGAGGACCCGGATCCCCTGCAACGGACCGAACGGCGGGACCAGGGCGACGGGCGACCCGTCCCCGGCCATCGGCGCCAAGGGGGTAGGCGCCGCCTTAACCCGCGAGGTTCACCGGGAAACCTCGCGCCCCAAATACCGTGCCCCCGGTCCTCTCGGCGATGGCCGAGGCACCCTGGGTCCGGTTCGAGGGCGAGGCGTTCCGGCGAGAGCTCGTGAAGTACAAGATGTCGAACCACCCGTTCAAGACCCACCCGTTCTTCCAGGACGTCGAGCGAGGGGCGGTCCCGCGCCCCACGCTGCTGACGTGGACCTCCCAGTTCTACCCGTGGCTCGCGTGCGTGCCCCTCGCGATGGCCGAGCGGTTCTCCCGTTGCTCGTGGGAGCCGCGGTTCGACCCGTACCGCCGCATGATCCTTGACCAGCTCGTCGAGGAGGCGGGGGACCCGAAGGGCAAAGCCCCCGGCCACCCGGAGCTGTGGCTACGGTTCTGCGAGGGGCTCGGGTTCCCGCGGGCGAAGATCACCACGGCGCCGCTCCTTCCGAGCACCATGGTCGCGATCGATGACTTCCTCTACCTCAATCGGGAGGTCCCGTTCTACATCTCGGCCGCGGGCTCCTCCGAGCCCCCCAACGTCGAGCTGTGCGCCCGGCTCTACCCGGCGTTCAAGAAGCACTACGGGGTCGACGAGGACCACCTCGACTACTACCGCCTCCACGTGACGGCCGACGAGGAGCACAGCCAGTTCGTCGGGCAGATGGTGGCCGACTTCGCCTCGACCCCCGAGATCCGCAAGGAGATGTGGGACGCGATGCTGCGCGGGTTCGCCCTCCACCGCCTGCTCGTGGACGGCGTGCTCGCGGCCTCGCGGGCCTGAGGGGCGAGTACGTTCGCGAGCCGAACGGAGGCGGGGAGGGCCGGTGCGCGCGGCGCCGGCTGACCGCGGGGACGCACCGCCGGGCGGTGCGCCCGGCTCGGTCGCGCCATCTCCCGCGCGCTGACATGGAAGCGGAGGCAGGACGATGTACGGAACGCAACTGAGGCTGCGACGGATCTTCCCCGGCGGGGACCGACGGCTCTTCGCCGTCCCGCTCGACCACTCGGTGTCGATGGGACCGATCGATGGGCTCGAGGCGACGGCCCCGCTCGCCCAGGAGCTCGAGGCGGCGGGGGTCGATCTCCTCGTCGTGACGAAGGGGGCGGTCCGGGACATCGTCCCGGTGCTCGGGCCCCGGACCCTCCTCGGCGTACACGTCTCGGCGTCGACCTCGCTCGGGCCGGCACCGGACCGCAAGGTCCTCGTCGGCACCGCCGAGGAGGCCGTCGCCCTCGGCGCGGACCTCCTCTCCGTCCAGGTCAACTTCGGGATCCCCGAGGAGGGCGCGATGCTCGCGGACCTCGGGACGGCGGTCGACCAGTGCCGTCGGCTCGGCCTGCCGCTCATGTGCATGGCCTACGTCAAGAAGCCGTCCGGCGCGACCCCGGCGGAGATCCAGCATGCGGCGAGGGCGGCCGCCGACCTCGGCGCCGACATCGTCAAGACGAGCTACCCGGGCTCCCCCGAGGCGTTCCGCGACCTCGTCCGCACGACCCCGGTCCCGGTCCTCATCGGGGGTGGGGTGCGGCTCGACAATGAGGAGGCGTTATTCGAACGGGTCCGGGAGAGCGTTCGCGCCGGAGGGGCGGGGATCTGCATCGGCCGCAACCTCTTCCAGCGTCGCCCGGTCGGGCCCCTCGCGCGTCGGGTCGCCGCGGTCCTCCACGGCGGGGCGTAGCTCGACCCATGGACGACCGGGTCATCGTCGCGCCGACCGCCCCGGAGCGGGGAGACCGTTCGGCGCTGCTCGACCTCGCCCGCCGCCGGGGGTTCCGCCGGTTCGCGCTGCCACCAACGGAGCCGGAGCCCGCCGGCCCGGGCGAGGAGATGCTCGCATACGACGGGCGCGCGATCGCCGACGCGACGGGCGGTTCCCTTCGGATATCGATCCGGCGGGTCGGGGACCCGGAAGGACTCGCGGCGGCCGTCGCGGGGGCCCGGGACCGCGCGACGGTCGCGATCCGGTGGGATGACGATCGATCGATCCCCACGGAGAACGCCGTTGCGCACCGCGGGGACCGCTACCGGCTATGGGTCGTCACCGACCGGCCCCGCGACGTCCCGGGCGCCCTCGGCGCCCTCGGTGCGGGCGCCGACGCCGTGGTGGTCGAAGTGACCGGCCCCGCCGCGCTCGACGAGCTCGTCGGCGTCCTCGAGCCGGTGCCGAAGCTCGCGATCCCCTGGGAGCTCGTTGATCTGCGTCGGATCGCCTCGGCCGGCCTGGGCGACCGGGTGATCGTCGACACCACGTCCCTCCTCGCCCCCGAGGAGGGGCTGCTCGTCGGCAGCGCGGCCGGGTTCCTCTTCCACGTCCCCAGCGAGGCCGAAGGCTCGAGGTTCACCCGCCCACGGCCGTTCCGGGTGAACGCCGGTGCGGCCCACTCCTACGTGCTTCTGGCCGACGGCACGACCCGGTACCTCACCGAGCTCGAGCCGGGCGACTCCGTCCTCGTCGCGCGGCCGGGGACGGCCCAGGCGCGGGTCGCTCGCGTCGGGCGCCTCAAGGTCGAGCGTCGTCCGCTCGTGCTGATCGAGGCGGAGCGGGGGGGCCGCCGGTTCACGCTCTTCCTGCAGGAGGCGGAGACCGTCCGCCTCTCCACCCCGGCCGGTCGGACGGCGACGACCGCCCTCACCGAGGGGACGACCGTCTACGGGGCGGCGTTCCCGCCCGCGCGCCATCTCGGGCACCCCGTCGAGGAGGCGATCGACGAGCGATGACGCCGCCCCGTCCCCTCGTCGTCGCCTCGCTGCCGGCCCGGACCGTCGCCGCGGCCCGCGACGGGGCGCAGCTCGCGGCCCGGGCGGGGGCCGACGTGGTCGAGATCCGCCTCGACCGATGGCCGGAATCGGAACGGGACCGGGTCGACGCGCTGTTCCCGCTCGCCCTGCCCGCGATCGCGACCTTCCGCTCGCAGGCCGAGGGAGGCGAGGGACCGAGCGCGCCGGAGGAACGGCGCGTCCGGCTCCGCCAGTGGGCGGCCCAGCCGTTCCGCTTCCTCGACCTCGAGAGCGCCCGGGACCTCCCCCTCCCGGACGGGGAGCTCGAGAAGCTGCACGGCCGCATCCTCCTTTCCGAGCACCTCACGGGACCCGTGCCGGGCCCCGAGCTGCGCCGACGCCTGGCGGCGGCCGACCCCAGGGCCGGCCTCGTCAAGCTCGTCGAGCCGGCGACCGTCACCCATCTTTTCGCCGAGGTGATCCCGTACCTGCCGCGTCCCGGCGAGGCCCGCGCGATCGTCCACACGACCGGCGGGGCGGGCGGCCTGCTCCGGGCGTGGGCGTCCCGGTACGCCCTGGCGGCCGTCTTCGCCTCCCTGCCGGAGGAGCGGCGTGCCGAACCGCCGGTCGAGGGAAGCCAGATCCCGTGCGATCGCCTCGCCCGCTTCTTCTCCGCCGGCCCCTCCGCTCCCCTCTTCGCGGTCCTCGGGCGCCCCATCGGGTTCAGCCGATCCCCCGTGCTCCACCATCGCTGGATGCGCGCCCTCGGCCGCACCGGCCTCTACTTCCCGCTCGAGGTCGCCGACGAGACGGAGCTCGCGCTCGCGATCCCCGGGCTCGCACAGGGGGGGTTCCGGGGCGTGAACGTCACGCACCCGTTCAAGGAGGCCGCCTGCCGCCTCGCCGACCGCGTCGCGCGGGACGCCGAGGCGTGCGGCTGCGCGAACACCCTCACGTTCGCGCCGGAAGGGGTGGAGGCGTCGAACACCGACCTCGCCGCCCTGCTGCGACGCCTGGGCGAGCTCAAGTCCGCGGGGGCGTGGGACGGCCGGTCCCTGTCGGTCATCGGCACGGGAGGTGCGGCCCGGGCCGCGCTCGCGGCGGCGCGCGAGCTGGCGATCCCCGCCCACCTGTTCGGGCGGCGGCCCGAGCCGGTGGCGACGCTCGCGCGCACCTTCGGCGCTTCGATCGGCGGCGCGGAGCGCTCGGGGCTGCTCGTCCACGCGACGCCGGCCGGGCGCGCCGGCGAGGCCGCGATCGAGCTTCCCGTCGCTCCGCCGCTCGGCCCCGGGGTCCACGTGCTCGATATGGTGTACGCCCCGGACGACCCCTGGCTGTCGGACCGCGCGCGGGCCGCGGGGGCGACGTACGAGGATGGCCGTCGCCTCCTCGTCTACCAGGCGGCCGCGAGCTTCGAGCGGTGGTGGGACACCCCGGTCCCCGAGCCCGCGATCGCCGGCGCGCTCGCGGAGGCGTTCGCGTGAAGGGGACCGCCCGGACCACGGCCGCGATCTCCTTCGTGAACGCCCTGTTCACCGGCATCGGGAGCGCCGCGGGGGTGTCGATCCCCGTCGACGCGACGGTCGACCTGGCGCCGGCGCGCGCGGGCGCCCGCGTGGCCATCGACGCCTCGGCGGACTCTCCCCTGACCCGGGCGGCCCTCGGGGTGGCGCTGCGCCGGTTCGCCCCCGACCGGGACCTCAAGGTGGCGGTCTCCGTCCGCTCCGAGATACCGCCGGCGCGCGGGCTCAAGAGCTCCTCGGCCGTGAGCGCCGCCGTCATCGCCGCGACCGCCCGCGCGGCCGGGACGCACCCGGACGCGTCCGAGGTGGCGCGCCTCTCCGCGGAGGTTGCCCGCTCGGTCGGGCTCAGCGCCACCGGGGCGTTCGACGACGCCCTGGCCGCGGTGGCCGGGGGAGCGGTGGTGACGGACGTCCGCGCGGGAGAGGTCCTTCGGCACGAGCGGCTGCCAACGGACTGGGGGGTCGTCCTCTACGTCCCCCGTTCGCACCATCTTCCCTCGACCCATTGGGCGGAGGCGTTCGCGCGGCGCGCGGCGGAGGGGCGGGCCGCGGGGGACCTCGCCCGAGAGGGGCGCTACCTCGAGGCGATGGAGCGCAACACCGAGCTCGTCGAAGCGATCGTCGGGCTCGACTATCGACCCCTGCGGCGCGAGCTCGAGCGCCAGGGCGCGCTCGGCTGCGGGGTCTCCGGCATGGGCCCCACCCTCGCGGCGGTCGCGCCCACCGAGCGCCTCCCGCGCCTGTACGAAGCCCTGCCCGTCGGCGAGGCCGAGCGGTGGGTCGTCGCGTTCGTGCCGCCGACCCGCCCGGAGGGACGGTGACCGTCGCGTCGGTCGAGCCGCGGCGGCTGGTCGGCACCGTCGTGGCCCCGCCGTCGAAGAGCTACACGCACCGCGCGCTCGTCGCCGCGTACCTCACCCGGGGGGTGACCCGGATCGAGGGCCCGCTCGATGCCGAGGACACCCGTCGAACGGCCGAGGGGCTCCGCGCGCTCGGGGCCCGGGTCGACCTCGGCCCCGGAAGATGGGTCGTTCGCCCAGGAACCGGGTCGACGCGCGCCCCGGTCCGCATCGAGTGCGGGGAATCGGGGACGACGCTGCGCTTCCTCGCCGCGCTCGCGGCCACGCGCCGCGGCCCGGTCGAGCTCCGGGGGGCCCCCGGGCTCGGCCGCCGCCCGATCCGACCGCTCCTCGACGCCCTAAAAGCCGCCGGTGCCGTCGTCGAGCCGGCCCCGGCCGGAGGTCCCTGGGGGCTCCAGATCACCGGCCCGCTCGTCCCGTCCTCGGTCCGGCTCGACCCGACGGCGAGCTCCCAGTTCCTGTCGGCGCTCCTCCTCGTCCTCCCCTCCCTCGCGGGGCCCTCGCGCGTCCGGCTCTCGGCGAGCGAGGTCTCCGCCCCGTACATCGCGGCGACCCGTGCGACGCTGCGCGCCTTCGGCGTCCGTGTGCATCGCCGCGGGGCGAGCTACCACGTCCCGGCGCCCCAGCGCTACCGCGCCTCGGGGTTCCGGGTCCCGGGGGACGCCTCCTCCGCGGCCTACTTCTGGGCCGGCGCGGCGCTCTCGGACGGAGATGTGCTCGTCCAGGGAGTCCCCGCCGGCTGGCCCCAGGCCGACCGTGCGATCCTTCACGTCCTCGCCCGGGCCGGCGCCCGGGTCACCGTCTCCCGCAGCGGGACGCGGGTCCGGGGGGGCCGGCTCCGGGGGTTCGCGGCGGACCTCACCGCCTCGCCGGACCTCTACCCGCTCCTCGGGGCCGTCGCGGCGGTGACCCCGGGGACCTCGCGGCTCCTCGGCGCGGCTCACGTTGTCCACAAAGAGTCCGATCGACGGGAAGGGACCGTCCGCCTGGCGCGGGCGCTCGGCGCGTCGGTGCGGGCGCGGTCCGACGGCCTCGAGATCCGCGGCCGGCGCCCGGCCCGCCGCCTTCACCTGACCGGCCTCCACGACCACCGCATGATCATGAGCGCGTCCGTCGCGGCCCTCGCCGCGGACGGTCGGTCCGTCCTCGGCGATGCGACGGCGGTGGAGAAGTCCTATCCCGACTACTGGCGCGCGTTCGCCTCGCTCCACGACGGGCGGGAGGGCGTCGAATGATGCGCTGGGGCGAGCGGTTTCGCCTGACGCTGTTCGGCACCAGCCACGGACCCGAGGTCGGGGTGATCGTCGAAGGGGTCCCCGAGGGGGTTCCGGTCGACCCGTCGGCCGTGCAGTCCGACCTCGACCGCCGGCGCCCCATCGGCCGGCGTCTCGCCACCCGCCGGCAGGAACCGGATCGCCTCGTCATCGACTCGGGGATCGTCGATGGACGGACCGACGGGGGCCCGATCCGGGCCCACGTCGCCAACGAGGACGTGCAGCGCGCGCCGTACGATCGACAGCGCTACGTTCCCCGGCCGGGCCACGCGGACTACCCGGCGCGGATGCGCTTCGGCGACGCCGCGGACCTGTCGGGCGGCGGGATCTTCTCCGGACGGATGACGGTGGGGCTCGTCATCGCGGGAGGGATCGCCCGAGCGCTCTGGCGGGACCGGCCGATCGACGCCCTGGCGTTCCCCCGGTCGATCGGGACCGTCGACGCCGAGGTCCCCGAGGAGACCCCCCTCGCGGAACTGCGGTCGCGCGCGCGATCCAACGAGGTGGGCTGCCCCGATGCCGCCGCCGCAAAGCGGATGGAGTCCGCCATCGTAGAGGCGCGACGCGCCGGCGACAGCTTGGGAGGAGTGATCGAGACGCGGCTGACCGGAGCTCCGGTCGGCCTCGGCGAGCCGTTCTTCGACTCGATCGAGAGCGCCGTATCGCACCTCGCCTTCTCGATCCCGGCGGTCAAGGGCGTCGAGTTCGGGGCCGGGTTCGCCGGGGCGCGCGGCCGAGGCTCCGGGGAGAACGATGCGTTCTTCTGGGACGGGGACCGGGTCACGACACGGACCAACCGGTCCGGCGGGATCCTGGGGGGCCTGGCCGTCGGGACTCCGATCGTCGTCCGCCTCGCCGTCAAGCCCACGAGCTCGATCGCGCGGCCGCAGGAGAGCGTCGACCTCCGCACCCACGAACCGGTCCGGCTGGTGGTCGCCGGCCGCCACGACCCGTGCATCGTGCCCCGGGCCGTGCCGGTCGCGGAGGCGGTGGCGCTCATCGCCCTGACCGACCTCGCCCTGCGGGGGGGCTTTCTCCCATGACCGGGGAGCGGCGGCGCTGCGCGGTCCTCGGCGCGGGAGGCTACATCGGCCAGCATTTCGTCCGGCTCCTCGCCGACCACCCCTGGTTCGACCCGGTCGAGCTCGTCTCCGGCGAGCGGACCGAAGGCCGCCGGCTCGAGGAGGTCTGGCTCCTCGCCGAGCCGGTGCCGCCGGCGCTCGCCCGCGTGCGGCTGCGCGGCCGCACCGCGGCGTCCCTGGCCGCATCCGGGGTCGAGCTCGCCTTCAGCGCCCTCCCCGCCGGGGTCGCCGGCCCGCGGGAGACCGCCCTCGCCCGTCGCGGCATCGCGGTCTTCTCGAACGCCGCCGACCACCGCCGCGAGCCGTCGGTCCCGCTCCTCGTTCCGGAGGTGAACGCGGCCCACCTCGCGCTGGCGGCCCGTCGGCCCCGCGGGACCGCGCCGATCATCACGAACCCGAACTGCAGCGCGACCGGGCTCGCGCTCGCCCTGGCCCCGATCGCCCCGCTCCTTCGGCCGAAGACGATCGCGGTCTCCACGTACCAGGCGCTCTCCGGTGCCGGCTACCCCGGGGTGGCCTCGCTCGCGATCACCGACAACGTGGTACCGTACATCCCCCGCGAGGAGGACAAGCTCGCCCAGGAGACGGCCCATATCCTGGGAACGCTGGCCGGCGGCCGCGTGCGACCGCACCCGGCACGCATTCTGGCCCAGTGCGTCCGGGTCGGGGTCCGGGAAGGCCATCTCGAGTCCGTGACGGTCGAGGCTTCCCGGCGGTCCGGCGGCCCGGAGGTGACGGCCGCGTGGCGCCGGTTCGACCCGCTCGGGGACCTCGGGCTCCCGACCGCGCCCCGGCCGCCCATCGAGGTGAGGACCGGGGAGGACCGACCCCAGCCGCTGCACGACCGCTGGGCGGGCGCCCCCGCCCGCGCGCGGGGAATGGCCGCGGTGGTGGGACGCGTGCGCTGGGACCCGCCGTTCCTGCGGTTCTTCGTCCTGTCGCACAACGCGGTGCGCGGCGGCGCCGGCGGCTCCGTGCTGAACGCCGAGCTCGCGGTGGCGAAAGGGCTCCTCGATCGCCCGCGGGGGGACCGGTGACGGGGGCGGAGCGCCGGCCGGTCGTGCTCAAGTTCGGCGGAAGCGCCCTCGGCGACCTGCGCCGGGTCGTCGGCCGGGTCCGCCGTGTCCGGGCGGGGGGCGTTCCGGTCGTCGTCGTCGTGTCGGCCCGCGCGGGCGTCACCGACCGACTGCGCGAGGCGATCGCGCGGCCGGGCGACCGTGCGGCCCACCGTCGGCTGCTCGAGGATCTGCGTCGCGAGCACCCCGGGCTCCCCCCCGAGGGGTCGGCGGTACTACGCCGCCTGCGTCGTCTTCTCGACGCCCTCGAACGGGAGGGCGCCCGCGCTCCCGCGGCCGGGGACCGGCTGCTGAGCCAGGGAGAGCGCCTCTCGGCCCAGTGGCTTGCGGCGCGCCTATGCGACGCCGGGCTTCCCGCGGTGGCCGTCGAGGCCGACCGGCTCGGGGTCGTGACGGACAATGCCTACGGATCGGCGCGGATCCTCCTCGGCGCCTCCGAACGGGCGGTCCGGTCCGGTCTTCGCCGCCACCTCAAGGCCGGTCGGCTTCCGGTCGTCACGGGGTTCCTCGGGCGCAGCCTCGAGGGGCGCGTCGCGACGCTCGGCCGGGGAGGATCGGACTACACGGCGAGCGCGCTCGGGGCGATCCTCGGGGCGTCGCGCGTCGAGCTGCTCAAGCGCCAGGTCGCGGTCCTCACCGCGGACCCTCGGGCGGTACCGGGGGCCCGGCGCATCCCGCGCCTCACCTACGAGCAGGCCGAGGAGCTGGCGCAGTTCGGCGCCACGGTCCTCCATCCCTTGAGCATCGAACCGGCCCGCCACGCCGGCCTTGAGCTCCAGGTCCGTTCGCTGCTCGCCCCGAGGGTGCGCACGGTCATCGGGCCGGGGATCGGGGGCCGGGGCCTCCGGGCGCTCAGCCTGCTCGCCCCGTTGACGTTCCTGCGCCTGCGGGTGCCGGCGGGGCGCCGGCGCCCGGGGGTGATCGCCGGCATCTCCCGCTCGCTCCTCGAGTCGGGGGTGAACCTCGTCGCGCTGTTCACCTCCCTGGGCATCCTGGCGATCGTCGTCGAGCCGTCCCAGGCGGCCGGGGCCCGGCGTCGGCTCGAGGAGTTCGCCCGGTCCGAGGGCGCGGTGGTCGAGCCGTCCGAGACCGTGGCGCTCATCACCGCGATCGGACCGGAGATCCTCTCCGAGGTGGGGCGCCTGCCTCCCGCGGTCCTGCGACGGGCGGAGGGCCTGAGCGCGACCCGACGTTCGCTCGCCCTTGCGGTCCGCGACGGCGGGGGCCCGACCGCCCTGCGGGCGCTCCATGAAGTGCTGGTCGAACGAGGCAGGGTCCGGCCGACCCGAGGTCCCCGGCGGGGTCCTCGGAGCCTGCGGCCTCCCCCCTCCCCGAACCGGGAACGTTAATGGGGTCGGACCGGCTCGCCGCGCCCGTGTACGGCACCGACGCGCGCGGCCCCCGTTCGACCCGATCCCCTACCGCCGATGAACGCCCCGTGCGCCGACCGGTGAGGCCGCCCCGCGACCGGACGGCCGTTCCCTCGGGCGAGGGGAGGCCGGCGCCGTGAAGACGTTCGTCAAGTTCTGCGGCCTCACCGAGGCCGCGGCCGTCGCCCTCGTTCCCGACGGCGGGGCCGCGGGGTTCATCGTGGGCGTCGACGGTTCCCCGAGGAGCGTGAGCGTCGACGCCCTGGCCCGGCTCGTCGAGGCCGTCCCGACGGGCGCCGAGGCGTGGGCCGTGGTCGCCGACCCGACGGCCGAGCTCATCCACCGCCTCTTCGACGAAGCCGGGATCGACCGGATCCAGGTCTTCGGGACGATCCCGAGCGGCCTCGAGTTCCTCGAGATCCACCACCTCGTCCCGTCGCTGCCGGTCCCGCCACCGGGCTCGGGCGGCGCCGAGCCGAAGGTCCCTCCGGCCGAGGACTACTCCCGGCTCCACCTGGATGCCGCCGGGCGGCCGATCGCCGAGGGCAGCGCGGTGCGGCCCGACTGGGAGATGTGCGCGCGCCTCGTCGACACGAACCCCGGCCGCAAGCTCGTTCTCTCCGGCGGCCTCACCCCGGAGACCGTCGCGGAGGCCCTCAGCACGGTTCGCCCGTGGGGCGTCGATGTCTCGGCGGGGGTCGAGAGCGCCCCCGGCCGAAAGGACCCGGCACGGATGCGCGCGTTCCTCGACGCCGTCGCGCGCTCGGAGCTCCCCACGGGGTAGCCCGGGGCGCCGGGGGTCCCGGCCCCCGGGCCCGGGAGGCTTCGGGGGGATGGCCGGCCGCCGGCCAGCGTTTTAATAGCGCCTCCCTCTCGGCGGCCGGGCGATGCTGACCCTCACGATCCTCGGGCTGGGCCTGTTCGCGGGGCTCACCATCTTCCTGAGCCTCCCGACGGCGCGGATGCGCTCGGTCCCGAAGCGGGCGAGGACGTTCCTGGGCTCGCTGACCGCGGGGATCCTCCTCTTCCTCTTCTGGGACGTCACGACGCAAGCGCTCGAGCCGGTCTCGTTGGCCGCCTACGCCGGCAACGCCGCGGGCACGGCCGGCCAGGTCCTCCTCGTCCTCGGAGGGTTCCTCCTCGCCTTCGGGGGGCTCACGCTGTTCGAGCGGCTCTACCGCGCGCGCGCCGCGCCGAACATCGGTCCCTCGGCCCCCGGGCCGGAGGCGGCGGCGCCCCCTCCGCTCCCGCCGAAGCGCGCGATGGAGCTCATCGCCACCGGGATCGGGCTGCACAACTTCGCCGAGGGACTTGCGATCGGCGCGGCGTACGTCTCGGGGGGCCTCAGCTTCGCGACGGTCCTGTTCGTCGGCTTCGCCCTCCACAATTCGACGGAGGGGTTCGGCGTGGTCGGACCGGCGCTCGCGAGCGGCTTCGTCCCGTCCTGGGGACGCTTGGTCGCCCTCGGCCTGGTCGCCGGGGGCCCCACGTTCCTCGGAACCGTCGTGGGCTCGATCGCCGACGTCCCCGCGCTCTCGACGGCGTTCCTCGCTGTCGCGGCCGGCGCGATCCTCTACGTCGTCCTCGAGCTCGTGACCGCGGCGGCGCGCGGAGGACGCGCGGGGACCCGTATGTGGGGGATCTTCGCGGGGTTCGCCCTCGGCATCCTGACGGACCTGCTCGTCACGGCCGGGCACGTCTGAACCGAGCGTCATGAACAACTGCGAGTGCATCGTGGGCCGTGAGGTCCCCTGCGTCCGCGGACGGTCCCCTACGCCGAGAACGTGATCCTCGCCTGCCAGATGAGATCCGACGCTCCGACGGGTCCCGATACGACCATCGACTCCACGGACGGCTCCTCGTCGCTCAAGGGGTGACCGCCCCTCAAGTCGGTCGGATGCTGGGCGACTCGACCCGGAGCGTCCAGTACTGGGTCCGTCGATTCGAGAAGGAGGGGCTCTCCGGACTCGCCGAGGGGGAACGCCCGGGCCGGCCTCGACGACGGACGGAGAACCCGATGCGCGCGGTAACGAGCGCCCTAGGACGAACTCCCGAGGCGGTGGGGCTCTCCGGCACTCTCTGGGACGGGAAGACGCTCTCCGCCTACCTCGAGGGCCACTTCCAGGTTGACCTGGGAGTTCGCCAGGGCCAGCGCCTGTTCCGTCCGCTGGGCTCTCGCCTGCGCACGCCCCGACCGATGCTCGCCTCGGGAGACCCCATTGTCGAAGAGGCCCACAAGAAGAACCCCAGGCGCTGAGCGAGGATCCCTCGGTAGACCTCTGGGCGATGGACGAGGTCCACTTCCCACCGCCTGGCTCCCGCGGTCGGATGGGGGTCCCTCCCGAGGCCCGGGACCCGATCCTCCGTGACGCCTACCCTCACCCGACGGCGCTGCGTCCACCATCGGCACTTCCCGATGCTCACCGACATCATGGAGGCTATCGAGGGAACGATCGAGGAGTACAGGCGAGGGAACGAGACTTTACGACGACGATGCGCAATTACGCAGGGCGCTCCGTTCAGCCGGAGTGTCCCGTAGTGACCCGGAGCGCCGGGCTCATTCGATGCGTTCGGGCAGTCAGGGTCCACTCGTGGCGATCAACTCGCAGAGCCCATTCGCGAACTCTCCTCACGCCCGTGACATGGACATCGCTCACGAGAGGCGTCATCTCCTCGTTGAGGAAGGGGTTGGCCGTCCGATGGCGGTGATCTCCGGCCCCTCGGCACCGGTTGCTGTCGAGCCGAGGGCAAATGCCTTGACCGCTTACCTCCCGCTGCCCAAGACCGCCATTCCGGCGACCC
>DAHUXZ010000012.1 GCA_027315455.1 Thermoplasmata archaeon | reverse complement strand
TGCGGGACGACGGGCCCGACCCCGGGGTCGATGCGGAACTCGACCCCCAGGCCGGCGAACGGCAGGGAGATGTCGGCGAAGACCACCGCCGCATCGACATCGAAGCGCCGGAGGGGCTCGAGCGTCACCTCCGCGGCGAGCGCCGGGGTCGTCGCGACCTCGAGGATCGAACGCCGTTCCCGCATCGCCCGGTACCCGGGAAGATACCGCCCCGCCTGGCGCATCAGCCAGATGGGCGTCGTGTCCGTCGGCTCTCCCCGGAGGGCCCGCACGAGGCGATCGCGCACCGTCAACTTGCCGTCCTCCTGCCCGCGGCACGGAGCGCCCCGCGGAGCGCGGGGGCGGCCGCCGCGAGGTCCGCCGGCGTCGTCGCCATCGACACGAAGGCCGTCTCGAGGGGGGAGGGCGGCAGGTAGACCCCGCCCCGGAGCGCCGCGTGGAAGTAGGCGGCGTACCGCCTCCGGTCGGACCGTTGAGCCGTCGCGAAGTCCGTCACGGGACGCGGGGCGAAGAAGACGCCGAGGAGCGAGCCCACGCGCTGGACCGCCACCTCCTCGACCCCCTCCTCGCCCGCCAGCGTGACGAGCTCCCGCTCGAGCCGCGCGCTCGTCCGCTCGAGGCGGGTGTACCGGGCCGGGGTGAGGGCGTCCAGGACGGCGCGGCCGGCGGCCATGGCGAGCGGATTGCCGGCGAGGGTCCCGGCCTGGTACACGGGACCCAGCGGGGCGACGGTCTCGAGGAGCTCCCGCCGACCTCCGAAGGCACCGATCGGCACGCCTCCGCCGATCACCTTGCCGAGCGTCAGGAGGTCCGGGCGGAAGCCGAGATCCGCGTACGCGCCCCCCCGCCGCAGGCGGAACCCGGTGATCACCTCGTCGGCGATGAGGAGCGCCCCAGAACGGTGCGCGGCCCGCTCGAGACCGGGCAGGAATCCGGGGGCCGGTGGGACGAGCCCCATGTTCGCCGCGACCGGCTCGACGATGACGGCCGCGATCCCCTCGGGGTCGGCGTCGAACGTCGCGCGGACCGCCTCGAGGTCGTTGTAGGGGACGACCGCCGTGTCGCGGACGACGGAGGGCGGCACGCCGGCCGACCCCGGAAGCGACTGGGTGCCGACCCCCGAGCCGGCCCGCGCGAGGAGGGCATCGGAGTGGCCGTGGTAGCCGCCGGCGAACATGATGATCCTCGAGCGGCCGGTAGCGCCCCGGGCGACCCGGATCGCCGACATCGTCGCCTCGGTCCCGCTGCTGACGAATCGGAGGCGTTCGAGGACCGGGACAGCGCGGCGGATCTCGGCCGCGAACGCGTGCTCGAGCGGCGACGGGGCACCGAACGAGAGACCCGCGCCGGCGGCGCGGCGCACGGCGGCGACGACCGTCGTGGGGGCGTTGCCGAGGAGGTTCGCCCCCCACGACCCGACCAGGTCGAGGTAACGACGGCCGTCCACGTCGGTCAGGTAGGCCCCCCGCCCCTCCCGGAAGAAGACCGGGGTGCCCCCCACGGCGGCGAAGGAGCGGACGGGGGAGTCGACGCCGCCCGGCAGGACCCCCCGCGCGGTGCGGAAGAGGGACCGGGAGCGGGGCCCCGCGCCCCCGACCGTCACGGGATCCCCTCGGCCAGCTCGACCATGCGGGCCGGGGCGGCCTTCAGGGCCGTGAAGATCGGCGTCTCGAGCTGGGTGTAGCGGCTCGCCTCGCTCGGCCGCAGCGCCTCGACCAGCTCCATGAACTCCGCCGGAGAGTCTCCCTCGAACGCGAGGATGAACTCGGCGTCGTCGATCCCGAAGGAGTAGCCGGTGTGGATCTGCACGCGCGGGAAGCGGTGGCCGACGCGGAAGTGCTCCCCCATGATCCGCCGGCGCTCCTCGAACGGGAGGCCGTACCACTCGCGCCGCTTGACGAACGGGTACACGAACAGATACGGCCGGTCGAACGGGCGTCGCCGCCCCGACTCCCCTTCCCCGCCGTGCGCGTGCTCTCCGAGGTACTCCGACCTCCGCGCGAGGCCGAGGTACGAGTGGGGGACGTCGAGGTAGCCGCCGAGCGGGGTCCCCATCAGGCGGGCGTGGAGCTCCTGGATCGCCTCGAGGGCCGGCGCGATCGACCAGACGAGCATCTCGACGCCGGCCTTGGTGCCGACGAGCGAGTAGGTCCGCAGAAGGAGCCCCGACGGCGGGCGTTCGAGGACCCCAACGAACGCCGCGCGCCCGCGGCGCCGCTCCTCCGCCGGCAGGCGTCTCCACTCGGGACGGAGGTGAAGGAAAGTGTACTTGATGCAGTCGCGGGGCTCCGCCGATTCGGGCGCGTCGCCCGCCGTTGCCGTCATGGGGCCTCCGTGCCTTCCCGGGCGATCGCCCGGGCGTAGTAGGTGATGATGAGGTCCGCACCGGCCCGCCGGATGGCGGCAAGGGACTCGCGCGCCGCGCGCCCCTCGTCGAGCCAGCCCCGGGCGGCCGCCGCCTTGAGCATCGCGTACTCCCCGCTGACCTGGTAGGCCACGAGCGGCACGTCGAAGCGCGCCCGGGCGCGGGCCAGGATGTCGAGGCTGGGAAGCGCCGGCTTGACCATGACGAGGTCGGCCCCCTCCGCGAGGTCGACCTCGATCTCCCGAAGCGCCTCGCGGGCGTTGCGCACGTCGAGCTGGTAGCCGCGCCGGTCCCCCTCGGCCGGCGCCGAGTCCGCGGCCTCCCGGAACGGCCCGTAGAACGCCGACGCGAACTTCGCGCTGTACGCCAGGACACCCACATCGGCAAAACCGGCGGCGTCGAGGGCCTCCCGGATCGCCGCGACCTGATGGTCCATCATCGCGCTCGGGGCGACGAGGTCCGCCCCGGCGCGGGCGTGCGCGACCGCGACGCGCGCGAGAGCCGGGAGGGTCGCGTCGTTGTCGACCTCGCCCTTTCGGAGGATCCCGCAGTGACCGTGGGTCGTGTACGCGCAGAGGCAGACGTCCGTGATGACGAGCGCGCCCGGCTGCCGCGCCTTGATCGCCCGGATCGCCGAGGCCACGGCCGAGTCGGGACGGGCCGCCTCGCGGCCCCGCGGATCCTTGCGCCGGGGAAGGCCGAAGAGCAGCACGGCCCCGACCCCGTCCTCGACGGCACCCGCGGCATGGACCGCCGCATCGGCTGGCGTGCGCCGGAACACCCCGGGGAGCGAGGGGATCGGCTCGGCGGGCCCGCCTCCCGGCCGGACGAAGATCGGCTCGATGAGGTCGCCCGGGGTCACCCGGCTCTCGGCGACCGCCTCGCGGAGGGCGACGGTGCGACGAAGGCGGCGGAGGCGGAGCGCCGGGGAGCGGTCAGGGGACATCGCGCACCTCCCGGAGCAGGTAGCGCGAAAAGCGTTGCTCCGCGACGCTGGGAGCGCACCGGACGTCGCGCAGCCCCCGGGCCCGGGCGGCCCGCGCGGTCCGCGGCCCGATCGCGACGACCCTCCGGCCCGGACCGAGGAGAGCGATGGCCGGCGCGGGAACGGAGGCGACCAGGTAATCGAGCGCCGACGGGCTCGTCAGGACGATCCGGTCGGCGCCGCGCAACTGCCCGAGGGCCCGCGGCCCGAGCGGTCGGGGAGGCGCGAGGTCGTAGACGACGAGGTCGAGCACCCGGTGGCCCGCGCGACGGAGCGCCCGGGGGAGCGCCGAGCCGGCGCGCGCCGAGCGAGGGTACAGGATGCGCCGCGCGGGCCGGTGGGCGAGGTGCCGTCCGATCGCGGCCGAGCCCCCGGTGCTGGCCGTCCAGGTGGGAGGCAGCCCGACGCCGCGCAACGCCTCCCGAGTGCCGGGCCCGATCGCCAGCACCTCGGGGCGACCCTCCGCGCGCAGCCGGGCGAGGACGGAAGGACGACGGAGGAACGCGTCGACGGCGGCCCGGCTCGTGACGACCAGCGTGTCGCAGGCACCGAACCGTCGCCACCGGGACATCGGGGCGCCCGCCGGGACCGCACGGGGCTGGAGGACGACGATCCGGTCGAGGCGGACCCCCGCCCGGCCGAGGCGAGCGGGCAGGCGCGGGAAGGTCGCGGCCGCACCGACGAGCACGATGCGGTGACGGCGCGGCGCCGTCCGCCGCGGGCTCACGGTCCGCTCCGGAGGGGAGGCGCCATTGGTCCGTGGCGCCGGGCCGAACGGCCGAGCCGGACGCCGAGCCGACGCGCCGAGGTCGCCGGGCCGACGGCGGCTCCGTGCCATCGCAGCTCCCCCTCCGGGCCGAAGAGCTCGGCCCGCAGCGAGAGCGAGCGCCCGCGGACACGGGCCAGGGCGGCGAGCGGAACCGTGCAGTCCCCACCCACCGCTTCGGAGAACGCCCGCTCGGCGACGACGGCCCGGTGCGACGGGGAATGATCGAGGGGAGCCACGAGACGCCGCATGCGACGGTCCTCGACCCGGATTGTCACGGCGAGGGCCCCCTGGCCGGGCGCGGGCAGGAACCTCCGGGTCGGCAGGACCTCCGCGATGTCCTCCGAGCGGCCGAGCCGGCGGATCCCCGCCACGGCCAGGACCGCCCCGTCGATCTCGCCGGCCCGCACGCGGGCGATCCGCGAGTCCACGTTCCCGCGCAGCTCGACCACCTCGAGGTCCGGCCGCGCCCGCGCGAGCTGGGCCCGCCGCCGCACGCTGCTCGACCCGACCCGGGCTCCGTCGGGGAGGTCGGCGAGGCGGCCCGGTCGCCGGAGCACGAGGCAGTCCCGCGGGTCCTCGCGGCGCGGGACCGCTGCGATGCCCACGGAAGGACGCAGCCGCGCCGGCAGGTCCTTCGCGCTGTGGACGGCAAGGTCGACCTCCCTGCGCTCGAGCGCGCGGTCGATCGCATCGGTGAAATCGAGCGGGCCCGAGGTCGCCCGGGTGCGGTCCCCATCGGTGGCGAGCGGGACGACCTCGAACGTCGCGCCGGGCGTCACGCGGGAGAGCGCCCGGACGATGAGCTCGGTCTGGGCCCGGGCGAGCGCGCTCCGCCGGGTCCCCACCCGGACGCTGCCGCTCACGTGCGTCCGTCGGGCGGCGGCAGCCACGCGAGGAGCCACTCCCGCAGCTCGTCGCCGGCGGCGCCCGAGGGGAGCGAGCGGAGGCCCCGCGTCGGGCCGTGCGTCAGCTGCGTGGCGAGCCGACGGGTAAGGCGGTCGACGGCGAGCTGCTGCTCCGCCGTCAGGGGACCCAGGAACGGCGCGGCCGCGTCCAGGATCTCCCGTCGCTTGTCCTCGACGGCGCGCCGGAACTCGTCCACCCACGCCTCGAGGGCGTGCGCCCTCACCGCGACCTCCCCCTCGTCCGCGGCGCGGTCGACCTCCGCCTCGACCGGCGGCGCGCCGGGGGGTCGGGCCCGGGGGCGCAGGCCGTCCAGGTCGATGAGGCGGACGTGCGGGCGGGCACCGAGGGAAGGGGCCGCGTTCCGGGGCATGCCGAGGTCGACGACGAGAAGCGGCCGGTCCCGCCCGTACAGGGTCTCGGGGCCCAGCAGCCGGTCTCCCGACTTCGTCGCCAGGATCACGGCGTCCGCGAGTCGAAGCTCATCGGCGAGGGCCGACCACGGGGCCGCGCGGGCGCCGGTGGCGCGCAAGAACCCTTCGTCGGGGGGACGGGTGCGGTAGAGGATCGTGAGCCGACCGGAGCTCGCCAGGAGCTCCGCGGCCTCGCTCCCGACGACGCCCGACCCGGCGATGAGGACCCGCGGGAACGGTACCGGGGACTCCTCGAGGACCTTCGCTGCGGCGAGGGCGGCGATCGACCGGCTCGCCGGGACCGACGGGAGGATTCGATCGACGGCCTCCGCGGCCCCGAGGAATATCGGTCGGAGGACCGGGCGGGGCTGACGGGTAAGGACGCGACCGGCCGCGAGGCGGACCTGGTCCCGGACCTCCCGCTCCCCCACGGCGATCGACTCGAGCCCGGCGGTCACCCGGTAGAGGTGGCGGAGCGCTTCGGTCCCGATGAGGCGACGGCACGGCACCCCCGACGGCACGAGCTCCTGGAGGGCGGCAAGGCTCGTCGTGGGCGATGCGGTCCAGGCCCAGAGCTCCATCCGGTGGCAGGTCCTCAGCGCCACCAGCTCGAGGAGCTCCGGTGTCGCGTCGAAAAGGCCCGCGAGCCGATCCGACGGGATCGCGGCCACGGTCCGTTCGAGGTCCTGGAGCGGACCGGTCGCGAGGGAGACCTCGACGCCGACGAGCTCGGGAAGGGCCCCCCGCCGGCGCGTCCCAGGCCGTGGGCGCGAGTCGGTGCCCGCCGCCTCCGGCAACGGAGCGGCCATCGGCACCTCGGAGGCGAGGGGGGAGGGGGACACGGGCGGCGGACGGACGGGTACGGGGACTTAATGGGGGAGGGTACGAACCCCGGGTCGGAACCCTGCCGTTCGGTCCCGCGCCATGCGATCGCTCAGCCGGGGAGGCCGCCGGTCCCGGAACGGTCGGTGGTGGGGGCCGGTCCCCAGTGGAGGCGGAACGCCGCCCCCGTCGCCTGCAGCGGATCGAACGCCGTGCCGGTCCCCGAGTAGAACCGGGTGAACCATTCGAACATGTGGAGGCGCCAGTCCTGGAGGTAGACGATGAGCCCCTCCATCGCCATCACCAGCACGTTGAGGACCGCGGCGAGGGCGAGACCCGCGGGGCCGTAGGCGAGGGCTCCCGCGACCAGGCTCCCCAGGAGGGTGTTGGCGATGAGGAGCGCCGCGAGGCGCACGTAGCTCACCGTGTTCATGAAGAACTCTGCCGGGCGCGCGACGCCGGCGAGGAGACCATCGAGGACCGCCCGCCCGATCGCCCGCCCCCGTCGCCGGGCGAAAAGGGCCCGCACCGGCGGGCCGGCGACGAGGACGGCGAGCGCGGCGAGCACCACCGGGGTCGCGACGAGAGCGGTCATGGCGACCGGGACCGTGAGACCGAAGAACGGGCCGAGGAACGGCGTGTTCGCGGCGCTCGTGAACAGGGCCTGGGGGCGGAACCCCGCGCCGAGGAAGGCGAAGCCGAGGGGGACGAGGCTCGCGTAGAGCAGGAGGGTCGGGAGCCCCACCACGAGCGCGTCCGCGTAGCGGAGGGAGCGCAACTGGTTGAGGAGGGCGATCGCGTACGCGCTCCCCAGGTGGAAGGTGCCGATCACGATCGCGGCCTCGAGGAGGAGCGGGATGTACGCGAGCGTGAACCGGGCGTCGAGCGCCGGCAGGAAGGCGAGGACGCCCGAGAGCGGCGAGGGGAACGTCACGCCAAAGAAGACCCCCCGCACGAGCCCCACGACGGCCGCCGCCGCCCCGAAGACGAGGATGAGCTCGCCCCAGTAGGTCCATTTCGTCCGCCTAAGGAGGTAGAGGCCGAGCGCGAGGAGGGCGATCCCGTGGCCGAGGTCGCCGAACATCAGCCCGAAGAACAGCGGGAAGACGAGCGCGACGATCGGGGTCGGGTCGATCTCGTTGTACTTGGGGACGCCACGCTCGAGGGCGAACCGCTCGAAGAGGGCGACGGCGCGCGGGTTGACGAGGAGCGTCGGGATGTACGGGTCGTCCGGACCGCGGACCGGGACCGTCTCGACCCGCGTGACGAACGTTCCGAGCCGTCGCTCGAGGTCCGGCCGGTCCGACTCCCGGATGAACCCCTCGAGGACGATCGTCCCACCGGGCCCCGGGCGGGAGAGGAGACGCTGGAGGGCGCGGAAGAGCGCGAGGCTCGCTGCCCGGATCCCCCGGACGATCCCGAGCAGCGAGCGGCGCTCCGACGGGTCGGCGGCGAGCGGCAGGTTGCGCCGCACCGTCTCGAGCTGCTCGGCGAAGTCCTCGAGCGAGCTCCCCACGTCGGTCGAGCGGAACTCGACGGGCGGCGTCGGAACCGGCGCGAGACCGCGGAACCCCTCGTTAGCGAGGAGGTCGGCCGCACGTCCGTAGAGCTCCTGCGCTCGCGAGGCGAGGAGGAGGATGCGGATGTCCTGGCCCATCGTGGGGCCGCGGGCCGGGTGGAACCGTTCGAAGCCGATGAGGCCGGCGAGCAGGGTCGGGAGACGGTCGGCCGACGCCGCGAGGGTCACCCGGGCGAGACGGACCTGCGCCACCGCCACGCCCCCCGCCGTGCGGTGGCCCTAGCGCACCACCAGCACCGCGCAGCTCCCGTACTCCACAAGGCCGTTCGCGACGCTCCCGACCAGGATCCGGTTGGAGGCGGTGGTTCCCCGGGTCCCGGTCACGATCAGGTCCGCGGAGGCGTTCTCCGCGTAGCCGAGGATCGCATCGACCACCGACTCGGCCCCGACGACGATGTCCGTGCGCAGACGGGCCCCGTGGGCCGACGCTACGCTCTCCACCTCCCGCAGCCATCGACGGGCGGTCTGCCGCGCCTGCTCGTAGTAATCGGCGACCTCTCCGGGGACCTGGGACGGTGGAGCGGGAACGACGTGCAGGGCGATCAGCTCGGCCCGGTCCGACGTCGCGATCCGGGCGGCATGTCCGACCGCCCGCAGCGACACCGGCGAGCCGTCCACGGCGACCAGCACCCGGTGAAACCCGCCCCGCGCGGCCACAGCGACCCCGAGGCCGACCGGGGCACGGGAATAAATACGTGGGCTCAAGCCGGAGGCCGCGGAACGACCGGACGATCGACCCCTAGGCGGAAGCCGCCGGGGGGGTCCCGGCGCCGTCGGGTGCCGGCGGGATCGCGTTCGCGGACGCGGCCGGCGTGGCCGGCGTGGCCGGCGGCGTCCGTCGCCGTCGGCTGCCGGCATAGACCGCGACCGCGATCACCACCGCTGCCGCCGCACCGAGGAGGAGGTAAAGCCCGGTCGGCCCGGAGAGCCATCCCCCGCCCGACGCCGTCGGCCGGGCCGTCACGTTGAGGAGCAGGGAGTAGCGCGCGCTCTGGCCGACCGCGTCCGTCGCGTTGAGCGTGACGTTGAACGCGCCGGCGCGGGCGAAGATGTGCGCGACCGCGGGACCGGTCGCGTTCGTGCCGTCGCCGAACGACCAGTCGTACGTGTACGGGCCCAGTCCGCCGGTCACGTTGGAGTCGAACGTGACGTTGTTGCCCGCGACGGCCGGCCCGGAGGTGTCGTTCAGGGAGAGGACGATCCGGGAGGTGAGGGCCCACGTCTCGCTGTAGACCGCCTGGATCGTCGGGATGCCGTAGAACGAGCCCATGCTCTCCCGTCCGAAGTCGACGAGATAGCCGTCGACCGCGTCCCAGGCGCCCGCCGTCTGGTAGAACGCCCCCGGCGGCCCGACGGCGGACGTGACCCGGGCCCACGTCCCGGCGGCCGAGTACGCCCAGAGATCGCCGTTGATCGTCGTCCCGGCCCCCCCTCCGTACATGAGGGTCTCGTTGAGGGTGGGGTCGAATCCCCCGATCGCCCACGCCCGCGAACCGGGCGCGGTCGCCCCGGAGCTCGAGCTCACGTTCGTCCAGACGTCGTTTCGGAACGCCCAGGTCTGGGCCGTGTACGTCGGGAAGAAGAGCGCCGAGACCCCGCCGAACAGGAGCAGCTGCCCGTTCGCGGGGTTCGGCGCGAGGAACGGGGAGATCCAGCCCGGGGGATGGATCGGGGCGGTCACGTTCGTCCAGTCTCCACCGCGATACACCCAGGTGTCGGCCAAGGCCGAGAGCGTTCCGGGGGCGACCCCGCCGAAGAGGACCAGGTCCGAGGTTCCCGCGTCGTACGCCATCGCCGCGCTAGAGAGGGCCGGGGGCGAAGAGACGGGCGCGAGCTCGGTCCACTGGCCGCCGGACCAGGTCCAGGTGACGTTCGTTGTGCCGCTGGCCGTCGTGCCGCCGAACAGGACCACGTACCCGTCGGCCGGGTCGTCCGCCATCATGCCGGACGCGGTACCGGCAGGCGAGAGCGCTGGGGTGACGTTCGTCCAGGTCCCGTTGCGGTAGGTCCACGTGTCGTCGAGGGGCGATCGGCAGGAGCCGAAGGAGGCGTAGCTGGCGCACCCGCCGAAGAGCAGCACGTAGCCGTCCTCGGAATCGAACGCCATCTCGGCGTCGGTGCGGTTGCCCGGAAGCGGCCCGATCGCGGGCAGCTTCCACCAACCGCTCAGGGAGGAGTCGGCGGCGGACGAGGCCGCCGGGCCCAGGTGGCCTGCCGACGGCACGGCGGAGCCGAGGGTCGGGCCGCCGAGGGAGCCCCCCGGGGGACCGTCGGCCAGGAGGAGGACCGCGATCAGTGCGGTGGCAACGACCGGTGCTAGGAATCTACCGGAAGTGGCTTGGAACCTAAGAGAGCGAAGCGTGGACGGCTGGGGAACCGGGGAAGAAATAGACCTTTGCCTGTCGCGCCGCTGCACGCGGCTCCCGACGTCGACCGCGCCGACGCTCGTTCACGCGGGGCCCGCGCGACGCGGTCGCGGGGCGGTCCGCGACGCGCTGGCCCCTACCGCCGACCGCGGTCGGCGGCCGACGCCCGCGCTCCGCCCCGCCCTGGGAGCGAGGCGGGGCGGTAGGAGGTGACCTCCGCGCGCAGGACCGGTAGCCGTCGATGGAGGGCCGCGGTAAGGTCGTGGACCGCGTCCCGAAGGATCGACCCGTGGAGGTCGATCGACAGCGCGTGCTGGCGCTCCCGGTGGGCCCGACGCACGACGACCTCGAGCCGGTTCCCGTGCGGGTCCGCGAGCCGCGCGGCGAGCTCGCGCGCATCCGCCACCGCCTTCCACTCGCTCATCCGCAGCGCGTCCAAGAACTGACGGACCGGTTCGATCTGGGGCCCGCGGGGAGCGTGGCGGAGCGGAAGCCAGCCGCCCGGGCGTACTTCCCAGTGGTCCACGCGGCGCCACCCGGTCGACGCGAACGCTTCGAGGGCCCCGGCCGTGAGGGTGAGCAGGTCCCCCGACTCGATGACCTCGGCCTCCCGCAGCGCCTCCTCGATCGCGCGAAGACCGGGAATGCGGGTCGTACGCTCCATCACGGGAAGGAGGTCGACCTCGATATGGACGTGCTCCATCGGGCGGTGCCCCGGGCGGGCGGCATGACCGGCCTGGGCGAGCGGCCACGCTAGGAAGGAGACCGGTCCAGTAAGGTCCGGGGCCGAGAGGGCGGGGGTCACCGGCGCGCGACGTTTCGGCATTCCCTGGTGTTCGCGTCGCTCCCCTATGATGCTTTGCGGCCGGACCGGGCCCCGGGTGCGGGGGCCGCCCCGTCGCGCCGTGCCCACTGCTGCGGAGCGTCGCGGGCCGCGCCGTCACGGGGGATGGGCGGCGGCCATGCGAAAGCCCAGGAGGACCTCCCCTCGCACGAGGCGCATCCGGCGGTGCAGGCCCCAGGCGCCGAGTCCCCCCTCGCGGTAGCCCGGCTCGTCGCGCTCGACGAATCGGAATCCCCGGGACCGGAACAGCCCGATCGACGCGGAGTTCTCCTCTTCGGCCGCCGCGTAGACGACCTCGGCCCCCGCGCCGCGGAAGTGGGCGAGGGCGTCGTCCAGAAGCGCCCGGCCGACGCCTTCCCTACGGTGGGCGGCGGCGACGGCCACGTAGAAGACGTAGCCGGCCTCGGGCGTCAGGCGCTCCAGCATCGCGACCCCCAGGAGCTCGCCGTTCCGCTCAGCGCCGCGCACGAGCGACACGTCCCTCAGGGTGCGCTTCGCATGCCACCGGTAATAGCCCGTGAACGACTCCCTAAGGAGGGGGACGGCCGGCTCCCTGGCCCCGCCGGCGAGCGTGACGATGCGGAGGTCCGACGGACCCGCCACGGCTCCCGTTCCGGCCCGTTTCCCATAGCCCTGTCGGTGGGCCGGTCGAGCCGGGTTCACGGCGCGTACATGTACTCCGCTTCCGGATGCGCGCTGGGGTGCCAACGATGTCGTACAGCCCACCGCCCCCGATGCCGATCCCCTATGCCAGCCCGGGGGCGAGCGTCTGGGGGGCCGGCCGTCTCCGGGAAGCGTTGCGCAGCCTCGAGACCCTGCTTCTGATCGCGCTTGCCGTCTCGGTGATCGTGTTCGTCCAGGACATGTTCAACTGGGCGGGACTGATCTCGCTCCAGGTCCCCGTCGGCCCCCGGCCGTTCGCCGACTGGTGGACCATCGGCCTCGGGGTCGGCCTCCAGGTCGCCCTCGGGCTCACGATCGCCATCCTCGTGATCATCGGCATCGTGGTCGCGATCACCGGGCTCATCGCCTGGCGCCGCGGCGTCCTTGCGATGGTCCAGGGCGGCCCCGAGTTCGGGCCGGCCCATGTCGAGGGTGTTCGGAAGGCGCGGGAGGACCACTCACTGACCCTGTGGCTGTTCCTCGTCTACGTCGTGGTCGCCGCGGCCGTCTCGGTCTCCTTCGCCGCGATCAACTCCACCCTGTCGGCCGCCTCCGCCTCCACCGTCCCCGAGGTGGTCGCGTCGGTGGTGACCGGACTCGCCACGAGTGGTGTTCTCGTCGCCATCTACTACTTCGGAGCCCGCCACCTGCTCGGGATGATCTACGGGATCTCGACGGCCGAGGGCCGCGCGCTCCTCGTCCGGGGCCGGGACCGATTGGTCTGGGGAGCGGTCATCGGCGCGGCCGTGGCGCTCTCGCCGATCACCTGGGTCTTCGACCTGGTCGCGGTCGCCTCCCTGACCATCATCCTGGCCGGGGCGCGGAACCTGCGCTCGGCCTACGACCTGTGGCTCGCCGGCCATGGTGGAATGGTCGTGCCCGTGCAGGGACCGGTCGCCGCCCCGGGCTGACCGCGGCCGCCTCGCCTCCGCCGCCGCTCGGGGCGAGGGTTTAACTCCCCGCCGGCCCCCTCGCTGTCGCGCTCGAGAGGGACGACGACCGTCAACCTTCGCCTGAGCCTCACCGTCTTCAAGGTCGGCTTCGCCGTCGAGAGCGCGAGCGGCTTCGTCGCGCTTCTCTCGGGGGCGAGCACGCTTCCGCTCCACGGGGACCTCGTCCTGCTGAGCCCGCTGTTCTCGGCGCTGGGTCTATTGTTCCTCTGGGTCGGGCGACACGAGTGGAACGAGGTGCACCGCCGCCGGGTCGGGCACGCGAACCTGGCGTTCGCCGCGAGCCTGGTCGCCATAGCCCTCGCGGCCGCGCCGGTGGCGTACCTGAGCCTCCGGGGAGGGCCCTCCGCCCCGGGCTGGCTCGCCCTGGAGTTCGGCGCGGCGATCGCCGCGGTCTTCGCGGTGACGTTCATCACCTACGCGCTCGTCGCGGCCCACCTGGTCGGCCGCCTCGGAGAGGTCGCCATGGGCGTCGGTCTCGCGTGGGCGGTCGTGGTCTCCATGCTGATCGGGCTCGCGCTCTCGCCGCAGCTCGACCTGGTGGTCCGTTCGGTGGTCGCCCGCTCGGTGGCCTTGGGGCCGATCGAGCAGCCGATCACGCTGCTCGACTCGCTCCTCGCCTTCAGCTACCTCGCCTTCCTCGTGGCGTTCTCCGACGCGCACTACCGGGTCGCGAAGGGCGAGGTCCTGGCGCCCTCCTGAACCCCGCGGGGGGCGGCGGGGCCCGGGGAGGAGCCGCGGTTCCGGCAAAACGGACCCCCCCGCTCCGTCGAGGTTAAGGGAGGCCGCGGGTCTCGCGATCCGGGCACCACGGAGTCACATGAGGTCCCGGTGGCTGGTACCCGCGGCCGTCCTGCTCGGTGTGCTTCTGGCGTTGCCGATCGGTACCGCGACCGCCCGCCTGCCGGCGCCGCAGATGGCGTGGGGACCGGGGTCGACGCACATCGACCACGTCGTCACGGTCGTGATGGAGAACCGTGTCTACGACAACTACTTCGGAACCTACTGCCTGCGTTTCGGCCCGTACTGCTCGTCGACGGGGAACGGCATTCCCCCCGGGACCTGCGTCCCCGACGACCCCGCGAACCGTAGCGGCCCGTGCACCGTGCCGTTCGCCTTCAACTCGACGCAGCTGCAGACCAATGACATGGAGCACGACTGGCTCAGCGGCCGCATCGCCTGGAACAACGGGGCGATGAACGGCTTCTATCCCGCCGAGTCGAGCGGAACCGAACCGTTCGGCTACTACGACGGCACGACGATCCCGATCTACTGGGACATGGCCGAGCAGTACGCGATCAGCGACAACCTCTTTGCCGGCAACCTCTCCTACTCCCTCCCGAACCACTGGGATCTCGTCGGCGGCGCGGCGCCGAACGTCAGCGAGTACTCCTACCTCGGGGGGAGCGGGGACCGCGGCCTCTACCTCAACCAGTCGAACGGTACCGCTACCGTCGAGGACCTTCTGAACGGGACCGGGGTCTCGTGGAGGTACTACGACTGGGGCCTCTGGCCGTACACCCAGGCGACCCACGACCTCAACGTCATCGGGAACGGCTCGACGTACAACTACTGGAACCCGATGGCGGCGCGCGCGGAGTCCTACTCCTCCTGGTACGCGGCCCACTTCGTCCCCCGGAACGCCTTCTTCACCGACGCGCGGACGGGGAACCTCCCGGCGATCTCGTGGGTGATCCCGAACTTCAACTACTCCGACCATGCGCCGGCGAACCTTTCGGATGGCGAAGACTGGGTCGCCCAGGTCGTCGACGCGGTCGAGCGGTCCCCGGACTGGTCGACCACGGCGGTCTTCATCGTCTGGGACGACTACGGCGGGTGGTACGACCACGTCGCGCCCCCGCACGTCTTCGGAGACCTTCTGTCGTTCCGCTCCCCGGCGATCGTCATCGGTCCCTACGTCAAGGAGAACTACATCAGCCACACGTTCCTCGACTTCTTCTCGCTCCTTCGGCTGGTGGAGTGGCGCTTCCACCTCGGTTGCCTGACGGTCCTCGACTGCACGGCGCCGCTCCCGCTCGACTTCTTCAACTTCAACCAGACCACCCGTTCTCCGTGGATCTTCCCCACGCTCGCGACGCAGGCGAGGTATCCTGAACCGCTCCAGGGAGGCGGACAGGGGCCGGTCGTCGGCCCGGCCCCCTACGGATCGGTCCCGCTGCCCGATCCGACGCCGCACCTCGTCCATGACTACCGGCTCATCGACCCGAGCTGAGCCGGGCCGCCGGGAGCGGCCGCGGGCCCCGGACCGGCCGGTGATCTGGGCCGGGACGCCCTCGGGTCGGACGTGACACCGCAGGAGCGCGAGCGGCTCACAGGGGTGGGCAACGGCTACGCGGCGTGCGGCGCCGACTTCGAGGGGACGGTCCGCATGGTCGCGGACGCGCGACGGCTCGAGCCGGCCGAGGTCAAGCAGCGCCTTGCCGAGACGCGGATGCGCTACGGAACGGAGGCGGAGTTCGTGCGCCTGCGCCGGCGTCTGCCCGCGGAGTCCCCCCCGTAGCCGGACCCTGGCGAAGTGCCCGGCGTGCCTCGAGCGGTTCGGCGCCGACGGGCGGACCCGTCTCGCCGGGCATCTTCTGGCCCGCGCCGGCGCCAGCGACAGCGACCACGTCCGCTGGCTCAACCCGAACGTCGGCTGCCGGCGCACCGACCCCGCCGGGGCGCGGGCGGCCCTCGACGGCGTCCTCGCCACCGGCATCGACGGTCTCGCTGGCGGGATGCGGGTCCGGTGCTTCACGAAGTTCTTCGGGTCCGTCCCGCACCCGTTCGTCGCCGCGCTCCAACGACCGACCCGCACGGTCCTGCCCGGCTACGGCGTCGAGCACCAGCACTTCCTGCGCCAGTGGGTGCCATCGCGCGCCCGCATCATTGCCCGGACCGACGAGCCGGCCGTTCCTTCGCACTACGAGCTCCTCCTGCGGATGGGCGAGGGCCTCGGAATCGGGCGCGACCGGGTCCTCGCGACGCCCCCGCTCCCCGCGACCCGCCGGTCGATCGCGCGGTGGGAGGAGATCGCGCGGTGCGGGCCGTGGGTCGAGGCGAACGAGGTCGCGGGGGACCGACGCGGCCGGCGCTGCACCGCCGCCTTCGGCACGGCCCGGTTCCACTGCGTCGTCGCGTTCCGCCCCGAGGGGAAGATCCGGCAGTTCCGGGCGGAGCCGGGGCCGTAGGGCGTCAGCGGCGCCCGTCGGGCCCGGCGGGCCGGAGCATCCCTGCGTCGAACCCCGCGAGGTCGGCGCAGCCGCTGAGACCCATCGTGAGGTCGATCTCGGCGAGGAACCGCTCGATGACCGAGCGGACCCCGGCCACCCCGTCGAGGGCCAGGCCCCATACGTAGGGCCGGCCGAGGAGGACCGCCCGCGCCCCGAGCGCGAGCGCCTTGAGCGCGTCCGCTCCGCGGCGGAGCCCGCTGTCGAAGAGGACGGGGACCCGGCCACCCACCGACCGCACGACGTCCGGGAGGACCGAGAGCGCCGGGACGCTTCCGTCCACCTGGCGCCCGCCGTGGTTCGAGACCACGACCGCCGCCGCCCCGGCCGCCACCGCACGCTCGGCATCCTCGGCACGAAGGATCCCCTTGAGGACGATCGGGAGCCGGGTGCGCTCGCGCAGGTGGGCAAGGTCGGGCCAGGCGAGGGTCGGGTCGAGCGCGAGGCCGAGGAACTGTGCGGCCGCCCCGGCCGGGTCCTCCTCGGGGGGCCGCCCGAGCCGGGAGCGGAAGACCGGATCGCTCAGGTAGTTCGCGACCCCCTCGCCCCGCAGGAACGGAAGGTAGCCGCGGGCGAGGTCCCGCTCCCGCCATCCGAGGATCTTCGTGTCGAGCGTCACCACGATCGCCGAGAACCCGGCGCGCTCGGCCCGCCCCACGAGGCTCGCGTTGAGCTCGCGATCCCGGCTCCAGTAGAGCTGGAACCATCGTCGGCCGTCCCCCATCGCCTGCGCGACCTCTTCGATGGGGTGGGAGGACGCGCAGCTGAGGACGTAGGGAACCCCGAGCTCCGCCGCGGCCCGGGCCGCGGCGAGCTCCCCCTCGGGATGGACGAGCGAGAGCACCCCGATCGGGGCGAGAAGCACCGGCGCCGGCAGCCGCTCGCCGAACAGCTCGACCGCAAGGCTCCGCTGGCCGACATCGGTCATCACCCGTGGGACGATCTCCCAGCGGTCGAACGCCGCGACGTTCGCCCGGGCGGTCCGCTCCCCTCCGGCGCTCCCGGCCACGTAGTCGAACGCCGGTCCCGGCAGCGCCCGTCGCGCCGCCGCCTCGAGCTCCTCGTAGGCGAACGGCAGGGCCGGCGGCTCGCCGCGCGCCCCCCGCAGGTAGACCTGGGCCTGGTACTCCGCCCCGAACCCGCCGTAGTCCGAACGCGCCAGCCGAATCCCCCTCCGGCCACACGAACCGCCGATAAGGAACTTTACGGGCCGGGACGGGGCCGGTGCGGGCCGGGTCCGGACCGCGGCGCTACCGGACGTCGTCGAGGTGACCGACGAGCGCCTGCGCCGTGGGGTGGTGGGCCGCGGAGAGCGGGACGGCCGGGCTCACCGCCTCGGCGAGGATGGAGAAGGCGTGGCTCGAGCCGACCCGGTCGGCCCCGGCCTTCGCGAGCGCCGCAACCTCGTCGAGGGACCGGACCCCGCCGGCCGCCTTGATGCGGAGCCGTCCGCGGACCGCGCCGTGGAGGAGACGGACGTCCTCGACCGTCACGGGTCGGGGGCCGTAGCCCGTCCCGGTCTTGACGAAGTCGGCGCCGCCGTCCGCGACCAGACGACCGGCGCGCTCGATCTGCTCGGGGGAGAGGTACCCGGTCTCGATGATCACTTTGAGGAGTCGGCCGGGGAGCGCATGGACCCGTTCCGCCGCCGTCCGCACCTCGGTAAGCACCGTCGGGTCGGCCCGGGAACGGAACGCGCCGACGTTCATCACGAGGTCGATCTCCTGCGCCCCGGCCGCGAGGGCGCGGTCGACCTCGATGACCTTCGTCTCGGGCTCCGACGTTCCGAACGGATAGCCGGCGACCGCGACGACCCGCGTGGCGGACCCGCTCGTGACCCCGACCGCGGTCCGCACCCAGCACGGCTCGACGACACAGACCGCGAAGCGGTCGGCGACGGACCGGTGGCAGAACGCCTCGACGTCCACGAGGGTCGCGTCGGGCCTGAGGAGGCTCGGCTCGAGGATGCGGCGCAGCTCCACGACACTGAGGGCGGGCATGGTCGGTCTTCCCCGCCGTCGGAGGGGGTGGCCCGGGGGATGAGGCTGGGGTCAATCGTGGTTCACGCCTGGGCCGCCGCCCGGCGCCGCGCGCGCCTCCGGCCCGGCGCCGGTCGACCGCGGACCGGCGCCGCGGGCCCTCCGCCCGGGCCGCCCGGGCCGAAGAGCGGCACCACGAGCACGGGGCAGCCCGACTCGTGGACGAGGCGACGGGAGGTGCTCCCGAGCGCGGGCCGTGTGCCGAAGGAAAGTCCCCGACCGCCCACGACGATGACATCCGGCGAACAGCGCCGGGCGAACGCGAGGATCTCCTCGGCCGGGTCGCCGGCGAGCAGCGCCGTCTCCACGCCCGGGACCCCCGCTGCCCGCGCGCTCGATTCCGCCGCGGCGAGGAGCGCGCGGAGGGCACGCTCCTCGTCGGACGCGCGCACCGCGGTGCGGACGAGCCGTTCGACAGCCCCCGCGCGTATCGGCTGGACGCTGACGACCACGAGCTCGGCGCCGAAGCGGGCGGCGAGATCGATCGCCGAGGCGAGGGCGCGCTGGGCCGTCTTGGAGCCGTCGACCCCGACGAGAATGCGACGGTACATGGATTCCCCCGTACGACCACCGGGCGTCGGCCCAAGAACTGTCCGTCAAGCCGGCGCCACGCGGGAGCTCCCGGAGAACCCGTCGAGCCGGGTTTCCGAAGGATTCTTCCGTGCGGACCCCGAGTGGGACGGCGGCCAGCGATCCTCCCGGAGGTCACCATGGAGGCGGGGACGCGGCGCCTCGCCGCGATCATGTTCACCGACATCGTCGGATACGTCGCGCTCACCCAGCGCGACGAGGGCGAGGCGCTGCGCCGGCTCGAGGAGCACCGCGAGGTGGTCCGCCCGCTCGTGCGCCGCTTTGACGGGACCGAGGTCAAGACGCTCGGCGACGGCTTTCTCCTCGAGTTCCCGAGCGCGCTCAACGCGAGCGCCTGCGCCGTCGAGCTGCAGCGCTCCTTTCACGAACGCAACCGGGACCGCCCGAGCGCCCGCGTCGAGATCCGCATCGGGATCCACGTCGGGGACGTGGTGCACCGGGACGGGGATGTCTACGGCGACACGGTGAACCTCGCCTCCCGCCTCCAGGGCCTCGCCGAGCCCGGCGGGGTCCTCGTCTCGGCGCCTGTCCACGACCAGGTCCGCGACCGCCTGGGCGTCGAGCTCGTGCGCGTCGGGACCCCGGCCCTCAAGAACGTCGAGCTGCCGGTCGAGGCGTACCGCCTCGTCTTCCCGTGGGCGGAGGAGTTCCGTTCGCGCCGTACCCCGCTGGTCGACCGAACTTCGGAGCTCGAGGAGCTGTCCGCCTTCGTCGAACGCACGGCCCGGGGGGAGGGCTCGGTCCTCCTCCTCGCGGGCGAGGCGGGCCTCGGCAAGAGCCGGCTGCTAAAAGAGATGGCCGGGATCGCGCGGCGGCACGGCCTCGCGCTCTACGAAGGCCGCTGCGAGGATCCCGAGGGAGGTAGCCCGTACGCACCGTGGGCGGAGCTTCTCCGCGGCGCCATCGAGGCGCTGGCGCCGACGACCGTCTTCCGCGTCCTCGGGCCGCACGCCCACGCCGTCGCGCAGCTCGTCCCCGAGCTCGCCGAGAAGGGCATCGCACCGGCGCCGTCCCGGACCTCGGACCCCACCCAGGAGCGCCTCCGCTTCTTCGAGGGGATCGCCGGCTTCTTCCGCAATCTCGCCCGGGAACGGCCGGTGGTCCTCGTGCTCGAGGACCTCGCGTGGGCCGACCCGGCCTCCGTCCTCCTCCTCCAGCACCTGTCCCGGCAGCTCGCCCGGCAGCCTCTCGGGATCGTGGGGGCGGTCCGCGACTCGGGTCTCGCCGACAACATCCCGCTCGCCCACCTCGTCTCCCGGCTCCGCCGCGACACCGGCTTTTGTTTCCTCCCCCTCGACCGGTTCGATGCGGAGCGATCGGCCCGGATGATCGAGGCGGTGCTCGGCGACAAGAAGGGGGTCTCCGAGGAGTTCCTGTCGCTCGTCCAGGGGACGACGGGGGGGAACCCGTACTTCATCGAGGAGCTCCTCCGATCCCTCCTCAAGAGCGGGGACATCTTCCCGACGGGGCGCGGGTGGGGGCGCCGGCCGGTCGCCGAGCTCGTCCTGCCCGCGACCGTCCGGGACGTGCTTCGGGAGCGGCTCGACCGCCTCGACCCCGAGACCCGGGACGCGCTGCGCGCCGCCTCGGTCCTGGGCACGGAGTTCGACTTCGACCTCCTGCGGCGCCTGACGGGGCGGGAGGCGGAGGCGCTCGTGCCGCTTCTCGAACGCGCGCTGCGCGCGAAGCTCCTGCGCGAGGAGCGGCGGCGGCCGCACCGGACGGCCTACCTGTTCTCCGACCGGCCGGTCCGCGATGCCCTCTACGACGAGCTGAGCCTCGTCCGCCGCCGTCTCCTCCACCGGGCCGCCGGCGAGGCGCTCGAGGCCGCGGCCACCGAGAAGGCCCCCGCGAACCCCGCGGTCCTGGCCCATCATTTCCTCAATGGCGACGTGCCGGACAAAGCGCTCCGCTACTCGGAGGCGGCAGCGGCCCAGGCGACCGCGCTCCACGCCCACGAGTCGGCCGTCGCCCATTACCGGACCGTCGTCGACCTCCTCGACGGCGGCGAGGTCGAGGGACGGAAGTGCCGGGCGCTCACCGCCCTCGGCGACGCGCTCTTCGCGCTCGCCCGGTACGGGGAGGCGATCGAGGGCTGGCGCGCGGCCGTGGGGTGCGAAGTGGACAGCCGGGACGCGGCCGGCACGTTGCGCGTCTATCGCCGGATCCTCGAGGCGCTGTGGGCGATGGACGAGGCGGACGCCTTCCTCGCCACGTTCCGGGAGACCCGCCCGGTGGTCACCCGAGCGCCGGACGAACCGGAGGGGATCCTGCTCGATGCCGAGTCGGCCGGATTCCTGTCGTGGATGGGGGTCGGGCTACAGGAGGCGCGGGCGGCCCGGGACCGTGCGCTCGAGGCGGCGCGGCGCGTGGGGGTGCCGTACGCCGAGACCCTGGCCCTCCTCTCGTCGATCTCGCTCATGTCGATCCGCGAGAAGGACCGGGCGGTCGCCGTCGCCCGCGACTGCCTCGAACGGGCCGGGCGGACCCCGGCGCCGGCCCCCTCCGGGGCCGGAGAGGACCTCTTCGTCGAGGCGTCCGGGGTCCTGAGCCACTTCGAGGGCCGCTGGTCCGAGATGATGGCGCGCCAGGAGGAGGGGATCGCGCTCACGCGGGAGTCCCGCCTGTTCGAGTGGCAGGCGTTCTACGAATCCGTCGCCGCCGGCATGGCGTTCTCCCACGGGCGCGTCGGCGAGGGTCGGGCCCACGTCGACGCGATGCTGCGGGCGGTGGAGCACTTCGACCTTGAACTCCGGACGCCGGAGTTCCTCGTCCTCGCGAGCCGGCAGTTCCTGGACGGCGACCTGAACCAGGCCGAGGCGACGCTGGAGCGGGGCGTGAAGTACCTCGAGGGCCGGGCCCCCCGCCACAAGGGCCTCATCATCTTCCACGCGAACCTCGCCCGCCTGCGGACGCTGGACGGACGACCGGACGCCGCCCTCGACGACGCGCGAACGGCGCTCGACATCCTCCGCCATCACGACTATCCCGTCGACGAGGCCGCGGCGGTCGCGTTGGCGTTCGACCGGGCCGTCGACGCCGCCCTCGCGGCCGGACGGATCGACGAGGCCCGGGAGGTCGTCGCGGAGGCGCGCGGCTTCTCGGACCTCGCCGGGGAGGCGATGATCGCCGGGCTCGCCGACCGGGCGGCGGGACGCCTCGCCCTCGCCGAGGGGCGTGGCGCCGAGGCCCGGGAGCGGTTCGAACGGGCCGTCGGGCGGTTCGAGACGTGCGGGCTCCGCCTGGACGAGGCCGAGACCGTCAACCTCCTCGCCGAGGCGGTCCGGCGCTCGGGGGACGCTGCAACGGCCGATCGGCTCGCCGACCGCGCCCGGACCCTCTACGCGCAGATGGGGGTCGTCCGGGGGATGAGCGGGGCAACGACGGTGCGACGCGTCCCGCCGGTCGCGGCGGTCCCCGCGACCTGACCGGCCTCCTATAGTGGAATCCGGCTCACCACCGCCCTTTAAGGCGGCGTCCCGATGGCCGGGCGAGGGATTGATGTCCGCACAGACCGCGCCCCCGACGGCGATGGCCCTGCTCTCGCGCGTGCCGCTCTTCTCCTCCCTGGACGCCGGCCACCTGAGGACGGTCGTCCGCAGCGGGAAGGAGCGGGACTACCCCTCCGGAGGGGAGATCGTCAAGGTCGGCGACCGCGGGATCGGCTTCTACCTGGTGCTCACCGGTGGCGTCGAGGTGCGCCGGGAGAGCGAGGTCCTCGCCCGCCTGGGCCCGGGGGAGTTCTTCGGCGAGATGGCGCTCTTCGACGACCAGCCCCGCACGGCGGACGTCGTCGCGGTGCGGCCGACCCGATGCCTCGTGCTGAGCCCCTGGGAGTTCTGGAGCACCGTCGGCAAGGACCCCGTCGTCCTCCGTGCGCTCCTGCGCGAGACGGTCCGCCGGCTGCGCGGGCCCCACGGGTCGCTCAGCGAGTAGGCCCGCCGACCCCGGCGCCGCTCAGGGAACGTCCCCGGACGGCTCGCCCGCCGCGGCGCCGTCCTCCGGGCCGAGGATGACGTCCGGCCGCACCACGAGAACGATCTCCCGCTCACGGGTCTTGTGGCTTCCCTTGCGCTTGCGCTTGGACCGGGAGGTCCGGTGACGGGCCTTGGCCATGGTGTCCCCGGCTCCGCAACCTCCGGGCGTCCCTATAGGGCTCGGGTCGAGCCGACTTCACCCGCGCCGGCCGGCCACCCGGGGCGGGCCGCGGCCGGCCCGGCGCGATCCCGTCGGCGCCTCCGCAGCGCGCTGTCGCAGCGCCTCGTTGGAGACCCGGATCGCCGGCGACGGGTCCTGGGGGATCGGCCGGCCCCCGACGCGGTCACCGTAGACCGTGCAGACCGCCCCGGCCTCGATCCCGTAGAGCCCCGCGATGGTGAACAGCGTCGCGCACTCCATCTCGATGTTGAGGACCCCGAGCTCTCGCAGCAGGGTCGGCATGTGGCGCGCCTCCGCCGGGAGATAGCCGCCGAACCCCGAGCGGCCCTGATCCAGGTAAAAAGTTCCGACCGTGGCGGTGAGGCCGACCCGGTGGCGGACACCGCTCGCCGCGGCCGCCGATTCGAGGGCCCGGAGCAGGTCCCGGTCCGCCACCGCGGGGTACTCGAGGGGGGCGTAGAGGCGGCTCGTGTGGTCGAAGCGGGCCGCCGCGTGGCTGATCGCGAGATCGCCGGGTCGCAGGCGGGGGTCGACGGCGCCACAGCTCCCGACCCGGACGATCCGCCGGACCCCGAGTCGGGCGAGCTCCTCGACGACGATCGCCATCGCTGGCCCGCCGATCCCCGAGCTCACGACGCCGAGGTCCACCCCGCGGTACCGGCCGCGGAAGCTGACGAACTCCCGGTGGTCCGAAAGCGCCGTGGCGTGCTCCCAGCTCTCCGCGATCCGCCGGGCCCGGTCCGGGTCCCCGGGAACGAGGACCGAACCGGGAAGATCCCCGGGCCGCAGGGCCAGGTGGTAGGCGGGCTCGCGTCCGGCTCGTCCCTCCCGTCCGGCCATGGTTCGCCTCCGCCCGGACCCCGCCGGGTCGCTTACGCGTTTCGTGGGGTGGTTCCGACGCCGTCCGAGGGCCGACGGCCCCGTCGATCGGCGGCCCGCGCTCCGGAGCGACCTACTGGTGGAGGGTGTAGATCGGGATGATCGCGAGGAGCGTGGCCGGGGTGACCCCGGTATCGATGAGGCGGATGCTGCACGCGCCGGGGGTCGTGAAGCACCAGCTGGGGGCGCCGTGGAAGTCGTCGAAGTCGGGGTGGCCCCAGGTCGACGCCCGCTCGATCGGGCTCGGCGCCTCGAGGACGGAGCCCGCCGAGTGGATGTACAGGATGAACGTGTCGCCCGGCGCGAGCAGCGTCGCGTTCGCCGTGAGCGTCTGGAAGAATCCGAGGCGGTTGTAGTAGACGCTGAACGCCCCGCCGCCGTAGCCGCTCGCGTTGAACGTCCCGCACGACCCGAGCTTGGGTGCGTTCGTCGAGATCGACTGGGACGACCCCGGGAACCAGGACATCGACTGCAGCGACCCCTGGACGAGGTAGGTCGTCATCGGGCTCGGCGTGGAGTTGAAGCAGACGAAGCTGAACTGGATATCGGCGAGAGAGATCGGTTGCGAGACCTGGGTGAAGATGATCGCCGTGGCGTTCATCCGGTTGTACGTCCCGTTGTTCGAGTACTCGCAGTCATTCCACCACGCGTGCATGTAGGTGCTGTAGCGCGGGTCGTGCGAGCCGTTCCCGAGGTAGTACGTCCACGAGTAGGGGAGGTTCGGCATGCAGTCCGTCGGGTCCCCCCAGACCGGGTAGGTGAGGCCGCTGTGCGCCGCGTAGTAGATCGTGGGCGGGGTGGACGGGGTCTGGACCCGGAACGTCCAGAGGACCATTCCGGCGGCCACGACGATGCCCACCATGAACAGCGTCCCGATGATCGGGGAGACCCCCCGTCGACGACGGTGCCGGAAGCGCGGCCGGGCCCCCGCGCGCCCGGCGCTCGAGCGACCCGGGCGAGGCGGGGCGTACGGGCCGCCGATCGCATCGACGGAGCCGGCCGGAGGGGTCCGGCGGTCGGTCTGGCTATCGCTCACCGGACATACTCTAGTCATTCAACAGGAATATAGGGCTTGTCGTCCCCATCGTACCGCGTGAGCGACAGGGACCCGCTCCTCGAGGCCTTCCGGATTGCCCCACGGAGGACGCGTTGGCGGTCCATCGCCCTGCGCATCGGCGTGCCGGTCGTGGTGGTCCTGGCGGTGTCCGGGGGCATCGTCGCCTATTCCCTCTGGGCCCGATCGTCGGCCACGGGCCCGCCTCCGCCCCCCGACCTTAATCCCGCGCGGGACCGGGTCGGGGCCGTCTATGCCCAGGTCGCGTACGCCGGCACCACGTCCGGTTACCTCTCGGTCGCCGAGACCGGCAACCTCTGCAGCCGCTGCCCCCTCGTCCTGCCGACCGACCTCAACGTGACCCCGCCCCGTGCGGGGTTCTTCGTCTACCTCAACGTGACCAACATCGGTACCGAATACCACACCATCGACAACTTCACGATCGCCATCACCGGCGCGTCGGCCGGGGCGACGTTCACCGTCCTCGGCTCATTCTGCTGCGCCCCCGGCTACGCCGAGCAGACGGACGCGGTCGGCCTCGTCCCGGGGCTTGCGATGGGGCTGTCGGTCTATCTCTACGCGATTGGACTCCCCACGACCGTCGCGGCCACCTACACCCTCGAGCTCACCCTCGTCTCGAGCTCCTGACGCGGGGGCCGGATCGGCCCGTCGAGACTATACCCCGCGCCTCCCTGCGCCCGTCGCCCCGTCGCGGGGGCAGGTCGGTCGGCGGTGGGCGGGTTCCGGTACACACGAACGCCGATCCCCGAGGAAACGAAGGAGGAGCGGGACGCCGGCTTCGGCGAGGTCCTCCATCCCTACACCCCGGACGAGGCGGTCCTCGAGGCACAGCGGTGCCTCAACTGCGCGATGCCCTGGTGCGTCCAGGCCTGCCCGATCACGCAGGATTGCCGGGGGTACATCCAGCTCCTCGCCCAGCGGCGCTTCGACGACGCCGCGCGGCTCACCGTGCGCGACAACCCGCTCGCGACCGTCCTCTGCAAGACCTGCTACCATTACTGCGAGGACGCCTGCGTGATGGGCGAACGGGGCGCGCCGGTCGCGATCCGTCATCTCAAGCGCGCCGCCGTCGAGCTGGGCCGGTCGGACCTTGCCTACGTGGGGGCCCCCCGCCGCCCGGAGCGCGTCGCGGTCATCGGGGGCGGCCCCGCGGGGCTCATGGCCGCCTGGGAGCTCGGGCTGCGGGGCTATTCCGTCACGGTCCTCGAGGAGAAGCCGTTCCTCGGCGGACAGATGGAGACGATCCCGAAGTACCACCTCGAGGGCGAGGAGCTCGACCGGGACCTCGCGCGGTTCCGCGGGCTCGACGTGGTCTTCGTGGTCGGCAAGCGGGCCGGCGTCGACTTCACCCCGGAGAGCCTCCTGGCCGACGGCTACCTCGCCGTCTACATCGCGATCGGCGCCTCGGACCCGCGGCGGCTCGGCCTCCCGGGGGAGGAGCTCCCGGGGGTCTACTCGGCGCTCGAGTTCCTCCTCGCGGTCAACAAGGGCCCCGAAGGGGTCCTCGGCCGGAAGGGACGCACGGTCTGCGTCATCGGCGGCGGGGACGTCGCGCTCGACGCGGCGCGCTCGAGCCTCCGGCTCGCCTCGCCCGGGAGCGTCACGGTCCTCTACCGCCAGGGCCCCGAGGCGATGCCGGCGGGCGGGGAGGAGCGCCGGGACGCGACCGTCGAAGGGGTCCGCTTCGCCTACCAGCGGAGCCCGGTCCGCATCCTCGGCACGACGCGCGTCGAAGGGCTCGTCGTCCAGGCGACCCGCGCGGGGCCGCCGGACCCGAGAGGACGGCCTACGGTGGAGGTGGTCCCCGGCACGGAGGAGACGATCCCCTGCGACACCGTGATCGAGGCCGTCGGGGAACGGGCGGACCTCTCCGGGTTCCCGGCCGAGCTCGACCTCAAGGTGAGCTCCCACGGCTGGCCGGAAGGCGGGCGGCCGGGATGGGCGACGGACCTCGAGGGCGTGTTCGCCTCTGGCGGGAAGTCCGTGGTCTACGCGATGTCCGCCGGGAGCGCGGCCGCCGTCGCGATCGACGCGTACCTCGCGCGGAAGCTCGGCCGCAGCCCGATCCCCCGGCCCGAGCCGTTCGGCGAAGCGACCCCGCCGAAGCTCCCGGACGGCTACGGCGGGCCGTCCTGGCACCTGTGAGCGGCCGGGGTCCCTACCGTCCCTGCTCGATGCGGAACCACTTGCGGAACGCGCGGATGTTCGGGTCGGTGCCGAGGATGAGGATCGCGTCGCCCGAGCGGACGACGTCCGTCGGCGGCGGGTTGAGGAGGGTCTCCCAGCTCGTGCCCGTCCCCGCGCGTGCGTAGCCGACGAGCAGGCAACCGGAGTGCTCGCGCACGGCGCGCTCGAGGTCGGCGACGCTCCCGCCGGTCACGGGGGTCCGGGGGCCGAGGAGGAACTCCTGGAGGTCCGCGCCGTACGCCGCGGCGAGCAGATCCTCGATCGCGTTCGCGACCTCGGGACGGAAGGCGGCGTTCGCGCAGAGGCGCCCGCCCATGTCCCCGGGGGTCGCGACGTAGGTGACCCCCGCCGTGCGCATCGTGTCCTTGAGCTCGGGCCGGCTCACCGAGACCACGACCCGGACGTCCGGTGCGACGGTCTTGAGGTTGAGCACGGCGATGAGATTCGCGGTGTCGTCGGGCGTCGCGACGATGACCGCGCGGGCGCGGTCGGCGTTCGCCCGCCGAAGGATCTCCGTCTCGGCCGGGCTTCCGAAGGTCACGAACAGACGATCCGCCGGACCGAGGGTCCGGATGTTGCTCACCTCGTCCGCGCGGTCCGTGATCACCGCCACGCGCTGCTCCTCGATCAGGAGCTCCCGCACCGCCGCGGCCCCGACGGAGGAGTAGCCGGCGACGACGGTGTGGCCCTTGAAGTCGGTCCCCAGAAGCCCGAGCTGCTCGGCCTGGACCTCCGACGCCACGGCACTGGTGATCACCGCGAGCAGATAACCCAAGAGGAAGATCTGCACGAAGGCGACGCCGATCGTGAACTCGCGCGCAAAGGTCGTCGACGGGACCACGTCCCCGTAGCCGATCGTCGACAGGGTGATGATCGACCAGTACAGGGCCGTCAGCGGCGAGGTCCCGGGCTGCAGGAGGTAGAATCCCGTCGCCGCGGTGAGATAGACCCCTCCGTAGGCCACCAAGAGCTTCCAGGTCCGGCGCAGGAAATCCGTGAGCTGGCGGCGACGGCGGCCGGGCACGGCCCGTGGAGCCGGCCGGCAAGGTAAGGATTTGGCTTTCGCCGCGCGGGCGCGGGGCGGCCCCCGGCCGCCCGCACGCCGCGGGAGCGGGGCGGTCGCCCCGCCCCGGGCGCATCCCCGGTCGGCTCACTTCGACGGGCGCCGGGTGACCAGGACGTACGACACCCCGATCGCCACGGCCGCCACGACGACCAGCCCGATCCCCACGTAGAGCCACGGGAACTCCGAGCCGCCCGAGGGGGTCCCGTTCGTCGTGCAGGTGCCGGCCGCGAGGCAGTCGCTCGCCGTCCGGGCGTCGGTCACCGCCATCGGGGCCGCCGTGACCTCGGTCGTCGGAACGCCCGTGCTCGTCGCACTCGGTTCGGCGACCATGGTGTGCGGGTTGCCCTGCATCTGGTCGCCCATTTCCGGGGCGCTGTCGTCGGTGCCGTAGTAGCTGCTCGCCGCGCGGAGCTGGAAGGAGGTGAAGTCCCCGCTGAACTGGACCGCCAAGCGGTGGGTCTCCATGTGGGCGAACCCGAAGGCGTCACTGCCCCAGGGCGCTCCCGCAAGGTCGAGGAAGCCGCCACCGTGCGGGAGGAAGATCACGCCGTCCAGCACATCGAGCGAGCTGCTGAACTCGAGGGTCACGGCGGGCAGGACCGTCCCGCTGGGGAGGGTCATCGACCCGACCACCGCCCCCTCGACGGTGACGGTCCCCGTGACGTTGAGGCTGCCCGAGGGGCTGCCCGCGTCGCTCGTGGTCGTCCCGCTCGCGTCGGTCTTGGTATAGCTCCACGCCACGCTCCACGTGCCGCCGCCGGTGTACGTGCTCGAGGAGTTCCAGCTGTCCCCGACGTTCAGGCTCGTGGGGAGGAGGCCGAGGGCGGGGTCGAAGGCGAGGTGCGCCGCCGCCTGGCCGGTCGCGTTGTACGCCTCGGTCACGTGCCGGATCCCCTGCGGGGTATCGACGGTGATGTTCGCCGAGGAGGTGACGCGGCCGCTCGCCGACGCGGAGGTGTCGAGGATCCCGATCGCCGCCACGGCGGTGCCATCCTCGTACACGGTCGCGTCGCGGGTCAGGTTGAGGAACCCGACGGCATGCTCGTAGGTCGAGTGCGAGAGCAAAACCTCGACGCTCGGCGCGGTGCAGTTCGGAGAGCAGTAGGACGAGGTGAACGTCGACGCGACGGTCCGGTCCACGCTGAGCTGGGTGACGGAGGCCGAGATGTTCGTCCGGGTGAAGATCGTGTACCACGACATCTCCGCCTGGATGACGTGGACGCCGTTCGGCGTCGTCACGCTGAGATTGAACCAGCGCTGGGTGCCGTACGCCCAGGAGTCCGCGGGCACGACGGCCGTCGAGGGAGCTCCTGCGGCCGGCACCGAGAGCACGGCCGGCCCGAGGAAGCCGACCATCAGGGCGATCGTCACGAGTACGGCGCCCCGGCGGGAGGGCAACATTGCCGACATGATGGGTCACCGTCTGGCACACGGCCGGCGGAGATTTAGGGCGGTCGTCTAAGCGAGTTGACGCGCGTCCACGCCGGCGCTCATCGCATCGTGCCGGCGGGAGGTCGCCGGCGGCGGACGGACCGATAGATGAGGACCCCCGCCGCGCCGGCGGCGACCCCGGCGAGCGCGGCCATCGCGATCCCCACGAGGCCCGTCGACAGGGGACCGGGGGAGGTCGACCCGCCGGCCGATGGCCCGAAGACGACCGGCACCTCGACCCCGGCTCCCGACACCGTGACCGTCCCCTCGGCCGGGTCCGCCACGTAGCCGGTCGCCGCGATGACGAACGGGTACGACCCGTTGGGCAACCCGAGGGAAGCCGCGCCCTCCCACCCGGCCACCACCTGGTCGCCGACGCTCACGCGCCAGGCCCCAGCGGGGGGCGTGCCGGACGCACGGAACGTGACCAGGTAGGTCGGCCGATGGAAGGAAACCTCGACCGCCACCGGTCCGCCGTCGATCGTCACCGAGCCGCTCGCCGGCTCCGCAAGATAGTCCGGCGGCGGGCGGACGGTGTACTCGTAGCTCCCGTTGGCCAACGCGATGCTCCAGGCCGCGCCGGCCACGGTGTGCGCTCCGCCCCCCACGACCACCGCCCACGCGACGCCGGCCGGGAGGCCGACGCCCAGGAAGGAGAGGGGGTACACCTCGCCGACGAAGGCGACGTGGACCGAGATCGGAGAGCCACTGACCACGAGGACGCCGCGATCCGGGACGGGGATGTATCCCGCCGGGCCGGAGACCGAGAACGCATAGGTCCCGTTCGCGAGCGAAAAGACGACGGTGCTCGACACGGAGACCGCGCGCGCCGCGCCCACCGCCACGACCCATCCGGCCGAAGCCGGGAGCCCCGAGGCCTGGAACGCCACGGCGTACACGACCGGGGAGAAGGCGATCGGGACGGAGATGTTGGCCCCGATGACGCCGACCGTTCCCGCCGACGGCGCGGGCCAATACCCGGCGACCCCCGGCACGTCGAAGGTGTAGCTCCCGTTCGGGAGCGACGCCGTCAAGGAAGGGGCCTCCCCGGTCAGGGTGGTAGCGCCGAGCTGCACGCTCCAGGAAGTGCCCGCCGGCAGTCCGGTCTCCGTGAACGTGACCCCGTACGTGGACGCCGACGGGGTGAACCAGAGGTAGGTCGTCAGGCTCTGCCGGTGAAGCTGGCCGTGCCCGGTCCCGTTCAGGGAACGGTAGCCCGCGGGCGCGACCGCCGAGAAAGCGTACGGAGTGTAGGCGCCATTGACCTCGGGTACAGCGAGGGAAGCGGCGGTAGTGACGAACCGTGTCCCGTTGAAGTCGACGCCCCAGCCGACGCCCGGCGGGAGCCCCTGCTCCACGAACGTCACGGCGGTCACGGTCCACGGCGCGGCCAGCGGGTAGCGGTCGATCGGGCTGCCGGCCGGGCCGACGCCGGAGTCCACGATCCCGTCGGGCCCGGACACGTTCTGCCCGGCGCCTCCGAACACATCCGGACCCGTCCAGTTGCCCCAGTAGTTGCCGCCGAACGGGTACCCGCCATCCCATGCGGCACGCCCGCTGCCGTTGGCCGCCTCGACGGCGTAGCCGCCCTCGGCGACGAAATTGTTGTGGTAGATCGCGCTGCCCAGCCCCGGGCGGACCCGGAAGGAGAGGGCGTTCTCAAAGAGGTCGTTCGAGGTCCACACCGACGCGGTCGCGTTCCAGGCGAGGAACCCCACCTCGTTTCCCGTGGCGTTGTTGTCGGCCAGGACGGCGGTGACGCCCCCGATGACCTCGATCCCCACGCCGGAAGCGAAGACCCGGTTCGCCGACACGGACAGGTTGGTGACGCGCTCCAGGTGGATCGCCGCACCCGGGGTGCCCCCCGCGAGGTTCGAGGTGACCTGGACGCTGCTGCCGCCCTGGACCTCGATCGCCGGACCCGCGGTCCCGACGGCGAGATTGCCCACGATAGAGAGGTCGAGGTCATCGACGGCCCGGATGCCGGTGCCCGCGGAACCGTTGACACTGTTTCCCGAGAGGAGGGTGGTGACCCCCTGCTCGATGTCGATCGCGGCCGCTCCCGCCGGCGCACCGAAGATCTCGCTCGATCGGATCTGGAGCTCCCGGTCGTTGTGCGTCACGATCCCCGTGGCGATCGGGTAGGAGAGGTTGCTGTCGACCACCCACAGGCGGTTCGAGAGGGTGTCGGAGAGGGCGTTGTAGTCGCCAACGGCATGGTTGCGGAGAAAGTCGAGCCGGCCGTTCTCCCGGAAGAGGAAGCCGTAGGCCCCGGCGGCGGATATGTGATCGGCGACATTGTCCGTCAGCTGGAGATTGTGCGACGCCGAGATGGCGAATCCCACGTACCCGGCTTCGGAGACATTGTTGCCGGTGACCGTGCCGTGGGTCCCGTACGAGACCGCGATCGCGGTGCCGTCGGCTCCGGTCACGTTGTTCTGCGTGATGGTGAACTCCATCAGCTGGTCGGCGCGGATCGCGACCGCGGAGGCGGTGACTCCCGCCGCGGAACGGAAGTCGTTGCCCGTCACGGTGACGAATTCGTCGGACTCAAGGTCGACGGCCGTCCCGGAGCGGGTGGCCGAGTTGCCGCGCAGAAGGATCTGGCCGGAGCCGTTGATCGCGAAGCCTACCCGAGTGTCGTCCGCGCGGCTGCCCGTCACCGTGACGCCGATGGCGCCGGATGCATTGAGCCCGATGGCCGTTCCCTCCGCCGTGGCGGAGAGATCGCAGTCCGTGAGGGTCAGCCCCGTCCCGGCCAGGAACCGGACCGCTCCGATCCCGGACCCGTGAAGGTCGCTGTCCTCGATGCGGAGGCCGGCGACCTGGGTCGCGTTCACGGCCCATGTCGCGCCGCTGAGCCGGGAGCCGGCGACGCGCACACCCTGCGCGCTCGTGATCGAGAGCCCGACAGTGGCCCCGGTCGTCGACACGTTCTCAACGAGGACCGGGCCCGAGCCGGCGATCTCGACCCCGGTCGATGCGTTGACGACCCCGAAAAATTCGATCGTCGCGTTGACCGCACCGAGGAGCTGGAGTCCAACGACAGCGCCCTCCACGACCAGGCTCCGCAGGATGACGTCCGAGGCCTGGAGGACCTGCACCCCGAAGGGGCTGGCCGCGCCGGGAGAGATGCTGAAATTGTTACCGTCCACGACGCTGCCGTTCCGCTCGTCCCGGAGGGAGAGATTCAACGGGCCGGTCAGGGTGTAGGTCCGACCTTCTATCGCGATCGGCGCCGTCGGATCGCTCAGCGAGCCGTTGGCGTAGATCGTCAGGCCGGCCTCGGCGTCCGCGCCCGCGACGGCCACGGTCCAGGGACCGAGCGGGGAAGCGAGGGGAGCCGTTTCGAGCAGGAGAGCGGCGGACGTGGGGACGAGAGCGGACACGAGCCCGCCGGGTACCGCCATCAGCGCCACGAGCATCAGCGTCCACGCCGCAGATCCCCGCCCTGGACGGCGCGGCTCGGGCGTCCGGGAGGATCGGCCCCGTCGCGGGGGGAACGTGCGTGGAGCCCGCCGGTGCGCGCCGACGGACGGCCGCGCGGGTGAGGTCGACGCTTCGACCGGTAGGTCGCGTTCGCTCGAGTTCACGTCCCTCACGGCCTGCGGTCGATATCGCACCGACCTCGCGGTCAGCAGCGTGGCCGGACAGAAACGCTCGGGGTCAACCTCGATTGACGCCGAACCGCCCCCGCGCCCCCGGCTCGCGGTGTCGGCGGCGGCCGCGATCGTGAGACGGGGGGGACCGATCGCGAATTCGGCGGGACCTCTGCGGCCGCGTCACCTCGGCTTCACTTGAGCTTCTTGCGATTTCGATGGATTGGCCCGTTCATGCGGCCGTTCCATCTGTCGAGCGCCAGCGCGGTGTTCCATCGGGCGACCCGTGGCAGCTTCCCTTGGGTCATCGCGATCCTCATGGGGCTGCCCCTCGGTGGATTCCTGTCCGGTACCGCCGCCCACGCCACCTTTGCCCCGGCGGCGGTCCTGGTGACCGATTCCCCTTCCGCCGTGGGGAGCGCCGGGCCGCTCGCCGCGGCCGGCGGCGCGCCAACGACCGCCGACGCCGCGTACTCGTCCCTCGACACGGGCGCGACGTCCGCCGCGGCCCAACCGACGCGGGGCGGTCCGCCGGGTGGAGGCGGGGGCCACGGCAACGAGACCGCCACCAATGGCACCTGGGTCTCGGTGACCCAGGCGCGCTGCTGCGGCGGGATCGCCTACGACCCGATCATCGGCCAGACGGTCCTGTTCGGAGGGGGTGCCGTGGAAGCTCTCGGAGACACGTGGGAGTACCGGGCCGGCACCTGGACCCGCGTTCTCATCTCCTCCAGCCTGAGCGTCCACAACAACGTCGCCATGACCTACGACGCTCAGGACGGCTACATCGTCCTCTTCGGCGGCATCCGGGGCAATCACTACCTGGCCGAGACCTGGACGTTCCAGTACGGTGCCTGGACCCTGCTGAGCCCGAGCAATTCCCCGGCGGCGCGGATCGGCGCAACGATGGTCTTCGATGCCGCCGAGAACTCGGTGATCCTCTTCGGCGGCTACAGCGGCACGACCTACTTCAATGACACATGGCGGTTCTCGGGAGGTGCGTGGAGCCCGCTGGCCCTGCCGGTCTCCCCCTCGCCGCGGGACAACGCCTCGATGGCCTACGATCCGGTCGCGGGGTCCGTCCTCCTCTTCGGCGGGCGGAGCAGCTCGGGCGTTCTCGGCGACACGTGGTCGTACCACGACGGCGCGTGGACGCAGCTCAGCGCGGAGTCGAACGCGGCCCCGTCGACGCGTGACCTCGGCGCCATGGCGTGGGACGACGGCAGCCAGTCGGTGGTGCTGATGGGCGGCCGCACGCCGACCGGGGTCCTCGGCGACGTCTGGCTGCTCCGGGACGGCGTCTGGTCGTCCGGCCCCGCCGGGCCCTCGGCACGCGCGGGCGCCATGATGACCTACGACAGCGCGGATCGTTACCTCCTCCTCTTCGGGGGCACGACCGGCGGCAGCGTGCTCGCCGACACCTGGACCTTCATCGACGGGGTCTGGGAGCGGATCGGGGCGGGCGGCGCACCGGTCGGTCGCACGGGCGCGAGCCTCGCCATCGACCCGGCGACCGGCGGCGCGGTCCTCTTCGGCGGCTGGACGGGCGCGGGCTACCTTGGCGACACCTGGAGCTACTCCGGTGGAAACTGGACCCTCCTCTGCTCGACCGGCTGCGGGCCGGTGCCGCGCCGGGACGCCGGGCTCACCTACGTGGTCACGAACGCGACCACGGGGAACGGCTACCTCCTCCTCTTCGGAGGCTTCAACGGCGGCTTCCTCAACGACACGTGGGCCCTCCAGTCGGGCCTCTGGACGCCGATCAACGCCACCGGGGCTCCCGCCCCGCGGGCCGGAATGGTCCTCGCCTCGGATGGGACCGGGGCCGTGGCGTTCCTCTACGGCGGGCTGGGCGCCTCGGGCTACCTTGCGGACACCTGGGCGTTCAACGCCACCGACGGGATGTGGTCGGCGGTGACGAACGCGCAGGGCGGGGGCCCCTACACCCCCGTGGACCGGGCGTTCGCCTCCGCGGTCTACGACCCGACCGCCGACGCGATCCTCATCTTCGGGGGTCGCGACGCCTCGGGCTACCTCGCGGACACGTGGGAGGTCGACGTTCCGAGCGCCGGCGGCGTCGCCACCTGGGACGACCCGGTCGTCTCGACCTCCTCACCGCCGGCCCGCGCGAACGCGACCCTGGCCTGGGATGACGACGCTCCGTTCTCGAACGCCGTCCTGCTGGGAGGTACGAGCGGCACCACGCCGGGAACGGAGGCGCTCGACGATATCTGGGTCTACGCCTCCGGCAACTGGACGCATGTCCCGACCCCGGCTCCCGGGGGAATGGGCGGCGAAGAGGCGAGCTCCCCCGCGCCGCGGACCGGGGCGAGCGCGGTCTACTCCCCCGATGACGGCTACCTCCTCTTCTTCGGCGGCTACAACGGCACGGCGATCGTCGCCGACACCTGGCTCTGGGTGATCTTCCTCGCCCAGCCGGTGGCGAGCCTCACGCCGGCCGACTCGGGGGTGCCGGTCCAGTTCCACGCGGCCCTGTTCGGCGGGGTCCAGCCGTTCACCTACTACTGGGCGTTCGGCGACGGCACCGTGAGCACTGAAACGGCCCCGCGGCACGCCTTCACCGCGGGCGAGCCGACGGCGTACGACGTCTATGTCGTGGTCAACGACTCGGCGGGCAACTCGAGCGCGATGGAGCTGCCGATCGTCGTCCACCCGGCGCTCAGCGTGACCGTCACCGTCAGCGCGTCGACGGTGGACGTCGGCGTTCCGCTGACCTTCACGGCCGCGGTGAGCGGGGGAGCGCCCCCGGTGCGGACCACGTGGGGGTTCGGCGACGGGAGCCGCGAGACCACCGCGTCGGTCGTCCACGCCTACGGAGCGGCCGGGAGCTACACGGTCCGCCTCTGGGCGAACAGCTCCGGCGGCAGCGCCCTCATCGAGCTGCTGACGGTGGGCGTGGTGCCGCGTCCGACGGTCGACGTGGCGACCTCGCTCGTGGAGACCGATGTCGGGGTCCCGGTGGCGTTCTCGGCGACGGTGAGCGACGGCGTCGCCCCGACCACCTACGCGTGGTCGTTCGGCGACGGGAGTCGGTCGTCCGAAGCGCTCCCCTCGCACGTCTACGACACGCCGGGCACCTACACCGTCCAGGTCGAGGTCACCGACGTCTACCTCGTGAACGCGAGCGCGCTCACGACCGTCCTCGTCCACCCGCGGCCGGCGATCTCCACGATCGCGGCCTCCCCCGCCATCACCGATGTCGGCTATCCGATCGTCCTCGAGGCGCTCGGTGCCGGGGGAACCGGAGGGCTCGCCTGGACGTGGTCCTTCGGGGACGGGGCCGCGGGGACCGGAGCGGCGGCGTCGCACGCGTACGCGGGCGCGGGGACGTTCCTCGCGCAGGTCTGGGCGAACGACTCGCTCGGGGTCTCGGCCTACGCGAACGTCTCGGTCCTGGTCGTCCCGATCCCGCGGATCACGTCGTTCGCGGCGGACCCCGCGTCCATCCACGTCGGCGACCCCGTCACGCTCTCGGCCGCGATCGCCGGGGGGGTCGGACCCTACTCCTACCTCCTGAGCGGGTTGCCGGCGGGCTGCCTGTCGGAGAACACCGACACCCTCTCGTGCCGTCCGAACGTCACGGGCACGTTCTCGGTGACGATGTACGTCACCGACACCCTCGGTGCGCAGGATTCGGCCGTCCTCACCCTGACGGTGTCGCCGGTGACCGTCGAGCCGACGGTCCTCGGTATGCCGCCGAGCTGGGGCTACCTCGTGCTCGGGCTGATCGTGGCGTTCGTGGCGCTGGACGCGGTCCTCGTCTACGTCATCGTGCGGGACCGGCGGCGGGGAGGGTCCGCCTCGAAACGCCCCGCGTAGACCGACGTCACCGAACCCCTTTTGCCGCCCCCGGCGCCGGCGCGGGCCGGCGCCGGGGGGCGGTTACGCCATCCCGCGGGGACGGACGCCGATGTAGAGCCCCCGGTCGCGGTAGCGGCCGCGCAGGTCGGCCCGCGCCTCAAACCCCGCGCTTCGGAACGAGCGGAGGACCTCTCCGGGGGGAAGGAGACGGTTCTCGTGGCGTTCGGAGTACTCCCGCATCCCCCGGTTCGGAACGCCGACCAGGTACCGCATCTCGATCGTCGAGCGCTCGCCGCTCCGCCGGGACTCGCTCATCCGGGCGATCTTGACCTCGGGTCCGTCGTAGGTGAGGAGCGTGCAGTGTCGCCCCTTCCACCGGTCGGGGAGGATCCATCCCTCGACCATGGCGACCCCCCCGGGGACGAGGTGGGCGTAGATCCGCGCCATGGCTCGGTCCCGGTCGCGGGGGGTCGCCAGGTAGCCGAAGGCGCTGAAGAGGCAGGTGATGACCTCGAACGTGCGTCCGAGGTCGAAGGTGCGCAGGTCCCCCGGCTGGAGCGGGAGGCCCGCTCCGAGGCTCCGGCGCGCGACGCGCAGCATCGCCGGGCTGAGGTCCACCCCCGCCACGTCCGGCACGGCCCGGCGGAACTCGGCGAGGTGGCGACCGGTCCCGCAGGCGACATCCAGCAGGGACCGGGGGCGGTGCTTCAGAAGGCGGCGCGCGCGGGCGAGAAGTTCCCTCGCCTCGCCCGCGTAGTCCTTCCCTCGGTAGAGGCGGTCGTAGTAGGGGGCGAGCTCCCGGTACAGCGCCGGTTCGCCCACGCTCCCCCAGCGCGTCCGCGTCTCTTAAGGGCGGCCGGCCCGGCGGCCACCCCGCCCTTCCCCGGGGACCCAAGCTACGTGAGCACGTGGATGTTCTTCCGGGCCGAGATCTCCGTGAGGAGCCGTGGCCAGACGGAGACCGTCACCTCGCCCAGGTGGGCCTTGCGCAGCAGGAGCATCTGGGTACGCGATTGTCCGATCCCGCCGCCGATGCTCAGCGGAAGCTCCCCGTGGAGGATCCCCTGGTGATAGCTGAGGTCGAGGAACTCGAGCTGGCCGGCCATCGCGAGCTGCTGGCGGAGGCTCTCGGCATTGACCCGGATCCCGCCCGACATGAGCTCGTGGCGTCGGTGGGTCACCGGGTTCCAGACGAGGATGTCGCCGTTGAGGCCGTGCATGGGCCGTCCGTCCTCCGACCGCGTCTCGGTCGCCCAGTCGTCGTAGTCCGCGGCCCGCATCTCGTGGGGCAGCCCGTCGGCGAGCGGCCAGCCGATCCCGATGATGAACACGGCCGGGTGCTTGCGGAGGATGGCGGTCTCGCGCTGCTTGCGGGGAAGGTCCGGGTAGGCGGCGAGGAGGTCCTCGGCATGGACGAAGTGGATCTCCTCGGGGAGCCGGGAGTACCCCGGCTCGCGCAGCGCCGGAAAGCGCTCCTCGATGAATCGCTGGGCACCGACCAGGACCGACCAGATCGCGCGCACCGTCGAGCGCAGAACGTCGAGGTTCCGGTCCTCGGCCGCGATCGCCTTCTCCCAGTCCCATTGGTCGACGTAGGCGCTGTGGTCGTGGTCGAGGAAGTAGTCCTTGCGCACCGCCCGCATGTCGGTGAGCAGGCCCTCCCCCCGGCCCATGCCGAACTCCCGGAGCGCCGTCCGCTTCCACTTGGTCGCGGCCTGGACGATCTGGGCCGTCACCGGGTGGCGGTCGTGGTCGTTCGAGATGTGGAACTGGACCGGGGTGCGGGAGCCGTCCCGGTCGAGGAGGTCGTTGATCCCGGTCTCGGCCGGGACGAGCAGGGGAACCGTCACCATCGACAGGCCGAGCGCGCGGCAGAGGTTCTCCTCGATGTGCTGCTTGAGGGCGAAGATGGCGGACTGGGTCTCTCTCGGCGAGAGGGCCGAGCGGTAGTCGGCCGGGAGGGTCCGCTCGACCTCCTCGTAGCTACCGATCCCCGGGCCGGCGAGGTCGGCGATCTTGCGGGCGCGTTCGGTCGCTTCCATGGCGACCGCCGACTCCCGGCGGTCCGCGATAAACGCCCCGTCAACTTCTCTCGACCCCCGCGGCCCCGTCGTGGCCGCCCCCGCGTTCGCCCGGCGCGTGTCGGGAGGGCAGGGATCGCGCCTCGGCCCCGTTCGCCACGGTGCTCCGCGGCGGCGAGAGGCCCGAACGCATGACGCCCCGTTCCCGGAGGCGGGTGGTCCCCGCGCGGCCGGCAGGGGGGAACGGCGAGGGACGACTCAGCGCTCCACGTTCCCGGGGACCGTCTCAGCCGACCGTCCCTCTCGCCGGCAGCTCGGCGGAGGGAAGGTTCGGGGACGACCCCGGGGCTACCGCCGGGCGCGAACCGGGCGCGCTCGCACGCCGTCGGCGATCTCCCCGGGGGGGGCTAAACCCGACGGATACGGGTATAGGCGCCGCGGCCAAGTCCCATTCATGACCCAGCGACCGTCGCGGCCGGAGGAACTTCGCGCCTGGACCCACGTCGACGCCTACTTCGAGACGGCCCTCGGGATCGGCGACGCCGCGCTCGAGTCCGTCTTGGCGGGCAGCCGTGCCGCCGGACTTCCGGACATCCAGGTCTCCCCGCTCCAGGGCCAGCTGCTCCAGCTCCTGGCGCGGGGCTGCTCGGCCCGCCGCATCCTCGAGGTCGGGACGCTCGCGGGCTACAGCACCATCTGGCTGGCCCGGGCGCTCCCGCCGGGCGGCCGGGTCGTCACGCTGGAGCGCGACCCGACGCATGCCGCCCTGGCCCGGGCGAACTTCGAGCGGGCCGGGGTCGGCGCCCTCGTCGACCTGCGGCTCGGGCCGGCGCTCACGACGCTCGCGGGACTCGTACAGGAGAACGCCGAACCGTTCGACCTCGTCTTCCTCGACGCGGAGAAGGCGGAGTACGCCGACTATCTCGACTGGTCGCTCCGCCTCACCCGCCCCGGCGCCCTCATCGTTGCGGACAACGTCGTGCGCCGGGGGGACGTCGCCGAGGAGGGCTCGTCGGATCCCCAGGTTGAAGGGGTACGTCGGATGATCGACCGCGTGGCCGCCGAGCCTCGCCTGAGCGCTACGGTCGTGCAAACGGTCGGCCGCAAGGGCTACGACGGTATGCTCGTCGCGACCGTGCTGGCGGCCCGCTGAGCGGGGGCCGGACGAGGGCCCCCGCCCGGGCGCGGACGGCTCGCGGACCGATCGGGCAAGGGGCCGGCCGGGCCCCAGCTCCCGCGCACCTACCGGGTCCCGGGGGATACGGGTCACGTTGGCGGGGTCGGCCGGCCTCAGGAGCGAGCGCGCGCGGCCGGGAGCAAGGGAACCGGCGGGTGGGCGAGCGGGTCGGGCACGTACGGCTCGGCGGGCGGACGGGCCGGCTGCGGCCCGCGGCCCTCGATGCGCGCGAGCGCGATGAGACAGTCATCCTGGCAATGGACGCAACGGAAGCGGTGGCTCGGGGGGACGGTCCGGGCGATCGCGAGGCAGGTGGTCTGGGACCCGTGGCCGCAGTTCGGGCACGGGTGGAGCGGTCGCATCGGATCTGGAGGAGAGAAGGAATGGAGGTCCCGACCCTGTCCCAGTCATCCCGTTTCGGTCCCACTCCTCCTGCGGTTCCGGCGGGACGGTGTTTCTCGGGTCGAAGATCTCGCTTCCTTCTCGTTCCCTCACCTGCGGGGGAGTAGATAGTCCCGGGGTCAAACCGAACCGACCCACGGTCGTCCGAGGGGGCCGCGCGAGCCGCGGCGCGTCCGTCGAGGCGGGCGAACGGAGCGCCTAAACCTCCCCGTGCGGTTCCTTTCCCGACCATGTCGGCAACAACCGGGGCCACGGGGACCTCGATGAGCTTCCACACTCCACGGACGCCCGAGGGGATGCGCTGGGCGGTCCTCCTATCGATCCTGGGACCGGTCGCTTGGCTGTGCTTCACGCTCCTCTACGTGGGATTCTGGGCGCAGGGGTTCTCCCTGTTCCAGAGCATCGTGGTGATCCTGACGTCGCTCATCGCCCTCGCGGGCGTGATGGGAGCGGCCTGGTCCTGGTACGGGCTGGGCCACAAGGCGCGCTCGCTCTCGGCCTAGTCGGCCGGGGGCCGGGGCACCCGCCGCCCCTCCTCGAGCGACCGGAGCAGGTCGCGCCGGGTCACGATCCCCACGAGGCGGCCGCGGGCATCGAGCACCGGTAGTCGCTTGACCTGCTCGGACTCCATCCGGTCGACCGCCACCCCCACCGTCTCGGTCGCGGTGATCGACACGGGGTCAGGGGTCATCGCCGCCCGAACCCGCAGGTTCCGCAACTCGAGGGCATGGCGGCCGAGGGGGCCGCTCGGGTCGTCCGCCGCGCGGGCGGTGGCGATCTCGAGGACGGTTCCGAGCGGGGTAAGATGGGTGCGCTCGGCCAGGACGCGGCCCACGTCGTTCTGCGTGATCACCCCTACCAGCCGCCGACCGGAGACCACGGGGAGCCCGCTCACCTGCATCTGGATCATCCGGGCCACCGCCTCGAAGACCGTGTCGCTCGGGCGGACCGTGTACACCGGATACGTCATCACGTCGTGGACCGCGACGCCGCGGGGAACCCTCACCACCGTCGGTGTCGGGTTCATCGGGGGCGCCGTGGGAAGTCGGCTTACCGGAAGGGAAAGCTCCTCATCCTCGGCGAGCGGCAGGGCGGCGACGGAGACTTCCTTGCGCGTTCGGGCTGCAGCCATGGGCAACACCACCCGCGACCACCACGGAGGGCCGAAAGAAGGCACGGTCAACCCGGCTCGACGGGGCGCCGTGAGAGGGCCCCGACCCCGCGCTCCCGGCCATCGTCCTCGTCGGGGGATACGCCCCGTCCGTCGCGGCCGGCGCCCTCCTCAGTACCCTCCCCCACGTGCGCCGCCCGCGGCGGTCGAAAGTCCACGCGCGCACGCCGATGGGGTGCGCGATCGCCGTCCATCCTGGGCGGCGGTCGCCCCCGCCCGGGGAGCGCCTACCGGTAGATGTCGGTCGGCGGGGGGGTCCCCGAAGAGTACGTCGACGGGGGCTCGTGGCGCGTCGCGAAGCCCCGCATCAGCTCGGTGAAGCGGAGGAGGACCGTCTCCGTCTCCTGGACGGCATCGCAGAAGCGGTTGAACGACCCCGGGTCGTTCTCGGCGATCTGGATCGTCTGGTCGATCCCCACCCGCTCGATGCGCTCGGGCCGGGTGGTTCCCGCCGGGGCGATCGCGAACCCGATGCGGGGGCACGACATCAGGATCTCGCGCATCGCGTGGAGGAACGCGCTCCGCTCCTCCTCGGGCGCTGCGGCGAGCTTCTGGCGGACGACGTCGGGCACCTCGACGTAGCCCATGACGAGGAGACACTTTCCGAGGTCCCGAACGTAGATGGGCGCCGGCCCGTGGTGGATGCGGACGACGGGCTCGACCCGCCCGTTGGGATAGACGGCCGCACCGATGCTCACGGCGTCTCCGCGGTGCTGCGCCCACTTGACCGCGAGCCGGAGCGACGGCGTCTGCGTGAGGGCCACGACGGAGGGGGAGAGGGCCTGCTGCATGGCCGGACCCACCCGGCATTTCGGGCGCCCCGTCTTAACCTGCCCGTCACCGCGGTTTAACGGGCTCCTTCGGGCCGTCCGGGTGGGCCGCGCGGGGGTCACGGGCTCGCCAGACCCGCACAACGGAGCCCCCGGGGCCGGTGGCAAAGCCTGAAGAACGCCCGCCTTGTCGGCGGAACATGTCCAAGGCGTCCACCGCCTTCATCGTGATCGGCGTGCTCGTGACGCTGGCCGGCATCGCCTTCCTCGTGCTCGACGCCCTGGGAAAGGGCGACTCCTCGGGGATCGACCCCAAGGACATCGGCCTGGTCGTCGTGGGGATCGTCCTCGGAGCCGTCGGAGCGGTCCTCGGCCGGCCGCCGCGCCCGACGGCCGCCACGTAGGCCGTCCGGACCGCACTCGCCGGGGCCTACGGCCTCACGCCTCGGCGGGAGCGTACGCCTCGACCAGGTAGTCCGAGATGTCCCGAATGTGCACGTCCGGTTCCGCCACCCGCGACAGGTTCGCGAGGCAGAGCGGGCAGGCGGTGATCACCTCGGGGTTGGCGGCCTTGAGCTGCGCGACCCGACGGCGGGCCACGTCCGCGGAGCGGGTCGGGAAGAGCATCTCGGCCGGTCCACCGCAGCAGAAGGTGAGCGACCCCGCCAGCTCCGGTTCGTCGAGCCGGACCCCGCCGCGGGCGAGGAGCGTGCGGGGCTCCTTGAGGACCCCCTCGTAGCGCGCGTACACGCAGGAGTCGTGGATCGTGGCGGTCCGGCCGAGCGGCTGCCGGACCGGCGGCGCCCGCTCCGCGAGCACCTCGAGGTAGCTTTTCACCTCCACGGCGAACCCGGGGACGGCCTTCGGGATGACGCTGCGCAGCATGTTGGTCGTATGGGGGTCGACGGTGATCACCCGCTTGACCCCGTGCTTGCCCAGGACGGCCTGGATCCGTCGGGCGTGGTCGACGAACACCGCATCGAGCCCTTCGTCGTGGGCGAGGCCGCCCGCGTAGAGGTCGTCCTCGTAGAGGTAGCCGAACGCGACGCCCGCCGCCTTGAGGAGGCGGGCGATGTTGCGCAGGCGGTCGGTGTAGGCCTTCCGCTCGGCCGCCGACGTTCGGGCCAGGAGCGGGGTGAGGTTCACGAGGCGGTTCATCGTCCGTGCGAACCCGAAGAGCCCGGAGAGCCGCGACCCCTCGAAGCGGGCGAGCTGGTGGGTCATCGCGTTGATCGCGGGGGCCATCTGCCACATCTGGCCCGTGTAGAGGACCGTCTCCCCGCCGCGCGGGATGTCGAGCCCCCGCGTCCAGGCGACAGCGGCGCGCCGGCCCAGCGGGAGCGCGCTGCCCCGCTTTCGGAGGTTGTCCCCCAGCATTCCCAGCGTACTGGCGATCGGTACCGGCATCGTCCCTCCTCAGGCCTCCGCGAGGCCCTGGACCCCCTGGTTGAGCACCGCACGGAGCGCACGGACGTTCTCGGCGATGTGCACGCCGGCGGGGCAGTTCGCCTCGCACAGGCGACAGAGCAGGCAGCTGAAGATCGCGTCCGTTTCGCCGAGGACCCTCTCGCGGTCGCCGAGGAGGGCGTGGCGGAAGAGACGACGGGGCAGGATCTCGAGCCCGAGCGGGCAGAGCGCCGTGCAGGTCCCGCAGTTGATGCAGAGGCGGGCGTCGAACTCGCCGCCCAGCTTCAGGGCGTCCAGGAAGCCCGTGTCGACCTTCATCGGCCCTCCTCGACGAGCTCGTAGCGGAAGTAGTCGTCCGCGCGGGCCTTCGGAAGCTCCCGGATCCGCCCGAACCGCCGCATCGCCATCACCCACTTCGTGGCCTCGAAGACCGGCGCGCCGACGCGGGCGGCGATCTCGGGGAGGGTGAGCGGCCCCCGCCGGAGCACCTCCGCGATGCGGTCGCGTTCGACCATCTCGTCCCGGAACACCTCGTTGAGGTTGCGGAGCACCGCCGGTCCGGTCATGCGACCTCCTTGGCGAGCGCATCGATCATCGAGGTGATCTGCTCGTTGGTGTAGCCCTGGACGGAGATGGCCGCCTTCGCGCAGGCGGGGACGCACGCCCCCTCGCCCTTGCAGAGCACGGCGTTGACCTGCGCGATGTGCCGGTCGCCGTACTCCACCTCGTCGATCGCCCCGTAGGGGCACGCGGTCTGGCAGTCACCGCACCAGGTGCACCGCGTCGGGTCCACGCGGGCGACGAGGGGGTCGAGGTCGACGTAGCCCTTCAGAAGCAACGCGCCCGCCTTCGAGACCGAGGCGAGGGCCGTCGCGACGCTCTCCGCGACGTTCTTCGGACCCTGCGCGGTCCCGACGATGTAGACGCCGTCGACGATGGTCTCGACGGGGCGCAGCTTGACGTGGACCTCCCGGAAGAAGCCGTCCGGCCCGATGGGCACCTTGAGGACCCGTACGAGGTCGTCGTTCGCCCTCGGGACCATGCCGGTCACGAGGACGACCAGGTCGGGACGGATCTCGACCTCCTCGCCGGCGAGGAGGCGGTCGTGGACGCGGACCACGAGGCCGCCGTTCTCGCGCGTGATGGCCGGAGGGTCCTCCTCCGAGTAGCGGAGGAAGAGGGACCCGCTCTTGAGGGCCCGCTCGTAGAGGGCCTCGTACTTGCCGTAGGTCCGCACGTCACGGAAGAGGTGGAACTGGTGGATCTTCGGGTCCAGCCCCGTGACGACCGTCGCGAGGTGCGAGGTCGCGCTGCAGCAGTAACGGGAGCAGTAGGTCCGCCTCGTCCCCTCCTCCGCCGGCTGGCGGGAGCCGACGCAGTAGACGTAGGCGATCGAACGGACGGGCTGGCCACGGTGCGTGAGAGGGCCAGCGGTCGCCGCGAGCCGCTCCTTGAGCTCGGGAAGCGTGATGACGCCGTCGAGCCCGGCACCGAACTCCCCGGGCGCCGGGGTGTAGGGCTCGAACCCGGTCGCGACGACGATCGCCCCCACGTTCAGGGGAATGCGCTCGCCGTTGGCGGCCCGGATCGTGACCGAGAAGGCGCCCACGCGCCCGGACTTCTCGACGAGCTCGCTGTTGAGGTAGAGCATGATGTTGTCGCGCGCCGTCACGCGCCCAACGAGGTCCTCGATCAGCGCCTGGCCGACCTTGTCGTTGGGAAAGAGGGTCCCCCAGCGCCGGACCTGCCCGCCCGGATGGTCGGCCTTCTCCACGAGGTGGACCGAGATACCGAGGTCGGAGAGGGCGAGCGCCGCCCGCAGCCCGGCGACGCCGGCACCGATCACGAGGGTCTGGGGCAACGTCTCGACCCGCATCTTCTCGAGCGGCTGCGAGAGCGCGGTCTTCGCGATCCCGGCGCGCACGAGGCGGACCCCCTTCTCCGTCGCGGCGGCCCGGTCGTGGGTGTGGGCCCAGGAGCACTGCTCGCGCAGGTTGACCTGGGTGTACTCGTAGGGGTTGAGGCCGGCGCGCTCGGCCATCGCCCGGAACGTCGCCGTATGGAGCTTCGGGGAGCAGGAGCAGACGACGATCCCGTCGAGCTTCTTCTCCCGGATCTCCTGGATCACGGACTGCTGCGCGGCGTCCGAGCAGGCGAACATCTGCACCTGCGAGGAAACGACGTCCCCGTCCTTCGCCGCCTCCGCGCGCACCTTCTCGACGTCGACGTAGTCGGAGATGTTGCCGCCGCACTGGCAGACGACGACGCCGAGCTTTCGGCCGGTCATGCCCTCGCCTCCCCCCGCTTGAGGAACGCCGCGATCTGGGCCGACGCGGCCTCGGAGTGAACGATGGTGTCCGGAATGTCCCGGACCGCCGTCGCCGAGCCGATGACGAAGACCCCATCCAGGCTCGTCTTCCCGGGCTCGAGCTCCTCGTCGATCTCCCGGACGTAGGAGTAGGCGTCCCTCTCGGGCGCGCCCTCGGGGAAGAGCCGGAACGCGCCCGTGTTCGGCTCAAGGCCGGTCGCGAGGACGACCAGGTCGTGGCGCGCGACCTTCTGGCCGCCCCCGCCCTCGATGTCCTCGTAGTGCACGAGGAGGTCCTGGCCGTCGGTCTCCTCGATCCGGGAGACCTTTCCCTTCGTGAAGTAGACGCTCATCCCCTTCGTCTGCTGGTAGAACTCCTCGTAGCCCTTGCCGAACGCGCGGATGTCGATGTAGTAGATCGTGACGTCCGCCGTGGGGATCGACCCCATCAGGAGCTGGGCCTGCTTCATCGAGTACATGCAGCAGACCCGGGAGCAGAGGCGGTTACCGACCTGCTCGTCCCGGGAGCCGGCACAGAGGACGAAGGCGACGTTCGCCGGGACCTTGCCGTCCGACGGCCGGACGACGGCGTTGAACGGACGCGTCGGCGCGAGGATGCGGTCCATCTGCGGGCCGTTGATGACGTTCGGGAACCGGCCGAACCCCCAGGCGGGCTTCTTGCGGGCGTCCGTCGGTGAGAAGCCGGTCGCGAGGGCGACCGAGCGGACCGTGACCGTCTCGTGGCGCGGGCGCATTCCGAGGTCGATGGCGTCGGCCGGGCAGGCCGCCACGCACTCCCGGCACTCCGAGCACACTCCGCAGTCGAGGCAGCGGCGCGCGCTGTCACGCGCCTCCGACTCGCTGAACCCGGCCTCGTACTCGTGGAACGACTGGAGGCGGGCCGCGGCCGGACGACGAAGGATCGGGACCGGCGGCAGCGAGGTTCCCCCTTCCGCGGCCCGGGCCGCCACGGCCTTCCGGTCGGCGACCGGAAGCCGGTCGTCGTACCGGAGCCCGTCGAGAGGGAGCCCGCTCAGGTAGCGGTCGATGTAGAACGCCGCCCGCTTCCCCTGGCCGATGGAGGTCACGATCATCGAGGGGCCGGTCACGGCATCGCCCCCGGCGAAGATGCCCGGCACCGAGGTGGCCAGCGTCTCCGGGTGGACCTTCAGCGTCCCGTTCCGGTTGAGCTCGACGTCGGCAGTGAAGGCCGAGGTGTTCGGCGCGAGCCCGATCGCGGTGATGACCACGTCGGCCTCGACGCGTTCCTGGATCGTCCGGTCGAACGTGGGTCGGAAACGATGCTCGGAGTCGAAGACCGCCGTGCACCGGATCAGGTCGAGGCCGGTCACCTTCCGGTCGCGGCCCTGGACCTCCCCCACGCCCCAGGAGTTGGTGATCTGGACCCCTTCCTCCTCGGCCTCGCGGATCTCCCACGGATGCGCCGGCATCTCGCTCCGCGACTCGAGGCAGAACATCCGCACCGAGGCCGCGTGGAGCCGGAGCGCGCTGCGGGCCGAGTCGATCGCGACGTTCCCGCCGCCGATGACGACGACCTTCTTCCCCGCCACGTCGGGGGCCTCGCCGGAGTTGATCGACCGGAGGAACTCCATCGCGTCGACGACGCCGGCGAACTCCTCCCCGGGAACCGCGAGCTTGCGCCCGCCCTTGTCGCCGGTCGCCACGAGCACGGCGTCAAAGCCCTGGGCCCGGAGCTCCGCCAGCGAACCGACACGGTGGTTGAGCTCGATGCGGACGCCGAGGGCCGTGATGTTCTGGATGTCCCGGGCGACCACGTCCTTCGGCAGACGGTAGGACGGGATCCCCCAGCGGAGGATTCCGCCCGCCTCCGACTCGGCCTCAAGGATCGTGACGTCATAGCCGGACCGGCCGAGAACGAACGCGGCGGCGAGGCCGGTCGGCCCCGAGCCTACGATGGCGACCCGCTTGCCCTGGCGGGCCTCCGGGGGACCGTACTCGGGCGCCGGGTGGCTCGCGTAGTAGCGGTCCGCCATGAACCGCTTGATCCCCCGGATGGCGACCGTTCCCTCGAGCTCCCCGCGGGTGCACTGGTCCTCGCACGGCGCGTAGCACGCCCGGCTGAGGACTCCCACCAGCGGCGCGTCCTCGAGGTGCTGGCGGAACGCCTGGTCGAAGCGACCGGCCCGCACGAGGGAGATGTACCCGTGCGGCTTGACCCCCGCGGGGCACGTGAACGAGCACGGGGAGGTCCCGGTGCGCGTGATCACGGCCTTCTTGGGGACCGCCTGCGGGAACGCGATGTGGGCCGCATGCCGAGCGGCCAGATCGTAGTTGAACTCGTCCGGAACCGCCACGGTGCAGGCCGTCTCGCAGAGCGCACAGCCGGTGCACTTCGCCGGGTCGATGAACGTCGGCTTGCGCGTGAGGTGCACGAGGTAGCCGCCCTCGGGCCGGGGAGTGATGTCGTCGATCTCGGAGTAGACGAGCGTCCGGACGTTCGGGTGGTTGTTCACGGCCGCCATCTTGGGCGTCGAGATGCAGCTCGCGCAGTCGAGGGTAGGGAAGACCTTGCTGAGGAGGATCATGCGCCCACCGACGCTCGGTTCCTTCTCGGCGACGAGGACGCTGAAGCCCATGTCGCCAAGGGAGAGGGCGGACTCCATCCCGCCCACGCCGGCGCCGACCACCAGGACATCGTAGTCCCGGGCCGTCACGGCTGCGGCCATCTACGCCTCCGCCCCGGCCATCGGGAGTGCCGCGAGCGACCGGCCGAACTGCTTCATGTGGTTCACGAACGGCTCGGCGCACACCGAGCAGATCGCGGCCATCTTGACCCGCTGCGGGTCGAGCCCGTCGGCCCGAAGGAGCTCCTGCGCGCGCTCGACAACCTTCGCGCTCCGCGACACACAGTCCGACAGGAGCGCGCACTCCGCTCCGTCGGCCGCCACGAACACGCCCTCGAAACCGGCCTTCACGGCGTGGACGATCCACGCCGGGTTGATCCCGCCGGAGCAGGGTACGGGGATCACCTGGACCGACGGGGAGTACGCCATGTGGGCGCTCCCCGCGAGGTCGATGCCCATGTCCGAGATCGCGTTCGTCGAGAAGACGAGGATCCTCGGCGACCGCGTGTCCGCCGTCGCCACTACTTCCCCCGCCGGAGGTAGATGTGCCAGAGCCCGGCGTCCGCGACGGTTCCCAGGTACTCGTGGCCGACCTTCTTCGCCCAGAGCGGGACGTCCTCGGTCGTCCCCTCGTCCGAGGAAACGACCTCCATCACGCCGCGGATCGGCACGCCGGTGACCGCTCGCTTGGCCTCGAGGAGAGGACCGGGGCAGGCGACCCCGCGGGCATCCACGACCTTGTCGACCTTCAGCTGGCGGAGCTCCTCTGCGTTCATCGTTACCTCGCGAACAGACATTCGGTCCGGGGCTTATGAGGGAAAGGTGAAATCGGGCTGACGCTGTGGACAATTGTCCATTTCTTCGGCGGTAGACACTGCCGCGAGCGAGGTGCGACGCGACACGCGGGAGCCGCCAACGCACGGCACGTGCGGGGCCGGCGCACGGCGGCGCGGAGCACGTCCGGGGCGAGAATGGGGATGCGCTCCGTGAGCTCGACGGCGGGACGGCTTAGCCGGCCCCGCCACGGTCGACCCGGGCGGGGCCGAGGGAAGTGGTTCAGACGAACAGGCTGATGCGGCTCGAGTCGGCCGCGTCGATGAAGCTCCCGACGCCTCCGAAGTCGATGCCGGAGATCAGCTCCTCCTTTCGGATGCCCATCAGGTCCATCGACATCGTGCACGCGACGAAGCGCACGCCCTGCTCCTGGGCCGTCTTGACCAGCGTCGGGAGATCCATGACGTGCTTGCGGGTCATCACGCGCTTCATCATGCGGGTGCCGAGGCCCCCCATGTTCAGCTGAGAGAGCTTGAGGTGCTTCGCCCCCTTCGGCATCATCATGCCGAACATCTTCTCCGTGGAGTCTTTCGGTGACGCGAAGGTCACCGGCCCGTCCTTCCGGAGGATGTTCAACCCCCAGAAGGTGAAGAACATCGTGACCGGCAGGTCCATCGCGGCGGCGCCGTTGGCGATGATGAACGCCGCGAGCGCTTTGTCCAGCTCCCCGGAGAACACCACCATCGACAGGCCGTGGGGCGTCGGCTTCTCCTCGGCGAGCTCGGGTAGGGCATGCTCCCCGGTTTCCATCTCGGTTGCGCCGATCATTGTGTTCGACCCCTTGCCGGCAGGCTCGGCCCGGCGTCGATACCGCTTGCACGCTGGCGCGGAAAGCCGCGCGGTCAACCCGACTTGATGCGCAGGTAAAGGGACCGGCGCTCCGGGGTCACCGGTGACCGACACGGCCCGCTACACATCCACGATTGAACCCTGCAGACGGCGGAGATTGCCGCTCACAACCTGCGCCGCATGCTTTCGTCTCCTGCATCCAAGGCGAGAGCATCCTTCTCCCGAACGACACCGACCATACGCCCCGATTCGTCCACCACGGGCAGCGCACGGAAGTGGTAGCGACGGAAGAGCGCCACGATCTCGGCATGCCCGGTTGAAGGGGCCACGCTGACCATGTTCCGGGTCATGATCCGCTCCAGCCGTTGCATCGGGTCAGATTGTAGGAGCTCGTTGATGTCGACGACCCCTTGGAGCTTCTGCTCGGAGTCCACGATGTAGATGTACATCGTCACCGGGCAGCCCGGGGCGTCTTTCCGGAAACGCTGGAACGCTTCCTCGGCGGTGAGGTCGCCGGAAAAACCCAGGAACCGCGTGGAAGCGATTGCAGAGGCTTCCACATCGTGTTGAACCAGGATCACCCGCACCCTCTGGCCCACGTCCGGTGGAAGGAGGGAGAGGAACCCTTGCGCATCTTCGTGGGGCAGCGCCGAGATGATATCGGCGATGGCGGGCGGGGAGAGGTGCGAGAAGATCTTGACCACCTGAGTCGATTCCGCGCCGGCGAGGATCTCCCGCTGGACCCGGGGTTCGGTTTCCTCGAGCGCGTGAGCCGCGGTCTCGCTGTCCAGGGTTCCGAACACCCGGATCCGTTCCTCCCGGCTCAGCTCTTCGAGGACGTCGGCGAGGTCCTCGGGGCGGACCTCTCGGGCCGCCTCGCGGGTCACGGTGAGCTTGATGTCCCCGCTCGTGCTGGTGACCCCCGGGCCTATCGGCTGAACGTACCGCCACGGAATGCGCGCCTCGCTAGCCCCCCCGTCGGGGACCGTCCGCCCTCTCGGCCCCACGAGACCGAGCCGCCGTCGCCGCGCCCGGCCGCTTACGTTGGCGGCGACAACGAACATCTTCCCGCTGGCCAGGAGAAGCTGGAGATCGTAGACGACATCCACACCGACTCCCTGGGTGTCCAGAATGCGCTTGTCGAGAAGCGTGTCGCGCAGCAGGATCCGCCCCGCTTGGGGCTCGAACTCGGGGTACATGCCTCCCGGCGGGTCGCGGACCGTGGTTCCCCCTGGACCGATCTGCGTCACCTCCGGCCACGAAACGCGGAGAGGAGGGCGGCCGAACGGTCGACGAACCACTACCCCGGTCACTTCACCGTACTTCGGGTCGTCGATGAACTCTAGGTCGCTCAACCGTCCGACGGAAGTGCCTCCGGCCGTGCTGACCGGCCGGTCCAGCAGCTCGGTGAGCAAGTAGTAGCGGTTGTTCCCGGACTCGGTGGGAGCAGGGCCATGCCGGGGCGAAGGCGGCTCCTCCTTCGGAGATGTCACGGTCGCTCCGGCCCGTCCCCCCAAGTACTCCTCCTCGAGCCGTAGGAAAACCGCGGGCCGGGGAACGACCACCGCCCTCGTTCGGAGCACGCGAGTCGAGGCTCCCCGACCCATTCACCCGGAGCGGTCATAGGAATCACCGGACGTGGAGGGCGAAGGCATACACCAGGATGCCGACCAAGAACAAAAGGTAGATACGCAGCGTGAGGAGGATGGCCCGGTTCAATCGCGTCAGCTTGACCTTGGGTTCCTTGTACCGCTCGTTGATCTCCCGGACCTTGGCCACCAGGCCCCCCAGAGCGGACGGCATCGTTCACCCTCCGAACAGGTGGGGGAAGATCGTCCCCAGCCCGAAGAGAGTCGACAGGAGCAGGATGATCCCTACGATCGTGCCCGACATCACATTCTGGAGGCGAGAGTTCCGGTACTTGCCCACCAGTTCTTCCCGGTTCAGCAGGAGAATCAAGAAGACCAGCGTGGCAGGGAGGAGCGTGACCGCGATGACCTGGACGAAGAGCGTGATCAGCCCGAGCGGGGCTCGGGGGATCAACACCACCAGCCCGGCGGTCACCATGATCGTCAGGCGGAACAGGTTGAACCACCGGGCCTGACCCATCCGGTCGTTGAGCGAGTGGGCCCAGCCGAACACCTCCCCCACAGACCAGGTGCTCGCGAGCGACACGGCGATCGCTCCCAGGAGACCCGCGTCGAACAACCCGATCACGAGGAGCGAACCCAGATCGGGGTTGATGCCGCGAATGAGACGGGCGGCGGTACCCGCATCGGGTATGTTTACGCCCGTGCCGCCGAAGAAGTAGCTGGCGATGATGATCAGTGCAATCGCAACGGCCACGGTGAAGACAGCGCCGATGGCGGTGTCGAGCTGCGCGTAGGGAATGTGCTTCTCCTTGAGCCCCTTGTCGACGACCGAGCTCTGCTGGAAGAAGATCATCCAGGGCGCGATGGTCGTCCCCACGTTCGCCATGATGAGGAAGAGGACGGGGCTGGTGAAGCCGTAGGGGAAGCCCGGGATCAGTCCGGTGTGGAGAAGGGTGCCAAGATCGGGGTGCACGAAGAAGACCGCAGGGACGTAGACCAGATTCACCGCGCAGAGCGCGAGAACGATCTTCTCCCAGGTCCAATAGCGGCCGTTGACCAGAATGGCCATGATGAAGGCGATGACCACCACCACCGTGATCCACGGCGGGATGCCGAAGATGCTCAGGGCGACGGTCATCCCGACGAATTCGGTGATGATCGTTAGCAGGTCGGTGATCGTCAGGTCGCAGAGCGAGAACCAGCCCCAGAACGTGCCGAAGGAGTCGAAGATCGCCTCGGCGTGCCCCTTCTTGGTGATGGCACCGAGCCGGACGGTCATCTCTTGGCAGACGTAGGCCACGGGCCAGAGCAAGATCGCGATCCAGACGAAGCTGTAGCGGAACTGTGCGCCCGTGACCATGTAGGTCGTGATTCCGCCGGCGTCGTTGTCGGCGACCATCACGATGATGCCCGGTCCGATCACGGCCAGCAGGATGGCGAGGTGCTTGCGGAACCGGCGGTAGTGGTAGTACAGCGTCGGAACGAGGTCGAGCTTATCGGTGGTCGACCGGGGCGGGCGACGGAGAGACGTCGATCCGTCGGGAGCCATCTTGCCTCACCCGAGTGACCGTGCCGTGCGTCGTGCGATCGGCCGAGGGAACCGGGGAGCCGGAGCCTCAAGAGGGTTTATCGTGTTCTGCCCCGGACGGCCGACGCGCTCCGCCCTTCATCCCTCGTGAAGGGCAGGCCCTCTTTCTGGCTGACTATTGGCGCGGCCACGAAAGAAGCTTGACCCTATCGGGGTCTGAGCCAGATTGGCGTCTTCGCTCTCCGTCGGTGGTCCTTGCGCACCGTATCGGGGAACTGCTTGCCTCGCGCCTCGGTGATCGAGGGGGAGCGGTTGTTTGACCGCTCGTTCCACCGCGTCGCCCGCAGATCGTCCGCACGGTGGCATCTATGACCGAGATGGGTCAGCTGCCCCCAACGCAATCAGCCGGGCCCCGTTTGGCAGGGAGGCGGAGAGTTCCAATTCCCGTCTAAGGTCAAGTATTGTGAGCCTTCGTGCCTTGGTCACGCGGAGCGATGTCAGACTCTTATACGATTTATGGCTCGAATGGATTACCCAAATGTCGACACCCAGTAGCGCCGACTGAACCGACTCACAAATTGTGA
>DAHUXZ010000011.1 GCA_027315455.1 Thermoplasmata archaeon | reverse complement strand
ATTCTGATCCCGTAGCCCAGAGGATCGGCGGGGCCCCGGTAGAGCTGGACCGCCAGGATCTGTACGATGAAGCCGAAGAGCGCGCCGAAGAACCCGAGCACGTCGAGGAGTTGGCTGGCCGAGAACAGTCCGAGCGAGCGGGCCGTTCCGCCGACCGCGAACAGGACCAGTCATTCTCCGAGCGCGAGCAGGCCCTCCACCCGCGAAACGGCGGTCGAGGCCGTGGGACGCGGCGCATCGCGCAGGCGAGGGAAACGTCGGCTCGCACGAGGAAGAAGGGCATCTCGAGCCGGAAATCGATCCTCTCGCAGGCCGGTAGTCCCCAGTCGGTGCCAGATCACTGGCAACCGATGCAACGTGGGGTGAGGCGGGAGGGCACCGGACGGGGGGCGACCGCGATACCGCGATCGGACGAACCCGAACAGGGATGGTGGGCGGCCGGCGAACCCGGGAACTGGGGAAACGCGGGCCGCCTCGGGAGCCGAGTCAATGATCTCGGCCGCGGAGCGCGAACGGAGAGACCCTCGTGGCGCGACCCGAGGGCCGATCTCCGTTGCTCATCGTGGCGTTGCCGCCACGGGGGCCGGTGAACGACCGAACGCGCCTAGTCGTCGTCCCGACGACGGCGCCGACGGCGGTCATCCTGTTCCTCGCCGTCGCCCTCGCGGGACGGGCGACGACGCGCGAACGCCGGCGGGCCACGCCCGAAACGGCCGCCCGACCCGCGCTGGAACCCACCGCCGCGGTCGGACCCGCCCCGTGGACCGAAGCGGCCACGGAACCCTCCACCGCCCCCCCGGTCGTAGGTGCGGGGCGGTAGCGTGAACCGGTTCCCGCACGAAGTGCACTCTCCCTGTACCGTCCCGTCGGGGTTCGTGGAGAATCGCAGTGGAGCGCCGCACTCCCGACACGGCCGAGAGCGGGGAGCTTCCCCGCGGTCCGGCCCGCCGGGGGTGAACCGCGGGCGGCTCGGGGGGGCGCGTCGCGGCCGCGTCTCCTCCGCCTCCTCCTCCTCGCCCGCCTCGATCGTGAACACCGTCTCGACCTCGCAGTCGGCACAAACGCCGACGATCCGGCCCTCGCCGCGCGCGCTCAGGGTGAGCGGACCCTCGCACTGAGGACACGGAATCGCCCCGGCGGTCGCTTCGGCCGGAGCCGGGGGTGCGGCCGCCGGTGCGGACGCGGCGATGAGCCCGGAGACCGCGCCCGGGGACGTCCCGGTCGGGTCCTCGAACAGGGCGAAAGCGTGACCACAGGCCGAGCAGGCCCCGGTGCGCAGTTGCGCGGGTCGCGAGGTGAATTCGACGTCGGCGCCGCAGTCGGGGCAGGATCCGGACATGATGTACCTAGCGTGGCATGCGAGCCCCCCGCTATTAGCTGGCCCCCTTCGTGCGGGGGTCTCGCACACCCCCGAATGACGGTGCCCCGAAAACTCCTGGCGACTCGTCGAGAGGTCCGATTCGACCCGCCGGAGGACGTCGGCCGCGTGCGATCGACCCTCGAGCCGAGAGCGGGCGGCGCCCGGCGCGTGCCTCTCGGCATGCTTATGGAGTGGGTCCCCTACGGAAGGTGAGCACCGATGGCGTTCTCCGCGCCGAGGTCCGAGGCGGAGCTCATGCTCCACCTGCCGCCATCGAACCGACCGGGAGTCTTCCCGCGGGACCTCTTGGCTCCCTCCGAGCGGGTCGTCTACGAGACCCGCCCGAGCTTTTTCCGGCTCTACTGGGGACGGACGATCGCGTCCGTCCTCCTCGCGCTCTTGTTCGTGGCCCCGATGGGGCAGCCCGGCTACGCGACCAACCCGGCGGCGTACTTCCTGATCGGGCTCTGCCTGTTGCCCCTGGCCCTCGCTTACCTCGCATGGGGACGCACCGCGTACGCGATCACCGGGTCGCGGGTCCTCGCTTCGGGCGGCCTCACCCGAGGCCGCCTCCGGGACGCGTTCCTCGACCAGGTCACCCACCTCTCCGTCACCCCCGGCTACTCCGGTGGCCTGCGTTTCGACACCGAGGGGTCGATCAGTGCCTCGGGGGTGCCGCCCAGCCGCAGCACCCGCACGATCCGGTGGTACGGCCTAGAGGACGCCCCCCGCGTCTACGGGTTCGTCCAGCAAGCGTTCGCGGTTCATGCCCGACCCCCGACCGCTCCGTACCCCGGCGTAGCGCCCGTGGCCTCCCCTCCCCCGGCGATCTACGCCCCGCCGCCGGTTCCCTCCCCGGCCTCGCCGACCTGGGGCGGGACGCTGATCTCCTGCCGCCGTTGCGGGACGGTCATCGATTCCTCCCGGCTCGTCGCGTACGCCCCCACGTGCCCGAACTGCGGGTCCCCCCTCCCCCGAACCGGGTCTCGATAGCCGCCGTTCGCCCCGGGTGCGCCGCCGAATGCCCGGACCGGTCTTTCCGGGTTGCGCAGGGGGTACACCCTGCTCTCTCAAGGTCGAAGTCTATATCGCAGAAGCCGGTGAACCCCGACACGCAGCGGTGGGTACCGCCCGCACGGCGCAACGACTGGAGCGCCACCGTCGCGGTGCTCCTCGTGACCCTTGTCGCCAGCGCCGCGATCGCGGAGCTCGTGTCGGCCCCCCGCGGCACCGGGGGGGCGAGGGACCCCTCCGGCGCCGCGGTGGCGCTGGTCCGCCCATCGGGAGCGCTCGGCAATGACGGCGTCACGCCCCCCCCTGCCGAGTTCGCCGCGGCGACCTTCGATGCGGCCGACGGCTACGGGCTCCTTTTCGGCGGCCAGGACTCCGGGTCGAACCCGGTGGGAACGACCTACAGCTTCGTCCACGCGAACTGGACCGATCTGACCACGGCCGTCGGTAGGGGACCGTCGGCCCGCTGGGGGGCCGCGATGACCTACGACGCCGCGCGCGGGTACGTCGTCCTGTTCGGCGGCTGCGCGAACGCGGCCTGTAGCGTCGTCCTCAACGACACGTGGGCCTACGCCTACGGCCGATGGACCAATCTCACCTCGTCGCTCGGCCCCGCCCCCGCGCCCCGGGCCCTGGCGATGATCGCTTACGACCCCTCGCTTCGCGAGCTCGTCCTCTTCGGCGGTCGCACCGGGGCCAACACGCCGCTCGGGGACACCTGGCTCCTTGGCAACGGTTCCTGGCAGGCTCTTGCGGTAGCTCCGTCCACTCCCGCGCCACTCGCCCGCATCGGCGGGGCGATGGCGTTCGACCCGCTCCTCAACGCGACGGTCCTCTTCGGGGGATGGTCGGCGAGCGGGGTCCTGGGCGACACCTGGACCTTCGGAGCGACGGGGTGGAACGGCTCGGCGATCGCCTCCCTCGTCGCCCCGAGCTCCCGGTGGGCCGCGGGAGCGACCTTCGACGCGGCCGCCGGCGAGCTGCTGCTCACGGGCGGCTACAACTCCGGCACCTACGACTCGGACCTCTGGGCGCTTCGGGGCGGGGCCTGGAGCTCGCTCTCCGACGCGAACGGACCCCCCGCCGGCTACGGCGGCGCGTTCTTCTACGACGCGACCGACGGGGACGCGGTGTACTTCTCGGGCGCGGAGCCGTCCGGTCTCCAGCCCGCGACGTACGTCTACGCGAACGGCGGGTGGACCGTGGTCGTGGGCGCGACGAGCGTTCCCGGATGGCTCCCGTTGCTCGGCACGTTCGGCCCGGCTGTGGTCCCGCTCCTGCTCTTCCTCATCGTGGTCCCGATCGCGAATCGGATGCGACGGCGACGCGAGATGCGATTGTCCGCCCGGGTCGTCGTGCCGCCGGGGGAGGTGATCCGGTGGATCCCGACCCCCCCGGGGACCGGTCCGTTACGTCGGAGCGCTGCGATCGTCATCGGGACGGTCGCCGTCGTCATCGTTCCGCTGGTCGCCATCATGATCGGCGAGCCGGGAGGCGTTCAGGCGGTGGAGGTCCTCGGGGGCATCATGCTCCTGATCATGGGGCCGATCCTCGGTCTCTTCCTCTGGTCGATATGGCGCCAGGGCACACGGGGGATCGCCGTGACCTCCGGAGGGGTTCTCGTCCGGCGTCCCGCCGGGGAGCTCCGCATCCCGTGGGACGCCCTTCAGCCGAGCCTTAACCGGCCGGTGCGGGGCGACTACCACTTCCGCTTCACCGACCCGAGCGAGGGCCTCCTCCAGGGCGGTTTCCTCGCGACCGTCGAGCAGTCCCGGGCCATCCTCACCCACCCGAACGCGCCGGCGTGGGTGATCCCGGGGCCCGTCGCCGCGACCCTCGGCGTGCCGACGCAGAAGGCGGCACCCCCCACGGCGTCGTGGGCGCCGGCGCCCCTGGGACCCCCGCCGCCCGGTGCGGTCTACTATGCTCCGGCGATGACCCCGTCCCCGGGGGCTGCGCCGCAGGGCTCGGCGCTTCCGTCGTCCGCGTCGACCGTCTACCACGGGACCCTCCCCGGCGGTCCCTACACCCCGGCGCCACGCCCCGCGCCCGTGACGCCCCCGCCTCCTCCCCCGGCGCCCGTCGTCGTCGCCTCCGGTCCTCCGCCGGGGTACGTCGCCTGCCGGGCGTGCGGTCATCTCAACCCGGCCGGGCAGGTCGGGTTCTGCCAGCGCTGCGGCCGGCGGCTCACCGGGTAGGGGTACGGCGCCGGCGGCACAACCCACTTACGGCCGGGGAGGTTGCCCCGGGCCGTGCCATACGTCGAGTACGACGAGGTCGGGGCCGCCTGCGCCGACTGCGGGCGCCAGTTCCCGTCGGCGGAAGCGCTCGAGGCGCACCGCGCCGACAGCCATGCGGGAGCCGAGCTCCCCGCGCGGCCGAAGGGCCCGCTCCGCTGCTCGGTCTGCAGCCGCACGTTCCGCTCCCTCGGTGCGCTCGCCGAGCACAGCCGGCGCGATCACTCCGGCTGACGGAGGGGGCGCCGTCGCCCGGGCCTAGAAGCGCGCGATGCTCCCCGTCGCGAGGGCCCGGCGCTCGAACGTCGCCCAGAGGCCGATCGCGAGCCCGAAGCTCATCGCGGCACACAGCGCGACGAGCCCCCACAGGACCAGGAGCGAGCCGAGCGGCTCGCCGCCCATCGCACCCCGGATCGCGGCGATCCCCCAGGTCAGCGGAAGGACGTCCCCGATCGCCTGCAGGGCGGGGGGAAGCTCGCTCAAGGGGAAGTTCGTTCCCGAGAGGAGGAGCCCGATGAACAGGAAGATGTTGCCCAGCACGATCGACGTCCGAAGGTAGAGGGCGACCCCCCCGAGGAGCAGGCCGAAGCCGACCATCGCGAACGCCGTCAGGACGATGGAGACGGCGAGGCCCGGGATCGACGACAGCGCGAACGGGACGTGGAAGAGGACCACGGCGTAGCCGAGGGCGACGGAGACCGTGGCGAGGGAGACGAGGATCGGCACGACCCCCCGGCCGAAGTAGAGCGCGAGGCGGTTCGCCGGCGAGACGAGGAGGTGCTCCATCGTCCCCATCTGCTTTTCGTTGTCGGTGGTCTGGCAGACCGAGAAGACCGACGAGTAGGTCACCGTCGCGACGGCGTTCCCGACGACGACGAAGCCGACGGAGGAGAGCGGGTTCTGGGCCAGCTGCGCGACGAAGGCGAAGAAGACCATCTGCGTGAGCGGGATGATGAAGATGGTCCCGAGGACGAAGTCGAGCCGCATGAAGCCCAAGCTCATGCGGGGGGCGAAGACGGCGTTGACCCAGAAGGTCCGCCAGAACGAGGGGCGCAGCGCGGTGGTCACGGTTCACCAGTCCGACAGGTTGCCGACCTCGAGCACGTGCTTCTCCACCCGGGAGAAGACGGTGCCCGCGATCGCGAGGTAGGCGACGGTCGTCGCGACGGCCCCGATCAGGTCGCCCCAGAAGCCCCAGGCAAGGCCGTGGTAGCCGGGGATCGCGAGGATGCGGAGGGCGTCGAGCGCCCAGGTCGGGGGGAAGAGGAGGGAGACGGGGTTCGACCAGAACGGGAGCAGCACGATCGGGAACATGCAGCCGGTCCCGACGTAGAAGGCGAACTCGCCGATGTTCTGGATGAAGCCGGCGTAGCGGGTGTAGACGTACGCCGCCGAAAAGACGATGCCGACGGCGGCGAGCGAGAGGATGACGAAGATGAACAGGAGGACGAACTCGAGCGGGTTCGCGAGCGGGAGCGGGCGGCCGTAGGCAATGCCGACCACCGCGAAGACGATGGCGCCGCCGAGGAGCCCGCTCACCGTGTTCCAGATGACCCGCCCCAGGACGACGTAGAGGTACGGGGTCGGGGCGCTGAGCGTCGGCTCCAGCGTGCCGAGGTTGCGGTCCTGGCCGGTCGCCCAGCCGCTCCCGTAGAGGGTCTGGCCCCACATGCTCATCATTCCGGCGCCGAGGATGGCGTACAGCACGAGCGTCGGGCTCGTCCCCTGGAACAGCATGTAGGAGACGAGCCCGAAGATCACCGGGGCGATCATGCTCGGGATCAGCCACTGCGGGTCGGCGAGGAACGAGAGCACGGCGAGCCGGAGCGACGCGCCCAGAGAGCGGAGGCGGGAGTACGACCGCGCGGCCATCTACGCCGCCTCCTCCTCAACGAGGTCGAGGTAGATGTCCTCGAGGCTGGTTCGGCGCTCCCGGATCGCGAGCTCGCGGTGGCCGGGGAGGCTCGCCTGGACCGTCGGGGGGGTGAGCTCGGAGGTCCGGACCCGAAGGGTGTAGCGGATGCGGGGACCGAACTCCTCGTACTTGAGCCGCGAGACGCCAGGTAGCCGACGCAGCACCTCGACCTCGGCGTCGTCGAACCCGTAGCCCTCGACCTCCAGGGTGCGGTCGCCGCCGACCAGCCGGCTCAATCCCTGGACCGTGTCGTTCGCGACGATCCGGCCCCGGGTGAGGACCGCGATCCGCTGGCAGAGCTCCTCCGCCTCGAACATGTAGTGGGTCGTGAGGAAGATCGTCACCCCGTCGGCGACGAGGCTCCGGACGAGCTTGCGCGTCTCCCGCGCGCTCTTCGGGTCGAGCCCGATCGTCGGCTCGTCAAGGAAAAGCAGCTCCGGCCGGTGGAGGATCCCGCGGGCGATGTGGAGCTTCTGCTTCATCCCGCGGGAGAACTCCTCGACCCGGCGGTCGGCGGATTCGGTCAGGCCGACCCGGTCGAGGACCTCGGTGATGCGGCCCGCCCGCTCGGCCGTCGGAACGCCGTAGAGGTCGGCGAAGTAGCGGAGGTTCTCCCGGGCGCTCACCCGATTGTAGAGCCCGCGCTCGCCCCCGAGGACGAGCCCGATGCGGGGACGCAGGCGCGGCGCGTCCTTCACGACGTCCAGCCCGAGCACCTCGGCGTGGCCCTCGGTCGGGAGCAGGAGCGTCGAGAGGATCTTCGTGAGGGTCGTCTTCCCGGCGCCGTTCGGGCCGAGGAGCCCGAAGATCTCCCCGGAATTGACCTCGAGGTCGACACCCTTCAGCGCGTCGGTGCGGACGATCTCGTTGAACAGGAAGCCCTTGCGGGCGGCGTAGGACCGGCGGATGCCATGGGTGCGGATCGCCGCTGACGGAGACATGGGGCCACGGGGCCGCCGAGGACCGAGCCGCTAGTACAAATACGTTCCCGGCGCGGGCAAACCGCCGTCCTCCCTAGGTCGGGAGCGTACGTTGGGGTGAGGTTCGGTCGGCAAACGGAGGGTTCGCCGCAGTCCGGTCGCCTCTTTGCCGGGTCGACGGTGCCCTACGCGACGTCGTCGGCGGCCCGGCTCGACTCGGCGGGGTGCGCCCAGCGGCCGCCGATTTCCTCCCGGCCGGGGGCCCTGTCCTGAGACCTCGCCTCTAACGTTATATCACAACCGTCGCTCGCGTCGCACGGGATTCATCGTTGGCGGACGCGACGACGTCTTCGGGCGCCGCCTCCTCCTCGATCCCGGCGGACCTGGCGGCGGAGACGCTGCCGAGCCTCTACCGCACCATGGTCCTCGCCCGGGTCATGGACGAGCGGTGCCTGAGCCTGCAACGGCAGGGCCGCATCGGCTTCTACGTCCCGCTCCAGGGCCAGGAGGCGGCCCAGGTCGCCTGCGCCTGGGCGCTGGACGCGGCCGACTGGGTCTTCCCCGCCTACCGCGAGCTCGGGGTTGCCCTCGTCCGGGGCGTGCCGGTAAAGCTCCTCCTCGACCAGTTCATCGGCAACTCCGGCGACGAGATGAAGGGCCGGCAGATGCCCAACCACTACGGCTACCGCCGGTTCAAGTTCGTAACCGCCTCGAGCCCCGTCGGGACCCAGATCAGCCACGCCGTCGGGACCGCGATGGCGGCCCGGCGCCGCGGCGATGCGATCTGCACGATCGCCTTCTTCGGGGATGGGACGACCAGCTCGAACGACTTCCACGCGGGCCTCAACTTCGCGGGAGTCTACCGCGCCCCGACGCTCTTCTTCTGCCAGAACAACCAGTGGGCGATCTCGCTGCCCCGGGAGCGCCAGACGGCGAGCGAGACGCTCGCGATGAAGGCGTCGGCGTACGGATTCCCCGGCGTGGTCGTGGACGGGACCGATGTCCACGCCGTCTACCGCGTCGTGCGCGAGGCCCGCCGGCGGGCGCTTGCCGGGGAAGGCCCCACGTTGATCGAGGCGCAGGTCTACCGCCTCGGACCGCACTCGACCTCCGACGACCCCCGGCGCTACCGCAGCGACGCGGAGCTCGCGCAGTGGAAGGAGCGCGACCCGATCGCGCGGCTCAAGCACGAGCTCCTGACCCTCGGCCTCGTGACCGAGGAGTCGGATCAGAAGGTCTGGGAGGCCGCGAAGGAGCTCGTCGGGGCCGCATTGAAGGAGGCCGAGGCAACCGCCCCGGTCGACCCCCGGACGATGTTCGACGACGTCTTCGCCCGCCCAACCCCGGCGCTCGAGGAGCAGCGGCGGGCGATGGACGGGCTGTTGAAGGAGGGAGTGGTGCGACCGTGACCGAGCTCACGATGGTCCAGGCGATCAACCGGGCGATGTTCGAGGCGATGCGCGCCGACCCGAACGTCCTCGTCCTCGGCGAGGACGTCGGCGTCAATGGCGGCGTCTTCCGCGCGACGGAGGGGCTCCAGAAGGAGTTCGGTCCGGATCGTGTGCTCGATACCCCGCTCAGCGAGACGGGGATCGTGGGGACGGCCGTCGGGATGGCCCTCTATGGCCTCAAGCCGGTCGCGGAGATCCAGTTCGTCGACTTCATCTATCCGGCCTTCGACCAGATCGTCAGCGAGATCGCGAAGTTCCGCTACCGCTCGGGGGGCCAGTATCCCTGCCACGTCGTGATCCGCTCGCCGTACGGCGGCGGGATCAAGGGCGGACTGTACCACTCGCAGAGCCCCGAGGCGTACTTCGCCCACACGGCCGGCCTCAAGGTCGTCATCCCGTCGACCCCCGCCGACGCGAAGGGCCTCCTCCTGAGCGCCATCTTCGACGACGACCCCGTCCTCTTCCTCGAGCCGAAGCGGATCTATCGTGCCGTCACGGGAGAGGTTCCCGACGGGGACCATCGCGTCCAGATCGGACAGGCGGCGACGGTCCGCCCCGGCTCCGACGTCTCCGTCTTCGCCTACGGCGCCATGATGCCGCCGGCGCTCCAGGCCGCCGAGACCCTCGCCGCGGAGGGGATCTCCGCCGAGGTCGTCGACCTGAGGAGCCTGGTCCCGCTCGACGAGGCGGCCGTCCTCGCTTCTGTCGAGAAGACCGGTCGGGCGGTCATCGTCCACGAGGCGCCCCGCTTCTGCGGGTTCGGCGCCGAGCTCTCCGCCATTCTCGCCGAGAAGGCGCTCTACTCGCTCAAGGCCCCCGTCGTGCGGGTGACCGGCTACGACACGCCGTTCCCCTACGCCCTCGAGAGTCTCTACCTGCCCGGCGCCGACCGCATCGCGCACGCCGTCCGCGCGACCGCCCGGGCCGCCTGAGGAGGTCACCATGGTCTACGAGTTCCGGCTGCCGGACATCGGAGAAGGGGTCGCCGAAGGGGAGGTCGTCCGCTGGTTCGTCCAGGAGGGCGAGAGCATCGCCGAGGACGCCCCGCTCGTCTCGGTCCTCACCGACAAGGCCAACGTCGAGATCCCTTCGCCGCGGGCCGGCCGCATCGCGCGGCTGCACGCCGCCGTCGGCGACAAGGTGAAGGTCGGCGGTCTTCTCGTCACGATCGAGACCTCCGAGGCCGCCTCCGCCGCCCCCCCGGTGCCGCCGGCCGAGCCGTCGGTCGCCCCGTCGGTCGCTCCGCCCACGCCCCTTCCCGGCGGGCCGACCCCCGCCGCTCTGCCCTCCCCCGCGGCCCCCGCCGCGATCGCCCCCGGGGCGCCTTCGCGCGTCCTAGCGACGCCCGCCGTCCGGCGGCTCGCCACCGCGCGGGGCGTGGACCTCGGGCGGATCACCGGTAGCGGTCCCGGTGGGCGGGTGACGGAGGCCGACGTGGAGGCCGCCGCCCAGACCGCGCCCGGGACGCCTCCCGCGAGCACGGCCGGGGCGATCGCTCCTCCGGCTCCTCCGGCTCCTCCGGCTCCACCGGAGCCTCCGTCCGCGCCCAGCGCCGCCACCCTATCGCCGTCGCCCCCGGCGCCGGTCGCGACGCCGCCGGCCCCCCCTGCCGCCGAGGCGCCCGCGCGGCCGGTACCCGTCCCCGCGGTGCCCCCAGTGGCGGAGGGGGAGGTCGAGCGGATCCCGATCCGGGGGATCCGCCGCGTGATCAGCGAGCACATGGCCACGGCGACGCGGACCGCGGCGCATTTCACCTACGTCGAGGAGATCGACGCGACGGAGCTGGTCCGCTTGCGGGAGCGGATGGCCAAGCACGTGGAGAAGAAGGGGGCGAAGCTGTCGTACCTTCCGTTCATCGTCAAGGCCGTCATCGCGGGTCTCCGGGCCCAGCCGACGATGAACGCCTGGATGGACGACGCGCGGCAGGAGCTGCTCGTCCACCGCAACTACAACATCGGCATCGCGACCGCCGCGGCGGAGGGGCTCCTCGTGCCCGTCGTCCACCACGCGGACCGGCTGAGCGTGGCCGTCCTGGCGCGGAAGATCCAGGAGCTGGCCGAGCGCGCGCGGGCCGGGTCCCTGACGCGGGCGGAGCTGACCGGCGGCACGTTCACGATCACGAGCCTCGGCCTTTTGGGCGGGATCCTGGCGACCCCGATCCTCAACTATCCCGAGGTCGGGATCTTGGGGGTCCACAAGATCGCGCGGCGCCCGGTCGTGCGCGACGACGGCTCGATCGGCGTCGCGGAGATGATGAACCTCTCGGTCTCCCTCGACCACCGCGTCCTGGACGGCATCGTGGGAGCGCAGTTCCTCGCCGTGGTGAAGGCGAACCTCGAGGACCCGCACCTGCTCTTCGCGGACCTCGCATGAGCCCCGACGACGCCCTCGTTCCGCTCACCTACGACCCGACGGAGCTCGACCGGTCGCTGGCCGGCTGGCGCCGGACCCTCCTCGACGGCTACCGCTGGATGCTCCTCGCCCGCGCCCTCGACCGGCGCATGCTCGGCCTCCAGCGGCAGGGCCGTGTCGGTTTCTACGGCGCCGCGACCGGCCAGGAGGCGGTGAGCGTCGGCGCCGCGCTCGCCCTCACCCCCGACGACTGGGTCTTTCCGGGCCTGCGCGAGCAGCTCATCGCCCTGGTCCGCGGCCATCCGCTCCCGACGTACGTCCATCACCTGTTCGCGACGGACCTCGACCCGGCGCGCGGCCGCCAGATGCCCTGCCATCCGACCGCGCGCGACGTCCGCTACGTGTCGATGTCCAGCGTGATCGGCACGCAGATCACGCAGGGCGTCGGTCTCGCCTACGCCCTCAAGGCAAAGCGCCAGCCGGGCGCCGTGCTCGCCTTCTTCGGCGACGGCGCGACGAGCGCGAACGATTTCCACGCCGGGCTCAATCTGGCGGGGGTCTGGCGGACCCCGGTCCTGTTCTGCTGCACGAACAACCAGTGGGCGATCTCCCAGCCGGTCGAGCGGCAGACCGGGGTACGGGAGCTCGCCCAGAAGGCGGCCGCCTACGGGCTTCCGGGTCGCCGCGTCGACGGGACCGACCTCATCGCCGTCTACCGGGAGGTGCGGGACGCCCTCGCGCGGATCCGTTCCGGCGCCGGTCCGGAGATGCTGGAGTTCCTCCTCTACCGCATGACCGCCCACTCGAGCTCCGACGACCCGACACGTTACCAAGCGGCGGACTGGATGTCCCGGGCGGCGGCCCGGGACCCCGTTCCGCGCGTCGAGCGGTTCCTCCTCGACACCGGCCTCCTCACCGAGGAGGCGCGCGGCCGCCTCGCCGAGGAGGTCGACCGCGAGGTCCGTGCGGCGGTCGCCGAGGCGGAGGCCGCCCCGCCCCCGGATCCCGCGTCGCTCTTCCAGGACGTCTTCGCCTCGGCGTCGCCGGGGAGCTTCGGGAGGTAGCCATGGCAGGGACGTACTCGCGCGCGACCGAGGTGCTCGTCGTCGGCGGGGGCCCGGGCGGCTACATGGCGGCGATCCGGCTCGGCCAGCTGGGCCACAAGGCCCTCGTCGTGGAGCGTTCCGAGCTGGGGGGCGAGTGCCTCAACCGAGGGTGCATCCCGTCCAAGGCGCTCATCCACGCCTCGCTCCTCTACCACCGCCTGCGCACCGAGGGCGAGGAGATCGGCGTCACCGCGAGCGGCCTCACGGTCGACATGGTCCGGCTCCAGGCGTTCAAGTCCGCGGTTATCACGAAGGAGCGCCAGGGGGTCCAGACCCTCCTCAAGGCCGCGGGCGCCTCCGTCCTCCCGGGCGAGGTCCGCTTCACGGGGCCCACGACCGCCGAGCTCACCGCCCCCGACGGCGGTCGCGAGCGGATCGACTTCGCCCACGCGGTCATCGCCGTCGGGGCCGTCCCCTCCTCCTTCCCGGGATTCGAGCCGGACGGGACGAAGGTCCTCACCGCCTGGCAGATCCTCTCGCTCGACCGCATCCCCTCCTCGCTGCTCGTCCTGGGCGGCGGGGTGAGCGGCTGCGAGCTCGGCGAGTTCTTCGCCCGTCTCGGGACGCGCGTCACGATCGTGGAGCTCCTGCCCCAGATCCTGCCGGGCCTCGAGGCGTCGCTCTCGCGGGAGCTCAGCAGCGCGCTCGAGAAGCTCGGCGTCGCGGTCCGCCCGGCGACGAAGGCCGTCCAGCTCGACCGCTCGGGCGACGGCGTGCGCCTGGGCGTCGAGGGGGCGGGCGGCCGGGAGGAGCTCACGGCGGAGATGCTGTTCCTGACCGTGGGCAAGCGCCCCGAAACGGCCGCGCTCGGTCTGGAGGAGGCCGGGGTCCTGCGGGACAGCCGCTCGGGGTTCATCGGCGTGGACGCCCAACAGCGGACGAACGTCCCGAACCTCTACGCCGTCGGCGACTGCTGCCGGCCCCCGATGCTCGCCCACAAGGCCTACCGCGAGGGGATCGTCGCCGCCGAGGCGATCGCCGGCCTCCCGACCCGCTACGAGTTCCAGACGATCCCCTCGGTCGTCTTCACGGTCCCCGAGCTCGCCAGCGTCGGGCTCACCCTGGCCGACGCGCAGGCGAAGGGGATCGGCGCGCGCGAGGCGAAGTTCCCGTTCGCGGCGATCGGCCGCGCGCACGCCAACCATGCGACGGGCGGCTGGGTGAAGGTCGTCGCCGAGGAGCCGGGCGGGCTCCTCCTGGGCGTCCACGCGGCCGGGGAGGGCGTCGGGGAGTTCATCACCGAGGCCGCCCTCGCCCTCGAGATGGGGGCGACGGTGCGCGACCTCGCGATGACGATCCATCCCCATCCGACCTTCTCCGAGGCCCTCGAGGAGGCGGCCCTCCTCTGGCTCGGGGAGCCGATGCACGTCGCGAAGCGGGGGAGCGGTGCCGGCCGTCCGTGACTGGGGGCTCACGGAGTACTCGGCCGCGCGGGTCGAGATGCGGGCGCTGCGCGCCGCGCGCCGGCGCGGTGAGATCGGCGACACCCTCGTCCTGGTCGAGCACCCCCCGGTGATCACCGTCGGGGTCCAGGGCGACGACGGGGAGGTCCTCCCGGACGGGATCCCTGTGTACCGGGTCGAGCGGGGCGGGAAGGGGACCTACCACGGCCCCGGCCAGCTCGTCGCCTACCCGATCGTCGACCTGAACGCGCGGGGGCGGGACGTCCGGCGGTTCGTCCACGACGTCGAGGAGATGGTCGTCGCCGCCCTCGCGGCGTGCGGCCTGGCCGCCGGGCGGGTCCCCGGGCGGCGCGGGGTCTGGGTCGACGGCGAGCGGAAGATCGCGAGCGTCGGCATCGCCGTCGAGGAGTGGGTCAGCTTCCACGGCCTGGCGCTCAACGTCGGGAACGACTTGGGTCCGTTCCGGGCGTTCCACCCCTGCGGCTTCGACGGGCAGGTCATGACGAGCGTCAGCCGCGAGCTCGGCCGGTCGGTCGCGGTCGCCGAGCTCAAGGCCCCGCTTGTCGCCGCCTGGGATCGACTGTTCGGTCCGCCGCACGCTGACGCGCTCCGAGCGCCCGCCGCGGCCCCGGTCGCATGAGCGCCGGCCCCGCCCGCCGCCTGCTGCTCGTGGGAGGCGGGGGGGGCCTGCTCGGGAGCGCGGTCCTCTCCGAGTTCCGGCCCGAGTACCGGGTGCGGTCGGTCCATCGCCATCCGGCGGCCGGGGAGGGACCCGAGGTCGAATGGGTGCCGGCCGACATCGCCGGTTCGGCCGACTGGCCCCGTCTCGTCGACGGGGTCGACGTCATCGTCAACGTCGCATGGTACCGCTGGGCCTCCCCCTCCCGCTTCCGCGCCCTGCGGGAGGGGCTCTTCCGCCTGCTCGCGGCGGCCCGGGCGGCCTCCGTCCCGAGGTTCATCCACGTGAGCGTTCCCGACGCCCCCCCCGGGCTCGAGTCCGGGCTCCCCTACCTCGCCGAGAAGCGCCGCTTCGATGCGGCCCTGGCCGAGAGCGGGCTGTCGTTCCGCATCGTCCGGCCCACGATGCTCTTCGGCGAGGGGGACCGGCTCCTCGGGGTCATGCTCGGGTTGATGCACCGCTACCCGATCTTCCCGATGTTCGGGGACGGTGAATACCACGTGAGCCCGATCGCCGTGCGGGACGTCGCGCGCGCGCTGCGATTGGAGGCCGAGGGCGGCCGGACCGGCACCATCGACGCGGGGGGACCCGAGCGCTTCCGCTACCGGGACCTGACGGATTTCATGTTCCGGCTCCTCGACCGGCGGCCGCGCTACCTTCCCCTCCCCCGCCGCGCGTCGGTCGCCCTGGGCCGCCTGGTGCAGAGCGTGGGCTCGGACCTCCTCTACGCCTACGAGGTCACCTGGCTCCTGAGCGACCGCCTCGGTCTCGCCCCCTACCCCGCGCTCGACCGGCCCCTCGCGCGCGTTGGCCCGTACCTTGCCGACCAGGCGGCCCGCTGGCGGCGCGGAGAGCCCCCGCCGCCCCCCGCGTCGGCCCGAGGGTAGCTTTATCCCACCGACCCTCCCATTCTATCGCCGATGGAAGCGACCGACCTCGCGCGTTCGATGGGGGATTTCTATGCGGTGGCGTCGGAGGTGCTCCGGGACGTCTCGGACATCACCGACCAGCAGGTCAAGCACTGGATCGTCAATCCGTTCCTGGAGACCCTCGGCTGGGACCCGCACGACAAGCGGCAGGTCTACCTCGACTATCCCGTCAAGCCGGACGGCCACGCGGACTACGCCCTGCTCGACGGGAAGGGCGCGCCGCGCCTGATCCTTGAGGTGCGCGGCGCCGCCGAGCCGGTGAGGGACTCCGAGGCGTCGGTGACGAAGGCCCGCGCCGTCGGGGCCCCGCTCACCCTCATCACCAACGGCCAGGAGTTCGCGCTGTGGTTCCTCGCCGAGGGCGAGGCCCCGACGCCGTTGTTCCTTCTGAGGCTCAAGGAGCTCCACGACAACCCCGAGGCGCTCCTCGGCCTCGCGGCCCAGTACCGCCTGAGCGACACGGGGATCAACCAGCTGCGCAAGCACGCGATCCGGGCCGCGGTCCTCCAGATGCTCGAGGACAACTCGGAAAAGACGTTCGACGCGATGGTGAGCTGGGTCCAGTCGCAGGTCGCCCCGGGAAGCCTCGACGAGACGACGGAGTCGGCGATCCGCGAAGCGACGATGCTCTGGCTCACCGAGGAGCACCTCACGATGCCCGCGTTCGCCCCCGCGGCCGACGCGAAGCGGCCCGCGGACCTGCGGAGCACGACGGCGCGGGACTGGGAGTCGTTCCCGCGCGGACCGCCCGGGACGTTCCAGTACAAGTACGACACCGCGAAGACCCTCGACATCCGCAACTCCCCGAAGGAGGTCCGCGAGGCGCTGCGGAACCAGGGGCTCCGGACGCCCACGGCGACGGCGTTCGGCGGATTCTACTACGCCCTGCGCCAGCGCGCGGGCCTCCCCCCGACGTAGGGCCGCGCGTTTCGGTCCTGGCGCCGCGGCGAGAGCGGCCGTCAGGCTTAAGGGGCGGCCCGGGGCAAGAACGGAGCCGACCCCATGAGCCGCCCTGCGTTCCGCATGCTCCTCGACTTCGACGGGACCCTCGTCGAGCCGAACGTCGCCATCGAGCTGGTCAGCGAGTTCGTTCCCGACGGGAAGCGGATCGCGCGGGAGGTCGACGACCTCCTGCACTCCGGGCGCATCTCGCTGCGCGAGGCGTGGTCGCGCCAGGTGGCGCTCCTCGACCCGCACCGCCTCGATGAGATGGCCCGCTGGTCCGTCGAGCACACCCCCCTGCGCGCCGGGGCGACGGAGCTCGTCACCCTCCTCCGGCGCCATGCGATCCCCACGACCGTCGTCTCGGGCGGGCTCGACTTCTACATCCACCCGATCCTGCGGCGCCACGGCTTCGATCTCCCGGTCCGCTCCGACCGCCTCGAGGTCAACGACGGCTCGTTCGCCCTCCTCCACCCGTACGGCCACCCGACCTGCCGGCTCTGCGGGATCTGCAAGGCGGCGATCGCCCAGCCGGCCCCGGACGAGCCGCTGCGCTCGGTCTTCGCGGGGGACGGCAGCACCGACCGCTACGCGGCCGAGGTCGCGGACATCGTCTTCGCGCGGCGCCGCCTGCGCCAGTACTGCGACGCGGCCGCGATCCCGTACTTCCCCTTCGAGGAGTTCGGCCCGGTCACCGAGAAGATCGCCGCGTGGCTCGAGGACCGGGAGCCGCTCCCGCCGCGCCGGCGGCTCGGCGTCGCGACGTCGGCCTGCCCGATCTCCCAGGGCTGGGCGGCACGGTCGGGCCCGTAGGCGCGGGTCGCGGCCGGGGGGCGCGCCACGGGGGTGGCCCTCCTCCGGGAGGCATCGTATGCGCCGTTACGGAGTCCGTCGAGCCTCAGCGTCCCGCGGCGACGCGGGTCGCCTCCGACCACCGTTCATTCCTTGTCGGCGCCCGGAACCCCCGGGTCGCGGCGGAGCGGGGAGCTCCGGACCGGCATTCACGGTAGGCGACGGCCGCGGCGGCGGGCACCCTCCCCGGTGCGGGCGAACCTCGCCACGTGCCCGGATCGGGTGCGGCGAGGCGCCACGGGCGGCCACGCCCGAGAGCGCAGGCGGGCGCGGCGGGAGCGCCTCAGCCCCGGCGGTACCGGCCGAGGTCCGAGTCGACCATGATCCGGACCAGTTCATCGAAGCGGGTCCGGGCCTTCCAGCCGAGGAGCTTCTCGGCCTTCGCCGGGTTGCCCCGGAGATTGTAGACCTCGGCGGGGCGCATCAGGCGCGGGTCGACCCGGAGGTGCTCCTCCCAGCGGTCGATCCCCGCGTGGCGGAACGCCGCCTCGGCGAACTCCCGCACCGTGTGCGACTCCCCCGTCGCGCCGACGAAGTCGTCGGGGGTGTCGTGCTGGAGGATCCGCCACATGAACTCGACAAAGTCCGGGGCGTAGCCCCAGTCGCGCCGGGCGTCGAGGTTCCCGAGCGTGATCTCGCGGGCGTGGCCGGTCGCGATCCGCGCGACCCCGTCCGAGATACGGCGGGTGACGAACTCGATCCCCCGGCGCTCGGACTCGTGGTTGAAGAGGATGCCGTTGCTGACGTGCATGCGGTACGCCTCGCGGTAGTTGATGCAGGCCCAGTAGGCGTAGACCTTGGCGACGCCGTAGGGGCTGCGCGGATGGAACGGCGTCGTCTCGTCCTGCGGCTCGCGGTCGACGTGACCGAACATCTCGCTCGACGACGCCTGGTAGAACCGGGCGCCCGGGGCGAAGGCGCGCACCGCCTCCAGCAGCCGCAGCGCCCCGAGGCCCGTCACCTCGCCGGTGAGGGCCGGCTGGGTGAACGACGTCGCGACGAACGACTGCGCGGCGAGGTTGTACACCTCGTCGGGCTCCGCCGCCTTGACCGCCTGGTTGAGCGAGGTCTGGTCGGTGAGGTCCCCGTCGAGGATCGTGAGCCGGTCCTGGACGGCCTTGAGGTGGGCCATGTTCGGGCTGCTCAGCCGCCGAACGAGGCCCGAGACGCGGTAGCCCTTCGCCAGGAGGAACTCGGCGAGGTAGGAGCCGTCTTGCCCCGTGATGCCCGTGATCAGCGCCGAGCGGTCGGCCACACGAGCGGCAAGGGTTTCGGCTCAAGAGGTTTGCCCAGCACCGGCCCGCATCTCGGCCGGCCGGACCCCTCGGCGTCTCGCCCCCACCCCCGGGCGCGCCACCGGGCAAAAGGCCTATAGGGCGCGGCCTCCCCCGGCGAAGCGAGGCAGCACCGTGATCCTCCCCCGATCCCACCGGAGCCGGTCCGTCCCCGTCCCGTCCGCCCGCGACGCCCCGCGCGAGGGACGGGCATGAGCCTCGCCGCCCACGGCGGACGGCTGGTCGACCGCCAGCTCGGCGCGCCCGAGGTCGAGCGGCGCGACGCGGAGCTTGGCGACCTTCCCCAGATCCGGCCGTACATCGACCAGGTCTACGACGCGGAGAAGATCGGCACCGGCGCCTACAGCCCCCTTCAGGGGTTCATGGGACGCGCGGCGTTCGAGAGCGTGCTCACGCGCACCCGCCTCCCGAACGACCTTGCCTGGTCGATGCCGATCCTCCTCGCCCCCACGGGGAGCGCGAACTCGGCCGTGGTCGGGTCGGCCCGACCGGGCGACGCGATCGCCCTCCTCGACGACCACGACCGCTTCTTCGCCCTCCTCCACCTCGAGGAGAAGTTCGCCGTCGACAAGAAGGCGTTCGCCGAGAGGACCTACGGCACGACCGACGTGGCCCACCCGAACGTGGCGGACATCCAGGCGTCGGGGGACACGGCGCTCGCGGGCCGCATCGACCTCCTCCGGCGCCTCGAGCTGCCCACCGGGGCGAGCGAGCTCACGCCCGCCCAGACGCGGGCCGAGTTCGAGCGCCGGGGCTGGCGGAACGTCGCGGCGTACCAGTGCCGCAACCCGCCCCACACCGCCCACGAGTACATCCAGCGCCTCACCCTCGAGCGCGAGGACGTGGACGCCCTGTTCATCCACCCCGTCGTCGGGCGCCTGAAGAAGGGCGACTACCGCCCCGACATCATCCTCGAGGCGTACCGGGCGCTCGTGGCGAACTACTACTCGGAGCACCGGGTCCTGCTCGCCGCGTTCTCGATCGCGATGCGCTACGCGGGTCCTCGGGCGGCGCTCTTCCTCGCGATCGTTCGCAAGAACTTCGGGTGCAACTCCTACATCGTCGGCCGCGACCAGGCCGGGGTGGGGAAGTACTACGACCCGTACGCGTGCCACCGCATCTTCGACGAGTTCCCGATCGAGATCCGCCCGCTGCGCTACGAGGAGACGTTCTTCTGCCGGACGTGCGGCTGGATGGCGACGTCGAAGACCTGCTCGCATCCAATCGAGGCCCGCCTCGACACGAGCCAGACGCGGATCCGCAAGGCCCTCACCGAGGGCCAGGCACCGCCGAGGGAGATCCTCCGGCCCGAGGTGTTCGAGATCCTCTCCCGGCCGAACGTCGTGCTCACGTAGGCGGCGCGACCGGGGCGGCGGCGCCGTTCGGCGCCCGCCAGCTGTCGAGGATGTCCTTCAGCGTCCGCTCGAACGGGATGCTGGGTCTCCACCCGAGGCTCCGCAGACGGGAGATGTCGGCGAGGTGCACCGGCTCGTCCACGCGCCGCAGCCGCGCGGCCTCGGTCTCGATCGTGAACCGCGCGCCGGACTGGGCGATCAGCGTGTCGAGGATCGTCCGCACGTTCCTCGCCTCCCCCCCGCCGATGTTGTAGGCCTCCCCCGGGGTCCCCCGCTCGACGACCCGGACCATCGCATCGACGGCATCCCGGACGTCCGCGATGTCGCGTTGCTTGTCGAGGTTGCCCACCTTGAGGTGGGGAGACGGGTCGTGCTCGCGGGCGGCGACCTGGCTCGCGAAATCGTTGCAGACGTCTCCGAGCTTCCCGACCCCCGTGGTCCCGAAGATGCGGTAGCGGAAGACGGGCATCTCGAAGCTCTGGTGGTACTGGTAGCAAGCCAGGTCGGCGGCCGCCTTGCTCGTGGCATAGGGGCTCGTCGGTCGGAGCGCCGCGTCCTCCGGGGTCGGAACGAGGTCCGGCTCACCGTATTCGGTGCCGCTCCCGGCAAAGGCGAGCGGCGTTCGGGGACGCTGGCGACGAAGCTCCTCGAGGAGGTAGATCGTGCCCGTGAAGTTCGTCGCGAAGGTGGGCGGAGGGTCCACCCACGACGGCTGGACGTAGGCCTGGCCCGCGAAATGGTAGACGACGTCCGGCCGGGTCGCCTCGATGACCCGTGCCACGTCCCCCCGGGAGTTCACGTCGAGGTGGACGAGCTCGACCCCCGGCCGCCCGTTCGCGCGGCCGTGGGCGGGTTCGCGGAAGTAGGTCGCAACGACCTCGACCCCGTCCCGGACCAGGCGCTCCGCCATGTAGGAGCCCAGGAATCCGCTACCTCCGGTGATCAGTGCGCGGGCCACTCCCTTCTCCTACGGGGGTCTAAGGGGCGCTGGTTCCGTTTCAACCTTCGCTTCCAACGCCGGGAGAGTGCGGCCCCCGGAGGCTCCCGGGAAGACCTATGTAGCGCGGCGGAGTGGACCGCCGACATGGTCCGTCGGGCCCCCCGGGTCCCCGGGTTGCTGCTCGCCGCCGCGTTCGCCGCCGTGCTTCTGGTCCCCAGCGCGGCGGCCGCCGCCCCGGTCTCACCGCCGAACGTGCCCCTCGGTCACTTGCCGGGCGCGCCCCCGACGGCCCGCGCCGCCGTTTGGCCGCTGAGCGCCATCCCGAGGAACCTCACCTCCTTGGCCGGGGAGGCGGTCCCGGCGACCTCGACGCTGCCCGTATCCGCTCTCTCCGCCGTCCCGGCCCCGACCCCCCCGCCGACGACCCCCGTGGTGATGACGGTCCTGGCGAACTCCACGTCCTGTTGTGTCCAGGCGAACTTCACCGCGCCGAACGGCACCTGGGCGATGATCGTCCTCAACTATACCGGCGAGGCGATCGGGGGCGTCTACGACTCCTCCTACCGCGCGTACGTCGACCAGGTCCAGGTCCTGTTCGGAACGACCCCCGAATACGGCCAGTGGAACGTGGCGAAGGACGTCACGGCCTACTCCGTCCTCTTCCGCGGGACGTTCAACTTCACCTTCCTCCTCGGGGCCGCGACGGTGGGGGGCTACTTCACCAGCTCCGTCTCCCTCGAGTTCTATCCCGTACCGGCGGGCGCGGCGCCCCCCGTCGAGCCGAACGTGATCGTGCCGCTGTGGCACCGCGTCTTCGCCTCGACGACGACGCCCTCGCTGGCGGTCTCGGCGACGGTCCCCCAGAACGTGACGAACGCCACCCTCGAGCTGTGGACCTACGGATTCGGACCGGACGAGTTCTGGTACACGAGCCAGCCGAACCTTCGGGACCTCCTCGTCAGCGTCGACGGGCGGCCGATCGTGTCCGTCCTGCCGTTCCCGTACATCAACACCGGGGGGGACGACCTGTTCGCCTGGCGGCCGATCACGGCCGCCTTCACCCTGAGCGACCCCGGCTACGCCGTCGATGTCACCGGGGCGCTCGGCCTGATCGAGGGGGCGCACAACTTCACGGCGAACCTGACCGGGGTTACGCCGGGCAGCAGCTGGCTCATCGGGGGGGCGCTCCTCCTCACCACGAGCCCTCAGGTGACCGGCGCCACGAGCGACGCCTACGCGTTCTCGGCGACGCCGCCGACGATCTCGACCGACCACCTCACCTACTACGATGAGTCGGCCGCGTTCAGCTACCGCTACGTGTCGACCATCGCGTCGAGCACCGGCGCGACGACCGCCGCCGATTTCGTCAACGAGACCTACTCGAGCGACATGCGGCTCACGACGAACTGGCAGAACCTGTCGGCGATCGAGTCGACGCTCGGCCACGAGCTCCGGGTGACCGGCGGGGTCACGACGAGCACCGTGACCTCGCTGGCCTTCCCGTTCACGATGGATGCCGGGTCGTACCTCGTGGAGACCTCGACGACCGGCGGCGGCTACCCGATCTACGCCAACTTCTCGAGCTACCTGGTCGATCTGCGGCAGGAGTGGGACGCGAGCGCGAGCACCTTCTCCACGGTGGGGAACCTGACGACCCTCGACGCGAGCACGACGCTCGACAATCGTGTCACCTCGAGCAACGACGCCTTCTCGGGAACGGAGAAGTTGATCAGCTCGAGCGCAGCGGAGCTGCTCTCGATCACGTTCATCGAGGCCGCGACCACGAACGAGTTCACGCTCACCGCGATCGCTCCCGGGGTCGCGACCTCCTACGGCCATCTTCTGGTCGGGTCGTCCTATCAACCCGCACCCCCGAACAGCGCCGAGACGATCCTCGTCGACGCCGTCGCGAACCCGCTCAGCGTCTCCGCGGCGACCTCCCTGCCCGTCCTGGACCTCGGAGGCACGACGACCTTCCGCGTGACCCCCTCGGGAGGGGCGCCGCCGTACTCGTACTTCTACTCGGGGCTGCCGCTCGGCTGCTCGACGGCGAACGTGAGCGCGCTCCCGTGCACTCCCTCGGTCATGGGGGCCTTCGACGTGTACGTCACCGTGACCGACTCGGCCGGCGTGAGCGGACCCCCCACCCTCCTCCCCCTCGTCGTCGAGCCGTCGCTCTCGGTGTCGCTGGTGGCGACCTCGACGGCGCTCGACCTCACCGAGAACGCCACGGTCTCGGCGACGATCTCGGGGGGGACCCCGCCGTACACCTGCCTCTGGCTGGTCAACGGGACCGCGGTGGGTGGGCCGACCGCGAACTGCTCGACGCCGCTCGTCTACGGCCTCACCTCGACGGGGATCTACACCTTCTCGCTCGAGGTGACCGACGGCGGCGGGGCCGTCCTCTTCGCGGCCCCGGTCAACGTCAGCGTCGGACAGCCCCCCTCCGTCGCCCTCGCGATCGTCGCGGGCGCGTCGACGATCCTCGTCGGAAGCGGCGCCACCGTCAACGCCTCGGTCGTCGGGGGGACCGCTCCGCTCCTCTACCGGTGGTTCCTCAACGGGACCGCCGTGGCGGGGGCCGGCGGCTCGAACTTCACCTTCCTCGCGCCCGCCCCCGGCGTCTACCGGGTCACGGTGCAGGTCACGGACGGCACGGGCGCGGTGGGCGTCTCTCCCCCGCTCGCCTTCGACGCGGTCAATGCGAGCCCCCCCGCGACGGCGAGCCCGACCCCCAGCTTCCTCGCCTCGGGGACGGGCGAGGCCGTCCTACTCGTCATCGGCCTCGCCGTCGGGCTCGTGATCGGGGTCGTCGTGTTGCGCGCCAGAGGCCGGCGCGCCGCGGGTCCGTAGGCCGCCCGGGCCGACGCACGCGGCAGCGCGCGGCCGGCAGGATCCTTTGGCCGACTAGCCCTTGATGACCCCGGAGAAGGCGTACTTCGCTGCCTCGGCGTGGGTCATCAGGTGCTCGCTGATCTCGTCGCCGCGGAGCGTCTGGAAGCCGCAGACGAGGCATCGGTAGAGCATGATCTCGCTGGGACGGGAGCCTACGGTCTCGGGCGGAGGTGGGGGTGCCATCGTCAATCGACAGCCGGGGCGGCGCAAAATAGGTTTGCTTGGAGCCGAGAGGGGCCGATCGGGCCGGGGCATCGGGAAGAACGGGCGCGGACCGGGCATCCGCGGACGGGCCCGGGCCGGCCGGGGGCGGGTTCGTCCCTGGCCGCCTCCTCCGCCCCCCGGCGCGCAGCGAGGCCGGGCGGTCCTCCTCCGGGACGCTCTTGGCACCTCCCTCGCCTACCGCGCGCTCGAAAAGCGTCGCGGGGAGGGTCGCTCGACCGTCGGGGGGCCGGCCCCACCGGCCGCCCCGACGAGACGGGCGAGCGTCCCTAGGGGCTCGGCCGGACCGTCGGGGCGCGGACCGCCCCGGTCGAGGCGGCCGCCGCGTCCAAGAGCGTCGAGGGCCCCTCGAGCGTCTCCCGAAGGAACCACTCCATCTTCTCGTGCTCCTGCACGATCTTCGCGAAAAGGTCCGCGGTGCCGGGGTCCCCGTCCTCGTCGGCGCGGTCGAAGCCGCGCTTGAGCCCGAGGATGATCTCCCGGTGCGCCTCGCGCAGTCGCTCGATCATCTCCCGGGGCGACGCCGGGAGCGCGGCCTCCTCGGGCAGCGACGCGGCCGCCCGGACGTCCTCGAGCGTGTAGCCGGCCGTCGCGCCGAGCATGCGCTGGCGCTCGGCGAGCGGGTCGATCGTCTCGAAGACCTGCGTGGCGTGGGCATCGAACATCAGGTGGAGATCGTGGAACAGCGGGCCGGCGACGTTCCAGTGGTAGCCCTTGTACTGCAGGTACAGTCGCACGGCGTTGGCCTGTTCCCGGCGGAGGTGATCGATCAGGTCGGGCTTCGCGGTTTGCGTCATGGTCTCTCTCGGCAACGCACGGCCGCGCCGGACATATCTGCCCGGCGTCAAGAGCGGATGACCTGCCTCGCCCGACCGCCGGGAGGCCCGCGCTGTCCCCCGGGGTCGCCGACGAACGGGTCCCCGGCCGACCCGGCGCGCGCCCGAGGCCGGTTACCCCCCCAGCTCCCCGGGCCGCGCCTCGGTCGCCTCGAGGCGGCGCTCGAGAGCGACCTTCTCCCCGGGAGGGGGCTCGCGACGCTCGGCGGTGGGGCGGCTCCTCGTAGTGGCGCATCGGCAGGCCGTGGACGGGACGGGCGCAATGGCCGTGCACGCCGCAGTCCTCCGGGCGACAGCTCTCGCCCATCCAGGGAGGGCGGGTCGGCCTCCGGTCGCACGGGCGACCCCGAAAAGCGCGACCGGCGCGGGGTCGCGACGGCCGGCGAACCGGGTCCGGCTACGGCCGCCAGACGGGCCCGGAGTAGCCGTGCGGTACGTGGGGGGGGATCTGGCCCTCACCGTACGGATCCGGGCGTGGCTGCGGGGCGGGAAGACCGTCCTTCCGGCGCAGGAACTCGTCGATCGCCTCGGCCGCCTTGGTGCCGGCCGCCATCGCATGGACGACGGAGCGTCCCCCCGCCGCGAAGATGCCCTCGACGTTGGTCGAAGAGTCGGCGTGGACCCCTTCGGGCCAGCCCTTCGTGCCGATCTTGAGGCCGAGGTCCTGGGAGAACCCGCGGAGGTCGGCCTTCTCTCCGACGGCAAGAATGACCGTGTCGCAGGGAACGGTCTCGAGCGCCCCCTCGACCGGGACTACGCTGCGGCGGCCCGAGGCGTCCGGCGCGCTGAGCTCCATCTTCTGGAAGACGACGCCTTCCACGTGGTCCGCGCCGAGGATCCGGGACGGTGAGAGCAGCCAGCGGAACTCGATCCCCTCCGGCTCGGTCTCACGGATCTCCTCCTCACCCGCCGGAGACTCCCCGCGCGTGCGACGATAGGCCATCGTCACGTGGGCCCCCGGCGACAGGCGGAGCGACGAACGCACCGCGTCGACAGCGACGTCCCCACCGCCGATGACCACGATCTTCCGTCCGAGAGCCACCGGCCGGTTCTGGTTCACGTCGTAGAGGAAATCGAGGGCGTGGAGGACCCCCTTGAGGTGTTCGCCCGGGACCCCCGGGGATCCGGCCTTCGACGCGCCGATGGCGATGAAGACCGCCCGGTAGCCGTCCTGGAGGAGGCTTTCGGGAGTGAAATCGACCCCGGCCGCCTTGCCTTCGACGAACGTCACGTCGAGGTGGCGGAAGCGCTGGAGGTCGATCAGGAGCTCATGGTTCGGCATGCGGTAGTGCGGGATCGCACCGGCCTGGCCCCCCACGGCGGGTTGCCGCTCGAGGACCGTCACCGAGTAGCCCCGCAGGCCAAGCTCCCAGGCGGCCATGATGCCCGCCGGACCGGCCCCGATGACCGCGATCCGCTCCCGGCGCGGGGCGCTCGGGACGTAGCTCAACCCCGAGTCGCCGAACTCGAGGGCGGCCCGCTTGAGGTGCCGGATGGCGATCGGAACGCCGCGTCCCTTCATGATGCAGGCGTCCTCGCAGTAATGGTAACAGACCTTGCACAGGGTGGACGCGAGGGGGTTCTCCCGGAGAGTGAGGCGAGCCGCCTCGTCAAACTGGCCGTTCGCCACGAGGCCGATGTACCCCCGGCAATCCTGGGTGATGGGGCAGGCCTCGACGCAGAACGGAAGCGCGCACTGGAGGCAGCGCTGGGCCTCGAGCATCGCTTCCTCCGGCGAGTACGAGTGCAGTACCTCGCGGAAGTCCACGACACGGACATCGGGATGCTCTTCGGGCACTTCGACCCTGGAATAGCGTGAGGAGGCGGACGTCATGGGCATACCTCGGGGGACCCGTTCCCCGCTAGGACCAGAGGGCCGGCGCACTTAAACGAATCGTCGCGGTCGTCCTCCGGGCCATGCTATTGCACGTCAGGGGAGGGCGCCCGGAGGCGGGGCCGGTTCGGCACCGACCCGGCGACGGGATCGCTTCGGCTCCCGGCGCGCGGGCGGTCTCGCGGGAGACCGGCCCCACCCCGGTGCGGCTCCCGTCGGTCCCGCGATGAACGTCGCCGTCCTCCTCAGCGGGATCGCCCTGGGCGCGGTCGCGTTCCTCACGATCTTCGTCCTCTCGGCCTACGACCCCGGCTTTCCCGGGGCGCGGCTCGTGCCCGACCTCCTACTGCTGCCCGCGCTGATGCTCATCGTGTTCGGTGGGGCGATGGAGAGCGGCGCGGTGGCGCTGGAGCATGGGGCCCGCGTCCGCGAGGGCGATGCCCGCCGGCCCGGGAGGTGACGGGCGGGACGCGTATGCATACGTAGTATCGCGGCGGTCCGTCGCAACGAGACGCTACGCGACGTGTTCCCATCCAAATCGAGTGCCGGAATATCAATTTGATGTTTTCTTCCACGCCGGAACGGTTCGGCGGGGCGCGTGCATCCCGGCGATGGTCAGATGAACCCCCTGCCGGATGACGCGCTCCCCCCGCCGGTCCGGGATGCCCTCCGGGCCGACCCGTCCGGCCGTGGGGATCGAAGCGGAAGGGATGAGGAAGGAGGAGACAGAATGAATCGAATGGGAATGGCCGCAGTGATCGCCATCGGCGTGGCGGCGCTGATGATCCTGGTCCCCGGGGCGTCCCGGCCGGCCGCGACCGTCAGCAGCCCGAGCCACGTCCTGCCGCTGGTGTCGTACAACCCGGCGCCGGCGAACCGGTTCCATGCGCCGTTGTCGAGCGTGGCTGCCATCGCGATCGGGAAGGCCACGCCGAACGTGCACAGTCTCGCCGCGGTCGCCGCGCCGGCCGGCGCGGTGGGCGGCGGAGGGATGACCTCGGTGCCGATCAACGCACTGCGGTTCATCAACGACAACAGCTACATGCCCCAGAGCGAGACGACGGTCGCGGTCGACCCGCAGAACACCTCCCGCATCGTCGGCGGTGTCAACGACGCGCGGATGTTCTTCTGTCCCTCGCTTCCGCCGGTGAACTGCCCGTCCGGCTACACGGAGTCCCTCTCGGGATTCTCGACGACGGGCAATGGCGGCACCTCCGTGATGAAGTCGAACGACATCCCGTCGCTCGTCGCGACGCTCTACAACGGCGAGGCGCCGTTCACCTCCGTCCTCACGTCGTGGGGCGACCCCATGGTCGCCTACGCGGGGAACGGCAACTTCTACTACGCATCGCTCGCGATCAGCCAGAACACGAGCGCGAACGGCATCGAGCTCGCGATCTCGAACGCCAACCTCTGGAAATCCGGCCCGGCCTGCGCGACCCCGCTCCTGAATCCGACGGTGAACGGCTGCTGGAGCGCCGGCCTCGTGTTCGGGAACACCTCGAACGTCGCGGGCTCCTTCGAGGACAAGGACACCCTCGCCGTGGACATGGACTCGTCCTCGACCTACTTCGGGGACGCGTACATCGCGTGGGACCACTTCTACCCGAACGGGACGAGCTCGACGTACCTCGCGCGCTGCACCCCGAGCCTGTCGTGCACGATGCTCTCGGGCGGATCCGCCACGGTCCTCTCCGGCGCGAGCCCGTACGTCGCCTTCTCGACGGTCGTCGTCGGGGCCAACGGCAACGTCTACGTCAGCTGGTGCAACTTCGGCACGGCCACGACGACCGGGCCGATCACCTGCTACGAGACGACCAGCGCGCCCGGTGGCGCGAGCTTCGGCTCGATCCACCAGATCGTGAGCTTCATGGGCGCAGGGACGCTCTACCCCGGTTTCAGCGCGCTCAGCGGGTACGCGACGGAGCAGTTCCGCACGGCGTCGATCGACACGCTCGCCGTCGACACGAGCGGCAACTCCAACAACCTCTACTTCGCGATCGACGTCTGCACCGGTGGCAACTACTACGCGTTCTACTCGCCCGCCCTCCCGGGGGACTGCGGCCAGTCGGGGATCATCTTCGCCCGGTCGACCAACGGCGGGACGACCTGGGCGAAGACCGCGAACATCGCCTCGAGCGGGTCGGTCAACGTCCAGCCGTCGCTGAGCGTCGATCCCTCGAACGGCGCCGTCGTCGTGACCTACTACACGACGGCGTACGACCCGTTCAACCACCGGACGGACGTCGTCTCGCAGGTCTCCACCGACCAGGGGAAGACCTGGACCATGGTCCGCGTCACCTCGACCTCCGACGAGCCGAACGCCGACCCGGCGATGTACAACTACCTCGCCGCGAGCGGGTTCGGCGGGTCGTTCATCGTGCCGCAGTACGGTGACTACCTGACGTGCGTCGCCCTCGGTGGGACGATCTACGTCACCTTCACGGGCAACTACCAGGTCGAGCTCGGCACCTTCCAGGCGGACCCGTTCCTGGGCATGGCGGAGGAGTAGGCCCGGAGCCGTCGCGGTAGAGGGTCTGCGTTCCCGTAGGGCCGTCCGCGACCGCGGACGGCCCAACCGTTTCCGGCCCGGGTCGGCCTCCCGCCGGCCCGGCCACCTCTCGCCCCCCGGTGCGGTGCGGACGCCCGGGGCGCTTTTCCCCGGGAGGATGGGGCCGCTCGGCATCCTGCCGCCGAGCGCTCTACGTCCCCGGCCCCTGCCGGGGGGCCGGGCGGGATCGGCTACCGGGAGCGAACGCACGGCGCCGGCCCCCCGGTTCGACCTTCGGAGGAGTGAACGGCGCTTGACTGGGGGAGCAAATCCTCGTTCGCGGTCGGTCAGCGGGGGCGAGGCGGGTGAGCGGATCGGAGGGAGCCGTGGCCGCGCTGGTGCGGGTCCCGCCGTTCGATGTCGAGCCCGCGGCGGTGGACGCTGCCGCTCCCCGCTCCGCGCGTGGGGGCCCGGAAGGCCCCGCGAGCCCGTCGCCCGAGACGCGGGCGCTCGTCGCCGCGATCGGTGGAGTGTGGCGCTGGGTCGGTCGCGTCGCGGCCGTGGCCGACCGTCCCGACTCGTCCGACATCGATGCGAGCGGACGGTCGGAGCTCCGGCTGAGCCGGGATGGGCGATGGCTCATCGGACAGTTCGCGCTCGTCCGCGGGACGGGCGCCCCCACGGCCCACGAGGTCCGCATCGCGGCGATCTTCGGGTGGGACGAATCGGCTCGTTCGTACCGGGCCGCGATGGCGGACTCGGCCCAGCATCTCGCGCTCTGGGAAGGGGAGCTCGCAGGAGACGTGCTCCAGCTCGTGACGGCCCGGGCCGAGCCATCGCTTCGCCGCATGACGTTCCACGTTCTCGGTCCGCGGGCCCTGCGCTGGCGGACCGAGGTCGCGTACGGGCGGGGCCTCTGGCGCGCGGTCGAGGAGTATCTCGGCGAGCGGCATGCGGCGGTCGAGCCCGTGGAGGAACCCTTCGGGGGTACGCCATAAGCCCCGGGGCCCGTGCGGCCCCGGTCATGGCGCCGATGGGAGAGGTGAGGTCGGCCCAGCGGCTCGTCGCCTACAACCGGACGGTCTTCGAGAAGTTCGAGCGCGCGGTCTCGCGCCGGGGGTGGAAGGAGGCGTCGGCGAACCGGGAGATCGGCCATCTCTCCCTCAAGAACACCCTCGTCCACATCCTCAACGTCCACGAAGCGTGGCTCATCGCCGTGGCGCAGGGCCGGTGGGAGATCTTCGACGCGCCGGGTCGACAGCCCGATGAAGTCCGGTCGCTGGCCGACCTGCGCCGGTATCGCGCCCGGGTCTGGGAGGGGGTGGACCGGCTGATGGCCACCCTAACCCCGGCGCAGCTGCGGTCGCGCGTGAAGGCACCGTGGATGCCCGGAGAGTACACGCTCGAGGACGCCGTCTACCAGGTCTCGTTCGAGCAGGCGCACCATCTCGGGGAGATCATCGGGGCCCTTTGGCAGGCCGACTGGCGCCCTCCCGAAATGACCTGGATCCGCAACTTGCCGTAACGGAGGGTCGCCCCCCACTGAGACCGGACGGTCCCCACCGCCGCTCAGCCCGATGGGAGCGGTCGATCGTCCTCGTCCTCCGCGTCCTCCGCATCCTCTTCCGGCGCGGCCGGGGCCACGAGCCGTGCGCCACAGTGGAGGCATCGTCCGGAGGACGACGGGGTGAGCTGCCGGCACCGCGGGCAGGCCACAAGAGGCGGCCGCCCCTCCGAGGGGACCTCGGGGCTCGGGACGAGCGGAGGCACGGGTGCCACTCCGGGGAGCGGTGGCGGTTGGGCGCCGGACCACACCCGGGGCCCGGAGCCCTCCCCTTGGGCCCCCGGGCAGGGAGTCGCCCCCGACCGACAGCCCGAGGATACGGCCTTCCGGGGCGGCGGGGCCTCCGTCGGCCCTCTTAAGGGGGGGCCGATCGGAACCGGAGATCCCCCTGGATCCGGCGCCATGCGCTCCCGCAGCGGGGAATGCATTTCACCGCTCGCACCGGGGCCGTCCGACGGCGGTCGGCGTGCGCGCTTCGCGGCGGCGCGCGTCGGTAGAGGCTTCGTCCGTCTAGGGCGGAGCGGGAGACTCCGGCGCGAAGTCGAGCGAGATCGAGTTCACGCAGTGGCGGACGTTGCGCGGGGTGAGATGCTCCCCTTCAAAGACGTGGCCGAGGTGGGCCCCGCACCGGGCGCACTGGATCTCCGTCCGTTCCCCGTCCGCATCCGGAAGCCGGAGGACGGCACCGGGCACTTCGCGATCGAAGCTGGGCCACCCGCACCCCGAGTCGAACTTGTCGCCGGAGCCGTAGAGCGGTGCTCCGCACCGCCGGCAGCAGTAGGTGCCGGCCGCATCGTGGTAGAGGTACTCTCCCGAGAACGGGAACTCGGTGCCCTTGTGCACGATGACCCGTTCCTCGGCCCGGGATAGCCTCCGCAGCTCACGCCCCGGTGGTGCGTCCGTCACGCTTCTAAGACGGCGAGCCGGCTCATTACTCTGAGGAACCCCCGGGCTGGGGCACCGGAGGTCCCTCGGAAGCGGCCTATCCCCCATCCTGGGGCCCGGTCGTCCTCGGCGCCGCTGACCTGGCTCTCGCGTCTCGGCGACGCCCACGCGGGACTTGCCCCGGGCTAATACGGCCGTGGCGCTTGGACGCGCCGTGGCCGGCTCCCACGCCCGATGGCTGTCCACGGGTGGCCTACTTCCCCTTCTGGTCCTGGCCACGCTCCTCGTCCCATCCGGAGCGACCGCAGCAGGCCTGGGGCCATCCCCCGCGTCCCCTCTCGCGGTCGCGGGCCACCGGCTCGTCTCCGCCGCCGTAGCCACTGGGGCGGAGGCCACCCTCTCGACCGCGGGCGGCTCTTCCGGCTTCGGCCCGCGCCCGTGCCTTCGCCCCCTTCCGTCCACGGGACCCTGCGGCAGCGCCCGGGCCGTTTCCCCGCTCTCCGGGTCGAACCGGTCCGGCTGGTGGGACTCGAGCGCGGGCCAGCAGATCCCTTCCGGAGCCTCTTCCGTGCTGGCGTACGATGCCGCCGACGGCTACACCGTACTCGTCGCCGCGGCCACGACATGGCGCTACTCGCCGGTCGGGTGGCAGGAGCTCCACCCCTCCGCCGAGCCGCCGGTGACGGACGAGGCCCAGATGGTCTACGATGGGGCCGACGGCCGTCTCGTGCTCTACGGAGGGATCATTCCGTTCAGCCTCCCGAACGGCGGCACTCCCCTCAACGACACCTGGACCTTCTCGAACGACACCTGGACCCCGCTGAACATCACCCCGGCACCCCCGGCGTCGCGCGGCGCGTCGATGACCTACGACTCCGAGGACGGCTACGTCGTCCTCGACAACGGCCTCACGCATCCCGGGGTGTGGACGTTCACCCGCGGGACATGGCGGAATGTCTCGACGACGGCGGGGGTCGCCCCTCGACCCCGCTACGGGGCGACGTTCGTCGACGACCCGCGGGCCGGTTACGTGCTCCTCTTCGGGGGCGCCTCCACGCCGGACGGCGGCGGTTGTCCCGGATGCGCCGCCGCCCAGGAGTTCAACGACACGTGGGCGTTCCGGGGCGGCCGCTGGTTCAACCTCACTCCCGACCTGACGGGCGCGCCGACTCCCCGAGACCAGGCGAACGCGGGCTATGATGCGACCGATGGTTACGTCCAGATCGACAGCGGGTACGATTCGGCCCACGGCGGTACCGGCACTCCCGGCGCGTGGGCGTATGCCGACGGGCGGTGGATCACGTTCCCGGGAGCGAACGCCTCGAACCCGTGCGCACGCTTCGCGGCGGCGGAGACCTATGACGCCTCCCTCGACCGCCTCCTCGCGTACGGCGGCTATGACGCCGGCGGCACGGCGTGCCTGACCACCGAGACGTTCGTCAACGGCTCGTGGACGAGCGCAGTCGGCGCGGCGACCCCGCCGTCCCAACCGGACGAGGCGATGACCTACGACGCGTACGATGGCTACGTCCTCCTCTTCGGGGCCGGGGCGGGGGAGAACGAGACCTGGAGCTATCTCGCCGGCAACTGGACCCAGATCCATCCCCCGCTCGCCCCCTCCGGGCGCTCGGGCGCCTCGCTGGCCTACGATTCCGCGGACGGCTACGTGCTGCTGTTCGGCGGCGCGGCGGCCTCGGGCCGGCAGGGCCTGATGAACGACACCTGGTCGTACCGCGCTGGCGTATGGACCAACCGGACGACGGCCGTCGCGCCTCCGCCCCGCAACGATGCCGCGATGACCTACGACTCCGAGGACGGCTACGTCCTGCTCTACGGGGGGTTCCAGCCTTTCGGGATGCTCACCGCGTGGAGCGACATCTGGTCGTTCCGGTCCGGGAACTGGACGAACCGGACCGCGAGCGGGCCGAGCCCCGGGAGCCTCGGCGACGGCGTCCTCGCCGATGACCCGGTGGATGGCTACGTGATCCTCTTCGGGGGAACGTGGGGGTGCGACGGCTGGTGCTCGAACTGGGTCTTCGACAACACCACGTTCGCCTACCGCAACGGGACCTGGAAGAACCTGACCCAGGGTCCGCAGCCGATCGCCCGGGGTGGCGAGGTCCTCGCCGAGGATCCGTCTACCGGCGACCTCCTCCTGTACGGCGGGACCGCGTGGGGCAGTGCCCTGAACGACACCTGGACGTACCACGCCGGAAACTGGACCGAGGAGACCCTGCCGGTCGGGCCGCCGGCCGAGGGGACGCGGGGGTTCGCGAGCGACGTCGCGGACCGAGAGGTCGTCGTCTTCGGCGGCTGGTGGGCGAGTGGTTCCGGGACCTGGACCTACCAGGGGGCTCCGTTCCGGGCGTCCGCGGGGGCTTCGCCGACGCTCGGGACCCTGCCACTGAACGTCACCCTCAACGCCACGATCACCGGGGGCGCCGTTCCGTTCACGTCCACCTGGTCCACCGGGGACGGCGGCAGCGCCGCCGGACTCCCCGCCACGCACCGCTACGCCACGCCCGGGCGGTTCACCGCGCGCCTCAACGTCACGGACGCCACGGGCGCCTGGGCGATCGCCGCGGTCGACCTCGCGGTCGCCTCCGACCTCACCGCCCTGGCGCGGGCCAACGCTACCTCGGGGGGAGCCCCGCTACCGGTGCGGTTCGCGGCTACCGCCGCCGGAGGGAGCGCCCCGTATGCGTACCGCTGGACGTTCGGCGACGGGGCGGCCGCGAACGGGTCGACCTCGCCGGACCACACCTACGCCTCGGCCGGGACGTACCGGGCCGTGCTCCGCGTGACCGATGGCCTCGGCTCGGTGGCGCTCTCGTCCCTCCTCGTGGTGGTCTCGGCTCCACCGATGGACCTCACCCTTGGATCCCGCCCGACCCGGGGGGATGCCCCGCTCATCGTGAACTTCTCGGCCGGCGTCGGCGGAGGAACGGGGCCGTGCGCGTACTCATGGAGCTTCGGCGACGGAGCCTCGAGCTCCCTGCCGTCGCCCGTCCACACCTACCTCGCCGACGGGGCGTACTCTGTGACGCTCCTGGCGCTCGACCCGACCGGAGGGAACGCGAGCGCCACGACCGTGATCACCGTCTTCCCGGTGCTGGTCCTCGCGGCGAACGTGACCCCCGCGAGCGGACCCGCCCCCCTGAGCGTCGCGGTCCGTGCCGTGGAGAGCGGCGGAGAGGCGCCGTTCACCTACCTCTGGTCCTTCGGCGACGGGACGCAGGGAGCGTTCGCGAACGGAACCCATCTCTTCGCGGTCGCGGGCCGCTTTACCCTGACGGTCGGGGTCACCGACGCCGCCGGGACGACGGCCCAGGCCACCCCGTTCGTCGTCCTGGTCGGGACCCCGCCGGCCCCGCTGCGCGTCGGGCTCTCCGCGGCCCCGGTCCCCGCGGCCCTCCGGCAGCCGATCTACTTCGACGCGACCGTGTCGGGGGGCAGCCCACCGTTCAAGTTCCTCTGGAGCGGGCTCCCCGCGGGGTGCGCGCCGGTGGACTCCGCCGCCCTGTCGTGCGTGGCGGCCGCCCCCACTTCGGGTACGGCAACCGTCAACGTGACGGACACCGGTGGGGACTGGGCGACCGCCACGGCCAACTGGGCCGTGCTCCCCCCGCCCCTCGGACTCTCGATCTCGATCATCCCCCTCCCTGCCGTGCTGGGGGCGGCCGTCACGGTGAGCGCGAACGTGACCGGGGGCGTCCCGCCCTACTCTCTCGTCTGGTCAGGTCTCCCCGCCGGATGCGCGGCCGTCGGGTCCCGACCCGCGTTCTCCTGCATCCCCACGACGGCCGGTGTTTACCCGGTCTCCGTCCGGGTGGTGGACGCCGTCCAGCAGGCGGCCACGGCGAACGCCACGGTCGTAATCCTGCTTCCGGCCCCGGCCTCGACGGGGGGACCGGCGGGGGTCCCGCCGATCCTGCCGTTCCTCGGCGGGCTGGTCGCCGGCACCGTCGCGGCGCTTCTCCTCACGGTGGGGTGGCGCCGCCGGTCGGGTTCCGCACCCGTGCCCCGGCGTCGGCCGCAGGTCTGACGGCCACGCCGGCGGGGGACCGGCCGCGATGAGGCGGGAGCGACGTGCGGGTCGAGCTCAGATCGCGGAGACCGTCCCGCTCATGTAGCCGGGCGCGGCCATCGAGTTGGGGTCGCAGGGCGCCTCGCACAGCCAGGTGTACTGGCCCGCGGGGAACGTGATCGTGTAGCTCGTCACCGACGGGACGTTGTCTCCGATCGCGGCCGGGACGGCCTCGCTGATCCCGAGCTTCGGGATCGTGAACGTGTGCGACGTTCCGGCCGGCATGCCCGTGACGTTGTTGATGCCGGTGTCGTAGTTGGTGATCGTGATGACGACCGGCACCCCGCTCGGGACCGTGAAGTTGGCCGGGAAGTACTGGTCGAGCCCGTTGACCGGGTTGACCGCGATCGTGAGGTTGACGTAGGCCGGGCCCCCGCCCGAGGCCGCACCTCCGCTCGCGGGCGGCGAGATCGAGGCCAGGTAGAACGCGACCCCGCTCACGGCCAGAACGCCCACGATCAGAAGCCCGGCGACGACGTTGTACCAGCGCTGGTCCTGCACGACCTTCACCCGCGGGCGACTGTCCGGGCAGGGCGGATAAGCTCGAAGTCAAGTCGAGTTCACCCGCGTTAAGCCTCGACCCCGCACCGGCACGGTCCCCCGGTCGCGGTCGGTCCCCTCCGCCAAGAGCGGGCCGAGCCGCGAAGCGCTCATCTTCCGCTGCCGGATGGCCCCGCCATGGCTGCGCCGACCCGCTTGGAGATCCCGCTTCCCCGCCGTACGATGGAGGGCTACCTCGCCGTGCCCGAGGCCGCCGGGCGGCGGCCGGCGGTGATCGTCATCCACGAGATCTTCGGACCGGACCGCCACATCCAGGACGTCGCGCGTCGGTTCGCCGCCGAGGGGTTCGTGGCCCTCGCGCCGAACCTCTTCACGGGAGAGATCCAGAGCCTTCTCACCCCGGCCGCCGTCGCCTCGGGGTTCGCGTTCCTCCGTTCGCTCCCTCCCGAGGTGCAGCGCGACCCGGCGCGGGTGCGGGCCAGCATCCTCGAGCGACCGGAAGGCGAGCGAAGGCTCCTCGAGGCCCTCGGCCGCATCCAGGACCCCGCGGAGCACGCGCGTTTCGCCGAGGACCTCGTGGGCGTGGCCGAGTACCTGAGGGGTCTTCCCACGGTCGACCCCGACAAGGTCACGTCCGTCGGGTTCTGCTTCGGCGGAGGCATGAGCGGTCGCCTCGCCACGCTCGACCCCCGGCTCGCCGCCGCCGTCATCTTCTACGGGAGCTCCCCCCCGGCGGACGACCTTCCGAGGGTGCGCTGCCCGCTCCTCGGCCTCTACGGCGGGGAGGATGCGCGGATCACCGACACGGTCCCCGCGCTGGAGGGGGCCGCCCGGCGGCTCGGCATCTCCTTCACCCACCGCATCTATCCCGGCGCGCCGCACGCGTTCTTCAACGATACCCGACCCACCTACCGACCCGACGCGGCGCACGACGCGTGGGTTACGGTGCTCGACTTCCTGCGCGTGCATACCGGGCGTCGCCCCTCCTTTGACCGGTCCCCGCCGGGCGGGTAGGAGCGACCGGCCGGATCGGCCCCATGACCGCGACGCCCGCGCACGTCGGCCCACGAGAACGTTTCCGAGCGCGTTCGGGCGCGGGCCGTGGGCCCCCTGCCGGCGGGCGGCGGGCGCGATGGTGCGCCGTCGCCGCGACGGCGCGGCCGCCGGGCCGGCGGGGGCGACCGTGACGAGGGTCCACGGGGTGACCTCACTTCGGGTCAACGGTACGGTCCATGAGGTCCCCACCCTACCGGACCGCACGCTGCTTCGCATCCTCCGCTCCGAGCTCGGCCTCACCGGGACGAAGTACGGGTGCGGCGAGGGAGAGTGCGGCGCCTGCACGGTGCTCGTGCGCGGAGCCGCCGCCCTCGCCTGCCGACTCACGCTAGGCGAGGTCGCGGGCGCCGAGATCACCACCATCGAGGGGCTGCGGGGAGCGTCGGGCCTTACGGCGGTCCAGCGTGCGTTCGCCGAGATCGGCGCGTACCAGTGCGGCTACTGCACGCCCGGAATGGTGCTCCGCGCGACCGCGTTCCTCCGCGAGCGGCCCGAGCCGACCCGCGCGGAGATCGCCGGGGCGCTCAACGGCAATCTCTGCCGCTGCTGCGGCTACGGGAGGATCCTGGACGCGGTCGAGCGAGCGGCGGTGCGCGCGCGGGAGAACGGGGAGCCGTTGTGAGCGAACTTCCGCGCCCTCGCCGTCCGTGGGACCGGACCCCGGCCGGGGAACGGGAGTACTTCGACCTCCTCGGCGGTGGCCTCGTCGCGCTCCAGCCGCCGCGGGACCGCGCGCCCCCCGGCCCCGGCGGCTGGCAACCGCCCCATGGCGGCGCGTGGCTGCACATCGGGATCGATGGACGGGTCCGGGCCTTCTCGGGCAAGGTCGAGGTCGGTCAGGGGACGCGGACCGCGCTCGCCCTCGTCGTGGCCGAGGAGCTGCGCGTACCGGTCGGCCGGGTCGAGCTCGTCATGGGCGACACAGACCTCTGCCCGTGGGACATCGGCACGTTCGGAAGCCGCTCGATGCCCGACGCCGCCCCGGCACTCGCCTCGGCGGCCGCGCGGGCCCTCGGCGAGCTGCGGGCGATCGCCGCCGCCCGCCTCGAGTGCGACCCCTCGGAGGTGGACGCCGACGAGGGGGAGGTATGGCTCGCCGGCCGGTCCCCTGCGATATCCTACGGCGAGCTCGTCGCCGGGGAGCGCCGGCTCGTCTCGGCCGACGGCCAAACCGCGCCGGGCCGGCCCACCGGGTGGAGCCGGGCCGGCCGGGCGACGATCGACCCTCTCGCGGAAGAGTACGTCACCGGTGAGCGGCGGTTCGGCTCGGACCTCTCCCGACCCGGTATGCTTCACGGCGCCATCCTCTGGCCGCCGACCCACGGGGCGAGGATCCGCTCCCTGGGGGACCTTCCACCCCCCGAGGGAGAGGCGCGGGTCGTCCGGGAGGGCGAGTTCGTCGGCGCGGTCGCCGGGAGCGCAGGGGCCGCGCGGGCCCTCCTGCGGCAGCTTCCCGTCGAGTGGACGGCGTCCCAGCTTCCGGGGGAGGCGGAGATCGAAGGGTACCTGCGGTCCCATCCGTCCACGGGGGATGAGTGGGACCGCGAGGAGGATGCGGCCGGGGACGTCGATGCGGCGTTCGCCGCGGCGCCGGTGCGGCTCGAGGCGACGTACCGCTCGGCGTACGTCGCCCACGTCCCGCTCGAGCCGCACTGCGCTCTCGCCGAGTGGACCGGCGACCGGGCGACGATCTGGGTCGGGACCCAGACCCCGTTCCGCGTCCGTTCGGAGGCGGCGCGGGCGCTCGGCGTACCGGAGACCGACGTCCGGGTGATCGTGCCTCCGACGGGCTCCGGGTTCGGCGGCAAGCACGGCGGGGCGGTCGCGATCGCGGCCGCGCGGCTCGCGCGAGCCGCGGGGCGGCCCGTGCGGGTCGCGTTCGACCGTGAGGAGGAGTTCCGCCACGGCTACTTCCGGCCGATGTCGCTGGTCGATGTGCGCGCGGCGGTGGACCGCTCGGGACGGCTCGTTGCGTGGGAGTTTTTCAACGTGAACGGCGGGTCCGCCTCGCTCCTCGGGCCGTACCGGGTCCCGAACCGACGCGTGCGGAACGTCCTCGCCGACTCTCCGCTGCCCCAGGGCTCGTACCGGGCGCTCGCGGCGAACCCGAACACCTTCGCTCGGGAGTCGGCCGTGGACGAGCTCGCCCGGGCGTCCGGCCTCGACCCGCTCGCGTTCCGCGAACGGAACCTCGACGACCCCCGCCTCCTCCGGGTCCTTTACCGGGCCGCGGAACGGGCGGGATGGGCCACGCGGACGCAGTGCCCGGGCCGGGGGTGGGGGCTCGCCGCGGGCTACGAGAAGGGCGGTCGCATCGCCACCATCGCGGAGGTCTCGGTCGATGGCGACCGGCGCCTGCGCGTCGAGCGCCTCGTCAGCGCGTTCGAGGCGGGGGCGATCGTCCATCCCGACAATCTTCGCAGCCAGGTCGAAGGCGCCCACGGGATGGCGCTCGGGGGGGCGCTGTTCGAGGCCGTGCACTTCACGAGCGCCGGCGTGAAGAACGCCCGTCTTTCGGAGTACCGGGTTCCGCGGTTCCTCGACCTTCCCCGCATCGAGGTCGATCTCGTCGACGACCGGGAGTTCCCTTCGGCGGGGGCCGGGGAGAGCCCGATGATCGCGGTCGCGCCCGCCATCGCCAACGCGATCTTCGATGCGACCGGGGTGCGGTGCCGCTCGCTCCCGCTCGTCCCCGAGGGGCGGGTGCCGTCCGCGGGGCCGTGAGCCGCCGTCGGAACGCGGCCGCCCTCCGCTACGGCGGACCTCTTTCCCCGAGCGCCGCGGTCGCGCTCGACCCGCACCCAAGGGCCCACCGCCGCGCGGGGGGGCGAACACCGCGCGGATCCGGGGGATGACGCGTTCGATCGGTACGGGAACTCGTCCGACGGACGCACGACCCGAGCCCTCGAGTCGGGGCGGGCGATCTCGCGCGCCCCTTGGGGGGCGTCCGCCGACGCTAGCCCAGGAGCGGCCAGCCAAGGTAGGTCGCGATGACCAGGCAGCCGGCCCCGAGGGCGACGAGGAACGGGCGGGGAAGCGCGATGAGGCCGGCCAGACGGAACGGGAGCTCGATCAGGTAGAGCACGCCGAAGACCAGCCCGAAGACGACCGCGGACCCGCCGAGGACGAACGGAAGCGTGGGCGCGCTGGGGAAGTGGGTGAGCAAGAGCCAGCCCGCCGCCGCGGCGGCAGCGAGACTGACCGCGGCCGTCCACGGGATTTCGCGGAGGGATCGCCCGATGAGGATGGCGCCGGCCCCCATCGCCGCGCCGGTGGCGACCGTGAGTCCTCCCTGTCCGTAGGCGTCCAGCGCCCCGAGGAAGAAGGTCCCGCCGCCGATGGGGAGGGAGATGAAGTTCAGGAGGAACGTGGCGACGCCGTGGGACCGGGCGCCGCCTTCGGCGGCCGCGTCGCCGAGGAAGACGATCCCGCATACCGCGATGGCGGCGGGGATCATCCACGCGGTCTCGAGGGGCGCGAGGACCATGAGGCCACCTTTGACTTCGGCGCTCAGGGGGCCGTCGGGGGGGCGGGGCGGGCGGCCCGCCGCGGCCGGTGCGGCGCCGGCGGAACGATGAGGACCATCCCCCTCGCGTGATGGAGCAGCGCGCTCGACACGCTGCCCAGGAGCAGCCGTCGGGCTCGCGACCGACCCCGGGAACCCGCCACCAGCAGGGTGCGGGGGGAGTCGCCGGCGTACTCGAGGACCGTGTCGGCCGGTGTCCCGTGAAGGACGTCCACGCCCACCTCGGGGACCCCGGCCCGCTGGGCCCGCTCGCGGTCCCGCTCGAGAAGCGCCGCGGCGTCCTTCTCGAGCATCTCTTGGATCGCCCGCTCCCGGTCCGGCCGGAAGCCGAGGCCCCCCGTCCCCGGCACCACGCTCACCAGGCGGAGGCCGAGCCCCAGGGCCCGCCCGATATCGATCGCGATCGTTACGGCGCGACCGGCGGGGGGTGAGCCATCGGTCGCTGCGACGATGCGCTCGGGCCCGGCCGGGCCCGGCGCGGCCGCCGTCGCCCCGCGCACCGTGAGTACGGGCCGCATCGACTGGGTCACCACGGCGTGCGACACGCTGCCGAGGATCGCACGGCGGGCGCCCGACACGCCGCGGGCCCCGAGGACGACCAGGTCGGCCGACCCGGCGGCCGCTTCCGTGAGGATCCCCTCCGCGGGATCGCCTTCCTTGACCACTACCTGGACAGCGCCCACTCCATCGCGCTCGGCCCGGAGCTTGAGCCGGGTGGCCACCTCCGTGAAGTAGCTGACCTGCTCGTCGTCCGGCATCGGGGGCGGGGCCCCCGCGAGGGAACCGAAGGCGAGCTCGGGGCGGAACGGCGCCACGGCCAGGATCGACAGCGAGGCTCCCAGCTTCCGCGCGAGCAGCACCGCGACCTCGAACGCCCTTTCCGAATGCTCCGATCCGTCCGTCGCGAGGAGTATCCGCTCCATGTCCGGAGAGGGCCGTCGCCGGCCCCCATCCCCCGGGGGAAACGGGGACGGCCGGGTAGATGGCACCGGGGTCAACGGCCGTTGACGCCCGGGGCTGTCGCGCCTCCGTGCGCGACGTGGGACCCGGGGACCGGCGTCGCCCGGGCCCTGCCGTCCAGCGACGGCGCGCCCATCGGGAAAAGCCGTTGCCGTGACTGCCCAGCCTTTCTCGTTCCTGCCCGTGGGTTGCGACAGTCTTAAGAAGTGGGGCCGACCAGTCTCACTATACGCCAAATGCGCACAAATACAGATAATCACCGTCTGTTGACCCTGTTCGTGGCCGGTGGCGTTCTCGCTTCGATCGCGAGCGTTAACGGGATCCCGCTGCTCGCCGCGGGGACGGACTCGGGCTCGGGGGGTCTTCCTCTCCTGACGGTGGCAAGCGACGGGACCGCGCTGCGCCCCGGCCCGCCCGCGGCCCTGCGTCCCGGCGTCGAGCCGGCCGTGCCGCCCGCGGCCCTCGGGCCGTGCGACATCGGCCCTTCTCTCGCAACCCCCTGCGTCGCGGGACCGTCCGCCGCGCCCCGTCCGCTGCTGACCGCCGCGACATGGAACAATGCCACGGCCGCGGGTAGCGCCCCCGGCCCGCTCGCCACCGCCGGTGCCGCGGCGGCGTACGACCCCGCGCTGGGCGGGACGATCGTCTTCGGCGGCTGCGCGAGCCGCGCCTGCCCCAACAACGCGACGTGGCTCTTCGCGGGCGGGGCATGGACCAATCTCACCCCCACCGCCGGGCCCGCACCGCCCGCGCGGACGAATGCGAGCCTCGTCTACGACCCTCCCGCCGGCGCCCTCGTTCTCTTCGGCGGACTGAGCGGGTCCAACCACCCGCTATCGGACACCTGGACCTTCGCGAACGGCACCTGGAGCGTCTGGGCCGCGCTGCCGGCGCACCCGTCGGCGCGGTGGGGCGCCGCGGTGACCGTGTTCACGAACGCCACGTTTACCGAGCTCCTACTGTTCGGGGGATGCCCCCAGAGCACCTGTACCGGCCCCGCGGGGGACACTTGGACGTGGACGCCGACCGCGGGCTGGGTCCAACTGCTCCCGGCGACCAGCCCGGCCCCGGTCGGGGGCGCGGCGCTGTCCATGGACACCGCCGATGGCTACGCCGTGCTCGTGGGAGGCGGCACCGACAGCCCGGCCGCCGGCTGGAGCTGCCCCGGCGGCTACTGGACGTTCGCGAACGGATCGTGGACCTCGCACGTCCTCGGATCGCCGCCGGCGCGCGCGTTCGCGACGATGACGATGGACGGGTCGACCTCCGAGCTCCTCCTCTTCGGCGGGGTCAACGGCACCACACGGTACAACGACTCCTGGTCGTTCGCCCGGGGTTCGTGGAGCCTCCTCGCCCCGCGGACCCAGCCTTCTCCGCGGGCCTTGGCGGCCGCCAGCGATGCGGCGCCCGTCCCGGTCCTCTTCGGGGGAGCCTGCACCCCTGCGTGCGGGCCGAGCGAGGACGTCTGGGTCTACGAGGTCCGCCCGGAGGCGGGTGCGAGCGCGTCGCCGGCCCGCACGGACGTGGATCACACGGTCGACTTCAGCGGCCTCGGGACCGGCGGCACCGCGCCGTACCGCTACCTCTGGTCGTTCGGGGACAACGCCTCCTCCCTCCTCCCGTCGCCCGTGCACGCCTACGCGGCTAAGGGGACGTTCGCCGCCCGGCTGTCGCTCATCGACGCGCTCGGGGTCCCGGCGGTGGGTGAGGTGAACGTGAGTGTCGATCCCCTGCCGTCGCTCCGGTTCCTGAGCGAACCGGCCGCCGGGGACGCGGGCGTGCCCGCGGGGTGGTCGGTCGGCCCGATCGACAACGGTACGGCTCCGGACGCGTTCCTCTGGAGCTTCGGAGATGGAGCCAATGGCACCGGCACGAACGCCACGCACACCTACTCCGCCGCCGGCGATTTCACGATCGTCGTGACGCTCACCGATTCGGTCGGGGCTCGGTGCAACGCGACCGCCTCCTTCACCGTCCACCCGGCCCTCTCGGTGGCCATCAGCACGGTGCCGGCAGACCCGGTGATCGGCCAGCCGGTAGTGTTCCTGGCCGGCACCTCCGGCGGCACATCACCGGTGACGGTAAACTGGGCGTTCGGAGACAACGCGACCAGCACCGTGTCGTCCCCTATCCATACCTATGCGCGGGGGGGGAACGAGACCGTCACGGCCACGGTCGTCGATGCCGTGGGGGGACGGGCGGTCGGCACCCTCACGATCTTCGTAGCGGCCGCCGGCGGCGGCACCGGCGCTGGACCGTTGTTCTACGTGGCCCTCCTCACCTCGGCGGCCGCGATCGTGCTGGCGATTCCCGCGCTGTTCCTGCACTACCGTCGGAAGTCCCGGGCCGGCGCTTCCCCCAACCCGGATCGCCCTCCCGAGGACCCGTGGATGACGGCCCGACGCCGCGTGCGCCGGCTCCGCAAGTAGCGACCGGCCGACGGGGCTTCGCCGATGGCGACCCGGGGTCCGTCGTCGACCGCCGCCGGGGTGAGGGGGTCGGGGTGGTCCGGTCCCGGAGCGGCCGGCCCTTTCTTCCGGCTCCCCGGCCGCGGCCCCTCGGTGCCGGTGGGCCGACGGGCCTCCAGGCGTAAAGGTCCATGCGGACCCGTCCGCGCCGGAACCCGACGCCCTCCATCTCGAGTCGCAGCCGCTGCTCGGCGCCGGCCGCCCCGGGGAGGGCGATCCGTCCCCCGACCGCGACGACGCGGTGCCAGGGAAGCCCCTCGGCCCGGTGCAACGCCCAGACGACCACCCGCGCGGCACCGGGGATGCCGGCGAGCGCCGCCGCCTCTCCGTAGGTGATCACCCGCCCGCGCGGGACCCGGGCCACGATGCGTTGGATCCGGCCGAGGGTCGTCCCGCCCTTCCGCCGCCTCATACCGTCCACCGAGCCGCCTCCGCGGGCGGAAGGGTTGCGGCCCGCAGGGACGGCTCGGCAATAACGAGCATCGAGAGGGCGCCGGCCCGGGGGCCGGTCCGACCGAGGCCATGCCTGGGCACGGCGAGCGTCGCGACCCACGCCGACCGTCCCTCGGCTCGGGGACCTAAGGATCGCCCAAGTGATGGGGCACGCCGGCCGCGTCGTTCCGAGCCGCCTCTTGAGCGCCGCGAAGGATCCACCGACCGCCTTCAGGGCCGAGAAGGACCGTCTCCCCACGACCCGCACGCGCATCGCCGGGTCGGCAAGGAGCCGCGATCCGTGCGCCGCCGCGGACGACTCCGTGCGCGCTCCGCCCGCGGAACCTCGGACCGGCGATCCCATGGGCGACGCGGGTGCGGCGCGGCCGAACACGGTCGTCGCGCGCGTGCGCTCCCGTCGCGGTCGGCCGTGGCCGACGGCCCCCTTCGGACGGCGTGCGAGTACGGCGGGGGCCGCTGCGAACCTCGGGATTAAGGACCCGCACGGGATGGGATCGAAGCGGGGGCCCTTCGGTGATCCCGGCGGATGTCGTCTTCCTCCTCCTGGCCGGGGTCGCGTTCCTCGGGTTCGTCCTGGACGCGCTCTTCGACCGTCTGCGGATCACGAGCGTGCTCCCGCTCATGCTCCTCGGCGTCGTGCTCGTAGCGACCGGCGCCGTTCCGCCGGGGACGATCGCGGGGCTCGACAGTCTCATTCCGTACGTCTCCGCGCTCACGATCGCGTTCATCCTCTTCGTGGTCGGGCTCGAGATCCGGTTCACGGAGCTCTTCCGTGTCCTCGGCCGCGCCACGGCCTACACGTTGGTCGTGCAGATCGTCACGGGGATCGCGCTCGCGTTCCTCGCCTACTCCTTCGCCCACTGGAGCCTGTTCATCTCCTTCATCTTCGGCTTCTGCGTTTCCGGTCCGAGCAGCGTCGCGGTCCCGACCCTCGTCCGGGTCGCCCGGATGACGGACTCGCTGCGCACCACGTTGCTCTACGAGTCCGTGATCTCGGACGTGCTCCAGCTGCTCGTCCCCCTGACGATGCTGGACCTCCTCGTGGGCGGGAACTTCTCACCGGCGAACGTCAGCGGACTACTGCTCTGGACCCTCCTCGGCTCCGCGGTCGGCGGCCTCGTCGCCGGCGTGGCTTGGCTCTGGATCCTCGACCGCCTCCGGGAGTTCGCGAAGGGCTACTCGTGGACCCTGACGGTCACCATGGTCCTCGCGACCTACGGGATCTCCGCGCACATCGGCGTCAGCCCGGCGATCACGATCTTCGTCTTCGGTCTCGTCCTCGGCAACGCCCTGCTCTTCGATTCGAAACGCATCATCGCGCCCGGCCGCCTCGGCTGGCTGCGTCTGAAGTTCCAGGATCTGGTCCGGTTCCTCCGCCTCTCCCCGCGCTCCCTCGACATCCCGCATGTCCTCCAGGTCCAGCGGGAGGTCTCCTTCTTCGCGTCGGCGTTCTTCTTCGTCTACATCGGCCTACTGTTCCAGCTGGGCGGGTTCGACCTCCTCCTCCTCCTCCTCGCGGGGGCCTCGGCGGCCGCGATCCTGACGATCCGCTTGGCGTTCTCCCCCCTCCTGCGGCCCTACCTCGATCCCGACCCCGCCCGGGCCCGGTCGCAGCGCGGTCTCGTGTCGTTCAACATCGCCCGCGGGCTCGCCCCCGCGGTGATCGCGACGGTGCCGCTCGGGCTCGGGCTGGTGATCCCGGGGTTCCTGGACGCGGTGTTCCTGGCGATCCTGATCTCCACGCTGGTCTCGACGGTCGGCATCTTCGTGTTCTATGCCCCCAGCGGCCGAGCCCCGGCGCCGCCCCCCGGCATCTCGCTGTCGATGCCGGTCCACTCGCCCCTGGACGGCTTCTCCGCGGCGCCCGATCCGATGGTTCCCACCGGTCCGACGCGGCCCGTCCCCCCGGCGCCTTCGCCCGAGCCGGATCCGGGCGAGCCTCCCCCGCTCCCCACGCCCCGCGGCCCCACCGGTTGAACCGCCGGAACGATCGCCGGCCCGCTGCCCGCTCCCCGGGCGCCCGCATCGATCCCGCGGCCCGCGGTCAGGGCCGGCGGAGGGCATCCTCCGCGGGGTCCGTACCCTACGCGACATCTTCTCCGAGGCCGGCGGCGCTCCCGAGATCGGCGGGGCCGTGGCCACCGTGCGGTCCACGCTGAACCGCTCGGCGGGTAGGGGACCGCACCGCGCCGCCGCGAGGTACGCGCCGCTCGCGCGAGACCCGCTGCCATCCGCCGGCGCGGACTACGGAACCGTGCGCCGCCGACCCGCGAGGACGTAGCCCAGGACGAGCCCGAGCGCCACGCCCACGAGGAGGCTGCCGGCGGCGGCGAGGACCAGCGCGCCGGAGTACGGAGCGAAGCCCGTGGGGGGAGCCACGGACGGGCAGCCGCCGCAGATCGTCGACGTGAACTGTATCGTCAGGCCCACCGGACCGCCGGCGACCGCGAACGATCCCGCGGTCGGCGCCGGCAGGAGCCCGAAGGTCGGGAGAACCTGGAACGGATAGCTTCCGTTCCTCAGCTGGACGACGATCGTCGTGGTGTTCGAGCTCTGGGCGGTCCCGTTGACCGTGACCGTCCAACCGGCCCCGGAGGGAAGCCCGCTCTCCTGGAACGTCACCGCATACTCGGTGACGGGTGGGAAAAGGTAGGGGAAGGTGACCGGCACCACGGTGTCGGCCGCGACCGCAATGGTGCCCGAGGACGGGCTCGGCGCGAACGCCGGGTCGGCGCTCGAGACCGTGAACGAGTGGTTCCCGGCGACGACCACGAAGACGATGGCGCTGCGCAGGGACGACACGGCGGCCCCGTCCAGCCGGACGGTCCAGGTGGTCCCGGCGGGAAGGCCGGTCTCGTTGAACGTGAGGGTGTAGGTCGGGGTAAACTGGATCCCGAGCGTACGGTCCGCGTCGAGGAAGACCGTGCCGTTCGTGGGGTTCGCGGAATACCCGGGGGGCGCGACCACCGAATAGAGGTAGGTCCCGCCGGGAAGCCGAAGGGAGAGGACCGCCCCGTTCGTCGCGTACGGCGTGCCGTTGACGCTGACGGACCATACCGTGCCCACGGGGAGCCCGCTCTCGGCGAAAGAAAGGGTGTACGGTGCCGGTGGCGGCGCGGGCACGAACGTCACGTTGACGGTGACGTCATGCCCCTGGATCGTGACCAGACCTCGGGTCGGAGTGGAGCTGTAGCCCGGAACGGTCACCACGGAGAAGTTGTGCGTCCCGTTGAACACCGCGAACGCCACCGTCGTCCCGTTCGTGTAGCCCACCGGACCGTCGACAGAGACGCCCCACGTCGTCCCGATCGGGAGACCGGTCTCGGTGAAGTTCAGCAGGTAGGTCGTGGTGGGCGGTCCGAACGTGATCTGGGTCAGGGTCACCGTGGAGTTCGGATAGACCGTGATGTTTCCCGTGGCCGGCGACGGTTGGAGTCCGTAGACCGTCGCGACCGTGAAGGCATACGTGGTGCCCGAGCTGTACCATGTCAGGACGCCGAATCGGAGCGTCGTCGTTGCGGCGGAAAGGGTCGCCGGTGGAATGGTCACGGACCAGGCCGCTCCGGAGGGGAGTCCCTGCTCCGTGAAGTCGAGTTCCGCGGCGTTCCAGCCGCCGAAGGACGTGAGGTTGCTGATGCAGAGAAAGCTCCGGTTCGAGGTGTCCGAGAGGCAGGCTTCCCCCGTGCTGGGGTCGACCGCCACTCCCGACGGGTCCACGGTGAGGTACCACCCGACCACGTTCGTGGACGCATTGACCACCACCGCGTAGGAGTAGCCGCCGCCGACCCAGACCAGATCCTCCTTGGGGTCGTACGCGACCCCCTGGAGGTTCATCGCGGGGCTCACTACGGGCACCGACGCCATGACCGTGTCGGCGGTCGCGTTCACGACCGTAAGGTTGTTCGACCCCCGGTCCGTCACGTAGACCCGGTCCGACCGGTTGTCGATGGCGACGCCGAAGGGCCCGCTTCCGGTCCCGATCGAGCCGGTGACCGCGACGGTCCGCGTCGAGATGACGGTAAGGTTGGCCGAGCCCGAATTCGCCACGAACGCCTGTCGCGTTGCCGGGTCGACGGCGATCCCGATCGGGTCGACACCCACGGAAAGGCTCGCCACGACGCGGTGGAGCGACCCGTTGATCACCGAGACGTTGTCCGAACCGTTGTTGGCCACGAAGATCGCCCCGGTCGCGGGGTCGAACGCCACGCCCGAAGGGGAGCTCCCCACGCCGATGGAGGCCACGACCGCCCCCGACGAGTCGTTGAGGACCGTGACGTTGTTCGACCCCGAGTTCGCGACGTAGATCTCGTGGGTGGTCGAGTCGACGGCGACACCGAACGGGTCGCTCCCGACCACGTAGGATGCCGAGGGGCTGCCGTACGAGGCGTTCGCGGGGAAGACTTCGACGCAGTCGGGAGCGGCCGCGACCCAGAACGATTGGTCGTAGGCGTCGAACGCCATCCAGGACTCCCCGGCATAGGTCGTGTTGCAACCCGAGGTCACCAGGGAGGCTGAAGAGAGGGTGTAGTGGGGAGATCCGGGAGAAGATCGACCGGAGGCCGGGCTCCACGGAACGGCCGGAGAAGGCGCCGGGGCTGCCGAATGAAGGGGCCGCGCGGCTTCCGGTGACAGGCGGTCGCGGGTCGCCCCCGTGGCCGGCGGGATCGCGGCCAGAGTGGTCGCGGGAAGGACCAGCAGGACGGCGAGGACCGTGACCAGTGCGGTGGCGGTAAGACCGGAGTTCATGACCACATCGGAGCGGACCGTCAGGGACCGCATGCCCCCACCTCGGAAAAGCCTCTCGACCCCGCACACTCCCCTTGGCGTTTCGGTTCGGCACGGCCGCGCGTTCCGCCCGGCGTCTTCCCGGCCCATCCGTGAGGCATGGACTACCAAGCCGGGCGCCGCCGACCCGCGAGGACGTAACCCACAACGAGCCCGAGCACGACGCCGACGAGAAGACTGCCGGCGGCAGCAAGGACCAGTGCGCCGGCGTACGGAGCGGGGCCCGAAGGGGGAGGCACGGGCGGAGGGCAGCCGTAGCAGATCGACGGCGTGAACTGTATCGTCAGGTTCACCGGGCCGCCGGCGACCACGAACGATCCCGCGGTCGGCGCGGGGAAGAACCCGAGCGGGCTCGGGACCCGGAACCCATAGGTCCCGTTCGCCAGGTCGACCGTGAACGTCGTGGTGTTCGAGACCTGGGTGGTGCCGTTGAACGGCCGGATCCCGGTCCCGTTGATGACCACGCTCCATGCGTTCCCCGACGGGAGGCCGAGCTCGGTGAAGGTGACCGGGTACGCGGTAACGAAGGGGAAGACCGCCTGGAACGTGACGGGGATGACCGTGTCCGAGGAGATCGTCACCGCGCCCGACGAGGGGGTGGGAGCGAACGCCGGCTCTCCGCTCGCCACGGTGAAGGAGTGATCGCCCCCCGTGACCGAGAAGACGATCGAGCTCGCGCTCGAGGTCCGGGCCGCGCTGTCCACGGTGGCGGTCCACAGCGCGCCGGAAGGAAGTCCGGTCTCGTCGAAGGTCAGGGCGAACACCGGGACGAACGCGATCATCACGCTGAGGTTCGAGTAGAGGTAGACCGTGCCGTTGACCGGTGAGGCGCGATAGCCCGGTGGGGCGCCGACCTCGAACGGATAGGTTCCCGCGGAGAGGGGAAGGGAGATCGACCCGGCGGTGGCCCCATGGGGGGTACCGTTCACCCGGACCGACCACAACGTACCGGGAGGAAGCCCGCTCCCCAGGAACGTCAGAACGTAGGTCGGGGGCGGCGGAGGAAGGGCCGAGAAGTTCAGGTCGACCCGGAGGCCGTTCCCATGGATCACTACCGTCCCGGACGCGGGGCTACAGGTGTAGCCCGTGACCGACGCGACCGTGAAGGCGTACGTCCCGTTGGTCTCGGCGAACGTGAGCGCAGAGCCGGTGGTCCAGCCCGGGACTCCCCCCACGCTGACGCCCCAGGTGGTCCCCGTGGCGAGGCCCGTCTCGTTGAAGACCAGGGGGTACGTCGACGGTCCGGGCCCGAACGTGACGTTGATGGACAGGCGGGTCGAGTTGTAGTAGACCGTCACGGCGCCTTGGGAAGGCGTGGGAACCAGCCCGTCCACGCCCGCGATCGAGTAGCCGAACGACGCCGGGTTGTAGAAGGCCTTGAGGACTCCGAAGCGGAGCGTGGGGGTCCCCGCGGACTGAGCCACCTCCTCGACCGACACCGACCAGACCGTTCCCGCCGTGAGCCCGGCCTCGTTGAAGTCGAGCTCGGCGGTCGGCCAGACGGCGAACTGGGGAACGGTCAGGTTGCTGAGGCAGAGCACCGTGCGGTTCGCCGTGTTGGTCAGGCACGCCTCCCCCGAGGTCGGGTCCACCGCCGCGCCCGAAGGGTCGACCGTGAGGTACCACCCCACGACGTTCGTCGAGGCGTTCACCACGACGGCAAAGTAGCTCCCCGCGCCGACCCAGACGAGGTTGCGGAGCGGATCGTAGGCGACTCCCTGGAGGTTCATGTTCGTGGCGAGCTCGGGAATGACCGGCACGGTGGCCGCCACGGTCAGGAGGGAGGCGTTCACGACCGAGAGGTTGTTCGACGCGCGATTCGTGACGTACACCTCGCCGCTGTGGTTGTCGAGGGTGGCCCCGTACGGGTCGCTGCCGACTCCGATCGACCCGACCTCGGTCTCGAACGCCGTGGAGAGGACGGTGAGGTTGTCGGAACCCGAGTTCGCGACGAACGCCCGTTGGGTGACCGGGTCGACGGCGACCCCGATGGGATTGGTCCCGACGGGGAGGCTGGCGATGACCGCGTGGCGGGAGCCGTTGATCACCGAGACGTTGTTCGAACCGTTGTTCGCCACGAAGAGGAGGCCCGTCGAGGGGTCGTAGGCGATACCGGACGGCGCGCTTCCGACCCCGATCGAGGCGACCGGGGCGCCGGTGGAGTCGTTGAGGACGGAGACGTTGTCCGAGCCGGTGTTCGTGACGTACACCTCGTTCGTCGCGGTGTCGATCGCCACCGCGAACGGATCTGTTCCGACCGTGTAGGCGGCGGTGATGGTCTGACCGAAGGACCCGTTGACCGTCATCTCCTCGACGCACGACGGGGCGGTGGCGATCCAGAACGCCCCCACGTGGGCGTCGAAGGCCAGCCAGGCCTCCCCGGTGTAACTCGCATTGCAGCCCGAGCTCACCAGGGACGCTGACGAAAGGTGATAGTGGGGGGATCCGGGGGAGGATCGTCCGGAGGCCGGGTCCCACGGAACGCTCGGAGAAGGCACCGGGGCTGCGGAATGAACGGGCCGCGCGGCTGACGGTGCGGGGAGGCCGCGGGGTGACCCCGAGGTCGGAGGGTTCGCAGCCAGGGTGGTCGCGGGAAGGACCAGCAGGACGACGAGGACGCCGATCAGTGCGGAGGCGCCCAGACCGGAGTTCATGGCCTCGACGGAGCCGACCTTCCAAAGCGGCACCCCCTCCCCTCGGAAGAGCCTATCGACCCCGCACACTCCCCTCGCGGTTGCCGTCCGGCACGGCCCCGCGTTCCGTCGGGACTCTCCTCGTGCCCGAGGGGGCGACGGCGTCCGACGCGGTCAGATCCCAGCGGGACCCGTTTTCCCACCATCTCTACGTTCATGAGGGTCGACGGGTTCTCCTGCGCCGAGTCGATGATGACCGATGTGATCGAGGGATTGGAAGCGGTGACTCTCCATGTGACGGACGTCCCCCGGGCCCGAACGTTCTACCGGGACGTCCTCGGCCTCACGGAGATCCTCTACGACGAGCGGTCCCCTCGGGCGGTGTATGCGCTTCCCGGAACGACCGTCCAGCTGCGCATGCACGTCCAGGCCCCGGGGGAGGGTGGGCGCGAACCGGGTACCGTCTCCGGCATCGTGTTCAGCCACCACGACCCCGTCGCCGCGTGCGCGGAGATCCGCCGGCGCGGGGGAACGATCGTGGGCGAGCCGGAGACCGTGGACCTACCGGGAGTTCGCGTTACGCGCGCCGTGATCGCGGACCCCGACGGCAACGAGTTCGTGCTCCGACGCACCCACGCGTGACCTCGGCGCGGGTTGAGGCCCCGGGGCGACGTCGCGAGAGATCCCGGATGGGGACGGGGCGACGCCCCGCGGAGACGTGGGACGAGGATGGACCCGCTCGACGAAACGGATCGGCCTACCTCTCCCGGCGCCGCCGGGAACGTGGGCGCCGATAGGCGGTCGCGCCGGCGGCAGTGGATCTGGGGTTGGCCGTCGGGGTCCATATACCCCGGCCATCCTCTTGTGTACCTGATCCGGCCTCCGAGCCGGTCCATCGAGGGAAGTCGGGGAGAGCGGGGGACCGAGGGAGGGGCATTCCGGCGGCCGGATGCCGCGCGGTCCCGACCGACGGCATATCGGTGCTGACCCGAGCTACCGGCGAGCCCGGGGAGGAACCACTATGCGAGAGAACTCACGGGCCGGCGAGGTGGTCTTCGTGTCGATCCTCATCGGCGCGGTGATCGGCGCCGGAGTTCAGATCCTCACCCCCCGGCTCGACACCTTCCTCGGCGTCGACCCGGTGGTGGTGTTCGGCCTGGGTATCGGGGTGGTGGAGGGTCCGACCCTCGTCGCCGCGATCGTCCTGTGCCGGCGGGTGAATCGCGCATGGGTTCGCAATGCCCTCCAGGCGGCCGCGCCGTTCATCGGATTCTCCGCCTACCTCTTCGCCTACGGCCTGCTTCGTCACCCTCCGTTCAGCTTCCCGTTTCTCGGCACGGGCGCCGGCCTGCTGTCGCTGACGTCGCCCGCCGTGGGGAGCTTCCGAGCCACGGCAGCGGTGCAGCCCACCACCGTCCGCCGGCGGGCTCGTTAATTTCGGCCCGCGCTTCGGACAATCTCGACTACGGCCGGTAACGCCGGTTCGAGGCGATACGAGCTAAACGGCGCGAGCCGGCGGAACCGGGAACTCCTGGGCCGCGCGTCCAGTTCATCTACCGGCGCGACGTAATCTCGCCTCCCCATCTTTGCGGGTGGCCGAAGCATGACCGACGCTGCGCCGAGGGACCGTGAAGCTACCCGGGGAGAGTCGAAGCTCGGGGACAGCCTGATCGAGGCCTGGCGTCAGTCGATGGTCGAGCAGCTTCCGGTCATCGCCCTCGGCGAACAGACGGTTCGTGTCGGCCAGACGGGGAACCTCGGACTGCGGACGGTCGCGCTCCGGGTGGGGTCGACGGTCATCGAAGGGATCGAGCAGAATCCGAACACGAGCTCCCGCTGGGCGAAGCTTGCCCAGCAGGGACAGAAGATCATGCAGTTCCGGTCGCAAGGTCGCTACATCGGAAACGTCTGCGACGGACGGCTCACGAGGTACCCGTCGTGGAAGGCGCAAGGGCTACCCGACTAAGGGGTGGACGGCGAATCCGGCACAGGACTTCCGAGACCATCGAACCGCTTGCGCGAGAGACCCGCGGGGAGTATCCCGCCCGTTCAGGGCGGAGTCCAGAATCGTCTGGAGGACGGTGGCTGGCAGGCGCTCCCTCCCCCCGGCAGGGTTCGAAGGGAATGGGTTGCGCCGAGCTCGGGGGACGGTGCGGCGTCCCATCGAGATCATCGAGGCCGGATGAACGGTGAGCGTACCCGCGGAACGTCCGCCCGCCGTCGGCAAGAAGGCCCTTGAGCCATCGGCCTTGGACCGGCACGAGACGGCACCACGTCCCTCCCGGGATGCCCTGCCCAACGCGTGCGTTGCGGAGCGCGTCCCTACTGTCGTGACTGTGCAGCGAGTAGCGTCCCAGGACGGGGTAGGTGGCCGGTTCTCGTATCCGCGCTCCCCTGAGAATCTGGGGCCATGACCGACACCGCGCCTTGGGAGTGGGTCGAAGGCGATTCGATCCGATCGGCGCGGTTCGCGATGGGCGTCGGGTTGCTCCTCGGCGCGGGTACGATGCTCATGGCGGTCGCGGTGTTGTCGCTCGCCAACCTGCTACGCCTGCCGACGATGGTCGCCAATATTCTGGTGCTCGGGTGGCTTGCGGTGGATCTGCCATTTCTCTACTTCGTTCCCCGTCGCCATGCCGTTCTGCCCCGTGTCGCGATCTCGCCCCAGGGCCTGCGCCTCCCGCTCCCCCTGCGGACCCTTACAATCCCCTGGCGGCGGGTCGTGGCGGTGGGGCCGGACTGGGTCCGCGTCGAGCGCTACCTCGGCGAGGAGCGGTACCGGCTCACGGATCGACAGGCCGAGCGACTCCACCGGTTCCTCGGCTACCGCTCGCCCTCCACCCTGCCCTGATCGTGTTCCGTCCTATAGGGGCCGCCGTTCGAGCCGGCGACATAGGCGCGGCGGAATGACCTCATCGCGTCCGCGCCCTCGTTCTGCGTCGCCCGGCCGCTGACGTTGTGCGCGCTTGCGTCCGAGACGAACCGGGTGGACGTGGCGGGATCGAAGTCGAGCCCGACCGGGTAGGTGCCGACCCTGATGCAGCCGGCGCCTCCGGAGACTTCGGGCGTCGGCGAGACCGTGGGAAGGTTCGCGCCCACGGTGGGCATCAGCCGTAACGCGCGTGTCCCACGGGCGCCGGGTGCGGGGCTGGCACCACCGGAATCATCCGTGCCATCCCGACGACCGTCACAGTTTCGCTGGCGGCGACCTCCATCGGTGGGACGACCATCCGGGAGGGCGGGATGATCTACGTCCTTCTGGCGGTCGCCGCGGCGGTCGTATCGGTTCTCGCGGTGCGCGGCCACCTTCGCCGACGACGGACGCGAACCCGATCGCAGCGCGGCGCCTCCGTCGACCTGCGGGGCGGCGGCCCGCCCGGTCGGGCCGCCTCCGAGCGCGGGCGAATGCGGCCGGGCTCCGACGGTGAGGGCAGTGCCGGGTACCACCGCGTAGGGGCACCGGCCCGGACTCGGGGCGGAGGAACATCCCCCCGGTCCGGTCGGTTGGACATGCTTAGAAATACCCCTTCGGCGGAGCGGAGACGGTCCGCGCCCGACTCCCGGCAGGGATCCGGGACTCTGTGGCGCGAAGCGAATGAAAGAGGGGGTGAATGAAACATATGTCGGAAATGGACGAACAACGAGTCGCGGGGATCCTCGGCTACCTCGCGGGCGCCCTGTTCCTCCTCGGCGGGCTCCTGGCCGTACTCAGCGGCACGGTCGCCCTCGTGGGGGGACGGGTGGGCGGCGCGCTCGACCTTTGGGCGGAGAGCGTGCTCCTACTGGCGCTCGGAGGGATCACGGGGTTCTTCACCTGGCTCGGACGGCACGACTGGAGCGCCCGTCCCGGAACCACGGGGATCATGCTGACCCTCGTGGCCGTGGTCGGCGTCGTGACCCTCGGCTTCGGCGCGAACGTGCTCGCCGTGGTGGCCACGGTCCTCGTCTTCTTGACGGGGGCGCTGCTCCTCATCCGTCCCGCCGGGCGCGTCCTCGCGCTGCCCGCCGCCTCGTAGGCCGCATCTGCTTCGGGGCACCAACCCGTTCCCCGCCTCCGTTTCCGGTCCCGCTGGCGGCCGACGAATGCCGATGGGAGGTCCGCATGCCGAGACGCCCCGCCCGACCATAGACGATCCCGTCAGCGGCTACCGTCGGTGCATTGGAATAGAACTTATAGCGGGGTCCGGGGAGCGGTCGCGCGGGTCGACCTGCCGACGCGGTCCGTCCCAGGCCCGGGCTGCGGGAGCGTCTTCCCGACGCGGATCGCTACGGCGGACCCCTCGAGTGAGGGCATCCCGTTCGACGGCCTCCGTCAGCGCCGTCCTTGATGCTGAACGGGAAGCGGTGCATGAGCCGCAGTTCCCGCAAGAGCGGGACGAGCTCCGAGGTCGTGGGGACGACCCGCGGGTGGGTCGCGGTCGGTCCCCCCTCCAGTTGCTCCACCTCGACGACCCCATCCCTCGATCGGACACGGTCGCCCCCCACGGCCGGTTCGGGGGCCATCCGCTGGATCCCGGTGAGGCTCTGGGTCAGCGTGACGTCCGGCCGGCCTCGTACCTCCCGACGAACCTCCGGGTAGAGGCGCGAGAAGCCCGCGATCCATGCCGAGTCGGGCAGGTCGTCAGTGTGTGGCCAACACGCCGCGGCGGCGGTCTTGCGACCGCAGCGAAGAGAGTTCGGCACCGAGAGAAATACCCTCCGTCCCACCGGACCCGATGGCGACCACGGATCCTCGGCGATCGTCAGGTTCGTCACGCCGCGCTGGCCTGGCTCCTTCCCCTCCTGAAGAGCGCGCTCTGCCGATCGTTCCGGCCCTCGACCCTCTGCGATACCTCCGACCTGCTACTCCGAGCCGCCGTCCTTCGCGCCTCCGTCCATCGCGCTCGAGCCCAGTGACGTCGGGGACACTCCGACCGCACCGCTCGATGGCTCTTCGGACACCTCGAGCTCGGCCGGGTCCAGAAGGCCATCACCCTCGGCCTCCGACGGCAGATCCGGGGGCGCCTTCCGACGGAGCCGGTCGATGTCGCCATCGACTTCCACGACCGGCCGTACTATGGTCGACCCCCGGACCCGCGACGCCGCCAGGTGGTGAAGACCAAGGAGGGGCGGGGCACCCATCGCGCCCACCGTTTCGCTTCCCTCTCGATCCTCCTCCCCCACTACCGTCTCATCGCCTCCCTGCGGTTCCACCCGAGGAACGGCGGTGTCGCGCTGCTAGTGGTCGGCGTCACGATCCCTCTCCTCGCCGTCCTCCTCTCGCTTCGGGGGCAGCGTTCCCCCAGCGGGCGCCGCGTGGGCCGCTGAGGGACGGCGGGGCGCCCTCTCATGGGCCGAGGGATTCGGGGAAGGCATGGAGCCCAAGGTTCAGTTCCCCCGCGAACCGCCGCGGGACCGATCTCCCCCTTCCGAGAATCCGCCGCGACCGTCGGTACGAGCCCTGGGGTCGGGCACCGAGGGTTACACCCCGTCCAGTGCCCGGCCAAGACTTCGCGACGGTCTCGGAGTATCGCTCAACAACTCGTAAATACTATGCCACGGTATCGCACGCCATGACTAGTCCGCCGCGCGCATGGTGTTCCGGGTTCACTTGCGCGGATTCTGGACTCGCCTCGGGGAGAGACCATGGGGCAAGGGAACCTGAGACGAAGGAACGTCTGGAGTAGGGCCAAGGATTCTGGCGGCTTGTCGCCCGAGCCGTCTCGTCGCGATCTGACGAGGTGGGTCGGCGTTGACGTTCTCTTTGTGGTGGCCTCTGGCCTCGGGCTGACCACGGCGCTTGCCCCCGTGGCTACCGCTCCGCCGGCGGCGACGCATTCCGTGGTCCGCTCGGCGTCCCGGTCCGCCGCTTCTATGCTCCAAGAAGCCGAGGACTCTCTCGCGGCCGGTGCCGGGCCGGCCGATGGGTTGCCAATGGCGTGTACCCCGACCGGAGGCGGCGTCTCGTGCTCGACGGAGAACGGAGTCGCGCCGGCCTCATCTTATCCCCCCACACCAAGTTTCCCCCATTCGGCGTCGCCCTCCGCGCGCTACGGGGCCTCCATCCGACTGTTCTTGAACAACTCTTCGACCCTTGACTGGGACATCCTGCTCTTCGGTGGCGCGAACTCCTCCGGCTACGTCTTCAACGACACCTGGCAGTTCAACACCCGGGCCCTCAACTGGTGGAACGTCACGCCGTATCTGAGGTGCACCTCGACGACATGCCCAGGTCCGCGCCACGATGCGGCCGCCACCTGGGACTCCGTGGACGATTACGTGGTTCTGTTCGGGGGATGCACCGTCGCGTCTCCCGGCTGGACCCAGAGCGTTCCGGG
>DAHUXZ010000010.1 GCA_027315455.1 Thermoplasmata archaeon | reverse complement strand
TCCGCTCCCTCGCCCGTCACGCCGGCGCGTTCAAGCTCTATCTCTCACCGACGACCGGGCAGCCCGAGGCGACGCCGTTCGCCGCGACACGGGGCCTGCTCGCCGAGGCCGCGGAGACCGGCCTTTCTGTGAGCGTCCACGCCGAGGACCCGTCCCACTTCCGCGACGCGCCGGCGGCCACCGTCGAGGGCTGGAACGCGTCACGACCCGCGCTCGCGGAGCGCCGGGCGGTGGCGGAGGTTCTCTCGGCCGCCCCCCCCTCGCTGCGGCTGCACATCGCCCACGTGACCCAGGCCGAGATCGTCGACGACCTCCGCCGGACCGGCCATTCGTTCGAGACGACCCCGCACCACCTCCTCCTCTCCCACCGACACGGCCCCGACGCCCGCTTCAAGGTCAATCCCCCGCTTCGGCGCGAGGCGGAGCGACGGGAGCTGCTGGCCGCGTTCGACCGCGGTCAGGTCCCGTGCCTCGCCAGCGACCACGCGCCGCATTCGGCGGAGGCCAAGGGCCGGCCCTTCGCGAACGCGCCGAGCGGCATGCCCGGGGTCGAGACCCTTCTGCCCCTGATGCTGGGCCGCGTGCGCGAGGGCGCCCTCCCCTTCCCGACGCTCGTCGCCGCGGCCTGCGAGCGGCCGGCGCGATGGGCCGGCCTTCCGCAGGGTCGGCTGGCCCCGGGCCACCGGGCCAACCTGCTCGTCGTGGATTTCCGCCGCACCGTTACGGTCCACGCCCGTGCGCTCCACGCGCCGTGCGGGTGGACCGCCTTCGAGGGGTTTTCCGCGGTCTTCCCCCGGGAGCACTACCGCGACGGCCAGCCGCTCCTCGTCGATGGGGAGTACGTCGGCCGCCCGTCCGGTCGCGTCGTCCGCCCCGAGTACGCTCCGTAGGCCGCCGCAGGCCCGGCCCTGGGGTAAGAGGTATTACGTCCGCTCGGTACGCGGGCGCCGTCCGTCCGCATGCCCGAGGTCGTGGTCGCCGGCGAGGATGTCTGGAAGATCTACGGCACCGGCGAGACCCAGGTGACGGCCCTCCATGGCGTGAACCTCGAGATCCATCGCGGCGAGATGCTGGCGATCATGGGCCCGTCGGGCTGTGGGAAGACGACGTTCCTGAACTGCTTTTCCGGCCTCGACGACATCACCCGGGGCTCGGTCCGCCTCGAGGGTGTCGACATCCACCGGATGCCCGATGACCAGCGCAGCGCCTACCGCGCGCGCCGGACCGGCTTCGTCTTCCAGTCGTACAACCTCCTCCCCGTCTTCTCCGCCGTCGAGAACGTCGAGCTGCCGCTGCTCATCGCGGGGGTCGCCGCCGGCAAGGCCCGCGAGCGCGCCACCCAGATCCTCGGCGAGCTCGGCCTGGCGGACCGGACCCGCCATCGTCCGAGCGAGCTTTCGGGCGGACAGCAGCAACGCGTCTCGCTCGCCCGCGCCCTCGTCGCCCGACCCGCCATCGTCTGGGCGGACGAGCCCACGGGCAATCTCGACGAGGAGGGCTCCCGCCAGGTCACCCAACTGCTCCGCCAGCTCAATCGGCAGTATGCCCAGACGATCGTGGTCGTGACCCACGACCCGGAGGTCGCGCGGGTCTGCGACCGGACGCTCCGGATGCGCGACGGGCGCTTCGACGGGTAGCCGGGGGGTCCGCTCGTGGTCTCCCTCGTCCTCTGGCTCCTCCTCGGGGTCGCCGTCGTGGCCGCCGCGTCGATCGTCCTCGCGGCCACGCACCGGATCGCGCTGCGCCTCGCGACGCGCAACGTCCGCCGCGCCCGCTGGCGCACGGTCCTTGTGATCCTCGGCCTCCTCGTGGCGACGACGATCGTTTCCGGTAGCCTCGTGATCGGGGACACGGTCAACACCGTCAATGTCCACTTCGCCTACCAGGGCTACGGCTTTACCGACGAGGGAGTGTTCAACCAGTCGCCCTCGGGGGCGTACGTTCCCTTCCCCTACGCGGCGTACTCCCAGCTCGCCGCGCAGACCGGAGGCGACCCGCAGATCGCCGGGATCGCCCCCGAGGTCGTGAGCACGGTCCAGGTCTTCGACCGCTCCACGGGGATCCCGCAGCCCGGCCTCAACCTCATCGGGGCCGACGCGAACCAGACCGTTGCCCTGGGCCCGTTCACCGCGACGAACGGCTCGCACCTTCCGGGACCGTCCTCGGGCGGGGTGTACCTCGACGTCCAGGCGGCCCAGGACCTCAACGCCTCCGTCGGCAACGAGCTCATCCTCTACGGCCGGGCGACGGGCGTCGCCGTCGTCCAGGGCATCGTCGTGGACGACACGCGCGGCGGCTTCCTGTTCGGCGGGAGCGTCTTTACGCCGCTCGCGACCGCCCAGACCCTCGAGAACGCCACCGGGATGGTCAACTTCCTCGCCGTGACGAACGCCGGCTCGCTGACGGACGGCGTCGCGCTCTCCGGTGCGGTGAGCGCCCGCCTCAACGCGTCCCTCGCGTCCCTCCCCACCGACTACGGCCTCACGGTCTCCCAGCTCCTCAAGGACGCCCTCGCGCAGGCGGAGACGGCCGGCACGAGCCTCCTGCAGCTGTTCCTGGTCCTCGGCCTCTTTTCGATCGTCGCCGGCGCGATGCTGATCGTCGGGATCTTCGTGATGCTGGCCGAGGAGCGCAAGGGCGAGATGGGGATGCTCCGCGCTATCGGGCTGCGTCGGCGCGAACTCGTCCTCACCTACTACTTCGAGGGGCTCCTCTATTCCGCGGGCAGCGCCCTCGCCGGAACATTCCTCGGGGTCGCCGTGGGCTACCTGCTCACCTACGCGTTCAGCGTGCTCTTCTCGAATGGGGGCGCGGGCTCTTCGGCGATCCTCGCCTCGTTCACCGTGACCGGGACGAGCCTCGCGCTGGGGTACGTGGTCGGTTTCCTTTTGACCCTCGCGACCGTGACGGTGGCGAGCGCCCGCGCGAGCCGGCTCAACATCGTCCGGGCGATCCGCAGCATCCCCGAACCGGCGCCGGTGATGCGCTTTTACACCTACCTCGCGGTCCTCGGGATCGCCCTCGCCACCGTCGGTGGCTCCCTCTTCGCCGCGTCGTTCCGGGGGACCGGTCCCCAGAGCACCCCCGTGCTCGCGGGCGGGCTCGTCGCGCTCGGCGTCGCGCTAATGCTGACCCGGCTCGTCCGCAACCGCGTCGCGTTCTCGCTGGCCGGCGCCGCGCTGCTTCTCTGGTCGGGGGTCCCCCAGATCGAGAGCGCGGTCCTGGCCCCGTCGCTCACGGGGTCGATCTTCGGGTTCTTCGTCAAGGGGATCCTGATGATCCTGGGGGCGATCCTCCTCTACATCTTCAACTCGGACATCGTCGTGGGGGCGATCGCCCGCCTCGGCACCGTGCGGCCCCGCTCCGTCCCGGTCGTCCGCATCGGACTGTCCTACCCCGGGCGGCGGGCGTTCCGCACGGCGATCAATCTCACCATCTTCTCGCTGGTCCTCTTCACCGTCGTCGGGGTCGCGGAGTTCGGCGCCTCCGTCCAGTCCGGCCTCAACGCGACGATCGTCTCGGAGTCCGGCGGCTACAGCTTCTTCGGCGTCTCCGCGCTGGCCATCCCGGACCTTCCGGGGCAGATCGCGAACAACACCTCCCTCGCCCCGTACTTCTCCACCGTGGTGCCGCTCGTCAGCGGGGGAGCGCTGCTCAACTTCTCGGGGGCCCCGCCGGGATACGGCTATCCCCTCTTCGCCGCCCCGACGGGCCAGCCGCCGGCCCAGGATTTCTACTCGACGAACCGCTTCAACTTCACCGCCACGGCCGACGGGCTCAGCGAGGCCGGCGTCTGGCAGGAGCTCGCCACGAACGCCTCGGTGGCGGTGGTCGACGGCCAGTTCGCCGCGTCGGGCTTCGCGTTCGGGCCGGGCCATCCCACGCTCGGCCCCGGCGCGACGGTCGCCGTGACGAACCCCGCGACGGGGGGGCGCACCCGCGTCACGGTCATCGGCGTCCTCTCCGAATCGTTCGTCTCCGGCATCTGGGTCAATCCCCGCGTGGCCTCATCCCTCGGCTACGCCAACGAGAGCGCGTTCTTCCTGACCGTCGCGGCGAGCCGGTCCGCCGTGACCGCCGCCCAGCTCGCGAAGGCGGCGTTCTTCCCCTACGGCCTGATCCTCGTCGACTTCGCCCAGGTGCTCGCGACCTCGATCCAGACGACGGAGGGGTTCATCGGGCTCCTCGAGATCTTCGTCGCGCTCGGCCTGGCCGTCGGGATCGCCGCGATGGGGATCGTCGCCCTGCGCGCCGTCGCCGAGCGGAGGGGGGAGGTCGGGATGCTCCGGGCCGCGGGCTTCACCCGGGGGATGGTCCTCCGCGCGTTCCTCCTCGAGTACTCCTACGTCGCGCTGCTCGGCATCGGGATCGGTACCGGGCTCGCGATCCTGCTGCTCTACAACGCGACGAGCGCCGCGACGGGGTTCCTGACGTTCACGATCCCCTGGACCAACGTCCTCTCCGTGGTCGGGGTGAGCTACGCGCTCACGATCCTCGCGATCCTGGGTCCTTCGGTGAAGGCGGCACGGCTCCCTCCGGCCGAGGCGATCCGCTACTCCGAGTGAGCCGCGGGGGGAACCCCGGGCCGATCACGTTGCGCCAGCGCAGGCCCACGTAGGCGATCGCAAGGACGATCGCGACCCCGACGGCGTAGTCGCCGTAGGTGAAGTACGGAACGATCGCCGACCAGTGCTCGCCCAGCACGTAGCCGGCATAGAGCAGGGCGACGGTGAACGGAAAGGCCCCGACGAGCGTGTAGGCGCCGAACCGGGTCGGACCCATCTTCGCCGTGCCCGCGGGGAAGCTGATGTAGCTGCGCGCGATCGGGAGCAGGCGCGCGACGATCACCGTCCCCTCGCCATGGCGGGCGAACCAGCGGTCCATGGCGTCGAGATGCTTCGGGTCGATGCGCAGCCCGCCCGTCCCCGACCGGGTGAGCCAGCCCCGCCCCCAGCGTCCGACGGCGTAGGCGACGTACGACCCGAGGAGGCCGCCGAGCATCGCGGCCGCGATGGCCCCGCCCCAGCTGAACGTCCCCTGGGCGATCAGGAACCCGCCGAACAGCAGGATCACCTCGCTCGGAAGCGGGGGGATACCCCAGCTCTCGACCGCCATCAGCCCGACGAGGGCGGCGAGGCCGCCCGCGGTGAGCGCCGCGGTGATGAAGTTCACGACGGTCTCGACGATCGGCAGAGAGACCATCGGCCCTCCCTACACCGAAGGGCCGTCAGGCGGGACGAGGCGGAACGGAACCGACAGGCGGGCGTTGGTCCGGGCGGGGATCCCCCGGAACTCGAGCGGGCTCGAGCAACCGCCGCAGGCGACCGCCGGGCGCTGGCGACCGAGGGCGATCGACAGCGCGATCCCCACCTCGATCTCCCGGGGCGGGATTGGCGCGGACGCGACGGCGCGCTCGAGCTCCGCCAAGAGGCGGCTCTCCTCCGTCGGGGGAAGGTCCATCGGCAGTACGAGCCAGCGTCGGCTATTAAGCCGTGCCGCCCCGGTGACGCGCTACGGCGGGGGGTTCGCGTCGCCTTCCGTCGAACTCTCGGGCCCCGACTTCGGGCCGCTCCGCTTGAGGATCTCGCCGCTGATCTTGTCGAGCTCGCGCATCAACGAGTCGATGTCGGGCTCGGCGGCCTCCCCGGCCGCCGGGGCGGCCGTCGGCGCGACGGGCGGGATCGGATGGCCCACGTCCTCGGGAGTCTCGAGGTAGGGTGCGCCGGCGGGCGGAGGCGGTGGCGCGGCGACCGGCACCGCAGCCGCCGCCGCGCCGGGGGCCGCACCGCTCCACGGCTCGGCCGGTCCGGGCGGTGGACGGGAGCGGCGGCGACGCAGGACGACGATCACGGCGAGGATCGCGGCTACGGCCACGAGGCCGATGAGGATCCCCGTCCAGAGGAAGCTCGAGGGCTGGCCCGATGAGCAGACGCCGTACGGGCAGCTCGTCTGCGCCGGGAGGGCCCCGGTGTTGGGGGCGAGCGCGGCCGCGATGACCAAGCCCAGCAGGACCACGCCGAAGGCGATGGCGATGGCTGGATGGTCCTTCCGCAGCAACGAAGCTCACCGTTCAGGGGACGCGCGTGAACGTGTGGGTATCATCCCCTCCGCTATGTAAGCTCTACGTGCCGTCGCGCTCGGAGGCGAGGGTCTCCTCGCGCTCCGCCGCCGTTGGCAATCCATCTTAGGGGAGAGCGAGGTCCCGGTCCCCGTGGAGGTCCCCTACACCCTGGTCTTCACCGGCCTTCTCCTCGCCTACATGGTCTACTCGCAATGGGCCGGTCTCGACTCCCGCTACCCGATCGCCGCCGCCCTCGTCCTCCTCGTGATCGCCGCGGTCCTCGATGGCGCCGGAGCGACCGCGATCGCCAACACCCTCGCGGTCTTCGTCTTCCTCCTGCTCGGGGCCGGAGTGGTCCTGCTCCTTGTCGACCACGTCCGGGACTCCCGCCGGCACCCTTCGCTACCGGCTCCGGAGCCGGTGGATGCGCAGGCGACCGAGCCGACGCACCCAGTTAAGCCGGCGGCCGAGGATCCCCTCGATGGCCTCGAGGAGGAGCTCGTCTCCCGCGTCCACGCTCCCCGTCGCCAGCACGACCGCCCCGAACGCGGCCGCGAACGCCACCCCGAGCCCCGGCAGGGCCCAGAGGGGGGGCGCGACGGGGAGGAGGAGGAGCGCGCCGCCTAGGGGCAGCGCCGTCGCGACGAGGGGCACCACGTACGGCCGCCGGAACGGGTGGACGCCGTGGAGCGCCGCCAGCTCGGCCATCGACAGGATCGGGTAGAGCGCGTTCGAGACCGCCCACGCGACGGCCGCGCCCGTGATGCCGAAGAGCGGCACGAGAAGGAAGCTCAGCCCGAGGTCGACGCAGGCGGAGGCGAGCGTGTTGATGAGCAGGAGCTTGGTTTCCCCGAAGGATACCTGCGCGGCGGTGGCCGGACCGACCAGGGTGCCGAGGAGCGAGCCGAGGACGAGGAGGCGCAGCGCCACGGTCGAGGCCGCGTACGGGCTCCCGTAGACGAAGGCGAGCGAGGGGGACGGGAGGAAGAAGAACAGCAGGAACAACGGCAGGGAGGTGAGCGCGATCCACTTGGTCGCCGTCGCGTAGGTGACCCGGATCGAGGGCGTGTCGCCGCGCCGTACCAAGCGCGCGGTCACCGGGAGAATGATGTAGGCGAGCGACCCGACGCCGACCTGGAGGAGCCGGGCAAGGGAGAGGTCGGCGGTGTAGAGTCCGACCGCCCCCCGGTCGAGCGCCCCCAGCACCAGGGTGTCGCCGCTCCCGGTGAGGAAGCCCAGCAGGGAGAAGCCGAGCAGCGGCAGGGCGAACCGCACGAGCGTCGGGGAGATCCCCGGCTCGCTCGGCCCGGAGGGGAGGAGCCGGGGAAGGCGGGCCCGAAGGTAGAGCAGCAGGCCCCCGAGCGTCAGGAGACTCGAAAGGACGTAGCCGGTCAGCGCGACCGGGTACGCGAGCCGGAGCGGCGTGATGCCTTCGGCGACGAGGAGGAAGACGATGAAGAGGATCGGGTTGAGGACCTGAAGGAAGAGGGCGTTCGGGAGCACGTCCTCGTACCCCTGGAAGATCGCCGCGATCAGGCTCCCGACGATCGTGAGCCCGACCGAGACGGAGAAGAACTCGAGGGTCAGCGCGAGCCCCGGGGCGCCGGACCTCGAGCCGATCGGCACGCTCAGGACGGCCAGGAGGGCCGAGACCGCGGCGGCCGCCGGCACCAACAGGAGGAAGGCGGTCCGCACGACGCGACGCCGCTCCGCGTCGTTCGTCGCGAACGGGAGGAGGCGCGCCACGGCCTGGGTGACCCCGAGGCTCCCGAGGGTCGTCAGGAGGCCGGCGAGCGCGAGCGCGAGCGAGAACTGGCCCCACTGGGCGAGCGACAGCGTCCGGATGAGGATGACCCGTGAGACGAAGCTCTCCGCGACGAACCCGAGCGTGCCGACCATCATGACGAGGGTTCCCCGGGTCACCGAGCTCAGGCCCTCGCGGGCGCCCGGGGCGCTCTCGGCCACGTTCGTTCTGGGACCGGCGGAGGGGAGGGCGGGAGGTAAAGGCATTCCCCACCGGCGGACCCTCTTGCGCTAAAGCCCCCGAGCCCTTCGCCGGCCAGTGGACCTTCCCGGGCCCGGCGGGGTCGTCTGGTCGATCGCGCTGCTGGCGATGGCGCTGGGCGTCGCTCTCCTCGGGGACGTCCTTCGCCGTCTCGCGGCCCGCTGGGTGAGCTTCTTCGCCGCCCGCGAGCCGATCGAACGGGGGCTCCTCGACCTCTACCTCGGCGGCGCGGTCCTCTACGTCCTCGCCGCGGTCCCCTTCGGCGGGTTCGTCCCGCTCTTGCCGGCGGTCGTCCTCGGCGTGGGGGCCCTCGCCTTCGGAATCGACCGGGCGCGCCGGCCGCGCGCGACGCTGACCGGGGCGCGGGAGCTCCTCCGTCCGTTCACGACCTGGCCGTACCTCGCTACGCTGGGCGCCACGGTCCTCCTCTACGGGATCGAGGTCGCCCTCGTGATCCCCGTCGCGACCGGCAACACCTTCGACTCGAGCCTCTACACGACCTACACGGCCCTTCTCTTCCTCCACGGGACGATCCCGACCTCGTTCCTCCCCCTCGCCGGCCAGGGTCTCGCCTACCCCCAGGGGGCGACGGTCTGGTTCGCCGCCGCCCAGTCGCTCTTCGCGCTTCCGCCGGCGCGAACCTCGCTCCTCGTCACCCCGCTCTTCCTGGCCCTGTCGGTCCCGGGGGCGTTCCTCGTGGGGCGACAGTGGCTCGGCTCCGACCGGGCCGGGGCCGCCTTCGCCCTCTGCGTCGCCCTCCTGGGCAGCTGGAGCCGGGTCCTCGTCGCCGGCAGCAACGACTTCGCCCTGGCCTTCCCGCTCGTCCTGCTGCTCCTCGCCCGGACCCCGGCCTGGGTGCGACCGGGGCCCCCGCCGTGGGGCGACGCCGTCGCCTTCGGCGCGCTCGCCGGCTACGCCGCGGCGTTGAACCCGGTCGGGAGCCAGTGGTGGTTCCTCGCCCTTCCCGTGGCGGCCCTTCTGTTCCGTCCGGTGTTCGGCGGGGCGGCCCGGCGCTGGTGGAGCCGCTGGTTCGCCGCCCTCGCGGCGGCGCTCCCGTTCGTCGCCCCGAGCCTCGCGGTCCTCGCCAAGGGGCGAGGGAGCCCGGGGCTCGTTCCCGGCTCGGCCGCGCTGCCCACCGGCACCGTGACCCACTTGACCCTCGGCGGGCTCATCGGCAGCATCGACCCGTTCCTGTTCGGCCCGGGCGACTACGCGTTCTCGCCGTTCCCGGTGCTCCGCGCCGAGCTCGCGATCCTGCTCGTGGCCGGCGCCCTCGGGATCCTGGTCGCCGGCACCCCCTTCGGACGGACCGGCCTGCGGGCCGGTCCCTTCGGGCGCTTCGCCCTCGCCGGCACGGTCGTCGCGCTCGGCCTGATGGGCCTTGAGACCGTCGCGGACCCCGGCACGCCGCTCCTCGGCGCCCTCCCGTTCGTCACGAGCGTCGGCGAGCTATCGATCCTCGTGTTCTCCCTCTTCACGTTCGTCGCCGCGTACCCCATCGCGTTCCTCCTCGAGCGGGGGACCGGCGCTCCGGCCGGGACGGGTCCGGCGGAACGGTCGGCGACCCGCCCACGGGACCGTCGGCGGCCCCGCCCACGCCGGGCCCTCCCCCCGACGATCGCCGTGTTCCTCGCGCTCGCCCTGCTCGGTCCCGGGGCCGCCACGACCGCGACCTCGTTCCCCGCGTACACGGCGTCGCTCTACGCGGACTTCTCCAACGTGAGCGCCGCGGACTTCGCCCTCCTCGACTGGTGCGGGACCCACCTCCCCGCGGGCAGCCGGGTCCTGGTCGCCCCGGGCAGCGCGGCGGAGTTCGTCCCCGGCTACGCCCCCCGTCTCGTCCTGTTCTACCCGATGATGGCCAACTACGCCTTTGCGAACGCGAGCTACGCGCTGGCGGTGGGCGAGCTCACCCATGGCCGGCTGGACGCCGCGGGGCAGGCGGCCCTGGCCGACCTCGCCGTCGGGTGGATCCTGGTCACGCAGAACAACTCCGTGCTCTACCCCCCGTTCGCCCCGGCGCCGCTCCTCGGCGACCCCGGCGCGTTCCCCGTCGCGTTCCACCAGGGGGACGCCTACGCCTTCCGCGTGGCCACGGCGGGGCCGGTGGCCGTCTAGATGAACTCGTCGAGGAGACGATCCTTGCCGCGGAGGCCCGCCGGCTGAAGGGCGAGAGGACCGGCCGCGAGGACCTCCTCGAGGTCCTCATAGGTCGGGCGGTCGACCGTGTAGAAGAGGCCGGTCGGGATGCGGTCGCCCCACTCGAGCGCCTTCTCCCACGCCTTGTGGATGTCGGTCGGGTCGTGCCCGGCCGCGTCGAGCTTGTAGACGCGCTGGCGGAACCAGTCGAAGGTGTTGATCTTGTTGTAGGTGACGCAGGGGCTCAACGCATCGACGAACGAGAAGCCCTTGTGCTGGATCCCGCCCGCGATGAGGTCGGCCATCTGCTTCACGTCGCCGGAGAACCCCCGCGCGATGTACGTCGCGCCGCACGCGAGCGCGAGGGCGATCGGGTCGAGCGGGTTCTCGATGACCCCCGTCGGGGTCGACTTCGTCTTCTGCCCCATCATGGAGGTGGGGGACGCCTGGCCCGTCGTGAGGCCGTAGATCTGGTTGTCCATGGTGACGTAGGTCAGATCGACGTTCCGCCGCATCGCGTGGACGAAGTGCCCCGCCCCGATGCCGAACCCATCGCCGTCCCCGCCGGTCGCGAGGACCGTCAGGCCGTGGTTCGCCCAGCGGACCCCCTCGGCGACGGGGATGGAGCGACCGTGGATCGCGTGGAAGCCGTAGCTGCTCAGGAAGTGGGGGAGGTTCGAGGAGCAGCCGATCCCCGAGACGATGACGACGTTGTGCGAGGGGATCTTGAGGCGCTTGACGGCCATCTCGACGGCCGCCACGACACCGTAGTCCCCGCAGCCCGGGCACCAGGTCGGCTTGGTCGTCGACTTGCCCACGAGGGGAAGGGGAGTTCCGACGACCGACGGCACCTGCGCGCTGCTACCCGCCATGTGACAACACCTCGACCGCCCGGCCGGCGATCTCCGCCGGATAGAACGGCTCCCCGTCGTACTTGAGGAGCCGGTCGGGAAGGTAAAGGCCGGTCTCGGCCCTAAGGAGGCGGCCGAACTGACCGGAGAAGTTCGCCTCGACGAGGAGGGTGCGCTTCGCGTGGCCGAGCGGCCCCGTGAACGCCTCGGGCCGGATCGGGTAGACCGCGCGGACGGCGAGGAGGTTCACCGAACGGCCCTGGGCGGCCAGGAGGCCGAGGGCATCGCGGGCGGCGCCGATCGTCGAGCCCCACGCGACGAGGGTCAAATCCGCGTCGGCCGGGCCCTCGAGGACCGGCGCATCGATCGCGGCCCTCAGCCCCTCGAGCTTGCGCATGCGCTTTTCCATCATCCGGTTGCGCTCCGCGACCCACGCCGGCACACCGGCGCGCACGTCGGAGAGGAGGTGGCCCTTCTCGTCGTGCTCGTCCGAGCCGGCGACGTACTGCAGGCCGGGCTGGCCGGGCAGGGAGCGCGGGGAGACCCCGCTCTCGGTGTAGGCGTAGCGCTTGAAGTCGTGGCCGTTGGGTTCGACCTGGAAAAGCGAGGGCACGTCGACGTCGAGCGAGATCGCGTCCCGGTCGATCGTCATGTAGCTCTCCGACAGATGGAGGTCGCTCGCGACGAGGATCGGGGTCTGCCACGCCTCGGCGAGCTCGAAGGCCCGGATCGTCAGCTGGAACGCCTCGAGCGCGTCCGAGGGGGCAAGGATCGCCCGGGGGAACTCCCCCTGGCCCGCCCCGAGCATCATGTTGAGGTCGCCCTGCTCGGTCTTCGTGGGGAGACCGGTCGACGGGCCGGAACGTTGCGACTCGACGACCACGAGGGGGACCTCGGTCATGCCGGCCATGCCGAGCGCCTCGACCATCAACGCGAACCCGCCGCCGCTCGTGGCGGTCATCGAGCGGACGCCGGCGTACGACGCGCCGATCGCCATGTTGATCGCGGCGAGCTCGTCCTCGGCCTGCTTGACGACCACGCCGAGCGCCTGGGAGTGCGCGGCCATCCAGTGCATGATCGACGACGCCGGGGTCATCGGGTACTGGGCGAGGAACTTCACACCGGCGGCGGCCGCTCCGAGCGCGATCGCCGAATTGCCGGCGAGAAGGAGCTTCGCGGGGCCCGTCGGGCCCACGGCGCGGTCGCTCGCGCTCGCGTGGCTTCGCGCGTAGGCGTACCCATCGGCGGCCGCACCGAGGTTCCAGTCGACGATCTCGCCCTTCTTGCGGCCGAAGGAATCGGCGAGGACCGTCTGAAGCGTCTCGAGGGGGATACCGGAAAGGAACGCCGTCGCGCCCAGGCCGGCCGCGTTCTGCAGGATCGACTGGGTGGTGTACTTGCGGGCGAGCTCGAGCGTCGGGATGGCGACGGGAGCGACCCCGGCGGGAAGGTCGCCGGCGGCCACCGAGAACTTCTCCGGGTCGAAGACGACCGCCGCGCCCTTTGCCAACTGGGGGCCGTGGATGTCGACGGTCTCGCGGTTGAGCGCGTAGAGGACGTCGACCCGGTCGCCCTGGGAATGGACCGGCTCGCGCGAGGCGCGGGCCTGGAACCACACATGCCCGCCGCGGATCACGGACTGGTAGGCGTTGAGGCCGAAGACATTGAGCCCGAGCCGCGAGAACGACCGGGAGACGACCTCGCCGACGGAGGCGATACCATCCCCGGCGGCGCCGCCGGCGCGTACGGAGATCTCCGCCATGATGGCGTTTCGAGAGGTCGAGCGTATTAATGAGTTTCCTCGCGCCGGCGACATGCGCCGTCGTCGCCGTCGAGGGAAACGGCAGGGGGAAACCCCAAGAGGGCCGCTCCCGTGCCGAGGCGTGGGACGACTCCGGGTCCTTCTCTTCGCGACGGCCCGGGAGGCCGTCGGCCGGCCCCGGGTCGATCTCACGATCCCCGACGACGGGACCCGGGTCGAAACGGTCCTTGCGGAGCTGACGGAGCGCTACCCCCGTCTCGTGCCGGTCCTCGCGGCCAGTCGACTGTTCTGCAATGGCGAGCCCGTCGCCCGACGCGCGGCACGGCTCGCTCCGGGCGACGAGTTCGCGATCCACCCGCCGTACAGTGGGGGCTGAGATGTCGGTCCGCCTGACCGTCCGCCCGCTCCGCTTGGCGCCGGCCTACGCCGAGCTCGCGGGCGGGGTCGACGGGGGGGTCGCCCTGTTCATTGGGCGGGTCCGTCCCGACGGCGGCCGATCCGGCCCCGTGACCCACCTCTTCTACGAGGCGCACCGGGCCCCGGCGCTCGCGGCGCTCGCCGACCTCGAACGCTCGGCCCGCGCCCGGTTCGGCGCGCACCGGGTCGTCCTGTGGCACCGCCTGGGCCGGCTCGGGGTCGGGACGGCGTCGGTGATCGTCGGGTGCGCGGCGCCGCACCGGGCGGACGCGTTCGCGGGGTGCCGCTACCTCATCGAGCGGCTCAAGGCGGAGGTCCCGATCTGGAAGACGGAGGAGCGACGACGACGCGCGCGTCCACGGCGCGGACGCCCTGGCCCTCGCTCCGGACGATGAGCGGGTTCACGTCGAGCTCGACGATGTCCGGCTGCTCGACGGCCAGCTGGCTGATCCGCTCGATCGCCTCGTAGATCGCGGGAAGGTCGCTCGGGGGTTCGCCCCGAACTCCCTTGAGGAGGGGGAAGGCCCGCACCGAGGCGACCATGTGCTGGGCCGAGAGCGGGCGCAGGGGAGCCAGGCGGAACGTGACGTCCTTGAGCACTTCGACGTAGATCCCGCCGAGGCCGAAGACGACGACGGGGCCGAACGCGGGGTCCCGCTGGACGCCGATCAGGACCTCCTTGCCGCCGGCGACCATCGCCTCGATCTCGAACCCCTCGATCCGGGCCGACGGGGCAAGGGTCCGGAGCCGTTCGTGCATCCGGTCCCACGCCGCACGGACCTCCGGCTCGGAACCGAGGCCGAGCGCGACCCCGCCGACGTCCGTCTTGTGGGAGATATCGGGCGAGGCGACCTTCATCGCGACGGGGTAGCCGATGTCGGCCGCGACGCGGACCGCCTCGTCGACCGTGACGGCCCGCCCGACGCGCGCGAACGGGATCCCGTACGCCTCGAGGAGCGTGCGGGCGGCATACTCGGGCAGGACGGTGCGGTTCTCCGCCCGCGCGGCCGCGAGGATCGCCCGCACCTTGTCGCGGTCGACGTCGAACGAACGGACCTGGGTGCGCGGCCGCGTCCACCAGGCGTGGTAGCGCGAGAGGCTCGCGAGGCCCGCGATCGCCTCCTCGGGAAAGGTGAACGTCGGCACGCCGTTCGCCTCGAGGTCCTGGACCTCGCGGGTCAGGTCGGTCAGCCCGAACAGGCAGGCAACGACCGGCTTCGAAAGGCCCGCGCGGGCCCCCAGGATCACCTCGGCCGCCGCGGTGCCGCTCAGCGTGCCCGTCGGCGTCGCGATGACCAGGGCCCCGTTTATCGTGGGGTCGCCGAGGAGCAGGCGCAGTGCCTCCCGGTACTGGGCCGCGTGGGCGTCGGCCGTCATGTCGACGGGATTGCCGATCGAGGCGGCCGGCGACAGGAGCGCGCGGAGCGCGTCGGCGACCGGCGGGGGGGGCGGCGGAAGCTCGAGGCCGTTGCGGGCGCAGGCATCGGCCGCGACGATGCCGGGACCGCCGGAGTTCGTGAGGATGGCGAGGCGGGGCCCCTCGAGCGTGAGCCCGGTCGCGAAGATCTTGGCCATGCGGAACAGCTCGCCGATCGATTCGGCTCGCAGGACGCCGGACTGCTCGAACAGGGCATCGTAGAGGCGGTCCTGTCCCGAGCGGGCCAGCGACCCCGTATGGCTCAGCGCGGCCCGCTCCCCGGCGGGAGAGCGTCCGCTCTTGATGACGAGGACCGGCTTCTTCTCGGTGACCTCGCGCGCCACCTCGAGGAACCGCCGCCCGTCGGCGAGGCTCTCGATGTAGAGGAGGATGACCCGGGTCGCGGGGTCCTTCCCGAGGGAGTAGAGGATGTCGTTCTCGTCGACCCCCGCGCGGTTCCCGACGCTCACGAACCGCGAAAAGCCGATCCGCTCCGCGACCCCGTACTTGAGGATCCCGGCGCAGAGCGCCCCGCTCTGGGAAACGAAGGCGATGTTCCCCCGAGGGGGCAGGGAGTCCGAGAACGTCGCGTTGAGGTTCAGCGCGGGGTCCGTGTTGATCACACCGAAGCAGTTCGGCCCGACGATCGACATGCGGTAGCGCTGGGCGACCTCCACGACCGAGCGCTCGAGCTCGATGCCGTGGCCCCCGACCTCCCGGAACCCCGAGGAGATGACCACGATCCCCTTCGTGCCGCGCCGTCCGAGCTCCTCGGTCACCGAGGCGACGGCATCGGCGGGGACCACGATGACGCCGAGGTCGGGGGTCTCCGGGAGCGCCGCGACGTTCGGATAGCAGCGGACCCCCGACACGCTCGTCCGCTTGGGGTTGACCGGGTAGACCACGCCCTGGTATCCGGCCGTCAAAAGGTTGCGGAAGAGGCTTCCCCCGACGGAGTCGAGCCGGTTCGAGGCCCCGATCACCGCGATCGACTTGGGCTCGAAGATCTCCTCCAACCCGGCCGACGGTCCGACGGTCACCTGCCCTCCCCGCGCGGCTTCACGGGCCGCCCGTTATATAGAGTGGCCGGCGTCCATTTGATACGATGGACGGCGGGCACGACCACGGCACGCATCCGACCTCCTCCCCGCCGGGCGCGCCGGCGCCGCCGCGGCGCACCGGCTCGGCCGGCGGACCCCTCCAGCGGATGAGCAAGGGCGAGATCGGCCGCGTGATCGCGGTCGGATCGGGCAAGGGCGGCGTGGGGAAGTCGACCGTCGCCGCGCTCCTCGCCAGCGCGCTGGCCCGCAGCGGGCACCGCGTGGGCGTCCTGGACGCCGACGTGACCGGCCCGTCGGTGCCGAAGCTCTTCGGGCTCACCGGCCCGCTCTACGACCGGGGCGAGGGGATCGAGCCCGCGAAGACGGCGGAGGGGCTGGCCGTCGTTTCCTCGCAGTTCATGGTCGAGGACGAGCAGACCCCCGTCATCTGGCGGGGCCCGCTCGTCACCCGTCTCATCACGCAGTTCTTCGGCGGGGTGAACTGGGGCGCCCTCGACTACCTCATCCTCGACATGCCTCCCGGCACGAGCGACGTGCCGCTGACGGTCTTCCAGACGATCCCGATCGACGGGATGGTCTTCGTCTTCACGCCGCAGGACCTCGCGGCGCTGATCGTGAAGAAGGCGATGAACATGGCCCGCGACCTTCACGTCCCGCTCCTCGGCGTTGTCGAGAACATGGGCTACCTCGACTGCCCGCACTGCCACGAGCGGATCGAGCTGTTCGGCCCCAGCCGCGTCCCCCGGATCGCGGAGGAGTACGGCGTCCCCATGCTCGCGCGCCTCCCCGTCGACCCGACCCTCGCGGTGAAGTGCGACGAGGGCACGGTCTACGACTACGACACCCCGGCGACCCGGGACCTCGTGGCCGGCCTGAAGGACGCGCTGCGCGCGAACGAGAGCCGCCAGCTCACGGTGCTGTAGGCGCCAGGAGCCGGGCGAGGGGCACGGTCTCGGCCGGTATCCCCCGCCGGGCGAGCGCGGCCGCGAGTCCCGAAACGTGGGCGTCCCCCACGACCGCCGCGACCCGGCCGAACCCGTTGCGCCGCGCCTCGGCGAGGCGGGCGGCCATGTGATCGTTGCGGTCGTCCAGGAGGACGCGCGCGATGGTGGGGTACGCCTGCCGGACCTCATCGAGGTAGTCGCCCGGAGCGGCGTTGTACTCCTCGATCTGGCGCGAGACGAACCGGGAAGGGAGGAACAATCCGACGATCGCCCCGCCGAGGAGCGCGACACGCTCCTTCAGGCTGAGCGAGCCGAGCAGGCGGCCGAGCGTGTCCCGGATCGGGTCATCGATGAGGAGGAGGGGAAGGCGGCGCTCGCCGGCGACCTCTGCGGCCGCCCGCATCTCGGCCCCGGCGATCCCGCCGCCGAGCTCGCGGCCGAGCCGGCGTTGGAGCATGGCCCACAGCCGCAGGAACACCGGTCCGCCCCCGCCCGAGCGGGGCCCCTCCTGCGGCCGCAGGATGGCTTGCGCGCGGTCGGCGTCGAGCTCGACGGCCACCGCGTCCAGGGTCCGGCTCAGCAGGATGCGGCGCAGCGGCTCCCGCAGGTCGACGACATGGGCCGCCCCGATGATGAGGACGGGCGATTCGAGGCTGCTCGACCACACGCCCCCCGCGAGCCGCCGACCCCTCAAGGTGTTTGGGGGGTCGTCCTCTAAGAGGCGGCCGGCCTTCCCGGGGCCGTGATCGAGCTTCCCGGCCCCGAGGAACCGTCCCCGCCGATCGGGCGGACCCGCCACCCCTACCGGACCCACGAGATGATCCGGCGTCAGGCCGTGGCCGTGCACGGCACGATGGCGGCGATGGGCGAGGTCGCGGCCCGCATCCCGCCGCCAAAGGCCGGCACCCGGCTCCTCTTCACCGGGCTCGGGACGTCGTTCCACGCCGCGATCGCCGGTGCGTGGGCCGCTCGCGAGCTCGCTCCCAACGGCCCGTTCGTCGAGGCGCTCGCGGCGTTCGACCTCCTCGCCCACCCCTCGACGCTCGAGGGGGTCGGGACGGCCATCGTCTTCAGCGCCGAGGGAGGGACCGCGCTCACGCTCGCCGCGATGCGCGCGATGCGCGAGCGCGGGATCCGCCAGGTCCTCGTGACCGCCCGCGAGGCGAGCCGCTCGGCGGAGCTGGCGGACCACGTCCTGGTCAGCCGCTACGCCAACGAGGAATCCTGGATGCACACGGTCAGCTACACGGCCGCGCTGGGCGCCACGGTCCGCCTCCTGGAGGCGTGGTCGCCTTCGGCGCCACCCCTGGCGGAGGACGTGGTTCCCGAGGCGGTCACGGCCGCGCTCGCCACGGAGACCTACCTGCTCGACCGGATGGATGCGCTGACGAGCCGGGACCGCGTCGTCCTGCTCGGAAGCGGGCCCGCCGAGGCTACGGCGCGGGAAGGGGCGCTCAAGTTGCGGGAAGGGGCGGGCCGCTTCGCGGCCGCGGTGGGGGTCGAGGAGTTCCTCCACGGGGTCCTCCCGTCGGTGACGGAGCGGACCGAGGTCATCGCCGTGGTGGGGACCCCGCTCGAGCGGGCCCGGGCCGAATCGGCGCTACGGGCGGCGGCCCACGTAGGGGCCCACACCCTGCTCGTCGACACGAGCGGGGGCGGGCCGGCCGAGGGGGTCCTTGCGCTGCCGGCCCTCCCGCCTTACGCCGGCCCGATCGTCCAGGTGATCCCCCTCCAGCTCCTCGCCTACTGGCTCGGGGTGAACGACGGGCGGAACCCGGACGTCATGGGGCTCGACGACCCGAGGTACCTCGCGGCGCGCCGGACCTTCGGGATCTAGGGGCCGAAGGCCCCAAATACCGAGGGCGGGTCGCCGGGCCGATGAGCTGGACGATCTTCCGTGTCCCGTCCGCCCGCAAGGGCGATATGGACGCCGCCCTCGCCGACGACCTCGTCTCCCGCCAGAGCCGAAAGATCCGCGACGCGGCCACGCTCGGCGGACCGGCCGGCGAGCTCTACGTCCTCATCGAGGGGTCCGCCGAGGGGGTCGGTCGTGCCGACGCGGTCCTCGGCCCGATGGGCACCCGGCTCACGGGCGACGAAGCCCAGAAGCTGTTCGACCGCCTCGCCGAGGAGGACCAGTCCTCGGCCGCCGGAATGGGCCTCCTCTTCAGCGACTGACGCGCTACGGCGGGTCGCTCCCCGGCGGCGCGTGGGACGGCTCGACGTCCTCGGCGGCCGCGAAGTTGCGCTGCGCGGCGAGGTAGAGCGCTTCGAGACCCGTCGTGTCCCGGCTCGAGGTCGGAAGCAGGGTCGATAAGGGCGCGAGGCTCTCGATCGCCCGGAGCATCTCGGTGGAGAGCTGCACGTCGGGGGTCGGGGTCTCGCTCAGGACCTGGTCGAGGAGGCGGTCCGGGCTCTCCCCCCAGCCGACGATCTCGTCGAGCTGCTCGGGAGTGAGGAGGTCGGCCTTCGTCAGAAGGTTGAGCGTCGGCAGTCGGAACCGGAACTCGACGTTCGCCGAGAGCATCAACAGCGAGACGAACCCCGACGGAGTGCGCGCGAGCGCCGGGTCGAAGAGGAAGGCGATGGTCGACCGGTCGCCGCTCAGCGCGTCCACGATCGCCTTCGACGCCTCGCGGAAGGCGAACAGCTCGACCTGGCCGGGGGTGTCGACGAGGATGTAGTCGGTCTTGAACTCCTGGACCGCCTGCTTCACCTCGAAGATCTTGAGCGCGATCATGTCGGCCGCGGCCACCTGGGCACCGTTCGGCCCGAGGCCGTACTCGTCCATGACATCGGCAAGGCGGACCCACTCGCGGATGTCGACGTCCGGCGCGAGGGCGTCGGATTCGTTGCCGGGGTCGAGGTTGACCACGACCGTGTCGTAGCCCGCGCTCTTCATCCAGGCGCGGAACGCGGAGACCAGGCTCGTCTTCCCCGCGCCGGCCGTGCCGGTGAAGTAGAGGGTCGCGGGTTCCTCCATCTACGTCCGCCCTCCGGCGCCGCGACGCCGCCCGATCTCGTCCGCGATCTCCCGCAGCGCCCGGGTCTTGCTGGTCCCGGCGCGCTTCACGAGCCGCACGCGTCCGGCGTAGGTGTGGAAGACCGGGGGGAACTGCCGGTCGGGCTCCGGCTCCGCGGTGAACCCGATCCCCCGTGCGGCCTGAACGATCTCGTCGGCGGTCACCTCGGACAGTGCGGCGCCGGCCGGCACCCTCCGTCCCAACGAACGGGAGACCGAGCGGTCGAGGTAGGCGGGGTAGACGAAGAAGTGGTCGGGCATGCGCCGACTCGTCGGCCGCCTAGGCCGCGGTGCCGGTCTTCGGGACGAGGACCCCGTTGAGGACGCCGTCCTGGCCGGGCCGGGAACGCACCCGGACGAGACCCAGGTCCGTCTCGAGGATCGCTCCGCGGGTGATGATGTTGCGCTGGACGTAGTTCGGGTTCGCCGGGTTCTCCCGAACGGTGATGACCTTGGCGGGCTTCATCGTGCGCGTCGCCGGGTCGAAGACGTTGATCGCGCTCGTCGTGAGGATGCGCAGCTTCTCGTTCGCCCCGCGGACCCGGTAGTGCTTGACCGTTCCGGCGCCGACGGTGGCGTGCTGCAGCTCGCGCGCGATCTCGTTGCGGCGCTTCTTGCGGATAGGCCGGAGGCGACCCCCGGACGGCTTGCGGCGTGAACGCCCCTGCCAGATCCCCATGTTCCTCGGCGGTGGGTCGGTCCGAGCAGGGTACTGTATAAGACGTTTGTCGCGAGACGGTCCGCGCCGAAGAACCGGTCGCTGGGCGAGGGGTCTCTGCGCGTCGCCGAACGCCTTCGCGCGGGCGTGCCGCTGCTCGACCCGCCCGGGGGTTCCAACGACCGCCCGGAAGGCGGCGGCCCATCGCCGAGGACGGCCGGGACCCGCGACGGCAGCACTCCCGGCCCGGCCGACCCCGGGACGGAGATGGCGCGCCGGGGTGTCGTTCGCCCGCGGGGGACGGAGTGTTTCGGCGATCTCGGCGGCCCCCTCCATGGCGTGGCGCGCCGCAGGGAACGGGGTCGCCGCCGGCGGGCCGTGTCGGAGGACCTCCTCCGGGCCGCCCTCGGGTCTCCCGGGCGACCCGCGCACGGCGCCGTCCGGTGGCGACCGGCCGTGCGAGAACGCCGCGTAAACGGGGGTTGACCTCGGCCTTAGCCGAGGGACGGCCCGAAACGAGCGCATGAACCTCCTCGTGGTCGAGAGGGACCGCTCGATCGTGATCTTCGGCGACGGTCGCCGCGTGGAACTCTCACGGGCGCGAACCGGCCCGGTAAAGAAGACGGTCGCGACCATCTCCGGGCTCATCGTCATCGACGCGGTCCGTGTCGACCTCGGGCCCGGTAAAGGCCGTCCCGCGCCCTCGACCGGGTCGCCGGGCGCCCGGCCGCCCTAGGCCGGGCCGCGGGCTCCCCCGCCGGGATGGGCCCCTATCGCGGGTTGACGACCAACACCGACTTCATCGCCCCGGTCGTGGGGGCGTTCAGGACCGTCGCGAACTCCTCGAGGGGGTGCCGCTCGGTGATGATGTCGCCGATCGCCGTTCCCCAGCGCCGTCGGAACTGCGCCAGGTGGCGGAGGCCCAGGGCGAAGTAGCGGCGGTTCGCGTTGACCGAGCCGACGATCGCCTGGTTGTCGAGAACGACGTCGCGGAGAAGCCCGCCGCCCGCGACGAGGAACGGGGGGCGGTCCGCGGCGGGGATCCCCGTCAGCACGAGGGCCCCGTTCGGCCCGAGCCGTTGCAGGAGGGCGAAGTCGAGGTTGGCACTTCCGGTCGCCTCGACGATCAGCTCGAACCGCTGTTCGCCGAGCACATCGAGGCCGGTTCCCGCGTTGACGTGGCGGGCGCCGATCGCCGCCAGGAGCCGGCCCGCCGGGGTGTCGTCCCCGTGCCGGTCGATCGCGGTCACCCCGAATCCCTCGAGACGGAGCCGGAACGCGGCGAGGATGCCGATGGCCCCCGTCCCCGCGATGAGCGCGGTGGGCTCCGACGGGGTGGGGGACGGGGGCGGGTGCAACCGGGCCAGCACCGCGGCGCCCTGCTCGACGGCCTTCTCGACGACGCTGAGCGGCTCGAGGATCACGGCGATCGACCGCAGCGCCTTCGGGACGCGGACGAGGTAGTCGGGGGCCTCGACGTACTCGTCCGCCATGTAGCCGTCCTGGCCCCGGATCCCGCGCTCGGTGAAGGCCCCGGTCTCGCAGAAGTCCGACCGGTTCGCCGCACAGAAGCGGCACTTCCCGCACCCGCGGCGGACGGTCGCGACCACGAGGTCACCGGGAGCGAAGCCGGTGACCCCGGCGGCCGTCTCGATGACCGTGCCGAGGTTCTCGTGGCCGAGAATGAGGTCGGGCCGCCCGGGTGGGGCCTGCCCGTAGAGTCCGGATGCGATGTCCCGGTCGGTGCCGCAGACGCCGCACTCGAGGGTGCGCACGCGGACCGTGCCCGGCACGAGTTCCGGCGCGGGGACCTCCCCGAGGTGGGCGCCCTTCGCCGGAGGCGTGACCCTAAGCGCCCTCATGCGCGGTGCTCTCCGAGGAACGGACGCAGCCGCTCTTCGACCCCGGCCCACGCGCGGTCGACCCGGGCGCGCTCCTCCTCGGTCAGGGGGCCGTAGGGATGGCGGTAGCCCACCGCGACCCCGCGCACCTTCTGCGCGAGGTACTTGTCCGTCGAGGGGAACGGTCCGGTCGCCGCCACGGCCGCGAGCGCCACCACCAGGGCGTGGAGCGCATCGGCCCGGGCTTGATCGTGCGACCGCGCGGCGCGGACGAGCTCGACGGCCAGCCGGGGAACGATGTTGGCCATCCCCATCACCGCACCGACGGCCCCCCTCCGTATCGCCTCGACGGCGAGGACGTCATTGCCCGGCAGGACGGCCCACCCCGGGGGGGCGTCGGTGAGAAACGCGCTCACGCTTTCGATCGCGCCGGCCGTGTCCTTGACCCCCGCGAGCGTGCCTTCCGCTCCGAGGCGGTGGAGGAGCGAGGGGGAGAGCGCGTAGCCCACCATGCTCGGGATGTTGTAGGCGAGCAGGGGGATCCGCACCGACTCGTGGATCGCCCGGTAGTACTGGGCGATCTCGGCCTCGGTCGGGCGCAGGTAGTACGGCGGGACCGCCACGACCGCCGCCGCCCCCGCCTCTTCGGCGGCCCGCGCGTAGCGGACCGAGCGGGCCGGGGACGGGGAGCCGCATCCGACCCAGGCGTCCGTCCGGCCGACGATGGTCTCGATCACGGACTCGAGAAGCGCCGCCCGCTCCGCGTCCTCGACGATCGTGAACTCGCCGAGGGACCCGAGCAGGAACAGGTGGTCGACGGACGCCTCGCAAAGGGACCGGCCGAACCGGGCGTTCGCGGCCCGGTCGAGCTCGCCGTCCTCGGAGAAGAGGGTGGGTACCGGAACCACGAGCCCGTCGATCGTCATGGCGCCCACCAGGCCGGGACGATTCTTAAGCCATCGCGCGCGTCTCGGCGAGGCGGGCACCGTGCCGTCGCGATCCCGGCCGTTCGAGGCGACGCCGACCGGGGCCGGCCCCCCGATGGTCCTCGGCGTGGACGAGGCCGGCCGGGGCAGCGTCATCGGACCGCTCGTGGTCGGCGGGTTCCTCGTCCGAGAGGACCGTTTGAAGGACCTCGTGCGCCTCGGCGTCCGCGACTCGAAGCTTCTGTCCCCCGCGCGGCGCGAGGAGCTCTTCGGGTCGCTCGCCGAGGTCGGCTCACGGCTTTCCGTCTCGCTCTCCCCGCGGGAGATCGACGCGCACGTCGGGCGCGGCGACGGCGGGCTCAACCGGCTGGAGGCCGAGGCGTTCGCGCGCATCGTCCGTCGGGCGCGGCCCGGATGGGCCTACCTCGACGCGTGCGATCCCGTCGCCGAGCGGTTCGGCCGGCGCGTCGCCGCGCTGGCCGGAACGGCCGGGATCGTCGTGTCGCGGCATCACGCCGACCGGGACCTGCCGGTCGTGGGCGCGGCCTCGATCGTCGCGAAGGTCCTGCGCGACCGCGCGATCCGCCGTTTGCGTGCCCGGCTCGGCGACGGCGTCGGGAGCGGCTACCCCGGCGACCGGCGGACCCGGGCGTTCGTGGCGGAGCACCTCGCGCGCGGTGCCTCGCCGGCCCCGTGGCTGCGGCGTTCATGGGCCACGACGGAAAGCCTTATGCCGAAATCTCCGCGTCCCACGCTCGAGCGGTACGCATGACGGTGGAGGAGACGCTCGCCTCGCTCGTCGACCGCTTCAACCGGCACACCGAGCGTTCCCCCGGGGTCCGGGAGGAGCTGCGCGGCCTCGAGCGGACGATCGCCATCCGGCTGACCGACCTCGGGGAGTACTCGGTCGAGCTGCGCGACGGCCGTCTCCTGAACCTCCGGAGCGGCCATGTGGACCGGGCGAGCGTGACGATCACGACGGACTCCCGGACGTTCGACGGTCTCGTGCGCAAGGAGATCGGGCCGATGAAGGCGCTCGTGACCCGCAAGCTCATCCTGGATGGCTCGCTCGAGGACAAGCTGCTCTTCCGCAAGCTCCTCTGAGCCCGGGCCCGCGCGCGGCGGGCTACGGGAGGAAGACGCAGGCCGAGATGCAGACGCCGTAGTGGTCCATCGGGATGACGAGCTCCTCGGTCCGGTAGTGGATCCGGCGCAGCTCGACGCCGCGGAAGTGCGCGATCTCCTCCATCCGCCACTTGAGGAACTCCTTGAGCGACTTCTGGGTCCCGTGCAGGTGCCCCTCGGCCACGTAGCCGCCCTGGCCGTCGGTGCGGAACCCGTAGGCGATCCCCGCGCTGATCACCTCGCCCTCCCCGCCTCCGTGCCGGGCGAGCACGCAGTGGGTGATCGCGCCGCGGGAGATCGGGACGCGCTCGACCTGGCGGACGCCGATGGGCAGGACCGAAGAGACCGAGACCAGGTTCTGCTCGCCGATCCCGGCCTGGAGAAGCGCGAGGTCGAACGCGTTGAGCTCGCTGGTCTTGTTGATCCCCTTGCCGCTCGTGACGAAGAAGCGCGTGGGGACCGGCACGAGGGTCGCCGACGAGGGCTCGCTGCGACGGGGCACGGGGCCGGCCACGGCGTGCCGGGCTTAAGGTTTCCCGCGGAGGATCCGCGGAAAGGGCGAACGACGATGAACGGCCCGACGCCGTTCGATCCGGTCGCGACATCGCGGGACGGGGGGCGCGGAGGACGGCGCCGCACGCCCCTCGAGTCCCCGGCGGGATGCGGGCGTGCGGCGCACCGCGGCCCGTGCGTCGACCAAGGCCGCTAGACCATGATCGCGTGCCGGCGGCGCATCGACTCCTCGCTCTCGCCCCGCACCCGCATGAGCTCGGCGACGAGGCCGTCGGTGAGCCGGAGGCTTGCGGACTCGAAGAGGGTCCCGAGCGGGGCGAACGCGGGCCGCTCGGGCTCCTCGGGCAGCGCGAGGGCCAAAAGGATCGTCGCGGCGTGGGCGAGCTTCGAGGTCGGCCGCGCCGTCAGGACGATGAGGTCGGCGCCCTCCCGGCGGACGATGTTCGCCGTCTGGATGGACGAGTAGCTCTCGCCCCGGTTCGACAGGATGAACACCGCATCGCCCTGGCGGACGATCGGCGTCACGCTCTCCCCGATGACGTAGGCGGTGAGGCCCGTCTGGACGAGCCGCATCGCGAACGCCCGCCCGATGATCCCCGAGCGACCGGCGCCGTAGACGAAGATCGCGGGGGCGCGCCGAAGGACCTCCACGGCCCGGGCCACGGCCGCGGGATCGATCCCCTGGATGCACTGGGTGACCCGCTCGCCGATGAAGCGGGCGGACGCGACGAACACCGAGCTGTCAGCGGGCGCGCCGGGCATGCGACCTCGCGGGGCGGGGGGACGGCGTGGACGCGCTACGGGCCTTCGCGCCGGCCGGCCGGCTCGGCCGGGACGGCTTGGCCGGCGCCTTCGCCTCGGCCTTCGCCGGCGGGGCGTGGCGCTTGGCCCAGCGGCGGCCGAGGGCGCGCTCGTAGAGGAGCTTCATGTACATCGCGTCGTGCTCGAGCAGCGGCGAGCTCGAGATGACGGTGACGTTGTAGTCCCGGTCCGCGAGGATCTCCGCGAGCGGGTCGAACCGGACGTGCCCGCGCTTGATCGGGGTCAGTCGGAACTCGCCCGGCCCGTAGAACTCGACCCCGGAGAAGTTGAGGTAGAGCTCCCCCCCGCTCGCCCGGACGAACTCCTCGACGACGGGGAGGAGCTGGGCCGCGTCCTCGAAGTTCGTGCGTTCCCGGGCGGCCAGGTGCGGCAGGTTGAGGACCGGGACGATGCCCTTGACGCGGTGGGCGAGCTCGAGAACCTCCTCGCGCGAGCCGAAGACATCGGGATGTCCGCTCGGCTCGACGGCGAGCCGGACCGCGCCGTGGCTGAACTCCTTCATCCAGGCGCTCAGGTCCGCGGCGATGTTCGTGAGATCCTGGACGCTGTCGGCGCGCGGCCCGCCGCCGTAGAACCCCAGGTGGGTCACGGTGAGCGGGGCGCCGAGGCCGTGGGCGAGGACCGTCGACCACTGGATCTGGCGGAGCGAGCGCGCCCGCGCCTCCTGGCTGCCGAAGAAATCGACGTAGTACGGGGCGTGGAGCGTAAGGTCGACGTCGAGGGCGCGGGCGAGGGCGCGCGTCTGGGCGAGGTCGGCCGCGTCCTTGGCGAGGCTCCAGGTGAGGCTCGTCACCGAATCGCGCCGCCGTAGCGGCGTGTCGAGCGCCGCCCGCCCCGGGGCGACGGGCTGGCCGTCCTTCTCGCCCACGCTCACGATGAGCTGGAGGGGGATCTCGCGCGGGGACTTCCCGACCTCTTCATCGAGGACGACCCGGGTGAGCGGATTGACCTTGATGAACTGCACCTCCATCGCCGTGAGACCGAGGTGATGCACATCCGAGATGCCGTCCCGGAGGGTGCGTCCCTTGCAGGAAAGCGGGATTCCTGCGGGTCCGAACCGTATCACGTGAGATCGACCCTCAAAAATGCCGGGCCGGCGGTAGACGGCGGTCCTATATATGGGATGGGACGCGGGACATCGCCGTCGCCGGCGGGTCCGGGGTGGCCACGGGCGCGGGCCGGCCGCCGCGGAAGCCCAACCCGACCAGGTAGATCTCGCTCGAGCCCGCGCGGGAGGCCGGGGGCTTGGTCCTCGCGAGCCGCGCGAAGCTCGGGGCGAGCTGGGCGACGAGGTCGTCGACGAGATCCCCCGCGAAGACCTTGGCGACGAACGAGCCGCCGGGCCGGAGGACCTCCTGCGCCAGTGCGAACGCCCCGCGCACGAGGTCGACGCTGCGGGCGTGGTCCGTCGCGTACGCGCCGCTGATCGAGGGCGACATGTCCGAGAGGACCGCGTCGAAGCGGGCGGGGCCGAGGCGCGCGGGAAGATTCAGGTCTCCGACCCGCCCGTGGACGACGTGGATACCCTCGACCGGCTCGATGCGGCGGGGGTCGACGGCCACGACCGACCCGCGCGGGCCCACCAGGTCGCGCGCGACGATCGACCAGCCGCCCGGCGCGGCGCCGAGGTCGAGGACGCGGTCCCCCACGGCGAAGATCGGGAAGCGGCCCGCCAGGTGGGCGAGCTTGAACGCGGCGCGGGAGCGTAGCCCTTCGCGCTGCGCGGCGCGGTAGTAGCGGTCCCGCCGCCGCTGGTCGACGAACCGCCGGCCCATCGTCCGGTGAGCGCGGGCAGGCCCTAAAGCTGCGCCCGCGCCCCCGGGCGGACCCGGCGATCGGGAAAGGTGGTCCCCCGGGGTCCGAGGACGGTAGGGACCCGTTCGCGTCCGGAAGGGACCGGGCGTCGCCGGGCGGCCGCGCGCAAGGGAGGGGAGCGGGCGGGGGAGCGGTTCGACCGATGGGTCCCGCCGCGCGGCACGGAGGACGCCGGGATCGGGCCTCCGTGCGATCGACCTCGGCGCGATCGTCCTCGCCACGCCGGCCGTCTCGCCGAGACCGCGAGCGTGGCCGTAGCTCTCGGCGCAGGGGAGGGGGGGACGGCCGCCCTCGGCCCGTTCGATCGTCTCGGGCGTCGGCCGAGCCGGCGCGACCTTCTCGCCGCCAGGGCGGGAGAAGCGGAGCGCCGCGGCCCCGGTGAACGGGTCGGCGGCGGCCCGAGCGTCGCCGACATGGGGTTCGCCCCCATCGTCCCGGCCGGGGTCACGGTCGGCGCCACGGGTGCGCGATCCCCGAGAGGTTCGCGACGGACCGCCGGGATCCGGGCGGGGAGGGTGTCCGCCCTCCGGGGGCGGTCGCACGGGAGCCACGGCCGGATCGCCGCGGTCCCCCCGGGGGAACGCCGGTACGGTCCTCGCCGGCACGGGTCGCCCGGTCGACAGGATGGGGCCGTCCGAATTTGAATCGGAGTCTCTTGCACCCCAAGCAAGAAGGATGGTCCAAGCTACCCCACGGCCCCACCGGGCGATCGACGGTCGCGCAGGACCCGGGCGGGGAAGATAACCGTTTGCCCCGGGAGCCCGCTCCTCAGTGGACGAACCACCAGACGGAGATCCCGACGACGGCGATGATCGCCGTGTTGAGCAGCGCGAGCCAGAAGAACGTCCAGAGGTCGCGGACCCCCTCCGTCGGGGTCACCTCGGGGCCGGGCGTCGAGGAGCCGGGCGTCGGGGTGTACGGGGTCTGGAACGGGGTCGCGGTATCGGCCATGGCCGCAGGGACTAGCCGCCGTCGACCTTCTTATCCGTTCGGTTCGACGCTCAGCCCGCGAACCAAGGAAGGCGCGCCGCCGGCCCCGCGGGCTTGACGACGAGCAGGTGGAGGTTCGCCCCCGGGTCGCCCGGAGCGTAGGCGTCCCGCACCGCGAGCTGGTAGAGCAGGAACAGCGCGTCCTCGTCCGAGGTGACGCCCAGGGAGCGGTGAACGTCGACCCCGAAGCGCTGGCGGAGCGCCCCGAGCATCTCGGTGAAGTCGATCTGCGAGCTGCCGTCGAGCTGCGCCTGACGGAACAGCCCCACGACGATCCCCGTCGCGAGGCGGAGGATGGCGCGGGGCGGGAGGGTGCCGGCGTGCCAGTGCGCGGCCCGGTCCGCCTCGGCCCGCGGCGGGACGACCAGGATCGCGAGCTCGGGGTCGACCCCGGATTCCCGTCGGAGGGCGCGCCAGGCCTCGTCGGCGGCCCCGTCGCTCGCGACGACGACGATCGCCCGGGGCGGGAGGGTCCGCACCTCCGCCGCTCCGGCGGCCCAGGCGGAGAGCCGGGCGAGCGAACCGGGGGGACTGCGCCCCTCGACGAACACCGGGAACGTCCGGCGCGGAACGCCGGACTCCTGCACCCAGAACTCGGGCGCGCCGGGAAGGTCCCGTGCGACCGGGGGGATGCGGGCGTAGCCGAGCCGCTTGAGCGCCGCCTCGGCGGTCCTCAGAAGGTCGATGGACCCGGTCTCGACGGACCCCGGCACCGTCATGGGGCGCTCATCGGGCCCCGCCGCTTAACTCCATCGCTCGTTCCCGCCCCGGGCGGGCTCCGCTAGCCGAGACCGGGGACTCCGAGGCCGAGGAGGAGGCCGTTGACGATCACGGCCGCGATGATCGCGAGGAGGTACGGGCCCGAGAAGAGGAACCCCCGCCGCGCCGCGGCGCGGGTCGGGTCGGACCAGAGGGGAAAGGTGACGGCGACGAAGAGCCCGCCCAGCCCGAGGAGGACGAGCGCCACCGGCCAGCTCACCGGGCCGGTCCCGTCGACCAGGAGGGCCGCCGGCACGAGAAGCGCGGCCGAGACGACCACGACCCGACCGGAGAAGCGCAGGTCGTCCATCCTCGGCAACATCGGGAGGCCGGCGGCCCGATAGTCCTCGCGCAGGAGGAGGGCGAGGCTCCAGAAGTGCGGGGGCGTCCACAAAAAGACCAGAAGGGCGAAGGCGAGGACCCCGGGGGTCCACGTGCCGACGGCGGCGGCGCTGCCGGCGAGCGCCGGCGCGCTGCCGGCGAACCCGCCGATGACGATGTTCCAGCTCGACCGGCGCTTGAGCCAGGCGGTGTAGACGACGACGTAGGTGAGCCCTCCGAGGAGGATCGATAGCCCGGTGAGCGGGTTGAGGAGCCACGCCGCGAGCCCCACCGAGAGGCCGGAGAGGACGAGCCCCGCCGCCGCGACGCTCGCGCCGGAGGTTATGCGGGCTCCGGGAAGCGGCCGCTCCCGCGTCCGCCGCATCCGCGCGTCGAGGTCCCGGTCGAGGTAGTGGTTGAGCATCGCCGCCCCCGCGCTCGCCCCCGCGCCGAGGACGACGAGGATGCCGAGGCGGCCCCAGGCCGGATGCAGGGGGTCGGCGAGGAAGAACCCGGCGACGGCCACGCCGACGATGAGCGCGGTGATCCCCGGTTTCGCGAGGGTGAGGGCGTCCCGTCCGCGGGACGGCCGCGACGCTGCCGTTGGCTCGGCCACCCCGGGACGAGCGGTCAGGGCTACTTAACCCGCCGTCGGGGGGCTTAGCCGCCGGACCGCGCCGCGCCGCCGCTGGAGGTCGGGTGCGGGGCGGGGCCGGGGGGCGTGGGGCCGTCCGAAGGGCCCCCGAACGGTCCGGGGGCGGCCTCGGGGACCTCCTCGCTCGCCCGGCGGGCCCAGTCGACCCAGCGGCGGGGGATCTCGTGGAAGTTCGCGATGAGCGCCAGGAGGACGAGCATGCCGAAGAGGGCCGTCGCGAGGCCGAGATGGAGGAGGACGACGCCCACGGTGAGGTCGCTCTCGACGACGAGCCCGCCGAGGAGCGCCTGGCCCACGACGGTCGCGAGGGAGGCGAACGACAGGCGCACGAGGACCGGGCGCGAGCGCTCGAACGCGACGGCGACGAGCGTGAGCACGACGATGATCACCGAGAGGACGAAGGCGCCGAGGCGGTGCGCCCACTCGATCCCCATCCCTCCCGCGAGCGGAGGGGTGAACGTCCCGTGGCACGACGGCCACTCGGGGCAGGCGAGGCCGGAGTCGCTCGCCATGACGTTCCCCCCGAGGAGGATCGTCACGTAGCAGGCGACGGCGGCGATGACCGAGAGGACGCGGAACCCGCGGTGCCCGTCCATCGTCCCCCCTAGGCCCCCTTCGGCCCGGCGGAGACCGGGCCGGGGAGCGGCGACGTGACGGGGGCGCCGACCCCGAGCATCGTCGTCGGCGCCGGCTCGCCCCACGGGTCGCCGAGTACGTGGGCGCCGGTGAAGTAGCTGTAGACCATGTTGAACGCGAAGAACAGCTGCCCGATGCCGAGGATGATCGCGCCGACCGACGACAGGAAGTTGAGGAACTCGAAGTTCGTCGTCGGGAGGTAGGTGTAGACCCGGCGGGGCATCCCCTCGGCCCCCAGAAGGAACATCGGGAAGAGAAGGAGGTTCACCCCGACGTAGGTGAGGAGGAAGTGGATGTGGGCGAGGGACTGGTTGTACCAGCGCTTCGTCCAGATCGGGTAGTAGAAGTAGATGCCGGCGAAGATCGCCATCATCGTCCCGCCCAGGATGACGTAGTGGAAGTGGGCGACGACGAAGTACGTCGCGTGGTAGAGGTAGTCGACCGGGATCGAGGCGAGGAAGACCCCCGAGAGCCCCCCGATCACGAAGCCGGTGATGAACGCGACGCAGAACCACATGGGCACGGCCATCCAGATCTTCCCGCCCCAGAGGGTCGCGACCCAGTTGAACGTCTTGATCGCCGACGGGACGGCGATCGCCATCGTCGAGAGCATGAAGACGAAGCGGACGTTCGTGCTGACGCCCGTCACGAACATGTGGTGCTCCCAGACGGCGAAGGAGAGGACCGCGAAGACGCCGAGCGCGACGGCCATCGCCCCGTAGCCGAAGATGTCCTTGCGCGCGAGCTTCGGCAGGATCGTCGAGATGAGGCCGAACGCCGGAAGGACGAGGATGTAGACCTCGGGGTGGGCGAAGAACCAGAACATGTTCTGGTAGAGGAGGGCGCCGCCGAGGGGGGTGCCGTTGGCCGCGGCGAGGATGTGCGTGCCGAAGTTGCGGTCGGCGAGGACCATCGTGAGGGCGATCGACAGGGACGGGAGGGCGAAGAGGAGCAGGACGGAGTTGATCAGCATCGACCAGACGAAGAGCGGCATGTTCCAGTAGCGCACGCCCGGCGCCCGGTGCTTGAGGATGGTGACGAGGAAGTTGATCGCGCCGAGCATCGAGGACGCCGAGAGGATGTGGATGCCGAGGATCCAGAGGTCGATGCCGTGGGGGTTCGGTCCGAACGACTCGACGGAGAGCGGGACGTAGCCCGTCCAGCCCGCGTAGGCGTTCGACATGAGCAGGATGATGGCGGCCGGCGGGATCATCCAGAAGGCGATGGCGTTGATCCTGGGAAGGGCCATCTCCTTCGCGCCGATCATCGACGGCACGAGGTAGTTGCCGAAGCCGGAGAGGACCGGCATCACGAACAGGAAGATCATCATGACGCCGTGCATCGTGAACAGCGTCGAGTAGACGTCCGGGGTGATCCCGAGCGTCGTCTGCGGGTCGAGCCCGAGCCCCTGGACGAAGCCGAGGTCGGTCCGGATCAGGACGGCGTAGATCCCGCCGATGAAGAAGAAGATAATGCCGGCGACGATGTACATGAGGCCGATGCGCTGGTGGTCGGTCGTGAACAGCCAGCGCTTGAGCACGCGGACCGCCCACGGACCGCGGTAGCTGAACACGCCGAGCAGGAACGCCGCCAGCGCGGCGATCAGGGCGATCTCGACGATCGGTTGGGTCAGGTCGGTCATCGGTCCGTACTCCTCAGCTCACCATCAGCGCGACGAGGTAGGCGATCGCCCCTCCGGCCGCGACGAGGACCAGCACCTCGAGCGCGACGACGAGCCCGGCGTCGGTGACGGGACCCGGCGCCGACGGCCGGTACCTCCGGCCGAACGGCCAGCTGCGGTAGGCGCGGTCGACCAGGTGGATCAGCATCGCGCCCATCAGGAACATCATCGAGACCGCGAACCCGAAGGACTCCTCGACGCCCGGCCCGACGATCGGGCCGAGCCGGTAGACGTAGAGGCCGAGGATGGCGATCCCGAGCAGCATCAGGGCCGTCGCGGCGAAGGTGAGGGAGAGCACCCGGGACCGGACGCGGGCGAGTTCCGACGAGGCGAGGTCGTCAGTCAAAGAGCTCGATCCTCCGGTGGGGGACCCCGCGCACGCGGTCGACGCGGTAGAGGATCCCCGTGATCAGGAGCAGGAAGAACGTCGCGCCGAACGCCCCGCCGACCAGGACCGGGACGTCGGGCCAGAGCCGTCGGGTCGCGTAGAGGTCCGTAAGTCCGTAGACGAACGTCGCGGCGGCCACGGTGCCGAAGACCAGGAGGATCGCGAGGAGCACCCAGAGCGCCCCGGTCCGGTAGCGCACGACGGGCGGCTCAGTCACGGCCGGCCACCTCCGGGACGGAGGCGCCGGCGGTCGTGGGGCGGGGCGCGGGAAGCGGGTACGCCCCCTCGAGGCGCCCGGAGGTGCCGGCGGCGGCCAGGCGGGCGGTGTACGACTGCCGGTAGCGCCGGTAGAACACCCAGACGACGACCGCGTTCACGATGAAGATCGGCGCGAGGCGTTCGATCACCGCGCTGAGCGGGATCTGCACGCCCGGGGTCAGCCCGCCCCAGACCGTCATGAAGACGAAGAAGGAGAGCAGCGAGTTGCCCAGGAAGAGGAAGAACGGCCGGTCGCGCGGGTGCGTCGGCCGGGAGCGGTCGAGGAACGGCACGAACAGGATGAACAGGAGGATCGCCGTCGTCACCCCGACGGCGATGACCGGGGTGACCCCGACGAAATCGACGAGCTTGAACTCCCAGAGGAAGTACCAGTCGGGCTCGGTGACCGTCTGCACGGCCGCGAGGTTCCCGACGTAGGTCGGCAGCTCCCAGGGCCAGAGGGCGGCGATCCCGAGGATGAGACCGATGTAGAGGAGCGCCCACTTCGTGATGTAGAAGAAGATGTGGGGCATGAACGGCACGTGCTTCTTGTCCTCCTCGTGCGTGAACCGCCGCCGCTGCAGCGGGTCGGAGGACGCCGGGGGGGCGATGCCGTGGGACTCGAACAGCGCGATGTGGGCGTACAGGAGCGCGCCGAGCGCGAGCGGGATCAAGAGGACGTGGGCCGCGAACATCCGCGACAGCAGCCCCTGGCTCGTCCCGTCGGCGAGGATGAACGGTCCGAGGAGCGGGCCGGCGTAGGGAAGCCGTAACGCGAGGACGAGGCCGACACTGGTCGCGTTGTAGGAGAGCTGGGTCCAGGGCAGGAGGTAGCCCGTGAACCCCATGCCGAGGGTGAGGAGGAGCAGGAGCGACCCCGCCATCCAGGAGAACTCCCGCGGCCGCTTGAAGACGCCGAGGTAGTAGCCCCGGTAGAAGTGCACGAGGGCGAGGAAGATCATCGCGTAGGCCCCGTAGAGGTGGCTCGAGAGGAGGAGCGAGCCCATCGGGACCGAGTGGATCACGTAGTAGGTGCTGCACCAGGCGGCCGGGGCGCTCGAGAGCGTGCCGGACGGCTGGCCGCAGGCGGTCAGGGTCGCGCTGGTGCTCGGCTGGTAGTACAAGAGCAGGAGCAGCCCCGAGATCACCTGGTAGAGGAAGGCGTTCACGACGAACGCTCCGGTCCAGTAGCTCGGCTTGAAGCTGAACTCCGGCTGGGGCCGTAGCGCCCAGTGGGGCATCGCGGTGCGGTCCTCGACGAACCCCCAGGTACGGTTGAGGACCCGGTTGAACCAGCGCTCGAACCCCATCGTCACCCCGAGGAGAAGTTGCAGAGCACGATCGGCGACTGCTTCGTCAGCTGGACGCTGGTGCCGACGGGGTAGTCGCCCGTCAGGGTGTCGAGGTGGCCGTTCACGGGGGGGCCGACCTCCCCGACGGCCCAGATCGTGTCGTCGCTCGAGTGCCAATCGAGGGTGACCTGAGGCAGCGGGAGGACCGCGGGGCCGGTGAGGTTCGCGGCGCCGTTCGTCACGTCGTAGGTCGAGCCGTGGCAGCTGCAGTGGATGTAGAAGGACTTCCCGCCGGGGGTCTGGGGGCAGGTGCCGGGGGGATAGTACGCGATCGCCGGCGCGGGGCAGCCCAGGTGCTGGCAGATCGCGCTGAACGCGACGATCGACTTCTGCGGCCCGACCCCGCCGACGACGTTGGTCGCCCCCCCGCTACCGCCCGGGGAGGGGGCCAGATTGAGCAGGAAGTTCGGCTCGTTCCGGAGCGGATAGGCGAACGTCAGCACGTCGCTGGTCTCGAAGCTGTACTCCTTCAGGACGCGGGTGACCGTGAGGGGCGAACCATCGAGGTCGAGGAGCTGGACGCTCGGGTAGCTCGAGATGCCGATCTGGGGGGGCTGGGCGTACTGGATCGCTCCCGCGGCGAGGCCGGCCCCGCCCATGCCGAGCAGTCCCGCGACGGCCGCGAGCTTGAGGACGTTGCGCTTGGTCTCGTCGACCTCCCCGTCCGGGCCCGTCGCCGCCACGCGCCGGACCTGGCCGACGGGCCAGTCCGCCACGCTGCGCGCGCCCGCCGCGTACTGGCAGGTGGACGGGCAGCTCGGGTTCATCGCAGGGTCCTCCCGTGGGTGTCGATGACGAGGTCGTCCGGCACCGACCCGTCGGGGATACGGGCCTCGCCCGGGAGCTCGGCGCGCTCGCTCCCGTAGTAGACCGCCCACGTGATGGCGATCCCGAGGAGCAGGACGAGCATCTCGACGAGGGTCAGCTCCTGGTCCAGCGACAGCGCGCTCATGGCTCTCGAGCCTCCGTGGCCGCAGTGGTGAGGGACATCGACCAGGTGTACGGGCCGACCCCGGGCGCGGTCGTCGTCGCCTCGCCGAACGGCCGGGCGATGGCGACCGGCGGGAGCGCGGGCGTCGCGACCGCGGCGGGGACGCCGGAGGAGGTGCGGGCGACCTCGCTCTCCCAGCCGAGGATCGACTGGCGCAGGGTCAGCGGCGGCGACCCGGCGGGGGCGCGGGGCAGATCGACGGCGCGCGAGACCTCGCTCATCAGCTCGTTCTTGAGCCGGAGGAAGCGGCCGTAGTAGCGTCCGAGCGAGCGCAGGACCGCGGTGTTCTCCTTGCCGAGGAGGAGGAAGGCGCCGGCCGCGAGGAGGATCATCCAGTCGATGTCGGAGAAGAGCGCCGTCCTACCTCACCCCCCCACGACCCGGGGCCGCCGCAGCCGCGTCGTCTCCCAGCGCTCGGCGAACCAGGCGCCCCCCAGGTAGAGCGCGATCATCGGCAGCGCGATGAGCAGCATGGTGATGCCGGAGTTGTCCGGGGTGATGATCATCCCGAAGACGAGGGACCCGATCACCGCGATCCGCCAGTGGCGGCGCCAGACCTCGGCCCGGACGATCCCGAGGCGGGTGAGGGTGTAGACGAAGACCGGCAGCTCGAAGACGACGCCGAAGGCGAGCGTGTAGAGCAGCGCGAACGTCACGAACTGCTGGACCCCGATCACCGGGGCCAGGCCCAGCGCCGCGATGTACTGGAAGAGAAGGCGGAACGTGAGCGGCGTGATGAACAGGAGCCCGAGGAGGGTCCCGACGGTGAACAGCACCGTGGCCGGGATGCCGACCCGCCGCAGGAGCTCGCGCTCGTTGCGGCGCAGCGCCGGAACGAGGAACGCCCCGACCTCGTGGATGATCCACGGCATGCCGAGGATGAGGGTCAACAGCAGGCCGATCTCCATCTGCACGACGACCGAGTCGCCGACCCCGACGTTGAGGAGCACCGCATTGCTCGGGAGCATGAAGGCCGCGAGGGCCCGGAAGACCTGGGCCGTCACGTTGTCGAAGAGGTTCGGGACCGGGTAGGCCAGGGGCACGGAGAGCGGGCCCACGGCGACCGCGACCGGCTGCAGGCGGAACGTCACGAGGAATCCGAACAAGGGGCCGAGGACCACCGCGAGGCGGAAGAGGCGGCGGCGCGCTTCCCCCAGGATGCCCAGGATCCGATCGAGATCGCCCATCGGTCACCCGGCCCGATCCTCCTGCCGCTGGCGGCGGGCGGAACGCGGGCCTGGACCGAAGGGGTCTGCGGGCATCGTGAACGGAGTTCGCGCGATCAGCGGGGGGTCGTCGCCGCCGGGGGCGGGGCCGCCGCCTGCTCGGCCCGGATCTCGCGCTCGACCTCGGCCCGACCCTTCTTGAACTCGCCGAGGGAGCGGCCGAGCGCATGGGCCAGCTGCGGGATCTTGGTCGATCCGTAGAACAGGACCGCCACGACGATCGCGATGATCAACCAGTCGTCCAGGGAATCGAACATGGGTCCCGGGCCGACCACCGACCTTGGGACGATATGGGGTTCGTACGGGGCGGTTCTACCCGTACGTACGGTTCATACTCGAAGTATAAGAAGGGTCACGGAACCGCGAGGAGGATCGTCTCGTTGCCGGCGGCGACGGCGCGGTCGAGGGCGACCTCGCCGAGCCCGGCGAGGCAGACCGAGGCCCGCTGCAGCGCGACCGCGGCGGCGAGCGCCCCGTTGCGCCGGGCCGGGCCCTTGAGGCGCCGAGGGGCGCCCCGCGCGGTGTCCACGAGGCGCGCGAGGTCCGCGTGGCTCTCGCAGGAGGCGGCGAGCGAGGGGCGCATGAGGGTCTCCACGACCGCCTTGAGCTGCTCCTTGAGCTCCCCGAGGACCGGACCGAGCACCTCGCGGGCCTCCCTAAGCGTCGCCGGCTCGCGATTGAGCTCCCCCGCGATCTCCGCGAGGAGGCCCCCGAGGTCCTCCAGCGCCTGGACCACGACCCTCCACTCGAGGAGCTGGCGGGGGTCCGGGCTGCCGATGCGCCGCGCGAGCGACCAGTCGCGGCTCGCCAGGAACAGCTGCCGGACGAGGAGCGCGAGGACCTTCTTCGATTCCTCGGTGAGTCCGGTCAGCCGGCGGGAGCGCGCCCGGTCGGTGAGCACCGCCTCCGACTCCTCGAGGAAGGCGACCAGGATCATCTTCATGCGCTGGACGAGCTGCGGGAGCCCGTACTTCGACGGGTCGATGAAGTTCTGGAGGACGACCCGGGTCGGCTCCTGAGCGACCACCGAGACGCCCAGGAGACCCCGCGCGGCCTGGAGCAGCTCCTCGGCGCGTTCCGGGGCGAGCGGCTCCTCGGTGCGGATCTCGATCGCGTCGTGCCCGACGCGGTAGGCCCCGACGACCAGTCGCTCGAGGAGTCCCGGGGTGTCGAACGACCGCGCCTGGACGAGGTACGGCGCGATCGACACCGTCGTCCCCGGCGTGGGGGCGGGCTTGAGGTAGAGCGTGCCGTCATCGTTCTGGTCGAAGACGATGAGGTCCCCGGGCCGTAGGTTCATCGCCTCGGCCCAGGGTTTCGGCAGCGTGACCGCGATCGACGAGTGGCCCGCCTTCAGCACGCGCCGTTCCCGACTCGGGGTTCCCCACGCCACCGACACAGCCCCGAACCTCCTACAAGGTTCGTAGGTTGGAACGAGGGGCCCTTCTTAGACGTTGCGGCCGCGGCCGCGCGCCCGGCGGCCTACTTCGCCGGAGGCGTCGGGGGAGCGGGCTCGGGGTAGCCCAAGCGCTCGGGGGGCATCTCGTGGACGGCGCCCCGCCGCCGGCCGACCACGAAGCCGAGGACGAGGGCCAGGATGACGAGGGAGGCGACCGTCCCGCCGATCGCGAAGACCTGCCAGCCGGGTCCCGTCGTCGGCGCCGTCGACCCCGCGGGGAGCACGCCGGAGCCCAGGAGGCCGCTCATCCCGGCCTGGAAGTGGCCGGGGATCAGGCAGACGTACTCGTAGACGCCGAGCGGCGGGGCGGTGAAGGAGGCCGTCAGCGTCGCCTGGCCGGAGGGGATCGTGACGTTGACGAGGGGGGGATGCTGCGCGAAGAAGGCGGTGAGCTGGTCCGAGGAGTCGGAGCTCGGGATCGTGTAGTTCGCCACGGAGGAAAGGGTGAACGTGTGCTCGACGTCGTCGGTCTGGGTGATCTGGACCGTGACGGTATCGCCCGGCGTGACCTCGTTGGTCGACACGGTAAAGGCGAACGCCGTCCCGACGGTGACGCCGAGGGTCTCCGTCGCGTGGGCGGACGCGGCGGCGGGCGGCTGGGCGATGGCGGGCCGTCCGGCGGCGACGATCACGACGACGGCGAGGACCGCGATAGCCAGGAACGCACGCAGCGGACGACGGACCATTCGAAACTCACCGGGCGGCGAGAGCGCGCCGGGCCCCGGACGGGGGTACGGTTCAAAGGGCTTCCGTACGTATTCGCCCCCGCCGGGGACGCCCGCCACCCGGGGGCACCCGGGTTGCGCGTACGTACGCGGGGAATATATCCACCGGCTCCTCCGACCGGTCGTGCGTCGGCGCCGGGCAGCCCAGGCCACCCTCGCGGTCACCGGCCTCCTCGGGATACTCGCGACGAGCGGGGGCGCCCTCGCCGTCCAGACCAACCTCCAGGAGACGATGCCCGTCGTCTGGGTGCTCCTCGTGATCTCGGTCGCGGGGGCGGCGCTCACCTACGCGCTGCTGAGCTACGCCCTGTGGAAGTTCCGGGACCCGGCGACCCGGGGGCGGCGCTATGGTTAACCGGCTCGAGCTGACCTGGACGCTGATCACCGTCGCGCTCATCACGGGCGTGGCGGCGTACTCCACGATCCTCCTCTACCATGTCGACAGCCTCCCCGCGCATCCGGACGAGTACGTCGACGTGATCGGCCACCAGTGGTTCTGGGAGTTCTGCTACCCCGCGAACGGCACCTGCTTCAACACGAGCTACGACGCGAGCACGAACTCCGTGAGCGGCGGCGCCTTCTGGGCCGCTCCCGGCAGTACGGTCCAGATCAACGTGACCGCGGCCGATGTCGTCCACTCCTTCAACATCCCCGACCTCGGCGTACGCATCGACGCGATCCCGGGCCGGGTCAACACCTTCGCCTTCAGCATCCCGAACGTGGCGGCCGGAACGCAGTACCTCATCCAGTGCACGGAGTTCTGCGGGACGTACCACGGGACGATGCGGGCGTTCCTCGAAGTGACCTAGACCGGGGGCCCCTCCTCGGGGGCGGTCGGCTCGACGATCTCGTAGGCCCACGCGGGCGCCGAGGGAGGGGGCGGTGGCCGGCGACGCCGGAGCACGAGGACGACCGCACCGGCGACCAAACCCCCCGCGAGGAGACCGAGGAGGAGGGGGACCGTCAGCGACGGACCGGACGGGCCGGCCGCGGTGGGCGACAGGGCCAGCGCGAGGCCCCCGGCCCCGGTCGGCGACGCGATCCCCTCCGAGAACGGCCGGTAGCCGATGGCGGAGACGTTGAGCGTGTAGGCCCCGGACGGCAGGAGGAGACGGAACGCGCCGAGCGCGTCGGTCGTCGCCGAGGCCCGGTGGTCGGGCCCCGGCAGCGCGGCCCCGGTCGCGGTTACGACGGCGCCCGCGATCGGAAGGCCGGTGCGGGCGTCGACGACGGAACCTAAGACCGTCGTGGCGGCGGCGACGAGGGCGATGGCCCGCACCAGCGAGGCACCGCTGACCGTCACCGAGAAGGCGAGCGGGGCGTACGCCCCGACGGTCGCCGGGGTGGCGCTCGCGACGAGCGCGTAGGTCCCGTTCTCCACCGCGAAGGCGAACTGCCCGCCGGCGTCGCTGAGCGCGAAAAGCGTACCGCCGTGCCGGATCGCGACGCCCGCGAGGGGAGAGCGCGTCGCGGCATCGGTCACGGTGCCGGTGACCGAGTAGGTCATCGTCGCGAGGGAGACGGTCAGCCCCGTCACGTTCGCGTGCACCACCAACGCGGTCCGGTTGGAGCGGTATCCCGCCGCCGAGGAGACGAGGGTGAAGCTTCCATAGTACACGGTCAGGACGAACGCCCCGCTCCCGTCCGTCGAGGCGCTCGCGACGCTGACGCCGTTCTGCGTCGCGGTCACGGCCGCGCCGGTTATCGCGGCGCCGAGGCCGCTGGCCGACACCACGCGGCCGCTGATCGTCTCGGGGACCGCCGGACCGATCGGGACGAGGTCGACGCTCCCCAGGTCGAGGGTCCCGCCCGCGGGCACGCTCACCGCGCTGAAGTTGTCGAGGAACCCCGGGGCGGAGACGGTGAGGTCGCCCGGGCCGGGCGGGGCGACCACGACGAACGCCCCGTCGGCTGAGCCGTTGGCGCGCGCGCTGCAGCCGACCCCGGGCGTGAGGGAGCAGACGATCACCGTCGCGTTCGCCACCGGCGCGCCACCGAGGACCGAGACGGCGCGGCCGGTGACCACGCCGTACGAGACCAGGAAGATCGTACCCACGGAGAGGTGCTCCCCGGGGGAGATCGAGATCTCCCGGAACGAGGCGTTGAAGTACGGCGCGGTGACGTAGAGAAGGTAGGTGCTCGGCGGGATCGGGAGGGTGAACGAACCGTTGGGTCCGACCCGCACCGAGACAAAGCATCCCAGCGGGAGGGGCGCGAGCGGCGAGCAGATGCTGACGTTCGCCTGCGGCACGGCGAAGCCGGTGGGGATCCCGCGCACGACCCCGGAGACCTGGCCGAAGGCGTAGACGGGGATGGCGCCGACCGAGACGAACCCGTCGCTGGGGACGTTCACCCCCCGGGTGACGTTGGTCAGGTACTGCGCGGAGATCACGGTCACGACATCGCTGCCGGCGCTCGCGGCGACCCAGAACACCCCCGAGCCGTTCGTGGAGGTGAACTGCGGGCACCCGGGAGACTGCGCGGGACACACCGACACCTGGATGTCGCCCACGGAGAGGTTCCCGGGCTCGGAGACCACGCGGCCGGCGACGATCCCGTTCCCCGTCAGGTTGACGCGGGGCAGGACCGTCCGGCCTCCGGCCGAGAGGTTGAGCGTGACGACCTGGGCATCGTACGCCGGCATCTCGAAGGAGATCCCCACGCCCGGCTGGGCCGGCGCGTAGAGGAGGAACTGGCCGAGACCGTTCGTCTGGACCATCGGGGTCGACGGGCCGAACGGGGGGATGGCGATGACCCGCGCCGACGGGAGGGCCGCGTGCGTCGTCGCGTCGACGACGGTCGCGCCGGGCGGGCCCGCGGCGCCCCCGAGCGACGCGCTCTGCACCCAGCCGTAGAGCGACGGGCCGCCCGGCGCGAGCCCGACGCGGCCGAGGCCGATCGTCCGGGCCTGGCCGACCGATACGGAGGTCGAGTTGTTGAGGTACCCCGGGAGGCCCCAGGCGACGCGCGCCGCGGACACCGGCGGGGCGCTCACGTTGACGTCGCCCGCCCCGTTGCTCGTCTCCGTCATATCGATCGGGGTGGCGTTCACGACGTCCAGGTACGCGACCGACACGGGGACACCGGCCAGCGGGGCGCCCGTGACGTTGTCCGCGAAGTGCGCCGTGACCCAGCCGTAGCGGGGCACATCGATCGGGGGCACGCTGAGCATCGCGCCCGAGGGGACCGGCGGCTCGGAGAGCGCCGCCGTGAAGTACGTCGCACCGAAGCCATGGATGGTCTCGCCCGCGCCGGAGGGGATGAACCCGACGTAGTTGCCGCCGGCACCGGTCTGCATCACGTTGAACGGGTTGAAGGAGGTCCCGTAGGCCTCGACCTGCACCTCCGTGAACGGAGCCGGCCGCACCGACGCGTTGAGGCTGGCGTTGAACGCGCTCCCGTCCATCAGCGTGCCGGCGACGGCCCCGAAGAGGTCGACGACCGGCGCTCCGGCTCCGTAGGTGGGGAGGTGGACGAAGGGGGTGTTCGCAGTGACGCCCAGCACGATCGGTGCGTAGGCACCGTTCGCCGAGCCGAAGCCGAAGACCCCGTTGCCGTAGCCGTTGAGGTAGCCCCCCGGGTCCGGCACGCTCGCGTTGAAGTAGCCTCCCGAATCGGTCGTGGTCTGCGGACCGCAGATCCCCTGCAGGTACGCTCCGGTGCAGGCGAAGAAGGAGATCGACGGCCCGACTCCGTCCACCTCGGTCAGGTTCGTCCACGGTCCGAGGAGGACCCGGCCGCTGACCCACGGGTACGCCACGTCCCGGACGGCGCCCAGGTCGATCACGGGGACGGTGCCGTTGACGAAGATCGTCGTCGGGTCGTATCCCAAGGGCGTGAACGTAAGATCGTAGTAGCCGGTCTGCATCGAGACGTTGAACGTCCCGCCGTACGTGGTGGACCCGGCCGGGGCGCAGTTTCCCGTGAGGATCGCACAGACCTCGACCGTCGCGGACGGGATCCCGTACCCCGTGCGGTGGTCGACGAGCCGTCCCGAGACCCACGCGCCGACGGAGGTCGTCCCCGGGGCGGCCGGGCGCGCCGGGCCGCCGCCGAACCCGAGCGGCCAGAGGGTGATCGGCGGGGCGAGGGTGATCGCGTTGACGGTGGTGTTCACCCACGTCCAGTTCTGGGCGAACCCGCCGGCCGTCGCGACGAGCTCGTAGCTGCCCCAGGGCAGCGGTCCGCCCCGGAGGGTGCCGTTGTACTCTCCGAAGGTGTCCGTCGTCCCGAGGGTAAAACACGTCGCCCCGTTGACGTTCGACCCCATCTCGCAGGCCTGGACGACCGCCCCGTAGAGCCCGCGGCCGTCCGGCGTGATCACCCGCCCTCCGACCACGGCATCCGGCGTGAGGTCGAGGGCACCGGTCGTGTTGGCCCCGGTGACGTCGACCCAGGTCCAGTTCTCCTGGTATCCCGGGGCCGAGGCGTCGACCTGGTCCCAGCCGACCGGGGCGGTGAGATTGAACGCCCCCGTCGTGCCGTTGGCCGACCCGGACTGGCAGGACGGAGCGAACCGGCCCACCGGCGGGGGGCCCACGGGACAGACGAAGATCGAGGTCGCGAAGCCGCCCAGGGGGGCCCGGCTCGCGGCGGAGAGGACCGACCCGCTCACGGTCCCCCACCCCTTCCCGAGCGCCGAGAGGTGGATCGCGCCGATGTCGGTCGGCCGGCCCTCCTGCGCGCAACAGCCCGACGGGACCTCGGTCCAGGTCCAGTTCGACTCGAGCCCCCCGAATCCCGTCACGGTGACGCGGTCCGGACCGGGGGGCGCGGGCACGCAGAACGTGGAGTTCGAGGCGAAGCAACCGCTCGGGACCGGTCCCCCGAGCCCGTAGACGACCCCGGGGTCGGCGCAGACGAGGGGGTTACCTTCCTCGCAGACCGAGATGGAGCCGATGTCCCCCGCCAGGGGGCCGCGGACCCCCGGGATCGACACGTTGCCCTGAAGATAGGTGCCGGGGAGAAGGTCGATCGCGCCGACGACCGTCACCCCGCCCGCGGTGAGGTTCGTCCAGGTGAGGTTCGAGAAGCGGGTCGGGAACCGGGGCGCATACTGGTCGACCATCGAGTAGGCGAGCGGCAGGGAATCCGTGGCCGGGACGGCGTTGAGGATGACCGCATCGTGGAGCGGGGGGCCGGGCGCGTACGTCGTCGATCCGATCGCGAACGTGAGGGCGACCCCCGGAGCCGAGCCGGTCGGCCAGCAGTCGCCCATCGTCATCGGGCCGCCCGGTCCGGCCTGGATCGCCACCTCCTCGCCGTTGAGCGTGCAGACCGCCACGCTCACGTTGCCGGCCGGCCAGACCCCTCCGGATGGGTCGCCGCCCGTGACGTTCGCCGAGACCTCCGCCGCCCCCATCGGCACGAGGTAGATCCGCCCCAGGTCGACCGTCGCGTTCGTGTCGGGGAGGTCGGGCAGGGGGGTCGAGTTCACGACGTAGCCGATCGCATAGGCGACGACCGAGGCCGCCCCGGGAATCCCCCACCCCGACACGTTGGGGCCCGCGTGGTCGAGGAACGGCGCGAGGCAGAACGACGGCGACCGGTGGCAGACGCTCAGCTGTGACGGCAGATCGGTGGCGATCGGGCGCCCGGTCCCCTCGTCATAGAAGGTCGCGTTGACCGCCACTCCGCCCTCCAGGTAGACGGTCCCGACGTCGACGGTGGAGTAGGGGGTCACGTTCGCGTAGGTCTCGTTCGGGAGGTACGGCGACGGGATCGATGCGTTCGGCGGAAGCGGAGGGTCGAAATTGATCTGCGAGGGGAGGGGCGGCACCGGGACCCGGAAGCTCCCGTTCGTCGCGGTGACGACCGTCGGGTTGCCTTTTAGCTGCCCGTCGCGGGACAGGGAGGTGACGCTCACGCCGGCGAGCGGGGGGTGGCCCGGTATCGCCGCCTCCACCACGCCCTCGGCGTACCCCTCATGGACGAGGAAGAGGATCCCCGCGCTCCGCGTGCGGCCCGCGGTCAGGGTGATCCAGGTGGAGTTGGCCAGGTAGAGCGGGGCGCCGAACCCGAGCGTATAGGCAGCCGCCGGCGCGCCGAGGGTGAAGCTGCCGTTCGTGGCGGTCGGGGTCGAGTTCACGGAACAGGTCGCGTTCTGGCAGCTCCCCAGGAGCGGGGTGAGGAAGACCGTCGCGTTCGCTATCGGCTGACCGAAGGTGACGTCGTAGACCCGCCCGGTCACCGCGGCCGAGGCGGCCGCCCGCGGGCGGGGGGGCTCCGTCGCCCTGGGGAGGGGGGCTGCTCCGCTCGTCGGCGTAACGGTCGGTTCGACGGGGTTCGCGGCCTGCCACGCGCGCAGCTCGCGCAAGGCGAGCGCGGGCACATCGATCCCGCGCTGGCCGACCGGGTCGACGCCGGAGAGCCTACCCGCCGGTGCCCCGCCCGGCACGGCCGGCGCTCGGCCCGCCCCGCCGACCCGGGGCGGGGGATGCCCGACGGCCGCAGGGGCGACGGGAAGTCCGGGCAGGAGGAGGACGACCACGACCGCGAAGAGGGCGGCCCACGATGCGGCCCGCACCGAGGATGGTCCGTGGAACGGGCCCCGAGCTTCCATCGTGGATGCGGCGGGAGGGGGTCGGTGCGTCCGCACCGTCTCCGGTCGCGCGAAATCCGGTACCGGCTCCAGCTAGAAGATACCGGCGGACCCGTACGCCGTGACGGGACCCGTCAGTGGGTCGGAGGGCTGGGCGACCGGGGGAACCGGCCCGTGTACGCCGCAGCGGCGGCGAGGACGACCCCCACGCCGAGCAGGGAGCCGGCGCCGAGCAGCACGCCGGCCTGCACGAGCGCCGTGCTGGGAGCCGTGGCGTTGGCCGGGGGCGCGACCCCCACGTAGAGGAATCCGTACATCCCGTTCGCGAAGTGTCCCGGCACCTCGCAGATGAACTCGTAGATCCCCGGGGCACTGACGGTGAAGTTCGCCCATGCGCTCGCGCCGGCGGACGCCGGGATGTTCACGTTGACCTTCGGGGGATGGGCGGCAAAGTACTGGGTGAAGGAGCCGGGGCTCAGGGTGTTGTTCGAGGCGGAATCGAGGGTGAAGGTGTGGGGAAGGGCGCCGTCGTTGGTCACGAGGACGTCGATCGTCGCCGGATATCCCGTCGGGGCGACCCCGAGGTCCGAGGGGACGAAACGGAAGGTGTCGGTCGTCGACAGGGAGGAGGTGATCCCCGGGCCGGTCGGCGCGCCGGAGACGTTGAAGAAGCCGTACATCCCGGCCTGGAACTGGTACGCGACCAGCGAGACGAACTCGAAACTGTCTCCCGCGACGCCCGAGGGGACGGAGAAGTTCACGAACTCGGTCGTCGCCGGTGCCACGGAAACGTTGACGAACGAGCCGTTCGCAGCGAAGAACCCCGCGAGGCGCGCGGGCGTGAGGTTCGCCGCGAGGACGACGTTCGGGGTGTCGGAGAGGGTGAAGGTGTGCGGGTACGCTCCCACGTTCGCGAACGTGAAGTGGACGACCGCCCCCGCCGGGGCGTTGAGGGAATGCGGGTCGAACGACGGGAGATCCGTCAGATTGACGGTGAGGTTCACCGCCGCGGCCGACCCGCCCGGCGGCGTTCCGGAGGCCAGCGCGCGGGCCCCGGGCGAGAGATCGGCCGGGGGAAGGGCCGGGATCAGGGCGCCGAGCGCGGACAGCGCTAGACCGAGGACGATCAGGAGTGCCGGCAGTCGACGGCCCTTGCGGGCCGGGACCGGCGGCCGACGGGGGGCGCTCATTCAGGACGGTCGGTCGACCGGGGGGCGGTTGATAACCTGAGTGTACGTACACCGGCCCGGAAGGCTCCCACCGGCTTGGGCGTGGGGCGCCGCGACCCCGGGGCGCCGGCGAGCCGCGTACGGTCCCGCGAGATCGTGAGGCGCCCGGCTCCGGCCCGGGGCCGGGGGCCGGCCACGGCTCCGGCCGCTCACCGGCGCCTCCCGGGATCCCTCCGACGGGCTCGGGGGGCGCGCCGGTATGGGTCGGAGCGCCTCGACCGAGCCGGCGCATCGCCGTGGAGATCGCACCGGCCGGCCGTCGCGCGGCTTCGGAGGTCGAAGAGCTCTCGCTGAACGCCTGGCCCGCGCTCGCGACGTGGCTGTTCGACGGGTGGGTGGTCCGCTTCGCCGGCGGCTACACCCGGCGGTCCAATTCGGTCGTGCCGCTCGGGAGGGGTCGTCGTTCGCTCGGGGAGAAGGTGGAGGAGTGCGAGCGACGGTTCGCCGCGGCCCGGCTCCCCCCGAATTTCAAGCTGAGCCCGGCCGCCGAGCCGCCCGAGCTCGACGGCTGGCTCGCGGAACGGGGCTATCTTCGGGAGGCGGAGACCTCGGTCATGACCCGGCCCATCGTGCCGGACCCCCGCCCGACCGCGGGGGAGACCCGCTTCGAGGAGCGGCCGACCACCGGCTGGCTCACTGCGGTCGCCGGGATGAACGGCCTACCCCCGGCGCACGCCAGCGTCCACGGGCAGCTGATGGAGGCGATCGTCCCCGAGCACGTCTTCGTGGGGCGCGAGGAGTCGGGGGTCTTCGTCGCGTGCGCCCTCGGGGTCCTCGAGCGCGGATGGCTGGGGATCTTCGACGTGGTCGTCCGCGCCGACCGCCGTCGGCGGGGGATCGGCCTCGGCCTGATGCGGGACCTCCTCGCCTGGGGCGCCGCGCGCGGAGGGCGCCGCGCGTATCTCCAGGTCGTCGAGGACAACGCCCCGGCCCGCGCCCTCTACGCCGGCCTCGGGTTCGTCGACGCCTACCGCTACTGGTACCGGCGGCCGCCGGGCCCGCGCTGATCGGGCCGCGGCCGCGCCGCGTCTACAGCTCGGGGGCCGGGCCGGAGGACCGTCCGTCCTCGGGATCGAAGCGCCGGAGCAGCTGGGTCGTCACCTCGATCAGGGGGTGGTGCGACGCGCGGTCGATCTCGATGTCGTCGAGCGTCTCGAGGTGGTGGTCCCGGGCGAGTCGCTCGAACCCCGTCTCGAGCCCGGCGAACTCGAGGGGCTTGTCGCAGGTGAGGATGAACGCCTGCAGCTGGGTGAGGCCCATCTCGCGGGCCGCGAGGGCCCGGTGGTGGCCGTCGACGAGGATCCAGCGCTCCCCCTTCTGCACGACGAGCACCGGCTCGGCGAACCCCCGCTCGAGCTCGTAGCGGCGCCCCTCGAGCTCGTCCTCGAAGACCTTCCACTGTGTCGGCCGCAGGCGGGCGATCGGGACGAGGCCGCGCCGGGCCGTGAACCCGAGAGTGTAGCGCTCCGAGAGGAGGGCCCGGAGGGTCTCGGCCTTCGCCGGCGACGCCCGCTCGAAGTGGGAACGGACGATGTCGAGGTTCGAGACGACGCCGCAGAGCCGGCCGGCGTCGTCGGTGATGGGCAGGTCGCGCAGCCCGAAGCGGAACATGATCCGCGCCACGTCGTCGAGCGCCATCTCCGGGGTCGCGGTGTAGGTCCCGGGCCGGATGATCTCGCTGAGGCGCGTCTCGCGGTGGCCCGCGTTCCTCAACAGCTCCTTCGCGCTGACGAAGCCGACGAGCCGGAGGGCCCGGTCGGTGACGGGGAGCCCGTGGTGGCGGCTGCGCGTCAGCCGGTCGATCGCCTCGCCGACGGTCGTCGTCTCCTCGAGGTGCTCGACCTCGAGGATCATGTAGTCGCGGACCCGCACCGTCATCGCGGCGGCGCGGAGTGCGGCGCCTCGTCCCGGAGGTACGAGGTGAGCAGGTGGCAGATGAGCAGGTGGACGTCCTCGATGTGCTGCATGTTGTTCGACGGGACGACGACGGGGATGTCGACGAGCGCCTTCAGCTTCCCTCCGCCCATCCCCGTGAGCCCGATCGAGGTGAGCGAGAGGGCCCGCGCGGTCTCCATCGCCTTGAGGACGTTCGGGGAGTTGCCGCTGCCGCTGATCCCGAATGCGACGTCCCCCGGGGAGGCGAGGCTCCGCAGCTGCTCGGCGAAGACGCGCGAGTAGTCCGCGTCATTGGCCCACGCCGTGAGGCTCTCGACATTGTCGTTGAGCGCGACGCACCGGAACCGGCGGCCATCGCCGCGGATCGTCGCCTTGCCGATGTCGCAGACGAGATGGGAGGCCGTCGAGGCGCTCCCCCCGTTGCCGAAGAAGAAGATCGTCCGCTCCGCCTCGCGGGCGGTGAGCAGCACGGGGACGATGCGCGCGATCCCTTCGGCGAGGTACGGGTCGGCGAGCGCGCTGTGGGTCTCCTCGACGTACCGGCGGACGTAGCCCGCGATCGGCTCGGCCACCGGACTCACCGCCTCACGACCACGACCTGGGATCCCTCGGCGCTCACGCGTACCGGTAGCCGCTTCATCGGCGAGAGGGCGGTCTCTATTTGATGCCTTTGCCCGGGCGAGTGCAGGACGAGGAGGAAGCCGCCGCCGCCGGCGCCGGTGATCTTGCCCCCGTAGGCGCCGGCGGCCTTCGCCTGGGCGTAGGCCCGGTCGATCTCGGGGTTGGTGATCCCCGGGGAGAGCTCCCGCTTGAGCCGCCAGCCCTCGTCGAGCAGGGCGCCGAGCCGGGGCCAGTCGTGGGCGAGGAGCGCGTCGCGGCTCGAGCGGGCCAGATCGCGCATGGCGACGAGCGACGCGCGGTTCTCCTCGGTGCGCGCGTCCTGGCGCTTGAGGATCTCCTGGGCCTGGCGGGTGATGCCGGTGTAGAACAGCGACAGGTGGTCTCCGAGCGCCTCCCGCCCGCTGCTGGACAGCGGGATCGGCCGGGCCGCGACGCTCTCGTCATCGCGGAACTCGAAGTACTGGACCCCGCCGTACGCGGCGATGTACTGGTCCTGCTTGCCCAGGGTCCCGCCGAGGATGTCGATCTCGATCCGGCACGCCTCTTCGGCGAGCTCGGCCGGTTCCTTGAGGACGCCGCGGTAGGCGTAGAGCGCGTTGAGGAGGCCCACCGTGAGGGTGGAGGACGAGCCGAGCCCGGTCCCCTCGGCGGGGATGTCCGCGATCGTGTGGATCTCGATGGCCTCGGTGACGCCCGTGAGGCGCATCGCCTCCCGGACGAGACCGTGCTGGAGGTCGTCCACCCGCTCGACGTTCTCGGTGCGGGTGTAGGCGACCCGGATCGCCCGGTCGAACTTGTCGTTCACGAGGACGTGGATGTACTTGTCGATCGCCGCCGAGGTGACCGCCCCCGCCCCGTGCTGGCGGTAGAACGACGGGAGGTCGGTCCCCCCCCCGGCGAAGCTGACCCGGAGGGGCGTGCGGGTGATGATCACGGCCGGTCCACCCCCCGGCGGCCCCTTAGTGTTTTGGGGGGTCGGCGCCCGCCGCCACGGGCGGGGCGGTCCAGCGGGTCCGGCGCCCGTAGAAGGCGCGGGCCGTCGCCTCGAGGTCGCCGAGCGGCTCGAGGCCGGGGAGGACCGCGGAGAAGGTGGGGGCGCGACGGTCGACGACGATCCCGATCCCGCGGTCGTTCTCGGACCGGATCAGTCGTCCCAGGGCCTGGAGGAGGGCCCGCTGGGCCGGCGCCTCGTGGCAGTACGCCCAGCCCTTGCCGGTGCGCGCGTCGACGAACCGCCGCAGCGCCTCGCGCTTCGCCGAGGGCCGGGGGTAGGGGATCCCCACGACCACGACGGCCTCGAGCTCCTCGTCGGGGAAGTCGATCCCCTCCGAGATCCGCCCGCCGGTGACGCCGAGCAGCACGCTCCCCCCGGGGTCCTTCTTGAACCCCTCGACGGAACGCCACAGGTCGCCCATCGACAGCCGCCGCGACTCGACGACCGCGCCGGGGGGGAGCATCGAGCCGAGGCCCGCCGCGAGGATCCGCTCGAGCAGCTCGAAGCTCGGGAAGAAGACCGCCGTCTTGACGGGAAGCGACTGGAGGATCTCGGCGAGCCGGTCCGCGAGCCGGGGGAGGAGGGACGGGTCGTTGCGCAGCTCCTCGAACCGCGTGGTGAGCTCGGGGTCGAACAGGAGGCGCCGGTGCTCCGGCGGGAAGTGCGACGGGACGCTCAACAGACGGGCCGTCTCGCCGAGGCCGAGCGCGTCCCGGTACTCCTCGAGGGGGGCGAGGGTCCCGGAGAGGTGGACCGAGAGGTGAGCGGCCCGGACCGCCTCGGCCGGCCCGCTCGCATCGAGCGCATAGGCCTCGAGGGCGCGGCGCGGCTGCCGGGTGATGACCTTGACGTAGCCGGGCGGCTCGAGCTGGGGCCAGGAGAGCAGGGTGAGGGCGACGGTGTGCGCCCACGAGCGGGGGAGGCGCCGTTGCCGTCGGCGCTCCTCGCGGAGCGATTCCCCCCAGCCGGCCAGGGTCCCCAGCCACGTGTCGAGGCGGTGGGAGGTCCCGCCGATCTCGGAGAGCAGGGCGTCCTCGAACGCGTTCGGCGGGAGGATCGCGTCCTCCTCCGCCCCGAGCGCCTCGGCGAGCCGGTCGATGACCTGGGCGACGACCTCGAGGAAGCGGGCGGCGCCCGGTCCGTCCGCCAGCTCGAGGTCCCCCCGCTCGAGCAGTTCGGCCCGCGCCCGGCGGACCGACTCGAGCGGGAGGGCGACGGTGGCGAGGTCCCGGAGCTGGTCGGGGATGTTGTGCGCCTCGTCGATGACGAGGTCGACCTCCGCGAGCGAGACCCCCATCCACTGCAGAAGGGAGGCCCGGATGTGCGGGTGGAAGAAGAAGGCGTACGGGGCCGTGATGACGCGCGCGCGCGGGACGAGCCGTTTGGCGAGCTCGTAGGCACAGAGGTTCTCCGACCGGCAGAACTCGTCGTACTCGCGCGGGCTCGGGTGGCGCGTCGCGAACCGGTCCGCGAGGGCGTCGAGGTCGGCCTGGAGGACGCGCGCGTAGTAGGCGCAGCCGTCCAGGTCGGTGAGGTCGACGGCGGCCCCCTCGGGGAGCTCGGACGGCGGGTCGAGGTGCGCCCCTTCCTCGAACGAGCGCTCCGTCGCCCGCCGTCGGTCGGCGCACAGCTTCCCGTGCTCCTCGGCGGTCGCCCCCTTCATCTCGGCGATCCCCTCGAGGAGGAAGCACCGGCGCTGGCGCCCTTCGAGCCCGAGCGCCAGCACCGGGTGGTCGAGCCGGTGGGAGATGGCACGGATCTCGCTCAGGACCTGGACCTCCTGGGCGTGGGTCCGGACGAGGTAGAGGACGCGATGGTTCTCGGCCTCGGCGTGCTCGAGGAGGGGAGCGAGCGCCGCCACCGTCTTCCCCGAGCCGGGGGCCGCGTCGAGGAGCAGGGCCCCGCCGCGCTGGGTCAGCTCGGTGATCGCCCGGAGGATCGGCTCCTGCCCCGGTCGAACCCGGTACGGGAACAACGCGGGAGTGCCCGGGACCGCACCGGCGGACGGCGTAGTGCTCTCTCCGACCGTAGCACGAGCGGCCGGCGGATGAAGGTGACCCTCCAGCGGAAGGTGCCGGCGGTCGCCGGCGCCCGCGACGCGGCCTACGCCGTCCGCGGCAGGCGGGCCAGGACCGCGAGGTCGGCGCGCACCGCCGCGACGCTCGCGTCGAACGCCGCGCGCTCCTCGGCCGTCACCGGCACCTCGACGACCCGCTCGACGCCCGCCCGGCCGATGAGCGCAGGCACCCCGATGTACAGGTCGCGGAGGCCATACTCCCCCGTGAGGTGCGCCGTGACCGGGAGGAGACGGTGCTCGTTGAGCGCGACGGACCGGACGAGCTCGGCCTGGGATGCCGACGGGGCGTAGTAGGCGCTCCCGGTCTTCAAGAGCTCGACGATCTCGCCGCCGCCCTTGCGGGTCCGCTCGACGATGGCCCGGAGGCGGTCGCCCGGCAGCAGCTGGGAGAGCGGGACCCCCGCCACGCTCGTAAGGGAGAGCAGCGGCACCATGGTGTCGCCGTGGGTGCCGAGGACGAAGCCGGTCACGTCGCGCGGGGCGACATGGAGCTCGGCCGCGACGAACGTGCGGAACCGGGCGGTGTCGAGGGTGCCCGATTCGCCGAAGACGCGGGCGGCGGGGAACCCGCTCACCTCGCGGAACCAGAAGGCCATGACATCGACGGGATTCGTGACGACCAGGACGACCGCCTTCGGGGCGTGCGCGCGGACCGCCAGCGCGTGGGTCTTCAAAATGGCGGCGTTCTTCTCGAGGAGGTCCGAGCGGCTCATGCCGGGCTTTCGGGCGAGCCCGGCCGTCTCGACCACCACATCCGCCCCCGCGAGGGCCTCCAGCGAGGTCGACCCCGTCACGCGGGTGGAGAATTCGAGGATGGGGGCGGACTCCTGGATATCGAGGGCCTTGCCCTGCGGCAGCCCCTCGACGATGTCGATCAGGCAGACCTCCTCCGCGAGGTCCGCCTCCGCGAGGCGCTGCGCGAGCGTTCCCCCGACGGACCCGGCGCCGAGCACGACGACCTTTCCCACCGCAGCCATGATCCCTTCCTCGCCCGACGTGGGAACCGAGCGGGCGTTTAACGCTGCCCGCACGCGGCGCCCCGGCCCCTCCGGCCCCCCGGACGCTCCCCCGCCGGTCCGTCGAAACCTTCATTCCCCGGTCCACCGGTCGGGGTTCGCACGATGGACGTCGAGGCGGTCCTCCTGAGCGTGCAGGAGCGGGACAAGTGGCGGCGCCGCCTCGCGCTGCTCGAAAAGTCGCTGAGCGAGGTCCGGGAAAGCCGCGCACGGCTCCAGAAGCGGATGCGCCGCATCAAGTCCGAGCTCAGCCGACTCACGACCTACTCCGACGCGATCCTCGACTCGACGGGCCGCCGACCTTCCGGCATCCAATCCCATGCGTCGACCGAGCCCCGCATCCCTCCTCGATAGGCACCAGGCGCTCGTCGCCGCCCGCGACCACGCGGAGGCGGAGATGCAGCGGCTCGCCCGGGAGGAGGAGTACCTGGCCCAGCAGGTCCGGCTCGCCCTGGAGCAGGTCCACTACTACGAAGGGCTCCTCGCGGTCCTCCGCCGCGATTGGAGGGGGCCGGGCCGCCTCGCCGACCTCGTCCGGCGCCTGTCCTGAGGCTCCGGCGTGCGGATCGTCGTCTTCGGCGCGGGGGCCGTCGGCTCGCTGTTCGGGGCCCGTCTGTCCACGGCCGGGCACGCCGTTCTGCTCATCGCCCGGCCCGCCCATGCCCGGGCGATCTCCGGGCACGGCCTGCGGGTCGACGGGCGGACCACGGGTCGGTTCCGGGTTAAAGCCGCCACGCGACTTCCGGCCGGGGCCCGGGCCGACGCGGTCGTCCTGACCGTGAAGGCGCGCGCGCTGCGCCGGGCGGCGCGCGCCGTGGCGCGCCGGTTCCGGTCACCGGTCCCGGTGCTCCTCATCCAGAACGGCCTCGGGATCGAGGCGCTCGCGCGGGCGGGGCTCACGGACGCCGGTTGGCCGCACGCCGAACGGTGGGTCGTCCGGGGGATCACCTCCTTCGGGGTCACGTTCGCCGGTCCCGGCCGCATCGTCCACGCCGGCGAGGGGGAGATCGTCCTCCCCGCGGACCCGACTCCCGCCTCCGGGCCGGCCCTCCGGCTCCTGGAACGGGTCGTCGCCGACGCGCGGTTCGCCCACCGACGGGCCCCCCGGTTCGCTCGGGAGGTCTGGCGGAAGGTCCTCGTCAATGCCGCCGTCAATCCCGTGACCGCCGATCACGCGGTGCGGAACGGGGCCCTCCTTCGTCCCCCCCTGCGCGACGAGGCCCGACGGCTATTGCGCGAGGCCCAGGCCGTCGCCGGCGCGGAGGGCTTCCGGTTCCCGGACGCGGAGGCGGACCGCGATCTCGACCGGGTCCTGCGGGCCACGGCGCGCAATCGCTCGAGCATGCTCCAGGACCTCGACCGCGGGCACCCGACCGAGATCGGGTCGATCTCCGGGGCCTTGGTTCGGGTCGGAGCCCGCCACGGGCTCCGCCTTCCCGCCACGCGACGGGCGCTCCGGCGCATCCGTCTGCGCGAGCGCGCGGCCCGCGCGCGTCGGCGATCCACCGTCACGGGCCCGCGCCCGGCACAACGTTCTTACCGCCGTGCACCTCCCGCGGGCCGATGATGCCGAAGCGCAGCGTCGGGGACGCGGCCGTGCACGGCCGCCGGGTCCTCGTGCGGGTGGACTTCAACGTCCCGCTCACCGCCGACGGAACGGTGGCCGACGACCGGCGCATCGTCGAGGCGCTCCCGACCCTCCGGCACCTTGAGACGGCGGGGGCACGGACGATCCTCATGTCCCACCTCGGCCGGCCCGAGGGTCGGAGGGATCCGCACCTCTCGCTGCGGCCGGTCGCGCGCCGCCTATCGAGCCTCCTCGGGCGACCGGTCCCCCTGGCGGAGGACGCCGTGGGGATCCATGCCATCGAGGCGTCCGCGCGGCTCCAGAACAGCGAGTTCCTCCTCCTGGAGAACCTGCGCTTCCATCCCGGGGAGGAGGCGAACGACCCCGCCTTCGCGACCCAGCTCGCCCAGCTCGGGGAGGTCTTCGTCGAGGAGGCGTTCGGCTCCGTGCACCGCGCCCATGCCTCGACGGTCGGCGTTCCGCGACGCCTCCCGTCGTGCATCGGCTTCCTCGTCGAACGGGAGGTCCGGGAGCTGAGCCGCCTGCGCGAAGGGGTGGAGCGCCCGTACGTCGTCCTGCTCGGCGGGGCGAAGGTCGCCGACAAGCTGCCCCTCCTCGAGAGCTTCCTCGGCCGGGCCGATGCGCTCCTCATCGGCGGGGCGCTCGCCTTCCCGTTCCTCGCCCGGACCGGGGCGCACCTCGGGGCGACGGCCGTGGAGACGGGGCTCGACGCGGCGCTCGAGCGGTTCGCCGAGCGGGCCGAGTCGGCCGGCACCCGGGTGGTGCTCCCGGAGGACTGGCTCATCGAGGTCCCCGGCGCCGCCGACGCGCAGGCCTGCGGCGCCGGCGAAGTCCCGGAAGGGGCGATCGCGCGGGACATCGGCCCGAGGACCCGGGACCGGTTCTACGCGGAGCTCCGCGGCTCGCGCACCGTCTTCTGGAACGGCCCCCTCGGCCGCGCCGAGGACCGGCGGTTCGCCGCCGGGACCCGCGAGGTGCTCGCGGGCCTCACCGGGTTGGCGGGCTACCACGTCTGCGCCGGGGGCGACAGCGCCCGGATCGCCGCCGATCTCGGCGTCGACGGCGCGTTCCAGTACATCTCTACCGGGGGCGGAGCCGCCCTCGAGTTCGTCCAGGGGCTCGAGCTCCCGGGCCTCGCGGTGATCGCCGACGCCTAGCCGGGGCCCGCCCGCCGCCGAGCGGGAGCGGCGGAGCGTCCGCGTCGATCGTGGCGGCGAGGTAGCCCAGGTACGGGGGGTGGACCCGCGGGACGTCGAGCTCGAGGATCTCCGGGACCTCGTAGCCGTGGCCGGCCTCGAGCGCCCGGAAGAGCGCCCCGACCCGCTTCGGGACGGTCTTGAACAGGACGAGGGTCTCCTCCGCCGACTCGAGACGGCCCTTCCACCAGTAGCGCGAACGGATCGGGAGCGCGTTCGCGCAGGCGGCCAGCCGGGCGGACAGGACGCGCTCGATCGCCCGGTCCGCGTCGGCCGGCGTGGCGAAGGCGCACAGGACGAGACGCATCGGCCCCGTCGCGTCGACGGGGTCCATGGGGTACGGCGTCACGCCACCGGCCTCGCGTCGGGCGGACCGTCCTCGAAATCGAGGGTCTCCACGGAGAGGTCGTGGAGGCCCACGACGGCAGCGTGCGCGGGGACCGGCGAGATGTTGCGCATCCGCTGGTACTCGGTCTCGGCCTGCCAGGTCGAGACGTTGAGGAGGAGCACGCCCCGGTACTGGTCGACCCCGTAGGTGTGGGCATGGCCCGTCACGAGGATGTCGGGCGCGGGATCGATGACGAGCCCATCCCTCGCGAGCGGGGCGAGGGGCGTCCGCCCGCCGTAGATCGGTGCGAGGTGGCGCATCGCGAGCATGCGCTTCATCACCTCCGTGGGACGGGCGTACGTCAGCCCCGGCAGGGCCGGGATGAGGTCGTCGAAGCTTCGGCCGTGGTACGCCTCCACGACGACGCCCTCCAGCGCGAAGGTCGAGGGGTTGCCCACCATCCGCACGTTGGACGGGAGGCCGCGCCCCAGTTGGGGGGGGAGCGCGGGCTGCGGCTCGGCCGGGCAGACGGCATCGTGGTTCCCCGGGATCACGACCACGTTGAGGCGGGGCGGCAGCTCCGCGAGCCGCCGGCCGAGCTCGGCGTACTGCTCGAAGACGTCCTTGATCGCGAGGTCCCGTTCCTGGTTCGGGTAGATCCCGATCCCGTCGACGAGGTCCCCCGCGATGACGACATGGTCGATCGACCGGGCGACCTCCGCGCGGGGTCCCTCCCCCCGGAGGAAGCCGATGAGCTCGCCCCACGCGTCCGAGAGGAACGATCGGCTGCCGATATGCAGATCCGAGAGGAACAGCGCCCGCGTCGGCCGCGCCGCCCGGCCGAGCGCTCGGGAGACCGGGATGTCGGGACGGTGGACCGAGACGACCCTCGGAAGGCGCGCGCGCTCGCGTCCGAAATTGAGCGTGAGCCCGACGACCTCGTCCGGAAGGAAGGTCTGCCGGGCGACCGCCGAATCGCGCGGGACGAGGACCTCGGCCGAGCCGCTCTCGTCCTCGACCTTCAGGATGAGGTGGTGCTTCTCGGCGGTCTGGCGCACCTCATCGATCATCACGATGACCGCGCCCGCGCGCTCGGTGCGGGGAAGCTCGGCGACCGGGACCGCCCCCGTGAGCTCGGGGCGACCGCGCAGCATGCGGGCGAGCGTGCGGAAGCGGTAGGCGAAGAGGCCCTCGTACGCCTCGAGGGGAGGCCGGGTGGACGCCGGCTCGATGAACCCCTCCGCGAGGAGGGTGAACGCCGGAACGGTACGGGCCGCAGCGGCGATCGGTGGGACGAGCACCGCCGACATGGGGCCGGCGGCCGGCGTGGTCGGTGGCGACCGATGCACGGGCGCGGGAGAGGGGGCGGAACGGAGACCCTCCTCCTCGAGGGCGCGATCGACCATTTCGAGAGTGATGATCGGCTCGGACGGGCCGGCCACGTCGATGACGCGCCGCGAGAGGTCGAGGGGATGCGGGCGTTCGAGGATGCGCTGGAGCGCTCCGGCCTCCACGAGCTTGTGGTGCGCCCGGAAGTACGCCACGAGGTGCTCGCGCAACGCTGATCCTCGGGCGTCGCCCGGTCCCCGGGGCTCCAATAAGGCCCCCCGAGGGCCCATGCGGGCCCGACGCGGGACGAGGGGGCGTGCGCTATTTCAAGAGTTGGTCCGGCGGCGGGCGGGCCGGCGCGGCGCTACGACCGGTACGTCTCCTTCGCGTAGCTCGCGCCCTTCGGGTATTTCTCCTTCAGGTGGGCGATGAACGCGTCGGCGGACCGGTCGATGTGGGAGGCGTACCACTTCACGACGACGTCCTTGAGCACCTGGTGGAGGTCGTGCAGGCTCACCGACGTCTCGGGCGCGTCATAGAGGACGGCCTGGCTCATCATCCGCATCCAGCCGGTGTAGCGGTGGTAGCTCTCGCCGTCGCTCCACTCGAAGATCGCGCGGAGGTGGGGCTTGCCCTCCGGGGTCTTGTAGTACCAGAACCGGAGCGTCTCGCCCAGCCAGCCGGGGGTCCGGTCGTGGAGCTCGATCGTCTTCACGGCCCCGAAGTCGAACGCGTCGCGGAACGTCCACTTCATCGGGTACTCGACGAACGTCGCGAAGAGCGTCTGGGACGGGTCGATCGTGAGATGGACGGAGATCTCCTCGAACTGGTTGTGGACCTCCCAAAGGTCCTGGAGGAGCCGCTTGTTGAGCTCGGCCCGGTGCGATAGGTCCTCCCCTCCCTTCTCCGTCGCGCTCTTCTGCGTCTTCTCGAGCTCGTGCTTGAGCGACGCCACAAAGTCGTCTTCTGGGAGCGGCGCCACGGGATTCGCCTCCGGTTCCGTCTGCGGGACCGGCGGGGCGGACGCGCGTCGGGGCATGTTGCGGTGACTCCGGGCCGGCGTAGCGGGCACCGATATAAAGTCCCTCTTCTCGGACCGGGGCGACCCGCGGCGCCTCCCCGGACCGTGTGCGCCGACGCGGCCGGGCTATGGGCTCCGGCGTGCGAGACCGGCGCACGGCGCGTTCACGCTTAAATAGGCTGCCGGGCTCCGTTGCGTTGAAGGGCTTCCCGGAGACGGAAGGAGGTCGACGCCCCGTGTCCGCACGTCTCATGGATTCACGATTCATGCTTTCCCACGGCTTGGCTCGGTGTGTCCGCGACGCGACGAACGGCCATTGGCGGCGCTGAACTTCTGAACGTCTCCGCGGGGCCGGGGAGAACCTCCCCGTCACTTCCACGGAGGAACAACCACCATGACCAGCGACCCTAACGCCGCCAAGTACCAGATCAAAGCCCGCATCGCCGCCGATGGAGTCATCGACAAGCCCGACGTCGTCGGCGCCGTTTTCGGCCAGACCGAGGGGCTTCTCGGGGACGAGCTCGATCTCCGGGACCTGCAGAAATCCGGCCGGATCGGCCGCATCGAGGTCAACATCGACTCCCGCAAGGGCAAGAGCGAGGGCGAGATCCTGATCCCGTCGTCGCTCGACCAGGTCGAGACCGCGATCCTCGCCAGCGGGCTGGAGACCGTCGACCGGATCGGCCCGTGCCGGGCCCGCATCGAGGTTATCAGCGTCGAGGATATCCGCATCTCGAAGCGCCAGAAGGTCGTCGAGCGCGCGAAGGAGATCCTCGGCAAGCTCCAGGAGGAGTCGAAGGGGGTCGGGCTCGACCTCACCGAGTCCGTCCGCAAGGCGGTCCAGGTCGAGGAGATCACCAGCTACGGGCCCGAGCACCTCCCCGCCGGCCCGAACGTCGATCAGGCCGACGCGCTCATCGTCGTCGAGGGGCGCTCGGACGTGCTCAACCTGCTGCGGTGCGGGATCAAGAACGTCATCGCGGTCGAGGGGACGAGCGTCCCCCAGACGGTCAAGGACCTCTCGCGCGGCAAGACGGTCACGGCGTTCACCGACGGCGACCGCGCGGGGGAGCTCATCCTGCGCGAGATGCTCCAGACGATGGACCTCGACTTCGTCGCGCGCGCGCCGCGCGGCAGCGAGGTCGAGGAGCTCACCCAGAAGCAGCTCGTGAAGTGCCTGCGGAACAAGATCCCGATCAACCAGTACCTCGAGATGACCGGGTTCGAGTCGACGGGCGCCTCGCGCGCCCCGATGGACGAGCGGGGCGAGCCGATGGGGCCGCCCCAGGGCCGGCGCGACGACCGGCCCCGTCGCGACGGCGGGGAGCGGCCCATTCCGCCGCCCCCGGCGCCGGCGGCG